>RAYO01000030.1 GCA_003612335.1 bacterium 1xD42-67
CAAAAATAATGCGAAAGTCGGCGCAGCTTGACGCTACGCCGACCCTCGCTTAAAATGTTTTCTTACGTCACCGCCCCTTTGGGCGGCGTTCCTTTTATAGACCGTTCACGATATGATCAGGCCGTTCCCCCTCCAGGATGAGCCGGACAGAGCGCCACATATTCTGGTGGGCCCGGCGGAAGGAACCGCCGGTGATCCCGCCCAGGTGAGGGGAATAGACCGCCCGGTCTGCGGCCTCGGGAGGCAGGTCCACCAGGGGGTGATCGGCGGGGGTAGGCTCCGGGTCCAGGGTGTCCACCGCGATCCCGCCCAGCCGGCCGTCGATCAGGGCCTGCCGGACGGCGCTGTTGTCCAACAGCTGGCCCCGGGCGGTGTTCACCAGGATAGTGCCCGGCCGGACGTGGGACAGGAAGGTCTCATCGACCATATGGAGGGTCTGATCGTTGACGGCGCAGTGGAGGGAGAGGAGGGTACACCGGGCGGCCAGCTCCTCCAGGGGCAGATAGGCGATCCCCAGAGCATCCTCCACCTGGGCGGAGCGGCGGTGGGCAGAGTAGTAGAACAGCTCACAGCCGAAGGGGCGCAGCAGCCGGGCGGCAGCCTGGCCGATATCTCCCAGGCCGATCAGCCCCACCGTCTGTTCCCCCAGTTCCGGAGCGCTGGACACCATGAACGCCTCCTTGAAGGCGATCTGTTCCCCCGCCCTGACGGCCGTGTGGCCGGAGATCCCCCGGCGCAGCGCCATGAGCATGAGCATCACGGTGTGCTCTGCCACCGAGACGGCATTGCACCCCTTGTTGTTGCACACGAAGATGCCCTTCTCCCGGGCTGCAGCGATGTCGATGGCGTTGAAGGCCACCCCCTCGGAGTGGATCATCCGCAGCCGGGGCAGGGCGTCCATGACCTCCCGGCCCACCGGAGTGATGGCGTCGGCGAAGATGACCTGGACGTCCGGGTGCTCCCGGGCGGTCTGGAGGGCGGACCGGTGAGGGTCGGTGAAGACCAGCTCCACCGGCAGGTCCTCTGCAGAGGCGGGCCGGTACATATCGTAGCGGGCCTTGGGCCCGCAGACCAAGATCTTCATAGCCTCGCCTCCAGAGCCGCCCAGCCGTTCTTCTCCCGCTTGCGCAGGACGGTCAGGCCGGCTTTTTTCAGCGCGGTCTCCACCTCGTGGGCCCGGGTGTCGATGATCCCGGAGCAGAGGAAGATCCCGTCCTCCTCCAGCAGTCCCGGGACCTGGGGGGCCAGAGGGATGATCACGTCGGCCACGATGTTGGCCAGCACCAGGTGATATCGTTTCTGAGCCAGCTCTGCGGCCAGAGCCCGGTCGGAGAGCACGTTGCCCGCACGGACGGTATACCGGTCCCTGCCGATGCCGTTGAGGGCGGCGTTCTCATAGGCCACGTCCACCGCTTTGGGGTCGATGTCCACGGCCGCCGCACGGGAGGCCCCCAGGCACAGGGCGGCGATGGACAAGATCCCGCTGCCGCAGCCCAGGTCCAGCACGTCCCGGCCGGGGACGGTGTGCTCCTCCACCCCCTCCAGGCACAGCTGGGTGGAGGCGTGGGAGCCGGTGCCGAAGGTGAGGCCGGGATTCAAGTAGAAGGGCACCCGGCCGCTGGGGACAGGATCGTCCCGCAGCCACTGGGGGACCACATAGAGCCGTTGGCCGATCTCCAGGGGCCTGTAATATTTCTGCCAGCTGTAGGCCCAGTCATTGTCGGTGAGGGGGGTGGCGGTAAACTCCTGATCCAGCCCCCGGGTGTACTGCTCCAGCTGCTTTTTTCCGTCCTCGTCGTCGGTGACGTAGAACTTCACCCGCGTGACCCCCTTCATCCGGTCCAGCAGCTCCTGGTCCACATAGTCCCAATATTGCCGGTTCTGCTCCAGGAAGGTGAGGAAGTCCTGCTCATCCTCGATGACCAGGCTGTCCATCCCAGCTGCGGCCAGCTGGGCGCACACCCGGTCCAGCCGGTCCGGGGCGGTGTCGATGGCTATCTCCAGCCATTTGATCTCATCCATTGCTGCACATCCTATCTATTTTCTAGGCCAGTCCTGGAACCAGGCGTCTCGGGGCAGCTCGTTCCAGCAGAACAGCACCCGCTGCGCATACAGCTCCAGCACGATAAAGCCTGCTGGACCGTCCGGAGTGTCCAGGCCCTCATAATAGACGCCGTCCCCGTACAGGCGGAACGTCCCGGTCTTCAGGTCTCGATCGAAGTCCAGCACCTCCGCCTCGAAGGCGCCGCTCAAAAGCTGCTCTTGAGTCAGAGGCTTTTCTGGAAGAGGATACCTCGTCCCATCAGGACAGTTCACTTCCACGCCCCGGTCGAAAGCGCCATCTAAAAACTGCCAGCTTTTCAGAACAATGGCCGCCGGACCGGTGTTCCGGTGCCGGCCGGTGGGGTTGAGGGAGTTGTCCTTTGTAACGTCGAAGCCATCATCTGTAAAATGGAGGATCAGATCCGGCCCGTCCTCCTCCACTGAGGTGATGCAGTGGTCGTGGAGGGAGATGGTCTCCGCCTCCTCCGACAAGAATCTCCAGTCCTTCGCCATGGCCCTACCGATTCGTCCCGATGTAGAACAGGGCCACGGTGCCAGGGCCGGAGTGGGCGCCGATGACGGGGCCCACATAGTTGATATAGATGTCCTGGACGTTGAAGCGCTTCTTCACCATGTCGGCCACGGTCTGGGCGTCCTCCAGGCAGTCGCCGTGACTGATGAAGACGGTGAGGCTGCCCGGGTCGATGGCGGTCTCCTCCATCCGATCCACCAGGGCCTTGAGGGCCGCCTGCCGTCCCCGGGCCTTGCCGATGCTCACGAGATGGCCCTCGTCGTCCACATGGAGGACGGGCTTGATGTGGAGCATGGAACCCACGATCGCGGTGGCGGCGGAGATGCGGCCTCCCCGCTTGAGGAAGTAGAGGTCGTCCACGGTGAACTGATGGCACAGGTTCCGCTTGTGCTCCTCCACCCAGTCCCGGATCTCGTCGATGGTCCCGCCCCTGGCCCGCAGCTGGGCGGCGTACCACACCAGCAGGCCCTGGCCCAGGGAGGCGCACAGGGTATCCACGGTATACAGCTTCCGGTCCGGATATTTGGCGCTCAGCTCCTCCACAGCGATCAGGGAGGAATTGTAGGTGGTGGACAGCCCGGAGGAGAAGGCCAGGATCAGCACATCGTGCCCCGCCTGGAGCAGGGGCTCCAGGGCCTCGGTATACTGGGCCACGTTGACGGCGCTGGTGGTGGCGGTGTCTCCCCTGCGCAGGCGGTCGTAGAAGGTGTGGGGATCCATCTCCCGGCTGTCCGGATAGTCGCGGTAGGTGTGTTCGTCCAATACGAAGCCCAGGGGGATCACCTGGACGTCCAGTTCCCGGGCCATATCCTCCCCCAGGTCGGCGGAGGAGTCGGTGAGGATGATGAGATCGGACATAGATGACGCTCCTTCCAGATAAACGGCAGGGCAGGGCCCTGCCCCTATGGTTTCCGTTTTTTCTCCTCCTGGGGCTGGAGGATGCTCAGGATCCGCTGGCAGGCCAGCTGATTGGCGTAACTGCGCACTGCCAGCTCCAGGGCCAGCTTGGCCAGGTCCCGCTCGGGGAGTTTTGGGTCGATGGACTGGGCGGTGTCGGTGAGGGCGTGGTCCAGGGCCCGGCAGAAGTAGCCGTACTGCTCGGGCGGGGTCTTCTCCAGGGCCCGGCCGGCGGACATCAGCGCGCCGATGTCCCGAACGGACAGCACCTGCTTCAGCGCCACCACCGCGGTGAGGTAGCCCAGGTGGATGGGGCCGTACCGCTTCCCCTTGGCCCGGGGGACCAGGCCGTCTTTGATATAGTTGTTCACCATGGCGGAGGTGAGGGCGTTCCTCTCATCGAACCGGATCAGCTGCCGGGGCATGTAAGAGATCAGCTGATCCATATACAGGTCGATATCGGGCAGCTCGCCCCAGGGGGCGGGCCGTTCCTGCTCCATGCGGTCCTTCAGATCCTGCAGTGCGTCCATCATGGGGACCTTCTTTCTCAGATGTAGTATCTACGATCATACCACAAGATACCCAAGATCGTAAAGGGGCATCCGGTCTTTGAGCGCGTCCGTGGAGGGGATCGCTTCGTGTCCCTCCGTCTCCGGGGGACACAGGATAAGCGCTCCGGGGACAGGATGTTCCCCGGATCTTATTGGCAGATGTACCGCCACAGGGCCTGATATCCGGGCAGATCCAGGACCACCAGGCAGATCAGATAGGCGGCCAGGATGCCGGAGACGATGCGGCGCTCCCATTTGACGGCCTGGGGGGCCAGAGGCAGGGCGGCGATACAGATCTGGGCGGGCAGGTGGTGGAGGGAGTAGAGGAAGGCCTCCTTCAGCCCATATTGGAGGACGCCGTGGAGGAACAGGCTGCACCCCAGCACTGCTAGGGGGGGATAGAGCAGGGGGGAGCGGCGGTATCGCCACACCGCCCACACCAGCAGTCCCAGCCACACCGCCGCCGCCGCTGTCACCAGCCGGGAGGCGGAGGGGAGGAAGGTGAGGGCGTCTCCGGAAAACTCCCCAAAGGCGGACTGGTCCATGGTGTCCAGATAGAAGCCGGTGGAGCCGAAGAAGGAATAGAACACCCGGCGCAGGGCCTCCAGAGGGGGGAAGTGGTCGCTGTAGTTCCGCGCGCTGCCCAGTGCGCCGGGGAGGAGGGAGGCGAAGAACTGCATCCCCAGGGGGGTAACGGCCACAGCGGCGCAGAAAGTGCCGCCTCCCAGGGCCAGCGCGGCCCCTTTCCGCCGGAGGCTCCACTGGGAGCAGGCCACCGCCGCCGCCCAGAGGGCGGCATTGGTGATGGTGATCCCGGCGGCCGCCGCCCCCAGGAGGACGACCACCGGCATATTCTGCCGCTGGACGAAATAGAAGGTGAGCAGCAGCACCAGGGCAGACCAGATGTAGCTCTCTGCCACCAGGGCGTAGAAGAGGGTGGAGAAGGACAGGGCGAAGACGGCGCACACCAGAAGGGCGTGGCCGGTGGACAGCCGGAGATCCTCTTCCAAAAACTTGTCCAGCACCAGGACGCACAGCCAGGCGGCGCACACCTGCACGGCCGCGATGAGCATATAGTGGTGCTCGACCGTGATGGTCCCCAGGACCAGTCCCTCCAGCCGGGTGAAGAGCCAGCCGAAGACGATCAGAAGGGGATGTTTGATGATCCGGGGGGAGGTGTCCAGGGTGGGGGAGAAGAAGTGGGTCACATAATACACGTCGTCTGCGGAGAAGACCCGGTCGTTGTGGGCGCCGGTGACGTCGTAGAAGCCGGAGGAGCACACCAGCAGGAACAGCCCCGTATACAGGACCGCCAGACCGGCGAAGAAGGCGGCCCGCCGCTGTCCCTGATCCAGTCCCTTCATGGTCACACCTCCAGCCATTGGTCCGGGGCAGAGAAACGAATCTTCAGGTCCCCTGGCGCATCGTGGTAGTAGCGGGTCTCCATCTTCGCGGCGCTGTCCGCGTCCCAGAGCCAGCCTCCGTGCTCATAGGGGGGGAGGACCGCCTGATCCGCCCCGCTGGCCAGGGCCTGGGCCAGGAGCTGGCTGCGCTGGATCTCCACCTGGTGGAGGGGGGAGTAGATCGTCAGATAGGAGCAGGATACCGCCGCCGTCAGGGCGATGGCCCCCAGACCAAGGACGCGGGGGGGCAGGCGCTCCGGCCCCAAGGCCCGGAGCATCACGCCGCCGGCGGCCAGCATGAGGATGTAGGACAGGAAGAGGCACCGGGGACCGATCGGATCGACGAAGAGGAGGGGGGCGGCAGCCACAGGGGCCCCCAGCCAGAGGAACAGGGCCCGGGCCCGTAGGGTCCGCCCCGGGAGCCACCGCCACAGGGCGGCAGTGAGGAACAGCCACCACAGGGCGGCCGCCAGGAGGAGGCGGGACCGCCCCTGATCCAGCCAGCCGCAGCTGAGGAACAGGGCCGCCGCCAGCAAACGGTCATGCCAGGGCCTGTCCTCCCACATCCACAGCAGCAGGGCCAGGACGGTCAGCCCCCAGTAGAGCACCGGACAGGCCAGGATATAGCACCGCACCACCTCGGGCAGGTTGGTCCGGGCCATAGCGGCCAGTCCGGACAGCCCGCCGGACAGCCCGGCGCGGTAGGCCCCGTCCCCCCCGGCGATCAGCCGGTAGGAGGGGGAGGCGAAGAGGAGGGACGTCCCCAGGACACAGCCCAGGAGGAGGGCCAGCAGGCAGGGGGACCAGCGCTTTTGCTCCCAGCGGTACCACACCACCAGCACCCCGGCGGCACACAGGGCACAGAGGGCGTCGTTCTCCACGAAGAGGGGCTGGCTCAGGCCCACCAGGAACAGGGCCGCTCCCCGGCCGGGGCTCTCCTGGAGGGGGGATCCGTCCAGGACGGGCCTGGCCAGCTCCAGCCCGGCCAGGATCAGCACCACAGGGGGGACATAGTTGAAAAAGCCTGCCGCCCAGGGATAGATCTGGCAGAACATCTCCCGGGGGATCGTCAGAGCGCCGGCAGCGCAGATCAGCAGGCCCTGCCAGCGGTCCAGCCCGGTGATACGGGCCAGCAGGAGGACCAAAGCCAGGGTGAAGGCGGTACGCATCCCCGCCCGGAGGAGGGGGCGGCTCCCGGCGGCATAGGCCAGGACGTTGCCCAGGATCCGGCCATTCACAGTGGCCCAGCGGCCGGCCACCGCCCGGAACAGGTCCAGAGGACTGTGGAGGGAGGCGCCCAGGGCCTCTCGGAACCAGTCGTCTCCCGTCAGGGGGAAGAGCCAGAACAGCAGGAACAGTCCCGCAGATAAGGCGGTCAGGCAGAGGGCCCGGCTGCGGCCCTCCCGGTCCAACGGTTTCATGGACACACCTCCGATAGGAAAGGGCTCCCCGCCTGAGAGCGGGGAGCCCGAGTCTCATCGTCTCACATCAGCTTGACGGTGTAGTATACGAACAGAGCGAAGAGCCAGGCGACCATCACATAGATCAGGTAATAGGCGGTGGATCCGCCCACGGCCATCGCTCCGATCACTGCGGCCAGACTGGCCCCGCAGGTGGCCAGCAGCACCCCATAAGAGGTCTTCTTGGGCAGGAACTGCACCGGGGGCTGGATGGGCACCACGCCGCCGGTCTTCTTCAGCCAGAGGGAGACGCCTGTCACCACGGCGATAGCCGCCAGGAGCAGGATGGCCTCCAGCCGGCCGGAGGCGCCGTACCGGACGAACCACAGGGCCAGCACCGACATGCCGCAGGCCGAAGCGGCCAGGAAGAACTCCCGCTGGTAGATATAGAACACCAGAGCCAGGACCGCCCAGGCGATCACCAGCCAGAACAGCATGGACACGCCGGGGCCGGCGAACTTCAGGGCCACATGGGAGCAGACGGACACTGCCGCCATGGCCACAGCGCCCACCAGGGGCAGACCGAACTTCTTGCCCTGCTTCAGCTGCCACACGGCCCATGCCGCAGCCAGGACCGTGAGGACCGGGGCCGTCATCCGGAGGAACACCAGCGCCTGACGGATCGCCAGGGCCCGGTTCACTTCTGCCTCAGTGATATAGTATTTGATATAGAAGCGGTCGATGAATATCAGGATGACTTCCAGCACGATCGCTCCAGCCACCCAAAGCAGGCCCCGCTGCAGCGCGATGTCTTCCTGCCGGCGGCGCTCTTCTCTCTGTTTCTTATCCATGCGTTTTCATTCTCCTTGCCGCGGGCTCCACAGCCCGATAAAATGATCGAGACCCTGCCCGTCTATTCGGACAGTTTATTATTGTACCAGATGCCGGTTTTTTTTGCAAGACATAAATCGGGAAAAGTATCCAAATTTAAGGACTGATCTCTGAGCTCTCTTTTCAGAAGGGCAAGATCCGCTCTCTGGAACGGGACAGGCCCCGCCGCGATAGGATGGAGGGGGCCTCCTGCCTCCCATATCCCATTAGGAAGGGGGGTCCTGTATGGACCTGCTTTGGAAACGGATCGCCCAGCTGCTGACGGTGAAGAGCATCGTCACCCTGATCCTCACCGCCGTGTTCGCCCTGCTGGCCTTCCGGAGGGAGATCGATCAGGAGTTCATGACCATCTATGCGGTGGTCATCTCCTTCTACTTCGGTACCCAGAGCCAGAAGGACGAGAACGCAGGGCACAGATGAGCTCAGATCCCGCCCTGGATCAGGGCGGCGGCCAGCCGGACGCACTGCTCCGCGTCGTCCAGGTCGGCGGTCTCCGCCGGGGTGTGGATATACCGGCAGGGGATGGAGATCCCCCCGGCGCGCGCCCCCATACGGGCGGTGTGGATGGCTCCGGCGTCGGTCCCGCCTGCCCGCATGATATCCCGCTGGACGGGGATTCCCTGGGCCTGGGCCAGCTCCTCCAAACGGGCCACCACCTTTGGGTGGCAGATGACGGAGGAGTCCATCACCTTCACGGCGGCGCCCCCGCCCAGCCGGACAGTGCCGCCCTTCTCAGAGCCGGGGGTGTCGTCCACGTCGGTGACGTCCACCGCGATCCCCACCTCCGGCTCCACCTGCCAGGCGGCGGTGCGTGCGCCCCGCAGGCCCACCTCCTCCTGGACGGTGAAGACCAGATACAGGTCGCAGGCGGGCTGCGGGACCCGTTCCAGGACGGCCAGGAGGACGGCGCAGGCGATCCGGTCGTCCAGATAGGGGGCAGTCACCCGGCTCCCCTGGATCCGGACCGCTCCATCGTAAACGGCGGTGTCCCCCACCTGGACCAGCGTCCGGGCCTCCGCCTCGTCCCGGGCCCCGATGTCCAAAAAGCACTGATCCAGCCGCAGCTTGCCGAAGTCGGCCTTCTCCTCCGGGACGAACACCCCCCGGACGCCGTTTTGGAAGCGCACCGGGGCATAGGCCGCTTCCTTGGCAGACAGGCCCCCGAGCCGCCCCGCCCGGAGGAAGCCCTCCTTCTCGATGTGGGTGACGATGAAGCCGATCGAATCCATGTGGGCGGCGAACATCACCCGGGGGCCCGGGCCTCTCTTGTGGACGATCAGGCTGCCCAGGGCGTCTTCCGTCACCTCGTCGGCATAGGGCCGGGCCAGCCGGGCGATCCGGTCCCGGATCCCTCCCTCGTCCCCCGAGGGGCCATGGGCGGGGATCAGTTCCTTCAAAAGTTCTGCGATCTCCATCTGATGAGCTCCTTTCCACATTTCTCGCTGTGCCGGTCCCGGCGCAGTCCTCTCAGGCATCCGCAGGATCCTCCCATCCCGGTCCCCTGCCGCCTGGCGCGGGAGACCGGCGGATGAGACGCGCCCCTACTCCTCCTCCTTGATGGTGTGGGGATCTGGGGGGACCACAGGCCGGTCACCCTCCAGCTGGTCGAAGTAGTCCTCCTCCTGGAGGACGGGCTTGCGGTGGCGGGCGATGGCCATGATGGTGGGGTAGAGGACGATGGCGATCAGTCCGCCGGAGAAGCCGTTGTTATACAAGTTCATCCCCGCCACAGGGGACCCGGTGTACAGCACCACCGAGGAGTGGAGGAACCCGGCCAGCACCCCATAGATCCAGCCGAAGTAGCCGGCGATGGGGGCCAAAGTGGTGCAGAACAGGCAGGCCAGCTGGACGGCAGAATCGGTGAGGGACCACTCCATCACCACGCTGCCCAGAGCCACCCCGGCCATGACGGGCAGGATGTTGCCCGCGTGTTTGCCGAAGGCGGAGAAGCCCATCACGGTGAGGATGCCCCCCACGGTGGGGCCGTTCAGATCCCCTCCGGTGAGGAGGATGTAGGACATGCCGATCAGGCCGTTCACCCCGATGTTGATCGCCACAGGGGCGGGGCCGAACATACGCAGGTAGTCGCTGGGGGCGCGGCCGCTGGTCTGGAGCAGACGGCGGTAGCCCGCCCAGGCGGCCCACACCGGCTTGCCGGAGAAGAACAGCCCGCCCAGGATCAGCAGCACGCAGATCCCGGCCAGCATCGCGCCGAAGTGGAGGTCATAGCCCTGGGCCCAGCGGTAGTGGGTGGTGGGGTCCGCCCCCAGAGAGGCCATCAGGGGCACACAGATGAAGGCCACCAGCCCGCAGGCGAAGCCCACATTGTACAGGTTCATGCCGTTTTGGATCCGGTAGGTGTAGGTGGCCAGGGGGGGCATGATGAAGCCGATCGTCACCCCCACCAGCACGCCTTCCATCGGCCCGCCCCAGCCGTTGTCCAGGGCGATATAGCTGACGATGGGGGCCAGGGCGGTGGCCATCAGGCCGATGCCCATATAGCCCCCCGCCGGTTCCCGCCGGGCCTTGGTATACAGCCAGGTGCCCAGGAGGATGGGCCAGATGTTGACGAAGTTCTTCCCGAAGAGGGAGAAGCCGGACATCAGCCCCATCTCCACCAGGGTCATGCCGTTGAGGGTGTCCCGAGACAGATAGAGGACGCTCACCGTGATACCGGTGACGATGGCAGAGTTCACCAGTGCCGCCCCCGGTCCGGCCACCAGCACGTAGTCGGTGATCAGGGCGTCCTCGGTGGTGATGATGGTGTACAGCCCCCTCCAGATCGCTGCCGGGCTGTCCATCACGAAGCCGGCCAGGGCCAGAAGGATGACGTAGGCCCACAGATAAGGGAACATCTTGTCGTATCGGGCCTGGTGCTCGTGGTGCAGGAGATGGAAAAATCCCATTGGCTGTCACGCCCCCTTAAAAAATCCCCTCGTCTGTTCTGTGTTCCTCCGGATCTCCTCCGCCAGGGCCTCCATAGAGGGGAACCTCCGCTCCGGACGCAGGTATTTGTAAAATCCCATCTCCACTGTGCGCCCGTAGAGGTCACCGTCAAAGTCCAGGATGAAGCCCTCCACCGTCACCCGGTCCCCGTCGGCCACCGTGGGCCGGATCCCCACGTTGGTCACCGCCAGGTAGGGCCCCTCCCCCGGGAGGGGCCGGGCCCCTGAGGGCTCGTGACCGTCGGGGCAGACGGGGAGCACCCGGACCTTGGTGGCGTACACACCGAAGGCGGGGAGGATCACCCCGTCCGGGATGGACAGGTTCACCGTGGGGAAGCCCAGGGCGGTCCCCAGCCGCTTGCCGTGGGCCACCTGCCGGGTGAACTGGAAGGGGTGGCCCAGGAACTCCACTGCCCGCTCCATCTCCCCCTGGGCGATGAGGGAACGGATGTAGGTGGAGGAGACGGTGGTCCCGTCTAGCTCCACCTTGGGGATGATGTCGCAGCCCACCCCCAGCTGGGCACACTTCTCCTTCAGCCGCTGGGGATCCCCCTTGCCCTTGTAGCCGAAACGGAAGTCGTGGCCGGCTACCACATGGACCGCCCCGTGCTGTCCGACCAGGTAGTCTGTGATGAACGCCTCCCAGTCCATGCGCTGCATGGTGTGGAAGGGGGCGATCACCACCTCCTGGATCCCGTACAGCTGAGCCATCAGACTGGTCCGGTCCTCCACGGTGGACAGCAGGGGGATGTCCTGTCCGGTGAGGGCGGCGGTGGGGCTCTCGTCGAAGGTGAAAGCCGCCGGCGCCGCCCCCAGGCGGTCCGCCGTCTCCTTCACCTGCCGGAGCAGGGCCCCGTGGCCCAGATGCACCCCGTCGAAAAAGCCCAGGGCGATCACTCTGCGTTGTTTCTCCATCGGATATCACACCTCGAAAAAGCTTTTGATCGTAGCCAGTTTCCCGTCTTTGGCCTGGCACAGGACCAAAAACTCTCCATTTTGGGAATACACCCGATATTCTCCGGGGGCCAGAGAGGGCATGACTGCGGTCATGCCGTTGCGGATCTTTTTCTCTGCCTCAGCGCTTTTCAGCGCAAGCACCGGCCTGCCGGCGAACAGGCAGTCCACCGGAAGCAGCAGGGACGCCGGGTCCGCTTCTGTCTGGATCTGTTCCAGGCTGACGGCTTCCTCCAGGGTAAAGCCCGCTGCCATCGTCCGCCGCAGGGAGGCCATACACCCTCCGCAGCCCAGGGCCTGGCCGATGTCGTGACAGAGGGTGCGGATATAGGTACCCTTGGTACAGCGGACCCGAATCGTGTAAAGTCCATCTCCTTGCTTATCCAGGATCTCCAAGGTCTTTATGGTGACAGCCCTGGCAGGACGTTCTACTTCACGGCCCTTGCGGGCCAGCTCATAGAGCTTCTTGCCATTGATCTTGATGGCGGAGTACATAGGGGGGATCTGCATGATGTCCCCCCGGAACTGCTCCAGGACCGCCTCCAGCTGTTCCCGGCTGACGCAGGCGGGCCGTGTCTCCAGGACTTCGCCGGTGATGTCCTGGGTGTTGGTGATGACGCCTAGTTTTAGACCGGCGATATATTCCTTGTCGGACTTCTCCGCGAACTCCACTGCCCGGGTGGCCCGGCCGATGAAGACGGGCAGGATGCCCGTTGCCATGGGATCCAGGGTCCCCCCGTGGCCCACCCGTTTCTCGTGGAAGACCCCCCTCAGCTTGGCGCATACGTCCATGGAGGTCCAGCCTGCGGGCTTGTCGATGATCAAGATTCCACTGGCCATCTGGGGCCCCCTCTCTCTAAGATGATACGTTCCGTATCGTCCGCTCAGGGCGGACATTTATACTAATAGTGATATTTCGCAAGATGATACACCCGGAAAGGCGGGGCATTTGCCTGTTTTAGGGCACCAAAAGAGCGATCGTAGGGCGTTTTCCGGGATGTCCGCCTGTGGCGGACATCCTCTTCACCCCTCTCCCCGGATCTGCTCGATGGCGGCGATGACGGCCTGACGGACCGTCTCCATGGTGCCCTCCGCCATAGCCCCCGCCGCCGCCGCGTGACCGCCGCCGCCCAGCAGGGCGCAGACGGCGGAGGCGTTCAGATCGCCGGGGTCGGTGCGCAGGGAGATCTTCACGTGGCCGTCCCGGGTCTCCTTCAGGGTGGCCCCGTTCTTGACTCCCTCGATCTGCCCCACGAAGGCGGAGATATCGTCCATGTCCCGCTCGCTGGCCCCCACCTGGTCGATCATGGCGGTGGTGAGGAAGACCAGGGCGGTGGTCCCGCTGTCCCGCAGCTCCAGCCCCTGGATCAGCAGGCTCTCCAGCTCCAGCCGTTTGAAGGTCTTGGTCCGGAAGAACCTCCGGTTGATAGGGTAGGGGTCGAAGCCGGTCTCCATCAGGGCGGCGGCGGTGCGGTGGATGGCGGCGTCGGTGTTGCTGTATTGGAAGCAGCCGCAGTCGGTGGACACCGCCACATAGAGGGCCTCGCCGATCTCGGGCGTGAGGGCCGTGAACTGGGACACGATCTGGAAGACGATCTGCCCGCAGGCTGCGGCCCCGCTGTCCAGACAGGTCCGGGCGGCGAAGAACTCCTGGCTGGGGTGATGGTCGATGGCCAGATCCACCCGGTCCAGATACTGCTTCGCCCTCTCCGGGAAGAGGGACCGGGCCGCTATGTCCACCGACACCACTGTGTCGGGGACGAAGCCCTCCGGCGGGACGAGCCCTTCCAGATAGGGGGTGAACAGCGCGGTGGCCTCGGCGTTGTCCAGCACATAGGCGGTCTTGCCGATCTGCCTCAGCGCCCGGCACAGCCCGGCGGCACAGCCGATCGTGTCCCCGTCGGGGCGCACGTGGGTGAGGATCAGATAGCCGTCACGGGAGGTGAGGAAAGCGGCCGCTTGGTCCTTATCGATCCTATCCATCATTCGTCCTCCAAGATGATATGGGCGTTGGCCGGATTCTCCGGCTTGACTACCTCGGGATCCCGGAGCATCTCCAGGATCTTGGCCCCCTTGGCCATGGAATCGTCCCCGACGAAGGTGAGCTCCGGGGTGCTGCGCAGGTCCAGGGCCCGGCCCAGCTCCCGCCGGAGATACCCGGCGGCGGACTTCAGGCCCTTGAGCACCTGTTCGCTGTCCCCCTTGTCCAGCACCGAGATATAGACCTTGGCATACTTCAGGTCCGGGGTCACGTCTGCCGCCGTCACCGAGATCATCCCCCGTACCCGGGGGTCCTTCACCGTGGGGATCAGGGCGGCCAGCTCCCGCTGGACCTCCTCATTGATGCGTCCGATTCGATTGCTCGCCATAGTGTTCCTCCTCACATCATTTCCAGTCTTTGGTCTGCCTCCATTTGGATCCTTCGGCAAACTCCTAAAAAGTCCTTTTCGATCTCCTCATTGGTGAACCGCAGGACCTTTAACTCCAGCGCCTCCAAATAGTCTGTCCGGATTTGGTCATATTCGATCAGCCCGTGCTCATCATAGTGTTGGCTGCCATCTAATTCGACGACCAGTTTCGCCTTGTGGCAGAAAAAATCGACGATATAGCTGTCGATGATCCTCTGCCGATTCCATCTCGGGGAGGCGGTGCGCAGAAAGCCGTACCACAGCCGCCGCTCCGCCGGTGTCGGCTCATTGCGCAGCTGTGAGGAATGAGGCCTCTGTCCTTTGTTCCGAGGCAAAAAAGCCATACCAGCCACCTCCCCCGTCTCTCCTCCCTCCGTCCCGTCCGTAGGCGACAAGGCTCCTTTTCCCCGCAAGGGGGACGCGATATCCGTAAGCGGCAAAGCCGCTAACGGATATCCAGTGAAAGGAGCCGTCAGCCGAAGGCTGACTGAGGATCGTGTTCGGCGAAGCCGAACATACGAAGTGAATAAGGATCGCAAAACCGTGTTTGCTCCGCATATTTTGGCTTCGCCAAAATGCAATCCTCCGCCCCAGTTTGCGAACTGGGGCACCTCCTTTCAAAAGGAGGCTTGCCGCTGCGGCGGGACGGGGGTTTACCGCCGCTCCCGCACGTCGGAGCGGCCCATCAGGTAGTCCAGACTGACATCAAAGAAGTCGGCAATGGCAACCAACCCAGGTACATCTGGATAGCGTTCCCGATACTCATAGCATTGGTAGGAACGCTCTTTGATGCCCAAAATCTCTGCCATTTCAGACTGCTTCATTCTTCGCTCTTTTCGCAGTGCTTTAATACGTGAAGAAAAATCTTCCACTTTTTGCTCCAACCCCTTGACACGCGCTATAAGTTCGAATATAATTGTTTTCGAACTTATAGTTCGGAAACATAATACATGAGGAGTGATGAAAATGCAAGACCTGATCGTCGAAATGCTGTGGCACAACACTGAGATCGACGAGGCCGCCGACCGGCTGCGTCAGGCGCTGCCTGGCGCTCGAGAGGCCGAGGAGGCGTATCACGCCCTCGCGGAACAAGTGAGGCAGATCGTCGGATACGAGCTGTACGACCGGTATTTCTCCCAGCTCATGCGCTACACCGGTCACGAGGTCCAGGCTTACTACTCTCTGGGCCTAGGTTTACGTCAGGACATCGTCCAGGCGCTGGGGGTGCAGGGCTAAAAGCAAACCGGGGCGGGCGAAAGCGCCCGCCCCGATCATTCAGTCTTCTAAAACCTTTTGGAGATTTTCAATGACCTTTTTCAACTTTTCGTCTCGCTTCTCGGGGGTGTTCTCCCCTTGAATCTCAACCAGGTCGTCCAACACAAAACGAATGAACCCTTTGAACTGGCTGTCAGTCATTCCCATAGCTGAGATCTCCTTTCTAAATCATGACCGAAAGCTTATACCTCGATCTGCTCCATGAGGAAGGCTTCGATGATGTCGCCCTCCTTGATGTCCTGGAATTTCTCGAAGGTGATGCCGCACTCATAGCCGGCGGCGACCTCCTTGACGGAGTCCTTGAACCGCTGGAGGGAGGCGATGGCGCCGTCGTAGATGACGATATTGTCCCGGAGCAGGCGCATCTGGGCATTGCGATGCATCTTGCCGTCCAGCACGTAGCAGCCGGCCACCATGCCCACGCCGGTGATGCGGAACACGTTCCGGACCTCGGCCCGGCCCAGGTCCACCTCCCGGAACTTGGGGGCCAGCATCCCCTTCATGGCCGCTTCGATCTCGTTGATGGCGTCATAGATGACCCGGTACATCCGCATATCCACCTTCATCCGGGCGGCGGAATCCTTGGCGTTGTTGTCCGGACGGACATTGAACCCCACGATGATGGCCCCGGAGGTGGCGGCCAGCATCACGTCGTTCTCGCTGATGGCGCCCACGGCGCAGTGGATCACCCGCACCCGGACCTCTTCGTTGGTCAGCTTCTCCAGGCTGGCCTTGACGGCCTCGGCAGAGCCCTGGACGTCGGCCTTGACGATGATGTTCAGGTCCTTCATCTCGCCCTGCTTGATCTGGCTGAACAGGTCCTCCAGGGTGACCTTGCCCACGGAGCTGTTGAGGCTGGCCTTCTGCTCGTGCTTGCGCTGCTCCACCAGCTCACGGGCCATGCGCTCGTCGGCCACGGCGTGGAAATCGTCCCCCGCGCCGGGGACCTCGCTCATGCCGATGATCTCCACGGGGACGGAGGGGCCCGCCTCGGTGAGCTTCTTGCCCCGGGCGTCGGTCATGGCCCGGACACGGCCCACTGCGGTGCCGGCGATGATCACGTCCCCCTGCTTCAGGGTGCCCTTTTGGACCAGGAGGGTGGCGATGGGGCCCCGGCCCTTGTCCAGCCGGGCCTCGATCACCGCGCCGTGGGCGGTGCGGTCGGGGTTGGCCTTCAGCTCCTGGACCTCGGCGGTGAGGACCACCATGTCCAGCAGATCGTCGATGCCCATGCCCGTTTTGGCGGAGATCGGGCGCACGATGGTCTCGCCGCCCCAGTCCTCGGGGACCAGGCCGTACTCGGTGAGCTGCTGCATGATCCGGTCGGGGTTGGCCGCCGGCTTATCCATCTTGTTGATGGCCACGATGATGGGGATGTCCGCCGCCTTGGCGTGGTTGATGGATTCTATGGTCTGGGGCATGATGCCGTCGTCAGCGGCCACCACCAGGATGGCGATGTCAGTGATCATGGCGCCCCGGGCCCGCATGGCGGTGAACGCCTCGTGGCCGGGGGTGTCCAAGAAGGTGACGGTGTTCCCCTTCACGTCCACCTGGTAGGCGCCGATGTGCTGGGTGATCCCGCCGGCCTCGCCGGCGGTGACGTTGGCGTTTCGGATATAGTCCAGGAGGGAGGTCTTGCCGTGGTCCACGTGGCCCATCACCACCACCACGGGGGCGCGGGGCTTCAGGTCCTCCTCATGGTCCTCGGCGGTGTCGATCAGGCGCTCCTCGATGGTGACGATGATCTCCTTCTCCACCTTGCAGCCCATCTCCTCGGCGATGATGGCGGCGGTGTCGAAGTCGATGACGTCGCTGAGAGAGGCCATGACCCCGTTCCGGATCAGGCATTTCACGACCTCTGCCCCGGTCTTCTTCATCCGGGAGGCCAACTCGCCCACCCCGATCTCGTCGGGGATGAGCACCTTGAGAGGGGCCTTCTTGGCGATCTCCAGCTGGAGACGGCGCATCCGGTCCTGCTCCTCCTGGCGGCGCTTGCCCGAGGGGCCCCGGCCCCCCTGCTGGCGGCGCTGCTGGCTCTTCTGCTGGATCTTCTGCTTGCCGCCCCGCACGTCCTGGCGGCGCTGATCGGTGAAGGACTCCAGCCGCTCGTCGTATTTGTCCAGATTCACCGCCGGGCCGCCCCGGGTGTCCACCACCTTTTTGGCGGGGACCCGGCTGGCGGGCTGCTGGACGGGCTGCTTGGCCTGCTGGGCCCCGGGCTTGGCGCCGCCCTGCTGGGCGGGCTGCTCCCGCTTCTCCCCCTTGGGGGCGGGGCGGGCCGGCTCGGTCTTGGGAGCGGGCGCCTGTTTGGCCGCCGGCTCGTGGTAGACGTCGGCATAGACCGACTGGATCGAGTCGATCTGGTTGTGCTGGGTGAGATACTCGAAGACGATGGACAGCTCCAGGTCGCTCAGGGGCTGCATGTGGTTCTTGGGGGGGTGGCCGTACTGGGCCAGGATATCCATGATCTCCTTCGAGGGGATGTCCTTGCCCTTGCGCTTAAAGTCCTTGGCCACCTTGTGGACAGGATATTTGATCATCATAGATGGAAGCACCTCCTAGGGTTTCCGGAATGTTCCGGTGAGACGGCGGCGGCCGGGGCCGCCCTTGGCGGGTGTCTGGATGGGACCGGGCCCTGTCTCGGGCCTGCGGGCCGGTCCGGCCTTGGGACGGCGGGCCGCTTTGGGCGGTCTGGGGCCCCCTTCTTTGGGGGCGGCCGCCTTCTCTCGGGGGGAGGGGGGGCCGTCTTTGGAGGGCGGGGCCCAGGATCTCTTCCCCTTCCGGACGTTCTTCTCGTGCTGCCGCTGCTCCCTCTGCCGCTGGAGGAGACGGTCGGCCTTGGTGCGCAGCCGGAGGGCGGCGGGACCGTATCGGTCCGGGTCGCGGGCGGCCAGCTTATCGCAGATGGAGGCGGCGAAGCCGGCATCAGTGAAGGCCAGCATGGCGCAGGAGGCCCGGCCCAGGACGGAGCCCAGCTCCCCCTTGTCGAAGGGGACCTCCAGCCAGAGGACGCCCCCCGCCTCGCCGAAGTGGGCCGCCCGACGGCGGGTGTTGGGGGCTGCGTCGCTGGCCAGGAGGATCAGCCGCGCCTGCCGCGCACGGCAGGCCGCCCCCACCGGCTCCTCTCCCACCTCCAGCCGGCCGGCCTTCTTGGCCAGCCCCAGCAGATGGAGGATCGGATCGTTAACCATCGGGCTCCACCTCCTCCATCTGACCTTCCAATGCCTCCCAGACCTCGGGGGGGAGGGGGGCGGAGAAGGCCCGCTCCAGGGCGCGGCTCTTCCGGGCCCGCTTCAGGCACGCCGGATCGGGGCACACGTAGGCCCCCCGGCCGGGCAGCTTGCCCTTGGAGTCCAGGGACACCGCGCCCTCCGGGGATCTCACCACCCGGATCAGCGATCTTTTCTCTTTCATTTCCCGGCAGCCAACACATTGGCGCATGGGCATCTTTTTGGGCAAGGCTCTTCCTCCTCTTTGAGGTCTGTGTTCGTTCCGTCCCCCGCAGGGAAAAGGAGGCTCGGCGCGCTCTTATCCCTCGGTGTGCTCCGGGATCTCCCCGTTCTCCTCCGCCTCGGCCATGGCGGCCTCCAGGGCGTCGGCCTCTGCTTCGGCGGCCAGAGCGGCCCTCTCGGCCTCCATCCGGGCCACCAGCTCCTCCATAGGCTCCAGAGGTTCGGAGGCGGGCTTGATATCGATCTTATAGCCGGTGAGCTTGGCGGCCAGACGGGCGTTCTGGCCCTCCTTGCCGATGGCCAGGGAGAGCTGGTCGTCAGGCACCACCACCCGGCAGCTCTTGCCGTCGGGGAGCTCCTCCACGGAGATCACGTCGGCGGGGGAGAGGGCGGCGGCGATATAGGATCCCGGGTCCTCCGACCACTTGATGATGTCGATCTTCTCCCCCTTCAGCTCCTCCACGATGGTGTTCACCCGGGCCCCTCTGGGACCTACGCAGGCGCCGATGGGGTCTACGTTGGGCTGGTCCGACCAGACGGCCAGCTTGGTGCGGGACCCGGCCTCCCGGGCCACGGAGCGGATCTCCACCGTGCCGTCGTACACCTCGGGGACCTCCAGCTCGAACAGCCGCTTCACCAGACCGGGGTGGGTCCGGGAGATTAGGACCTGGGGGCCCTTGGTGGCCCGGCGGACCTCTACCACATAGACCTTCAGCCGCTGGCCCTCCACATAGCGCTCTCCCTTCACCTGCTCGCTCAGGCCCAGGTAGGCGTCGGTGAACTGGTCGCCGGCGTGGAGCCGCAGAGAGACCGAACCGTTCCGGGGGTCGATCCGGGTGATGGCGCCGGTGAGCAGCTCGTGTTCCTTGGTGGAGAACTCATCGTAGATCATCCCCTGCTCCGCTTCCCGGATGCCCTGGATGATCACCTGGCGGGCGGTCTGGGCGGCCACCCGGCCGAAGACCTTGGTCTTGATCTCCATGCGCACCGTGTCTCCCAGCTCGGC
This sequence comes from bacterium 1xD42-67, assembly GCA_003612335.1. Taxonomy (GTDB): domain Bacteria; phylum Bacillota; class Clostridia; order Oscillospirales; family Oscillospiraceae; genus Lawsonibacter. Next base: position 19,758 of record RAYO01000030.1, read on the forward strand.
CTGGGGCAGGGCCCGGCGGGCCTCCTCCAGGCTGATCTCGGTGCCGGGGTCGTCCACCTCCTCCACGATCTCCTTCTTCAGGAAGAGACGGACCCGGGCGTTGGCCTCGTCGGCCTCGATCACCAGGTTCTCTCCCACGTCCTCGTGGTCCCGGCGGTAGGCCGCCAGGAGGGCCTGGGTCACCTTCTCCAGCATATAGCCGGGCTTGATCCCCTTCTCCTGCTCGATCTGATGGATCGCGGCGAAGAACTCCTGCCCGTCCATCTCGTCGGTGTTCGATCTCTTCTTTACCACTCTCTTAGCCACGGTGTCTTTCCTCCTAAAGTCAGATCCGCAGGTACAGCCGTACCTGGGCGATCTCTTGTTTGGTGAGGACGGTCTCTTCGCCGTCTGCCTCCAAGGTGACGGCCCCGTCCTCGTAGCCCTTCAGGACCCCCACGAGCTCTTTGCGGCCGTCTCGGGGGCGGTAGAGCTTCACCTCCACCTCGCTGCCCAGGAACTGGGCGAAGTGTCCGGGCTTCTTCAGCGCCCGGTCGGCCCCGGCGGAGGAGACCTCGAAGGTGTAGCTGCCCTGGATGGGGTCGGCCTCGTCCAAAAGGTCGGACAGAGGGCGGGAGACCGCCTCGCAGTCGTCGATGGAGACGCCGCCCTCCTTATCGATATAGACCCGGAGGAACCAGGTCCCGGCCTCCTTCACGTATTCCACGTCCCACAGGGAGCAGCCGGCCTGCTCCGCTACAGGGCGGGCCAGAGCGGCCACAGTGTCGGTCACCTTTGCCATATCGACGTCCCTCTCTTTCCTCATCCCCGCGCGGCTCACGACGGCTGGGCTCTTCCCTTCGCTCCGGTCCATCCGCGCGGCTCACGACGGCTCGGCGCTTCTAAGTCAATCAAAAAGAGCGGAGCTGCGACCCCACTCTTCCTGATACCACCTTACATTCTGCATATACTATATCACACCGCCGCCGGGATCGCAATAGGCTTGACGAAGTTTTTTCCAAAAAAACCAGCTGCCGTCCAGTCTTTTTCCATCATGAACGGTCAAAAAGCCCCCGATCTATCCGTTCATTTCCAGACTGGATCCCCAGTATGGCGCACATACTATCCCCCGGATGGGACCTCCATGCATCAAACAGATCGAAGAGCGGGAGGATACAGCGATGAAAAAGAACGCGATCGCCCTGGCCCTGGCCCTCGCCCTGACGGGGACGCTGGCGGCCTGCAGCACCGACAGAGACGGAGCCAACAACGGCACCGGCTCCACCGGCGGCTCCGGCTCTGCCGGACAGGTCTCCCGGCGGTATCGGACCTCCAACGGCGTCGGCAGCTATATGGACGACGGCCGGTATACTGCCGGACCTGACGGCCGGGTATATGACAGCGGCACCGTCTCCCGGGACCTGACCCGGGACGCCCGGGACATGGTCCGGGACGCCGGCGACGCCATCGGCGACATCGGCCGGGGCATCGGCAACGCCGCCCGGGACATCACCGGGAACGGGAACGTCTCCGGCACCCCCAGCTGGCAGACCGATCCCAGCGCCAGATCCTGACCGGACCGGGCGGCCCTGCCGCCCGGGACAGACGAGAGGGCCCCGCCAGCGGCGGGGCCCTCTCTGCGGGCAGATACGCTACATCTTTTCCATATGGGCCTGGGCCGCTTTGAGCATCAGGCGCTTGGTGCCCACGTTATCGAAGGCGATCTCCACCAGGGCGTCGCCCCCCATGGACTGGACCGACAGGACCATCCCCTTTCCGAAGGCCCTGTGGCGGACCATGTCCCCTTTGGAGAGCTGGAGGGAGACGCCGGCTCCCCCCTTGTGGGGGAGCTCCCGGCGCAGCCGGGCGAGGGGGGCCTGCCCGACATCGCCCCTATCCGCCCCCTGCGGGGGCGCCTTCCCCGCAGAGGGGGATGGCCTGTTCGCCCCATAGCCCTGACGGCCCGATCCGTAGCCGGGCCGCTGGCCATAGCCCCCGTAGCCCGAGGACCGGCTGGGCATCCCGCCCCAGCCGCCGTCCCCCAGGTCGGACAGGAAGGTCTTCCCGGACCGCTCCAGGTGCTCCGGCGGGATCTCCTCCACGAAACGGGAGGGGCGGTTGGCGCTGGTGCGGCCGAAGAGCATCCGCTGGTTGGCGCAGGTGAGGTGGAGCTGCTCCTTGGCCCGGGTCATGGCCACATAGCACAGCCGACGCTCCTCCTCCATCTCCTCGGTCTCGCCGATGGCCCGGATCCCAGGGAAGAGGCCCTCCTCCGCCCCCACCACGAAGACCACCGGGAACTCCAGCCCCTTGGCGGCGTGCATGGTCATCATGACTACGCAGTCCTGGGAGGGGTCGTGGCTGTCGATGTCGGTATACAGGGCGATCTCATCCAAAAAGCCGTGGAGGGCGTCGATGAGGACCTCGTCCTGGCCGGCCCTGTCCTCCAGATAGCCGTTGATGGAGGTGAGCAGCTCCCGCACGTTCTCCAGCCGGGTGCGGTCCTCCGGCCTGCTGCTGGTCTCCAGCATGGCGGCGTAGCCGGTGCGGACCAGCAGCTCCTCGTAGAACTCCGGGAGAGCGAGCTGGTCCTCCGCCAGGAGCTGATAGAGCTCCCGGATCAGCCTGGTGAACTCCCCCAGCTTCTTCGACGCCTTCTGCAGCTCGGGGTAGAGGGCGGCGTTGTCGATGACGGCGTAGAAGGAGGACTCGTCCCTCCGGGCGATCTCCTGGGCGGTCTCTACGGTCCGGGGCCCGATGCCCCGAGGGGGGACGTTGACGATCCGGGTGAGGCGCAGGTCGTCTTCCGGGTTGTCCAGGATGGCCAGATAGGCCAGCATGTCCTTCACCTCCGCCCGGTCGAAGAACCGGGTGCCCCCGATGATCCGGTAGGGGATCCCGCTGCGCTTGAAGGCCTGCTCGATCTGGTTGGATTGGGCGTTCATCCGGTAGAGGACGGCGTGGTCCTTCCACTTCCTCCCCTGGCCAAAGCCCTCCAGGATCTTGGAGGCCACATACTGGCCCTCGTCGTTCTCGTTCATGGCGGTGTACAGATGGAGCGGCTCCCCAGGGCCCGCGCGGGTCCACAGCTCCTTGCCCTTCCGGCCCTGGTTGTTGCGGATCACGGCGTTGGCCGCGTCCAGGATGTGGCCGGTGGAGCGGTAGTTCTCCTCCAGGCGGATCACACGGGCCCCCTTGTACTGCTTCTCGAAGGAGAGGATGTTCTCGATGGTGGCCCCCCGGAAGCGGTAGATGGACTGGTCGTCGTCCCCCACCACACAGAAGTTCTCATAGCCCCCCGCCAGGGTGGAGGCCAGTAAGTACTGCAGGTTGTTGGTGTCCTGGTACTCGTCGATGAGGACGTAGCGGAACCTTTTCTGATGGTACGCCCGCACATCCTCGAAGTCCTGGAGGAGGCAGACGGTGTGGAGGATGATGTCGTCGAAGTCCAGGGCGTTGGCCTCCCACAGCCGCTGCTGGTACTCCAGATAGATGCCGGCGATCTTGGTCAGGCGGAGGTCCTCTGCGGCCCTGCACTCGGCCAGATACTCGGGGGCCAGCTTCATGGCGTCCTTGGCCTGGGAGATATAGCTCAGGACGGTCCGGGGGGGGAACTGCTTGTCGTCGATGTTCTGGGTTTTGAGGATCTCCTTCACTACCCGGAGAGAGTCGTCAGTGTCGTAGATGGTGAAGGAGGAGGAGAAGCCCAGCTTGTCGATGTCCCGTCGGAGGATCCGGATGCAGGCGGAGTGGAAGGTGGAGGCCCAGATATCGTTGGCGGCGGGGCCCAGCAGGGCCGCCAGCCGGTCCTTCAGCTCCCCGGCGGCCTTGTTGGTGAAGGTGATCGCCAGGATCGTCCAGGGAGGAGCGGGATCCAGCCGGCACAGCCGCTCCTGGCGGGCCTTGTCCCCCTGGCCCGTCTGGGCATACCCCTCCAGGAAGGCCAGGTCGTCCCCGGTGACGAGCTCCGGCACCTCCTCGCTGTCTGACCCCCGGCCGTACTTCATCAGGTTGGCGATCCGGTGGATGAGGACGGTGGTCTTGCCGCTCCCCGCCCCCGCCAGCAAGAGGAGAGGGCCCTCGGTGGCCAGGACGGCCTTTTGCTGTTCCGGGTTCAGCCGGGGGAAGTCCCGGGCGATGGCCGCCCGGCGGGCCTTGCAGAATCGGAGCTCCTGTTGGTGGTCTAACATATCATTAGGCATCCTTTATCGTTTTTTATCGCGGGTCCGTCATGCGGGGCAAGGGCTCTGCCCTGGCCCTACACATTGTACCCCAAACCCTCTCCCCGGTCAACCGAAGAAAAACAGGCATGTCCCCCCGTCCCGCCGCATAAGCTCTGGATGTGGACAGCCCCGGCGGACTGTATCCGGTCTGTAACCATTTTTTCACCAAGTCGTAACGGCTTCGAGAGGAAGGTAACACACGGCTGTGGTATGATGGGTCCACAAACAGGAAAGGAGGTCTCCCCATGAAAAAGATATCCATGGCCCTTCTCATCTCCCTGGTGCTCCTGCTGCCTGCGGGCGGCACCGCCCTGGCCGGTCATGCGGAGGCCCCGGCTCCCGGCGAGGTCCAGGAGTTCCTCCCCGGGAGCGTGCCCGCCGAGACAGGTCCGGCGGAATCCATGTCCCCCGCCCTCCACGCCCTGGTGCTGGCCTGCCTGGACCAGGAGGCGGCCCGCTTCGACCTGGACGACAGGGACCTGGCCTGGGAGGGGCTGTATATCATGCTCTCCCTCTATGGGCAGATGGACAGCCGCAGCGTCACCGAGGAGGGGGAGCTGTTCCTCCCCGAGGAGACGGTGCAGGACTATGCCGCCGCCCTGGACCTGGATCTGGAGGAGCTGGGAGAGCCCCCCGCCGCTATCCGGGACCGGCTGGACTATGACAGCGCTTCCCGCTGCTTCGTGGTGGTGTGCGGCTCCGACGACCTGGCACGGATCCAGGTGGACAGCGCCCCGGCCCCCGGCGGCGGACTGTCTCTCACCGGCGCCCTGATCTATGAGGCGGAGGAGCAGATCCTGGCCCGGTTCCAGGCGGAGCTCCAGCCCAGAGACAACATGTTCGGCTATGCCATCACCGCGATGGACGTCTCCTGAGACGTCTGGGATGAGACGGAACAGGCCCCCCGGCATCTGCCGGGGGGCCTCGATCTATGGGCTCTCACTTGCGGAAGGAGGCGCTCATCTCCTGGAAACAACGGGGACATACGTTCTTCCCGCGGAACTCGATGATGTCCTTCTCATTGTCACAGAAGATGCAGGCAGGCTGGAACTTTTTCAGCACGATGGACGGGCCGTCCATGTAGATCTCCAGAGAATCCTTCTCTTCGATATCCAATGTGCGGCGCAGCTCGATGGGCAATACGATGCGGCCCAACTCGTCCACCTTTCGGACGATGCCAGTGGATTTCATTGCAAATGCCTCCTTTTTATCTGTCTCGACCCGGGGCCAGGGGGCTGGCACCGGCACACCGTTTTCTCACTCCTATTGTAACGGCAAAAAAAAGACCTGTCAACTGTTTCTATCGGGTAAAATAGGGTGAAAAATGTAGAATTTTTGTGGAAAAAGGGATATGGACTGGATTATTTTGTAAATATCTGGTTTTCCGGCGGGCATGATCTTCCAGTTGTTCCCATAGAGATGGGACGAAAGGGCCCCCAGGACGGGCCTATATCAGGAGGGCGGATCTATGACCATGACGGCGATCTGGACAGGGATGGTGGCCATCTCCATCCTATGCGGGCTGGCCACCGGCCGGGGCCCGGCGGTGGCGGCGGCGGCGGCAGAGGGGGCCTCGGCGGCGGTGGAGCTGGCCCTGTCCATCGCGGGGATGCTCTGCCTGTGGACGGGGGTGATGGAGGTCATGCGCCGGTCGGGCCTGGCTGACGGACTGTCCCGGCTGCTGGCCCCGGTGCTGCGCAGGCTCTTCCCGCAGGCGGCGAAGGACCGGGACATCATGGACGCGATCTCTGCCAATGTGTCCGCGAACCTGCTGGGCCTGGGCTCCGCCGCCACCCCCCTGGGCCTGGAGGCCGCCCGCCGCCTGGCCGGCCGGAGCCCGGGGACCGCCTCGGACGCCCTGTGTATGCTGGTGGTGTGCAACACTGCCTCCATCCAGCTCATCCCTGCCACGGTGGCCTCCGTCCGGGCCGCCCAGGGCTGCGCCGCTCCCTTCGATATCCTCCCCGCTGTCTGGCTGGCCTCCGGGGTGTCGGTGGGGGTGGGGATCGCCGCATGTAAGATCTGCGCGCGGATATGGAGGACGTGACCTCTCCGGGGGAGGTCACGGACAGACCTGTCCGGCCGGCAGGAAGTTTTGGGGGGTGTCCTGATGGATCTGTTCTTCACCATGCTGATACCGCTGATCCTCTGCTTCGTGGCCCTCTACGCCGCAGGGCGGCGGGTGGACGTCTGGTCGGCCCTGGTCCAGGGGGCGGGATCTGGTCTGGAGACCCTGGTGCGGATCGTCCCGGCCCTGGTGGGGCTGCTGACGGCGGTGTATATGCTCCGGGCCTCCGGGGCACTGGAGCTGCTGGCCCAGGCCCTGGCCCCGGTGATGGACCGGCTGGGCCTGCCCTCGGAGCTCCTCCCCCTGATGCTGGTCCGGCCGGTGAGCGGCTCCGCCGCCCTGGGGGTGGGGGCGGAGCTGATCGCCTCCTACGGCCCCGACTCCGAGCTGGGCCGCACGGCCGCCGTCATGCTGGGCTCCACCGAGACCACTTTCTACACCGTCGCCGTCTACTTCGGCGCCGTGGGCATCACCAGGACCCGCTACGCCGTGCCCGCTGCCCTGTGCGCGGACCTCACCGGCTTCGTGGCCTCCGCCTGGGCGGTGCGCCTGCTCTTTTGAACCGGCTCCCCCGGCCCGCGCCGGGGGAGGGATCTTTTTTTTGCCAAAGACGGAACTTTTTCCCCGTTCCTGCGTCTGATATGAGTGAGAGGGCCCGTCCGAGCGGGGATATCTTAATGATCTCTTAAGAATTTGTAATCGATCTGTAATTGCCGATCGACGGGCCAGAGCATATAATAGGGGACGATGGACACGTATCGGGTCCGCCCCGGCCCTGGCAGGACCGTTCACGGACAGACAGGAGGAGACCGCTATGCCAGAAGTCAAAGACACGCAGACCGCCGCCGCTCAGGAGACGGCCCTTCCCGCCGCAGGCGCACCGGAGACCGCCCCCGCGGCCCCGAAGCCCCCGATGAAGAAGCCGGCGGGGAAGGGGCGCAGGAAGCTCATCAAGCGGCTCATCGCCTTCGGGACAGCCGCAGCCATCCTGGGAGGCGGGGGCTTCGCCCTGTACCGATTCCTCACCGCAGAGGAGGAGGTATTGGGGGATATCCTCCCCGCCGTGGCCCAGATCGGGACCATCCAGAGCAAGGTGTCCGGCCGGGGCACCGCCAAGGCCAAGGAACAGGCCGCCATCACCCTGACCCAGAACGGGACGGTGCAGGAGGTCTTCGTCACCGGAGGACAGACCGTCATGGCCGGGGATCCGCTGTACACCATCTACAGCCCGGAGGCGGAGAAGGTGCTCAACGACGCCCAGGAGAAGATGGACGAGCTGCTGGAGGAGGCCAACAACCTGACGGTCCGGGCCCCCTTCGCCGGCAAGCTGATCGACGTGCAGGACTTCGAGCCCGATCAGGACGTGACCAAGGGACAGGCTGTGGCTACCCTGGTCAACGACCGGAAGCTGAAGCTGTCCCTCTACTTCAGCTACGCCTATGAGGAGGACATCCATGTGGGACAGGAGGTCCAGGTGTCTGTCCCGGCGGTGATGCGCTCCTTCACCGGCCAGGTGGAGGAGATCCACAAGGTGAACTTCATCTCCCCCGAGGGGGCGGTCCACTTCGAGGCGGTGATCGTCTTCGACAACCCGGGCACCCTCACCGAGAAGATGGACGCCTCCGCCGTCCTCACCGCGGAGGACGGCTCGGAGATCTACCCCTATCAGAACGGCCAGACCCAATACTATGAGACCCGCTCCATCACCGCCAAGGCAGACGGTCCGGTGACGGGGAAGGGCAACCTGATCAACTACGCCGACGTCCAGGCCGGCGAGGCCCTGCTGTACTTAGGCTCCTCCACCATCGACGAGCGGATCCGGACCCAGCAGGAGGATCTGGACAAGGCGGCGGAGTCCATGGCCGACTTCAACGCCGTGGCCCCGATCGACGGGACCATCACCTCCTGCAACCTCACTGAGGGCCAGGAGGTGAAGAGCGGCGACACGGTGATCATGATCTCCAACAACGTGACCATGCTGGTCACCATCACCGTGGATGACAAGAACATCTCATTCATCAAACCGGGCGGCTATGTGGACCTGGACTGGAACGGCATGATCTATCAGGGCCTGGTCACCTCCATCGATATGGCCGGGGCCCAGGCAGGCCAGGGGATGACCAACTACCCCGTCACGCTGACGGTGGACAACTACGACGGCTCCCTGATGGACGGCGCCTATCTGCAGTATTCCTTCGTCACCAGCGAGTCGGAGGCCTGTGTGATGGTGCCCTCCGCCTGCGTGCAGTATTTCCCCGACATGGAGGGCAACCGCTGCGCGGTGGTCTTCGTCCAGCGGGAGGAGGCCCCCGACGATATCCCTGAGCTCAGCTACCCCACGTTGGAGATGGGCCAGACCCGGAACTATCCCCTCCCGGAGGATGGCTACTATCCCGTGATCGTGGAGACCGGCATCGCCGATACCCAGAACGTGGAGATCAAGTCCGGCGTGGAGGAGGGGGACACGGTCTTCCTCAACTACACCGTCACCGAAGCGGCCGGTTGGTGAGGTGCGCCATGCTGATCGACATTCGAGACCTCTATAAGATCTACAACGAGGGCAAAGAGAGCGAGGTGCGGGCGCTGGACGGCGTCTCCCTCCAGATCGACCGGGGGGAGTTCGTGGCCATCGTGGGCCAGTCGGGCTCCGGCAAGTCCACCATGATGAACGTGCTGGGCTGTCTGGACGTGCCCACCTATGGGGAGTACTATCTGGACGGCAACGACATCAACTCCCTGTCTGACAAACAGCTGGCCAGGATCCGCAACCGTGAGATCGGCTTCATCTTCCAGGGCTACAACCTGATCCAGGAGCTGGACGCCCTGGAGAACGTGACCCTGCCCCTGATCTACCGGGGGGTGTCTGTCTTCGACCGGGAGGACATGGCCATGGAGGCTTTGGCCAAGGTGGGGATGGACAGCCGGGCCCGCCACCGGCCCAGCGAGATGTCCGGCGGCCAGCAGCAGCGGGTGGCCATCGCCCGGGCCATCGCCACCAGCCCCCCCATCATCATGGCCGACGAGCCCACCGGCGCCCTGGACTCCAGGACGGGCAAGCACGTGCTGGAGATCCTCCGGGAGCTGTACCGCGGGGGGACCACCATCCTCCTCATCACCCATGACGACGGGATCGCCGCCACCGCCAAACGGGTGGTGCGGCTGTCCGACGGGAAGATCGTATCCGACAGCCAGCAGGAGGTGGAGTGGGAATGAATCTCTGGCAGGCGTTCAAGATGGCCTTCAAATCCATCGCGATGAAAAAGACCCGCTCCTTCCTCACCATGCTGGGCATCATCATCGGCGTGGCCTCGGTGGTGATCATGATGTCGGTGATGCAGGGCCAGGCCAAGAAGAGCATGGAGATGTTCGAGAAGCTGGGGGAGAACAAGATCACCCTCTACCTCTGGGCCTGGGACGGCGGAGAGTCCGCCCAGAGGGTCACCGATTACTGTCTGGTCCTCGGCGACTACATCACCGGCATCACCCCCAACGCGGAGATCAACGACACGGTCACCATCCAGTACGGCTCCAAGACCATCAAGACCAACGACTGGGAGAACTTCGACTGGAACTCGGGCACGGACCCGTGGAGCACCATGCTCCATGTCTATCTGGGCTCGGAGCAGTATGGGATCTGCAACAATTATAAGCTGGCCGGGGGCCGGGAGATGTCTTATCTGGAGGTGGAGAAGGGGCTGCCGGTGTGCATCCTGGCCGCCGGGGCCAAGGAACAGCTCTTCGGCTTCACCGACCCGGTGGGGGAGACCATCACCCTCAACGGCGACCCCTTCCAGGTGGTGGGGTACTATAAGCCCATGGATATCGAGTACCGCCCGGAGATGGACAACCTGATCGTGATCCCCTACACCTTCAACCGCACCATGAACAACAACTATGACATGAACGAATACGCCATCAAAGCCCGGGACGCCCAGTCCACCGTCCAGGCCATGACCCGGCTGACCGCTTTCCTCAACGGCATGTTCCCCATGAACGCCGATGGCTGGCGGGAGAACGGCGACTTCCGGGTGAGCAGCAACAACAGCGCGGCGGAGAACCAGCAGAAGGCCAGCATGATGCAGTCCCTGGTCATGGCGGCCATCGCCGGGATCTCTCTGCTGGTGGGCGGCATCGGGATCATGAACATCATGCTGGTCACCGTCACCGAGCGCACCCGGGAGATCGGGATCCGAAAGGCCATCGGCGCGGAGCGGTCCAGCATCATCACCCAGTTCCTCATCGAGGCGGCGGTGATCTGCTCCATCGGCGGACTGATCGGGATCGGGATCGGCTATGTGGGCACCATGATCGCCGGGAAGCTGATGAAGGACGTCTTCGAGGGGATGATCCTCGTGCCGGACACCACGATCGCCATCGGGGCGTTCCTCTTCTCAGTGGTGCTGGGCATCATCTTCGGCATGTATCCCGCGATCAAAGCCTCCGGCCTCCAGCCCGTGGAGGCGCTGCGGGCGGATTAGGAACGGCCCCTCCCCCGCGAGGGGGGAGCCAGGACGGATGTAAAACCAGACAGGAGAGTGAACGAAATGAGAACCTTCAAACGGCTGGCGGCGGCCCTCCTCACCGCTGCCCTGGCGGCGTCTCTGATGGCGCTGCCGGCGGCGGCGGCCCCCGGGTCCTTCCACGATATCAGCGACGCCGGCACCGCCGTCAATGCTGACATCCTCCGGCTGATGGGGGTGGTGAGCGGCACCGGCGGCGACCGGTTCGACCCCTCCGGCACCCTGAGCCGGGCGCAGTTCTGCACCATGGTGGTGAACTTCCTCCAGAAGCAGGACGACGCCCCCCGCTATGCCACCCGGACCATCTTCTCTGACGTGAAGAGCAGCCACTGGGCCCGCAGCTATGTGAACCTGGCTGCCTCCACCATGGTGGGGGACGATAAGGAGCAGCTGCCCCTGATCTCGGGCGTGGGAGACGGCCGGTTCCTTCCAGACAGCCAGATCACCATGGGCGAGGCGGCCACCATCCTCCTCCGGGCCCTGGGCTACTCCAGCAAACAGGCCGGGGCGGTGTGGCCCCAGGGGTATATGGACCTGGCCGGTTCCATCGGTCTGACCGACGGGATATCGGCAGGGGCCTACAGCACCATCACCCGGGCCCAGGCCGCCCAGCTCTTCGTCAATGCGCTGAGCTGTAAGGACGCCGGCGGCAAGGTCTATTACGAGGGCCTGGGCTCTGTCCTGCCCCAGAAGACGATCGTCCTGGCCGTGGATGTGGAGACGGACGACGGCTCTGCCAAGGGGGCGGTGCGCACCACCGCCAACAAGGCTTCGGAGGCGTATCTCCCCGCCCACGGGGACGGCGATGTGCCCGCCCTCCAGGGCAAGCGGGGACACCTGGTCCTCAATGACAAGGACGAGATCGTCACCTTCGTCCCCGACGACAGCACCGCTACCACCGTGGTCCTGTCCGGCAACGCCCAGCCCGGCTCTGTCAAGGCGGCGGGGGGCAAGCAGTACACCATGTCCAGCGATACCATGCTCTACACCTCCGGCGCCACGGAGGGCAAGGCTTGGACCGACGGCTACACCGACCTGTCCGCCGGGACCCAGATCACTATGTACTCCGAGAAGGGCAAGGTCGTGGCCGTCTACTCCGCCAGCGGGACCACCACCATCGACTCTGACGCCGTGGTGGTGATGGACCACGCCACCGCCGCCACCTTCCACGGCCTCACCGGAGGAGCGACCAACTTCCGGGTGATGAAGGGCAGGCAGACCATCACCCTGTCCCAGATCCAGCCCAACGACGTGGTCACCTACGACCAGATCGGCAACACCCTGATGGTGTCCGATCTGCGGCTGTCCTGCGTCTATCAGAACGCCGAGCCCAGCATCAAGGCCCCCACCAAGATCTCGGTCTCAGGCGGGAAGGACTTCGATGTGCTGGAGAGCGCCTGGGACAGCTGCGGCGCCTTCAAGCCCGGGGACAGCGTGACCCTGCTCCTCACCGCCGACGGCAAGGTGGCCGGCATGGCCTCTCCCGCCGGCAAGACCCGCTCCAACGCCCTGGGCTGGGTGGAGGGGGGCTCCGCCAAGATGTTCCTGCCCAACGGCGGCACCATGGACCTGGGCTCTGTGACCAACACGAGCCTGGACAGCTGCCTGGTCAACCTCTCCGGCACTAAGGACGGGATCAGCGCCAGCCGCCTGTCTCAGCGGGGCGGGGCGGGGACCTTCCTGGTGGACGGGATGAAGCTGGGGAGCTACACGATCTCCTCGGGGGTGCGGATCTTCGAGCAGGTCAGCGGCGGCGCTATGGCCCCCATCGATCGGGGCGACCTGGCGATGGAGTCCGTCGCCTCTGAAAAGATCGCAGGATATCACCTGAACAGCTCCAACTATGTGGACTATATCGTGCTGGACAACGTCACCGGCAACGCCTATGAGTACGGCATGATGGTGGCGACCACGGAGACGACCGATCCGGTATACGATGATAAGGATCCGGATAAGGTGGTCACCCCCGGCAAGACCAGCACCTCCTGGAAGCTGATCCGGGGGGAGGGGAGCTCCATCGAGTTCTCCAAGGCCACCGGCTACAGCGGCAAGAGCGGCGGCATGGTGGGCGTGGTGACCGGAAAGGACCGGTCTGGGAGCGCCACCATCCAGGCCATCATCCAGCTCACTGAGATCAAGAAGGTGAAGCCCGGCGACTTCTTCGAGAGCCAGGGCGTCCAGCATGTCACCGTCAACGGCCGGACCTATCGGGTGGCCGACGACGTGGAGTGCTGGCGGGGCGGCTCCTCCAACCGCCACGACAAGTCCAACTGGCTCACCGGGGACTCCCGGCTCAACTCCATCAAGAGCTACTCCGACGAGCTGACCATCTATGTGGACCCCGTGGGACAGCAGGTGCGGATCGTGGCCGCCAGCTGAACGGACAGGAACGGTCCCCCGGCATCATGCCGGGGGACCGTTTTCGTCTGCCGGGAGATCCGGACGGGGGACCGGCGGGTGGGTCTTGTACAGCGCACCGATGCATGGTATAATGGATCGTTACGGCCCACAGAAGGCCGAAGATCGAAGAAAAGAGGTCGTTCACCATGACTTACAAAGAGAGATTCATCACATTCATGGTCCGCTCCGGCGTGCTCACCTTCGGGGACTTCACCACCAAGTCGGGCCGGAAGACCCCCTATTTCGTCAACACCGGCAACTATAAGACAGGGGCCCAGGCGGCCAAGCTCGGAGAGCATTACGCCGCCTGCATCCAGGAGCACATGCCCGAGGGGATCGACTGCCTCTTCGGCCCGGCTTACAAGGGGATCCCCCTGGTGGTGTCTGCCGCCGCATCCCTCTACCGGGACTACGGCCGGGACCTGCCCTACTGCTTCGACCGCAAGGAGGCCAAGGACCACGGCGAAGGGGGCTCCATGGTGGGCTACAGGCCCCAGGACGGGGACCGGATCGCCATCATCGAGGACGTGGTCACCGCCGGCACCGCTGTCCGGGAGAGCATTGAGCTGTTCAAGCACGTGGCCAAGGTGGACATGAAGGCCCTCTTCGTCTCGGTGGACCGGATGGAGCGGGGCACCCGGGACTGCTCCACCCTGGACGAGCTGCGCCAGGACTACGGGATCCAGGTCTTCCCCATCGTCACCGTCCGCGAGGTGATCGACTTCCTCCACAACAGCCCGGTGGACGGAAAGATCTATATCGACGATGCCATGAAGGGGAAGATGGAGGCCTACCTGGCTCAGTACGGGGCAAAGGCATGAACTTCATCGACCGGGCTCTGGCCCAGGGAGACGCCCTTACCGACGACGATCTCCTCCAGGCCATGGCGGACATCTATCAAGAGCCTCAGGTCCGGCAGGAGCTGGACCGATACCCCCGATATATCCGGAACGTCATCTGCATCATCGACTACGACACCGAGCTCCAGATGGAGGGCCTGGGCGCCTGCGCCGACAGCGCCCGTTGGGAGCAGTATATCCAGGCCCTGGAGGACTGCGGGGCGGCCTCTGAGGCAGAGATCCTGAGACAGGCCCGGGCCCTCGCGGACAACGATCCGGACTGTGAGGACGAGACGGTCAGCGCCGGATTCGAGGCGCTGTCCCGCCGGACCGCCCTCCGCCAGGACTATGAGGGCTTCTGGGACCTGGTGCGGGCCTATATCGGGAGGGAACGTGGATGACGGAACTGACGGAACTGACGGATCACCCCGTCTACCAGCTGCTGGAGACGAGATATGACAGGTGCCTGCTGGACTTTGTGGTCCTCCGGCCGGACGGGCCCTGCGAGGGGGAGCCCTCCCACAAGCAGGCGGTGCTGGAGGCGTTTGGCCTGCTCAACGGGCGGGAACGGGTCTCCAATCACAATATGGGCTACGGCTTTCGGGTGACGGTGGAGCCGGAGAGGATGGAGGCCCATCCCATCACCTGGGAGGAGCTGACCTGGCTGCCAGAACATTTCCCCAAAGACCGGAAGTACCAACAGGAGCTGGAGCGGAGACTGGGGCCGGGGCCGCTGTACACCAGATGGGACGTGATGTCCCTGGGCTACGCCTTCCTGCGTCCGCCCTATGGGCTCGACGCCTGGGGGGAGGATCTTGACAGGCTGTGCCAGGTCCTCTTCCCCGACCGGGACAGCCTGGAGATCTTGCGCTGGAACGACGACTGGTCCAACTACTTCGACGACGGGAAGGAGTGGTGGGGGACGGCCTGCTGGTCAGTGTACGACCGGATGGCAGATACCTTCACGGTCATCGGCGCGTCCCTGAGCGACTGATATTTTGACGAGGAGGTGTGCGGCGATGGAGAGAGCCGTCCACACCGGCCACCGGGGCCGGGTGAAGGAGGAGTTCCTCGTCCGGGGGATCGAGGGCTGGCCCGACCATCGGGTGTTGGAGCTGATCTTGTTCTTTGCCATCCCCCAGGGGGATGTGAACCCTCTGGCCCACGAGCTGATCGACCGATTCGGCTCTCTGTCCGGCGTGATGGATGCCCTGCCCGAGGAGCTGATGAAGGTGCCCGGGATCGGAAAGAACTCGGCCACCCTGCTGAACCTCTTCCCGGCGGCGATGGGCCGGTATCTGGAGGGCCGCACCGGTCCGGGGGAGATCGTCCACACCACCGAGGAGGCGGGCCATGTCCTGGCCCCGTATCTCTACGGCGCCCGGAACGAGATGGTCTATATCCTGTGTCTGGACGCCAAGGAGAAGATGCTGGGGGTCCGGAGGATATCGGAGGGGAACATCGGCAGCTCCGACGTCACCATCCGCCGGGCGGCGGAGGAGTGCCTGGCGCTGCGGGCCTCCTTCTGCTACCTGGCCCACAATCATGTCACCGGGATCGCCCTGCCCTCCCCGGAGGATGTGGAAAGTACGAATGTGGTCCGCGCCGCCCTGGAGCCCCTGGGGGTGCGGCTGGTGGACCACCTGGTCTTCGTGGATGGCGACCTGGTGTCCGTGCGGGAGAGCCAGCGGGCCGGTCAAGGCGGCTTCCGGATGATCTACCCGGGGCAGATAAAAAATTTGTTCTAGGCGGCTCTTGATTCGGAACGTTAGTTCTGCTATAATAGAGGCGCTCCGGAGCGGTCCGCAGGCGGGACGGCCCGCCCTGCAGCAGCAGATCGAGCGACGAGGTGAGGACCATGCCCAGATTCGAAGTCATATCCGAATACACCCCCAGCGGCGACCAGCCCGAGGCCATCGCGGCCCTGTCCAGCGGCATCGAGATGGGGCTGGACGAGCAGACCCTCCTGGGGGTCACCGGCTCGGGCAAGACCTTCACCATGGCTAAGATCATTGAGAAGGTCCAGCGGCCTGCCCTGGTGCTGGCCCACAACAAGACCCTGGCCGCCCAGCTTTGCGCCGAGTTCAAGGAGTTCTTCCCCAACAACGCGGTGGAGTACTTTGTCAGCTACTACGACTACTACCAGCCCGAGGCCTATATCCCCCACACCGACACCTTCATCGAGAAGGACTCCTCTGTCAACGAGGAGATCGACCGGCTGCGCCTGTCCGCCACCGCCTCCCTGCTGGAGCGGCGGGACGTGATCGTGGTGTCCTCCGTGTCCTGCATCTACGGCCTGGGCGAGCCGGAGGATTTTGCAAAGATGATGGTCTCCCTCCGGGTGGGGGCCCGGCTGGAGCGGGACGAGATGCTCAAAAAGCTGGTGGCCATCCGCTACGAGCGCAACGACATCGCCTTCGAACGCAACATGTTCCGGGTCCGGGGGGACACGGTGGAGGTCTGGCCCGCCTATTGGAAGGACACCGCCATCCGGGTGGAGTTCTTCGGGGACGAGATCGACCGCATCAGCGAGATCAACGTGGTCACCGGTTCCCCCATCCGGCGGCTGCAGAACATCCCCATCTGGCCCGCCACCCACTACGTCACCCCCAAGGAGAAGATGGACGCCGCCATCCAGGAGATCTATCAGGAGATGGAGCAGCGTGTGGCCCTCTTCGAGTCGGAGGGCAAGCTGATCGAGGCCCAGCGGATCAAGCAGCGCACCCTGTACGACATCGAGATGATGCAGGAGCTGGGCTACTGCTCCGGGATCGAGAACTACTCCCGGGTGATCGAGGGCCGGCCGGTGGGCTCCCCGCCCAACACTTTGATGGACTACTTCCCCAAGGACTTCGTCCTGTTCATCGACGAGAGCCACGTCACCCTGCCCCAGGTGAGGGCCATGTACAACGGCGACCGGGCCCGAAAGACCACCCTGGTGGACTACGGCTTTCGCCTGCCCTGCGCCTTCGACAACCGGCCCCTGAAGTTTGAGGAGTTCGAGAAGCGGGTGAACCAGATCGTCTACGTCTCGGCCACCCCGGGGGAGTATGAGCGCACCCGGTCAGGGCAGATCGTGGAGCAGGTGATCCGGCCCACCGGCCTGCTGGACCCGGTGATCCAGGTCCGCCCGGTGGAGGGCCAGATCGACGACCTCATCGGCGAGATCAACACCCGGATCGCCCGGAACGAGCGGATCCTGGTGACTACCCTCACCAAGCGGATGGCCGAGGATCTGACCACCTATCTCCAGGGGGTGGGCATCAAGGTGCGGTATATGCACCACGACATCGACGCCATGGAGCGCATGGAGATCATCCGGGACCTGCGGCTGGGCACCTTCCACGTGCTGGTGGGGATCAACCTCCTGCGGGAGGGGCTGGACCTGCCCGAGGTCTCCCTGGTGGCCATCCTGGACGCGGACAAGGAGGGCTTCCTGCGGTCCGAGACCTCCCTGATCCAGACCATCGGCCGGGCCGCCCGGAACGCCCAGGGCATGGTGGTCATGTACGCCGATACCATCACCCCCTCCATGCGCCGGGCCATCGATGAGACCGAGCGCCGCCGGGAGAAACAGGACGCCTTCAACAAGGTCCACGGGATCGTCCCCAAGACCGTCATCAAGTCGGTGCGGGATCTGGTGAGCATCTCCGCCGGAGACGAGGATACCCCCGAGCGCCGGGGGGAGATCCAGGGCCTCACCAAACAGCAGAAAGCGGAGCGCATCGCCAAGCTGGAGAAGGAGATGCGGGAGGCCGCCAAGATGCTGGAGTTCGAGCTGGCCGCCGCCCTCCGGGATCAGATCATCGAGCTTCGGGGGAAATGATACGGGATGGAACTGCACCAACGGAAACCAAACCGGCTGCAAGGATACGATTACAGCCGGACGGGGTATTATTTTATCACGATTTGCACCAACCAACGGGCCGAATTTTTCTGGGGACCTTCCGCAACGTGCTCTGTAGGGGCGGATATTATCCGCCCGCTTTCTCCGACGTTATCCCAATATGGGTGTTTCGTTGAAAAGGCAATCCAGGATATTTCCAAACATTATATTGGGGTTGCGGTTGATAAATATGTCATCATGCCAAATCACATTCACATGATTATAGCATTGGCGCGTAGAAGCGGGCGGATGATATCCGCCCCTACAAAAGCGATCTCCACCATTGTGGGACAGATGAAACGTGTTGTATCCAAAAAAGCCGGTTTTCCCATTTGGCAGAAGGGATACCACGACCACATCATACGAAATGAACCCGATTACCAGCGGATATGGGAATACATCGACACCGATCCGGCAAAATGGCGGGAGGATTGCTATTACGAGGAAGGTGAAGCGGATGGCCAGGGAGATTGAAAAAACCAACGTGATGCGGGTTTTGGAGCGAAAAAATATCCCCTACACCCCCCACACCTACGACCCTGACGCGGGGCTGGACGGGGCGAGCGTGGCGAAGCAGCTGGGGCAGGACCCTGAGCGCGTCTTCAAGACCCTGGTGGCCCGGGGGACCTCCGGGGGGCTGTACGTGTTCGACATCCCGGTGGAGGACAGCCTGGACCTGAAGAAGGCGGCCAAGGCGGTGGGGGAGAAGTCGGTGGCCATGCTCCCCCAGAGGGAGCTGTTGCCGCTGACGGGCTACGTCCACGGGGGCTGTTCCCCGGTAGGGATGAAGAAGCAGTGGCCCACCGTCTTCCACGAGACGGCGGAGATCGTCGATACCATCTGCGTCTCCGCCGGAAAGATCGGCTTTCAGGTGGAGCTGAGCCCCGCCGCGCTGATGGAGCTGGTGGGGGCGTCCACTGCGGACCTGACTGTGTAAAAGGAGGACCCGATTGAGAGAGAACTGGAAGGAGATGTCCTGGTATCGCCGGATCTTGCTGGTCCTTCTGGCTGCGATGATCCTGAGCTTCGGCATCGCCACCCTCATCGCGGGCGGCCGTGAGGGGATGGGATACCGGGATGCCCTGCTCTATGTTACCCAGGAGGGAGAGGTCCGCCGCTATGCCGGCCGGGTGGACGGCAAGCGGACGGAGTTCACTGTCCGGCCCGGCGGGACAGTGGAGCACCGCTGGGGGGAGGAGGTCTACGGCCCCTACCAGGTGGCGGAGGTCCCCTCCGCCGCCCCTGAGCGCTACATGACCGGCCTGGAGATCCGCCAGGGGGGCCAGGTGCTCTTCCGAGGTGGATTCTTCGGCGGGGAGTGGCCGGTCCTGTACGACGAAGAAGGCGAGCCCTTCGAGCTGCTGAGCGTCACCTACGGAACGTCAGGGGGGAGGGTCTATGATCCCACCGGCCGGGAGCTGACCCAGCGGGACCTCCATGAGCCCGGCCTGGCCACCGTGGCTGAGCTGGCCCTCCAGGGGCCCGAGCTGACTCACCGGGGGGATCTTGGCCTGTACCTGCTGGTGACCCTGCTGGCGGCCTTTGATATGTTCCAGATCTGCTGCCCCGGCCTCATGTTCCGCTGGAGCATCATGTGGCACGTCCGGGACCCGGGGGCGGCGGAGCCCTCGGAGTGGTACATCTTGATGGAACGGATCGAGTGGGCGGTCTTTACCGGCCTGGCCGCCGTGCTCTACTGGATGGCCCTGATGATGATCGATTAGGAGGAGATCATGGCGGGCAGTCCTGATCTGTTCAGCTATATCTGTGAGCAGCTGGAGGGCCTGGGGCGGTGCGCTCCCGGAAGATGTTCGGGGAATATATGGTCTATCTGAATGACAAGAAGGAGGCGCTATGAACTATCCTTGTCCCTGCTGCGGCTATTTGACCGCCCGCTATCCCCGGCAGAACGCAGTGGCTGACATCTGCCCGGTGTGCTTCTGGGAGAACGACGTGTTTTCCCCGGGAGAGGACGAGCCCAGCGACGAGAACCATGGCATGACCCTGCGCCAGGGCCGGGCGGCCTACAGAGAGATCGGGGCTGTGCGGGGAGACTTTCTGGTCCACGTCCGTCCGCCTCTGCCCGAGGAGATCCCCCCTGAGATCCCGGATACCATCCGCCCTGCCCGGAAAGAGGACTTTCCCGCCGTCTACGAGCTGGTGAAGACCGCCTTTCAGACCGCCCGGGTGTCGGACGGCAGGGAGCAGGACTTTGTGGAGGAGCTGCGCCGCCGGGAGGGCTTTTCTCTGGAACTGGTGGCGGAGCGGGCGGGGGTCCTGACGGGGCACCTTATGCTGACGGAGATCGAGGTCCCCTGTGTTCCGGAGGAGGAGCCTCAATACTGGAGATTTGTCATGCTGGCCCCTCTGTCCGTCCGGCTGGAGGACCGGGGCCGGGGGCTGGGCGGAGCGCTGATGCGTCAGGCGGCCCAGCGGGCGGAGGCCAACGCCATTTTTCTGGTGGGCGATCCGGACTACTATGGCCGGTACGGCTTTGAGAACGCGGTGGAGCTGGGCTTCACCAACGCCAGCGGGGTGCCCGACCGGTATCTGCTGGTCCTGCCCCTGGAGTTCACCCTGAAAGACCGGGCGAAGGGCGCGGTCGATCTACACTAGGAGGGAATGATATGGCAAGCAGCCCTGATCTTGTCAGCTATATCTGTGAGCAGCTGGAGGGCCTGGGAGCGGTGCGCTCCCGCAAGATGTTCGGGGAGTATATGGTCTATCTCAACGACAAGCCGGTGGTCATCATCTGTGACGACCGGCCCATGGTGAAGATGCTGCCCTGCCTGGAGACGCTCCTCCAGGGCCGGCCCACCGAGCCCCCCTACAAGGGGGCCAAGGATCACTACCTGCTGGACCCCGACGACCGTGACACCCTTCGGGAGGCGGTCCGCCTGACGGAGGAGGTCACCCCTCTGCCCAGGAAGAAGGCCCCGAAGAAGAAGGAGACCGCCCCGGCGGAGGGGCCGGTGCCTTGGGACGTGGCCTGGCCCCAGCATATGGAGCCGAGCCTGTCCGACATCGGAGCTTGGGTGAAGGATCCCCTCTTCAAGGAGCTGACGGCCTGGATGAAGGAGACTTATCAGTTGGAGCCCTCCATCGAGTTCAGCCGGTGCTCCATGGACCGGGGATGGAACGTGAAATATAAAAAGGGGAGCAGGGCCCTGTGCGCCCTCTATGTCCGCTCCGGGTGGTTCACCGCCATGGTGACACTGAGGGCCAAGGAGGTGGCCGGGCTGGAGACCCTTCTGCCCACATTCTCCGCTGCCTTCCAAACGCTGTATGAGAAGACTCCCCTGTTCAACGGCGGAAAATGGCTGGTGGTGGACGTGAAGGAGCCCGAGCAGCTGGAGGAGGTCCAGCGGCTGATCATGATGAAGGCCAAGCCGGTGAAAAAAGAGGCTTGACATTAAAAAATTGTTCCGTTAGGCTGTAAGGGCGGCCTGCGGCCGCCCGAGATGGGAGGAGGGAGAATCATGGCGTTTATCTTTTGGATCGTTTTGCTGCTCCCTGCGATGGGGCTGTATGTCCTGACAGAGGCGATGATCGCCCCCTTTTCCGGAGTGCTTGGGCCGGTTCTGAAGCTGCTCAGTGACCCGGTATTCGGCTATTGGGCGTCCTGGGTCCTGCTGGTGTGGAACGTGCTGGTGCTGGCAGCTCTGCTGATTGCGCGGCGGCACATGAAGCGGAGCAGAGGATCGGGCTGGGAGTGGGAGTACATCCACCAGGTCCAGGGCTGGAGGCGGCTGGGACGGCGGCTGGTCCATCTGGCATTGACGTTTGGCCTGTGGTGGGAGAGCACGTTGATTGCCATCTTCGCTGTTTTTTTGGCCTTTCCGTCATTTTTTTTCGGACTTTAGCAAAGGAGTGACAAGCCATGCACACACACATTTCCGTCAAGGGCGCCCGAGTGAACAACCTGAAGAACATCGACGTGAAGATCCCCCGGGACAAGCTGGTGGTGCTCACCGGGCTGTCAGGGTCGGGCAAATCCTCCCTGGCCTTCGACACCATCTACGCCGAGGGCCAGCGGCGGTATGTGGAATCCCTGTCCTCCTACGCCCGGATGTTCCTGGGCCAGATGGAGAAGCCCGACGTGGACTACATCGACGGTCTGTCCCCGGCCATCTCCATCGACCAGAAGACCACCAGCAAGAACCCCCGGTCCACCGTGGGCACCGTGACCGAGATCTACGACTACCTGCGCCTGCTGTGGGCCCGGGTGGGCACCCCCCACTGCCCCGTCTGCGGCAAGGAGATCCGCCAGCAGACCATCGACCAGATCATCGACCAGGTCCTGGCCCTCCCCGAGGCCACCCGCATCCAGGTGATGGCCCCGGTGATCCGGGGGAAGAAGGGGGAGCACGCCAAGATCTTCGAGGACGCCCGGAAGTCGGGCTACGTCCGCGTCCGGGCGGACGGCTCCCTCTACGACCTGAGCGAAGAGATCAAGCTGGACAAGAACAAAAAGCACCACATCGAGATCGTGGTGGACCGGCTGGTCATCCGGGAGGACATCGCCCGCCGGCTCACCGACAGCGTGGAGGTGGCCTCCAACCTGGCGGGGGGCCTGGTGGTGGTCAACATCGTGGGGGAGGACCGGGACATCATGTTCTCCCAGAACTACGCCTGCGAGGACTGCGGCGTGTCCATCGAGGAGCTGTCCCCCCGGATGTTCTCTTTCAACAACCCCTTCGGGGCCTGCCCCACCTGTATGGGCCTGGGCTCCCAGATGAAGATCGACCCGGAGCTCATCATCCCCAACAAGGATCTGTCCATCATCGAGGGGGGCATCACCGCCTCCGGGTGGAACAACATCAAGTCGGACGGCATCTCCCGGATGTACTTCGACGCCCTGGCCAAGAAGTACAGATTCAAGCTGAACACCCCCATCAAAGACCTGCCCGAGGAGGTCATGGACGTGATCCTCCACGGCACCAACGGGGAGAAGCTGACCATCCACTACGATCAGCCCCGGGGGAAGGGCACCCTGTACCAGCCCTTCGAGGGCATCATCAACAACCTGGAGCGGCGCTATCGGGAGACCCAGTCCGACGCCATGAAGCGGGAGCTGGAGGAGTGCATGTCCCAGTGCCCCTGCCCCACCTGCCAGGGCCGGCGGCTGAAGCGGGAGTCTCTGGCCGTCACTGTGGGCGGGCTGGATATCGACAGCTACTGCCGCAAGAGCGTCACCGAGGCCCTGGACTTCATGGAGCATCTGGTCCTCAACGAGACCCAGACCATGATCGCCTCTCAGATCTTGAAAGAAATTCGCAGCCGCTTGGGCTTCCTCCAGTCGGTGGGCCTGCAATACCTCACCCTCTCCCGGGAGGCGGGCACCCTCTCCGGCGGCGAGAGCCAGCGCATCCGCCTGGCCACCCAGATCGGCTCCTCCCTCATGGGGGTGCTCTATATCCTGGACGAGCCCTCCATCGGCCTGCACCAGCGGGACAACGACAAGCTCCTCCAGACCCTGAAGGAGCTACGGGACCTGGGCAACACCCTCCTCGTGGTGGAGCACGACGAGGACACCATGCGCGCGGCCGACTATATCATCGACGTGGGCCCCGGCGCGGGGGTGAACGGGGGCACCATCGTGGCCGCCGGCACCCCGGAGGAGGTCATGAGCAACCCCGCCTCCATCACCGGGGACTACCTCACCGGGCGGAAAAAGATCCCCGTTCCGTCCCAGCGGCGGAAGGGAAGCGGACACTATCTAAAGGTATTCGGTGCGGCGGAGCACAACCTGCGCCATGTGGATGTGGACATCCCCCTGGGCACCTTTACCTGCGTCACCGGGGTGTCGGGCAGCGGAAAATCCTCCCTGGTGAACGAGATCCTGTTCAAGAAGCTGGGGGCCGACCTGAACCGAACCAAGACCCGGGCCGGGAAGCACGACCGCATCGAGGGGGAGGAGTTCCTGGACAAGGTCATCAACATCGACCAGTCCCCCATCGGACGGACCCCCCGGTCCAACCCGGCCACCTACACCAACCTGTTCAGCGACATCCGGGACCTCTTCGCCTCCACCCCCGACGCCAAGAGCCGGGGCTACGGCCCGGGCCGGTTCTCCTTCAACACCCGGGGGGGCCGGTGCGAGGCCTGCACCGGCGACGGCCTGCTCAAGATCGAGATGCACTTCCTCCCCGACATCTACGTCCCCTGCGAGGTGTGCAAGGGCAGGCGGTACAACCGGGAGACCCTGGAGGTGCGCTACAAGGGCAAGAACATCTACGAGGTCCTGGAGATGACGGTGGACGAGGCCCTGCCCTTCTTCGAGAACATCCCCAAGATCTATAACCGCCTCAAGACCCTGGAGGAAGTGGGCCTGGGCTATGTGAAGCTGGGCCAGCCCTCCACCGAGCTGTCCGGCGGCGAGGCCCAGCGGGTGAAGCTGGCCACCGAGCTGAGTAAACGCTCCACGGGCAAGACCATCTATATTCTGGACGAGCCCACCACCGGCCTGCACTCCGCCGACGTCCACAAGCTCATCGAGGTGCTCCAGCGGCTGGTGGAGGGGGGCAACACCATCGTGGTCATCGAGCACAACCTGGACGTCATCAAGACCGCCGACCACATCATCGACCTGGGCCCCGAGGGGGGCGATGGCGGCGGACAGATCGTCTGCACCGGCACCCCCGAGGAGGTAGCCGCCTGTCCCGGCTCCTATACGGGGCAGTACCTGCGGAAGATGCTCTAAAACCCACGTCCCGCCCGCAGGCGAAAAAGCCTCCTTTTGAAAGGAGGTGGCACGGGCGAAGCCCGTGACGGAGGATTGTATTTCGCCGCAGGCGAAATGTGCGGAGCAAACTCAAGTTTGCGAAACCTTGATTACTTCGTATGTTCGGCTTCGCCGAACGCAATCCTCAGTCAGCCTTCGGCTGACAGCCCCTTTCCAAAGGGGCCTTTGCCCTGCGGGGGACGAGGGAACGTCCCTCACCCTCTTCGCAGCCACCGGGCCAGCCGCACGCCCAGACGGAAGCCGTGGGCGAAGGAAAGGAAGCCGCTGATATCCAGGAGACGGTGGATCGGACAGGGCATATCTCCCCCTTCCCAAAGGGCCTGGGCTTGTGTATAATAGGTCTGATACTCCGGGTCGCGCTCAAAGTCCAGCCGGGATCGCTCGATCTCCTGGATATAGAGCTCTTTCAGTATCCCTTTCATACGTAACGACACCTCGCCGCAACATTTGATGTTGACCTAATCATAGCACAATTTTTATGGTTGTGTCAAGAGGATCGGAGAAATAAAATGAACGATATCGTTTTGCCTAGCGTGAGAGAACGTTTGAAGCCATTACGGCAAGAGAAAAAGGTCACGCAAAAACAGATGGCGGAGCTGCTGGGATGTACAGAACAGCATTATCAAAGGATGGAGTATGGAAAAGTGAACCTTCCTGCTTCAACAGTGATCTTTCTGGCGGACTATTTCGGTGTGAGCGCCGACTATCTGCTGGGGCGGGAGAAAGACCCGGCAGAGGAGAGGTGACCGATGGATATGATCTCACTGGCCTGGCTGATCGAGACGATGGAGGGGAAGCTGCTGCTCACCATGCTGGTGTCTATGATCCCCATCATCGAGCTGCGGGGGGGGCTGCCCTTCGGGGTGGCCCTGGGCCTGCCCTACTACCTGGCCTTCCCGGCGGCGGTGGTGGGCAACCTGATCCCCGCGCCCTTCATCATCGTCTACATCCGCCGGATCTTCGAGCTGATGCGGCGCTACCTGCCCTGGCTCAACGGCGTGGTGGACAAGCTGGAGCGGAAGGCCCACCTCAAGGGCAGGAAGGTGCAGAAGTATCAGTATCTGGGGCTGTGGCTCTTCGTGGCGGTCCCCCTGCCGGGGACGGGGGCCTGGACCGGCTCGCTGGCCGCCGCCTTTTTGGGGATGCGGCTGAAGAAGGCCATGCCCGCCGTGGTGCTGGGGGTCCTCACCGCCGGGTGCATCATGCTGGGCCTGACCCACATGGGCGTCAACCTGTTCTCAGGGGCGATCTGAGCGCGCGGCGCATAGGATGCCCCGGAGGTGCTGACATATGGGTACATTCTGGGATATCCTGCTGGCCGGGGCCTGTGTCTGCGGGCTGGCTCTCGTGGGCTGGTGGCTCTTCGGGCTGCTGCTGCGCCCCCTGCCCGGGCGGGAGGCCAAGGTGGTCATCCCCGGCCGGGGGGAGGGGGAGGAGCTGGAGCAGCTGGTGCGCTCCTTCCTCTGGCTGCGGGGGCTGGGGCTGCTGCGCTGCCCCATCATCATCGCCGACGCGGGCCTGTCCCCTGCCGGCTGGGAGCTGGCCCTGCGCGTCACCGCCCGCTGGCCCGACGTGATCCTGTGGCCGGCCGGCGATCTGGGAGACTATATTGCGAGAACATGATGGAGCGGCCGCAGGCCGCCCCAAAGCACGGCCCAGCGGAGCGGTCGTGCTTTGGAGAGGAGGAGCAAGGGAGCGAAATGAGGGATGCTCTCTTGCGAGCGTTCCGAATGGAGCGGACTTTGCGACGACGAAGGAGGCGGTATCCTATGTCAGACCAGGAACTGGAGCTGTTGGAGGGGACCGTCTCTGCGTCGATCTATCAGAACGAGGAGAATGGCTATACGATCCTCAAGCTGGACGTCCGGGGGGAGGAGGTCACCGTGGTGGGCCCCATCGGAGGGGCGTCGCCAGGGGAGCATCTGGCCGTCCAGGGGCGCTGGACCCGCCACCCCACCTACGGCCCCCAGCTGAAGGCGGAGATCGTGGAGCGCCGTCTGCCCGAGGGGCTGAAGGAGATCTTCCACTACCTGGTCTCCGGAGCGGTGAAAGGGGTGGGCAAGGCCACCGCCCGGCTGATCGTGGAGGAGTTCGGGGAGGATTCCCTCACCGTGATCGAGGAGGACCCGGAACAGCTGACCAAGATCCGGGGGATCACCAAGAAGCGGGCCCGCCAGATCGGAGAGGTCTTCCGCCAGCAGATGGGGTCCCGGCGGCTGCTGGAGTTCCTGGCGGAACACCAGCTCCCCCTGGAGCTGGCCGCCCAGCTGCGCCGGGCTTACGGCGACGTGGCCCTGGAGGTGATCCGCTCCGACCCCTACCTGCTGGTGGGTGAGGAGTTCGAGGTGGAGTTCTCCCAGGCGGACGCCCTGGCCCTGTCCTTGGGGGTGGGAGCTGAGGACCCCCTGCGGCTGGAGGCGGGGCTGCTCTTCGAGCTGGCCCACAACAATTTCAATAACGGACATACCTTCCTCCCCCAGCGCAAGCTGGTGGCGGCCACCAGCGCCCTGCTGGACGTCCCGGCGGATCTGCTGGAGGACAGCCTGGAGGTCCTGATCCGCCGGGGAGAGGCGGAACAGGAGCAGGTGGCGGGCCAGGAGGCGGTGTATCTCCCCGCCCTCTATGAGGCGGAGACCTTCATCGCCCGGCGGATCGGGGAGATGAGCCGGGCGGAGCTGCTGCCCCCCGAGGGGCTGGACGAGCTCATCCGGCGGATCGAGGGGGAGCAGCGGATCTCCTATGCCCCGCGGCAGCGGGCGGCGGTGGAGCTGGCCGCCAGCCGGCAGGTGATGCTCCTCACCGGCGGACCGGGGACGGGCAAGACCACCTGCCTGCGGGGGGTGCTGGCCCTCTTCGAGAGGATGGGCCTGGAGACCGCCCTGGCCGCCCCCACCGGACGGGCGGCCAAACGGCTGGGAGAGCTGTGCTCTGCTGAGGCCTCCACCATCCACCGCCTGCTGGAGACAGGATTCGACCCCCGGTCGGGGAAGCTGGTGTTCACCCGGAACTCCTACGACCCCCTGAAGGCGGACGCCGTTATCGTGGACGAGACCTCCATGGTGGACGTGCCCCTGATGGCCGCTCTGCTGGACGCCCTGACGGACGACTGCCGCCTGGTGCTGGTGGGAGACCCGGACCAGCTGCCTTCGGTGGGGCCAGGGGCCCTCTTCGCCGACCTGATCCGCAGCGGGACGGTCCCCACCGTCCGGCTCACCGAGGTCTTCCGCCAGGCGGCCCAGAGCGCCATCGTCCGCAGCGCCCACATGATCGACCGGGGGGAGGTGCCCGATCTGCGGCGCAACCAGGGGGACTTCTTCTGCCTGGCCCGCCGGGACCCGGAGGAGGTGCTGGACACCATCGTGGATCTGTGCCGCCGCCGTCTGCCCGAGCGGATGGGCATCCCGGCTGATCAGATCCAGGTCCTCTCCCCCACCCGCCGCCGGGGGACGGGGACCCGTGCCCTGAACCAGGTCCTCCAGACCGCCCTCAACCCGCCCCTGGAGGGGAAGGGAGAACGGCGATTCGGCGACTGGGTCTTCCGGGCGGGGGACCGGGTGATGCAGGTGCGCAACAACTATGACATCCTCTGGCGGGAGGAGGGCGGGACCGACTCGGGCATGGGGATGTTCAACGGGGACATCGGAGTCATCCGCTCCATCGAGAAGGAGGTCATCACCGTGGACTTCGACGGCAAGATCGTGGAGTATCAGCCCGACATGCTGGGAGAGCTGGAGCCCGCCTTCGCCGTCACGGTACATAAGGCCCAGGGCAGTGAATACCGGGCGGTGATCCTGGCCGCCCTGGAGGGGGCCCCTATGCTCATGACCCGGGGGGTGCTGTACACCGCCGTCACCCGGGCCCGGGAGCTGTTCATCGTGGTGGGCGACCCTGCCGCTGTGGCCGGGATGGTGGCCAACGACCGCCAGACCCGGCGGTACTCCGGCCTGCGGGCCCGGCTGGCGGAGGAGATATAGAGCGGAGCCCCGGAAGGGGCTCCGCTCTTCAGTCTTTTATGGGATGAACTCCCCCTTCAGGGCGAAGAGGTGGTCCAGGGGGCCGCTGCCCGCCCCCAGGTCCAGCATGGCGGACAGGGCCCCGGTGAGGAAGTCTTTGGCCCGGCGGATGGCGGTCTCCAGGTCCTGGCCCTTGGCCAGGTTGGCGGCGATGGCGGAGGAGAGGGTGCAGCCGGTGCCGTGGGTGTTGGGGTTGTCCACCCGCCGGGAGCGGAACCAGCGCTCAGCGCCGTCGGGGCGGATCAGGACATCGTTGGCGTCGTTGATCTGGTGCCCTCCCTTGCACAGCACAGCGCAGCCATACCGCTGGGAGATGGCCCGTCCGGCCCGGACCATCTCCTCCGGGGCGCGGATGGTCAGGCCGGAGAGGATCTCTGCCTCCGGGATGTTGGGGGTGAGGAGGGCGGCCAGGGGGAAGAGGCGCTCCTTCAAAGCGTCTACCGCATCCTCGGAGATCAGCCGGTCCCCGCTGGTGGCCACCATCACCGGGTCCACCACCAGGTTTTTGGCCCTGTGCTCCTCCAGCTTGTCCGCGATGGTGCGGATCAGGGGGATGCTGGCCACCATCCCGGTCTTCACCGCGTCTGGGAAGATGTCGGTGAAGACGCAGTCCAGCTGCTGGGCCAGGAAGTCGGGGCGGACCTCCATGATACTGGTGACGCCGGTGGTGTTCTGGGCGACCAGAGCGGTGACCGCGCTCATGGCGTATACGCCGTTGGCGGTCATGGTCTTGATGTCGGCCTGGATCCCGGCGCCTCCGCTGGGGTCCGTCCCAGCGATCGTCAATGCTGTTTTCATAGGTGTGTCTCCTTTCGGTCTCGCATTGAAGTTTTCTTACGCGGCACAAGGTGGTGCCCCCGATGTGCCGCGGGGGACAGCGTCAGAACCGGGCCAGGAACCCCTCGTCGTCCAGCCGGAGGAGATACCAGTCCGCCAGGGCCCGCAGCTCCTCCTGGTCCTCGGCAGCGGAGGGGTCGTAGACGGCGGCCACCGGGAAGCCGGCCCCCTTGGCGGTGCGGACAGCGAAGGGGGCGTCCTCGAAGACGATGGTGTCCTGGGGCTGCCCCCCCAGGCGGCGTGCGGCCTCCAGATAGACATCGGGCCGGTCCTTGCCTGCCCCCACCTCCTCGGAGGAGAGGAGGAACTGGAAATGGTCCCGGACCCCCAGCCGCCGCAGGCAGGCATCGATGAGGGCGGGGGCGGTGGAGGAGGCCACGCACATGGGGATCCCCGCCTCCCGCAGCTTGTCCAGACAGGTCAGGGCCCCCTCCTTCAGGGGGACGTCGGTGCGGTAGTGGCCCTCCATCAGGGCGTTGATCGCCTGGGCCACCTCCTCCGCCGTGTGGGACAGGTCCAGCTCCCGGACCAGGAAAGCGGCGGATTCCGGCATGGTCATGTGGGCGGTCTGGGACAGGAACTCGTCCGAGGGGACGGGGAGGCCCAGGCCCGCCAGATATTCCTGAGAGGATCTGTTCCAAAAACGCATGGAGTCCACCAGAGTGCCGTCCATGTCGAAGATCGCGAATCGTCTATCCATCTGTCATTACCATCCTTTTCGTCAAGTGATAGAGGGTGCGCGCAGCCTCCCGGACGTCAGGCTGGGCGAAGAGGGCGGAGATCACCGCGACCCCGCAGATCCCGCTGCCCGCCAGCTGGCCCACGTTGTGGGCGCCGATCCCGCCGATGGCCACCACCGGGATGTCCGCCGCCCGGCAGATCTCACGCAGGACCGTATAGCTGACTGCGCCGGCGTCCTTCTTGGTCCCGGTGGGGAAGACCGCCCCCACTCCCAGGTAATCGGCCCCCGCCGCCTGAGCGGCCAGGGCCTGCCCCACCGTCTGGACAGATACCCCCAGGATCATATCCGGGCCGATCCTGGCCCGGACCTGGCCCGCCTCCGTGTCGTGCTGGCCCACGTGGATGCCGTCCGCCCCCGCCTCCACCGCCAGGTCCACATCGTCGTTGATGAGGAAGGGGACGGACCGCCTCCGGCACAGGGACTGGATCTCTCGGGCCTCGGCCAGGAAAGCGTCGTGGTCCAGGTGCTTCTCCCGGAGCTGGATCATGGTGGCCCCGCCCTCCAGGGCCTCCGCCACCTGGCTGGCCAGGGTCCGGCCCTCCAGCCAGGTCCGGTCGGTGACGGCGTAGAGGAGCAGGTCCCGCTCATCGCACCTCATACCGGGCCCCCCTGTCCAGCGCGGCGCCGTCCATGTGGAAGATGGCGTCGATGATCCTGTTCCGATAGGTGGAATTGCCGTCGGAGGGGGCCATGTTGGCCCAGCCGGTCTCCCCGGCCAGGCCCATGGCGGCCACGGCGGCGGCGGCGGCCTCCAGCCGGCGGTCGGGGCAGGCGGTGACATAGGCGCAGGCCAGGGCGGAGAGCTGACAGCCGGTGCCGGTGATCCGGCCCATCTCGGGCCGGCCGTTGCGGATGACGAAGCACCGCTCTCCGTCGGCCACCAGGTCGATGGCCCCGGTGACGGCGATGACCGCTCCGGTCTCTGCGGCCAGAGACTGGACGAGAGCGATGGGGCCGTCCAAGTCCTCCTCGGTCACCGAGTCGGCCACATCGGCGTCCACCCCCCGGGTGGTGCCCGAGCCGGCGGCCAAGGTCTTGATCTCGGAGATGTTCCCCCGGATCACGGCCAGCTCCAGCCCCTCCATCAGCTCCAGAGCGGTCCTGGTGCGCAGGGCGCTGGCCCCCGCCCCCACCGGGTCCAGCAGGACGGGATGGCCCAGGGCGTTGGCCCGCTTCCCGGCGGCGGACATGGCGGGGATGGTGCGCTGATCCAGCGTGCCGATGTTGATGACCAGTCCGCCGCAGAGGGAGGTGATGTCCTCCACGTCCTGGATCTCGTCCGACATGATGGGGCTCCCTCCGCAGGCCAGCAGGACGTTGGCCACGTCGTTGACCGTGACATAGTTGGTGATGCAGTGGACCAGAGGGCCCTTCTCCCGCACCTGTTCCAGATAAGTCCCTAGTGGTCCATAAAATCTAAAAATTGCATAATAGTGGACGCCATGTTATAATGACCCCAGCAGAAACGAGGGGGTC
>RAYO01000031.1 GCA_003612335.1 bacterium 1xD42-67
TCACTACGAACGATGCCAGAACCAAACTGAAACATCTTTACCCTATTATAGAGGTTTAGACTTTACAAAGCACTAGGTATCCGGCCCCCTCTCAACGGGGGCGCCCGCATCCTGCGGGGCCAGGACTTGGCTCACGCCTCCTCCACATTGAAGAACCAGACATCGACCACCGTGCCGATCGCAGCGGTATCGCCTCCGGCCACGCTCTGGCGCTCCGCAGTGGTGGTATTGCTGTAGTAGACTGACACACCGGAGGCCCGCATGAAGAACCCGGCCTTTTCCAGGGCCTTCTTGGCCCCCTCATAGGTCATGCCGGTGACGTCGGGCATCGTCCCGGTCTCCTCCGGGGCGGCGTCCCCCAGATAGAGGATCACAGTGGACCCGCCGGGGATACTGGTCCCCGCGGCGGGGACCTGGCGGGAGACGGTGTCGCCGCTGCCGATGGTGCGGGACTTCAGATTCTTGTTTTTCAGCTCCTTCTCCGCGTCGGTCAGGGGGATCCCGGTCACCTTCGGCATCGGCACATCCACGGCGGCGGACTCCTCGGCGCTGTACACCTTCTCCACCCCCATGTAGTCCAGGATCTGGGCGATCAGGGGCCCCGCCTTTTTGGCGGCCATACTGCCGCCGCTAATGTAGATCTCGTTGGCGGTCACGTTGCAGTCCGCCCCCAGCACCTTGGGCAGGGGCCGGTCATAGGCCAGGAGGACGATCACCTGGGGATCGTCGGCGGGGCCGTAGCCCATGAAGGAGACGATCGTATGGTCCTCCTCCTGCTTGACCTCCGAGGAACCGGTCTTGCCTCCGATCCGGTAGCCGGCCACATAGGCGTTCTTGCCGGTGCCCTTCGACACCACCTGTTCCAGGATATCCGCCGCCCGCTGGCTGGTCTGGCGGCTCACCACCTGCCGGATCACCTCCGGCTGTGTGTTCTGGGCCACCGTGCCGTCCTGGGCGCTGATGGTCTGGACCACATAGGGCTTCACCAGGTCCCCTCCGTTGATCACGGCGGCGAATCCGCAGATCATCTGGAGGGGGGTGACCTCGAAGCGCTGGCCGAAGGAGGCCACCGCCAGATCCACGTTGCTCATCTTATCCCGGCTCCACATGGCGCCGGCCAGGCTGGCCTCGCCGGGCAGGTCGATCCCGGTCCTCTCCAACATCCCGAAGGCTTCGAAGTAGTCATAAAATCTGTCCTTGCCAAGCCGGCTGCCGATCTCCATGAATGCGGGGTTGCAGGAGTTGCCCACCGCCTCGGCCAGGGTCTGGTGGCCGTGGCCCGTCCTCCTGGAGCAGAAGATCGGTTTGGGGTAGCCCGGGATCGTGACCGATCCGGAACAGTAGAAGGTGTCGTTCTCGTCCACCACCCCCTCCTCCAGGGCGGCGGCCAGCACCAGGGCCTTGAAGGTGGAGCCCGGCTCATAGCGGGAGTCGATGGCCTTGCTCCGCCACTGGGCGTTCCGGGCATCGGACCGGGCCTGGTCCTCCGCCTTGGCCATCAGCTCGCTGTCCGTAAGGCCCTCGGTGTCATTGGCCTTCAGCTTCTCGAAGATCTTGGCGGCCTCCCCCTCCAGCTGGCTGTTGAGCAGACTGTTGACGATCTGGGAGTAGTGGTTGGGGTCGAAATCCGGGGAGCTGGCGATCCCCAATATGGCCCCGGTCTTGGGGTCCATCGCGATCCCGAAGGCCCCGTCCTGCACATCGAACTCCACGATCCCCTCCTCCAGAGTCTTTTCCAAGTAGGACTGGATGGTGGTGTCGATGGTCAGGGTGAGGTCACAGCCGTCCACAGCGTCGATATACTCCGAGTAGGCGTTGTATCTGGCCGTGCCTCCGGCGGTCCGGGTGGTCACCACCCGGCCGGCGGTGCCCTCCAGCACGTCGTTATATCTCGCCTCGATCCCATAGGCCCCGCCGTTGTCGTTGACGAAGCCCAGGGCCTGAGCGGCCAGGCTGGAATAGGGGTAGTAGCGCTTGGAATCCGGCGAGAGGTAGAGGTAGTGGGAGGTCTTGTTCTCCGTGATATAGGTCCGCAGGGCCTCAGCCTCCTCCTCCTCGATATCGGTCCTCAATTCCCAGTAGGCGTTCTTGGTATCGTGGACCTTCTTCACCGCCTTCTCCCGGTCCAGGCCGGGCACGAGGGCCATCAGCTCCTCCACCATCTGGTCCTGCCGGGCGGCCACCTTGGCCTGATACGCCTCGTCAGACAGCTCCTTGCCCTCGTCGTCCTTTTTGGACACACTGTCCACCAGGTCCCGGGGGGACAGGATCAGCTTATATACCGTGGCCGACATGGCCATGATGTTGCCGTTCCGGTCGTAGATGTTGCCCCGCCGGGCGGTGATGGACCGCTCCAGGGTCTGCTGGTCGCTGGCCCGCTTCTGATACTCCTCGTGGTGGACGATGGCGATGTCCCACAGCTTCCACATGAGTGGGATGAACATCACCGCTCCGCACAGCACCATGAGGAAGAGGGTCCGGTGGAAGATGGCCCGTTTGGAATGGGTGCCCCGGGTGGCCCCTGTAGGGGCCCCGCTGCGGCCCACCCCCCGCTCATATCGGCTCCTGTTCCCCATAAGATCCCTCCTCATACCGGGAAAAGGGCGCAAGAAATCCACTTTCCTGCGCCCGTAGTCTCTATATATGTGCGCGCTCTGGCTCAGCCATCCCGTGCCTGATATATATGGCCGGGTCAGCGGAAATATTCTATGATGCTCTCGATGACCTCCCGAGCCCCTTGGAACAGGTCCTTGGCCCCGGAACCGAAGGTGTCCTCCTCATAGACGGTGACGGTGTCCGGCGCCGACAGGTCGATATAGACCACCTGGTCGCTGGTAGGCCGGACCATCGTGTCCCCCACCGCTTCCTGGATCGTGGCCAGGTCGAAGACCTTCTCATACTGGGCGCTCAGGGTGACATGCTCCGCCTGGAGCTCAGACAGCTCCTTGCTCAGGGAGACCATCTCGTCGTTGGCCACTGTCAGCTGGACATAGCTGGTCACCAGCATAGCGGCGAAGAGGGCCACTGCCAAGAACCCGACCACCGCGAAGGGGGCGACCTGTCCGGCCTGGCGCACCCGGACCTTGGCCCGCTCATGGCGGCGGACCTGCTGGCGCTCTCGGGGCCGGGGGGCCGGAGCACGGCGGAGCTCCTCCTCTCTGCGGGGTGCACGGACCGTGTTCCCCTCATAGGCCGGCGCATAGGCCACGCTGCCAAAGGTGCCATATGTTGTCGTGCTGCGGCGGCGGTGTGCGGCCATGTCGCTCCTCCTTCTCCTTCGTTCTCCCAGGGACTGCTCTCACAGCTTCTCCGCCACCCTCAGCTTGGCGCTGCGGGCCCGGGGATTCTCCTGGATCTCCTCCTCCGTAGGGAGGATAGGCTTTTTGTTCACCAGCCGGATATCCGGCGTCCTCCCGCAGACGCACACGGGAAAGTCCGGAGGACAGATACAGCCCCTTGCGAACTCGGCCAGGCCGGTCTTGACGATCCGGTCCTCCAGCGAGTGGAAGGTGATCGCCGCCAGCCGTCCTCCCCGGTTCAGCCGGGGCACAGCTCTCCGGAGCATCCGCTCCACCGAGGCCAGCTCATCGTTGACAGCGATCCGGATGGCCTGGAAGGTGCGCTTCGCGGGGTGCTGCTTCTCCCGGAGGGCCTTGGGGGGCATAGCGCTCTTGATGACCTCCACCAGCTCCAGGGTGGTGGCGATGGGCCTGTCCTCCCTGCGGCGGAGGATGGCCCCGGCGATCTGGGGGGCGTAGCGCTCCTCGCCGTACTGGGCGATGATCCGTCTCAGCTCGTCCTGGGGCCAGCCGTTGACGATATCCGCGGCGGTGGTCCCCTCTCCCCGGTCCATCCGCATATCCAGGGGGGCGTCGGCCATGTAGGAGAAGCCCCGGCTCCCGTCGTCCAGCTGGGGGGAGGACACCCCCAGATCGAAGAGCATCCCGTCCGCACCGGGCAGAGACAGCCCGTCCAGGATCCGGTCCACCTGGTCGAAGTTGCTGTGGACCAGCTCCACCTTGTCCAGCCAAGGGGCCAGCCGCTCCTGAGCGGCGTCCAGGGCCGCCTGATCCCGATCCACACAGATCAGCCGGCCTGTGGTCAGCCGCTCCGCGATCTCCTTGCTGTGCCCCGCCCGGCCCAGGGTCCCGTCCAGATAGATCCCATCGGGGCGGATATCCAGGGCCTGGATGCACTCGTCCAGCAGCACCGGACGATGGATGAACTCACTCATGACTCAAAAACCCAACTCGGCCATACAGGCGGCCATCTTCTCGGGGGTCATCTCTTCCTCCTCCTGGGCGTTCCATGCGGCGGCGGACCAGATCTCTGCCCGGTCATTGACGCCGATGATGACCACATCTTTATCCAGTCCGGCATACCTGCGCAGCTTCTGGGGGATGACGATCCGGCCCTGGCTGTCCAGCTCGCACTTGGCGGCGTTGGCGAAGAGCAGGCGCATGGACTTGGACTGGCTCATAGGCAGGGAGGCGAACTTTTCGGTGAAGCGGTCCCAGGTGGACTGGGGGTAGATGGCCAGGCATGCGTCCACGCCTATGGCCAGATAGAAGGTGGGGCCCAGCTCCTCTCGGAGCTTGGCGGGGATGGACAGCCGG
Organism: bacterium 1xD42-67; assembly: GCA_003612335.1. Classification (GTDB taxonomy): domain Bacteria; phylum Bacillota; class Clostridia; order Oscillospirales; family Oscillospiraceae; genus Lawsonibacter. The sequence continues at coordinate 4,617 of RAYO01000031.1, forward strand.
CCCTTGGCGTCGATGCCATGCTCGTATGTGCCGGTCACGCCCCTCACCTCTCCTCCACTATACCACCTTTATCAGGGATTTCGCTCCACTTCCCTCCACCGCGCATTTTTAGTATAAAGCCTATCGACATAAAAAGCAAGTGTTTTTTTCCACCGTTTTTTTGCTTAAATATTGTCATCCCATACAAAAACCGCATTTTTTTGACAAAACCATTGCTCCTGGTTTTTTCTGGCCCATTCAGATTCGTTATTTTTTCTTACAAGATATCCGGTTTTTGGCGGCCGATCCCTCTATATATCGTATCTCTGCTCCTCTCTCCCAGGAACTCTGACCGCCGCGATCCGGACGAAAAAATACAGAAATCCTCCCCTCCCGGCCCCCTGCCCAGGCAAAAAATACTTCCGGACAGAGCGCTGATGTGTTATACTGTAGCGGAAGGAGTCGGATCTCCTCACATTAGGAGGGATATTCATGCTATTCACTGATTGGGAAGAACTGGAAAAGACCTGCCGCACCTGTCAGAAGTGCGCGCTGGCCGACACCCGGCACAATGTGGTCTTCGGCACTGGCCCCAGGGACGCAGAGGTCATGTGCATCGGCGAGGGCCCCGGAGAGAACGAGGACCTCCAGGGCCTGCCCTTCGTAGGCCGCGGGGGCAAGCTGCTGGACGACATGCTGGAGATGGTGGACCTGAGCCGGGAGAAGAACGTCTACATCGCCAACATGGTCAAGTGCCGTCCTCCCCAGAACCGGGACCCCCTGAACACCGAGCAGGACGCCTGCATCGACTACCTGCGCAGCCAGGTGGCCCTGATCCGCCCCAAGATCATCATCTGTCTGGGCCGGATCTCCGCCTGCCGCCTCATCAAGCCGGACTTCAAGATCACCAAGGAGCACGGCCAGTGGTTCGAGAAGAACGGGATCTGGATGACCGCCCTCTTCCACCCCGCCGCCATCCTCCGGGACCCCCGCCGCCGCCCCGAGACCTTCGAGGATCTGAAGGTCATCCAGGCCAAGATCCTGGAGATCTGCGACCACACCTATCGATGATCCAAGAGATGAGATCCTGATGTATCATCTTGACAGATCGGGGCACACTACCCCCTGAGGTGATCATCATGGATATCGATACCAACGCAGCGGTGACCTTCGGGGAGCTGCTGCAAAAGGACCCCCGGGCCTCCGCCTTCTATGACAGCTGCACCCCGGAACAGCGCCAAGCCATCCTGCTCCAGCTGGGGCAGATGACCAGCCAGTCCCAGCTGCGCGCTTTCGTAGAGGACCTGCCCAGCTTCGCCACCTGACCCAGCAGATGAAGAGACCGCCCGCCCCTTTTGGGGCGGGCGGTCTCGTATCTCAAAAATATGTTCGGCTGTCCCTCAGGACCTCTGTCCGATCAGCGCCCGCAGCTCCTCCACAGACAGGGGCGCGTCCCGCCGGCGGTGGATCATACAGTGGCAGTTGGCGCACAGGGGCTTCACGCGCTGGAGGGCGGCAGGCAGGCGCGCCTCGATCCCCTCCTCCTCATACAGGAACAGGGGCTCCTCATGGTGGATCTGGATGTAGCCCTCCCCCAGTTCCCCATAGGCCTCCCGGAAGTCGAATCCGCAGGCCGCGCAGCGGATCCGGCCGTTCCGGCCATAGTACTGGACCGCCGCCTCCCGCAGCCGCTGGGAACGCTGCCTGGCTCTCCTCTGGACCCGGGAGATGCCCCCCTCGGCCACGGTCTCCGCCTCAGAGAGGATCAGCAGGGCGCCCCGATCCCCGTGGTTCCCATCCAGGGCCCGAGCCGCCTCCACCGTGTCCCCATAGAGCAAGGTCCCCTGGGCCCGTCTGGAGAACACCCGCTCCAGATCCCCCTCGTTCTCTGCCAGATACCGCTCCCCCGCCGCTGTCAGAACGAAGCGCCCCAGTCTGTCCTTGACCGCCAGGTCCGCCATCCCGTTGGTCTCATAGTGGGATCCCATCAGGTTCCGGACTTTTTGGGTGAATTTGGTATCGTTCCGCCCGGCCAGGATCTGGCCGTCCTCCCCTGTGGGACGGAACAGATCCACAAGGGCGTCTTTGATCTCGGTGGTGGTGGCCTGTCCCCGCTCCCAGATCACATACAGTGCCGGCAGCTTCAGGTCGTTCTCTCTCACTCTTCCCATCATGGAGGACCTCCTTTTTCCTCAGATCTTATCCTTAGTGTAACATATCCCACCGCCGGCCGCAACCCTTTCCCCATAGAGCGTGGTCCGCCGAGAAGATCTGGCTCCTCGCCCCGGCAGGAGGGCCCCCAGGATAAAACTCTGGACCTGGGACGCCCCTGCGGGGGGGAACGTCCTGCCGGGGGCCTTTGGGGTCCGATCCTCCAGGGGGGGGCGTCCCCGCAGGAGGAGAGCTCCCTTTGGGCGCGCTCTTCACCCGATCTGCTCCAGCTCCTCCCGGGCCTCCCGCTCACTGTCGGCGGAAAAGCAGAACCGCCCCGCCCAGTCGTATACCTCCACATGCCCTCTCACCCACACGATGCTGTGATCCATCCTCCTGCGCCCCTTTCCTTAACAGTCTGACCACAGTATACCGGGGGAACTGTCCCATAGACCGGACTTTTCTCCGGGCCGGCCCCTCTGCCTCCCATCTCGAGGAGAGCACAGCGCCCCCGCCGCAGCTGCGGCGGGGGCTGTCTGGTTCACCGAATCTCGATGGCACTCACCGGGCAGGCGTTCGCTGCCTCCTGGACTTGGTCCTCTGTCTCCGGGGGGATATCCCGCTGTGCGGCGGCAGTGCCGCCGTCGGTGATGAAGAAGACACTGGGGCAGGTGCTGACACACAGACCGCAGCTGATGCAGTTGGCATTCACGTGGGCGTTCATGGGATCACCTCCTTCTGATCGGACGGTCCCTTTAGTATGTCCGCATCCGGCGGACATATACCAAAACGCCCCTTAAAGCCCCCTTTCGTGACCTTCAGCAGATCATTTCGTCCAAAGTTGTACGTATTATTTTCAGCCGATATCACTATCTGTATCAAAGTCCGCCGCAGGCGGACACATCTCCCTTGGGGACCGGACCCGCTCATCTCTCCGCGGCGCTCCTCTCACTGTGTACAGCGCCTCACATACCTGCAGCCCTCTTGGGATAAAAAAGTCGGAGCAAGCAACGAAATGCTTGCTCCGACATGGCAGCGGGAGAAGGATTCGAACCCTCACAAACAGAGTCAGAGTCTGTCGTGCTACCCTTACACAATCCCGCTGTCTGACCTCGCTCCCGCAAGGACGGTCTTTATTATAGCAAAAGCTCAGAAAATGTCAAGAGGTATTTTTGATTTTTTTCCAGATGTTTTTCAGGGGCCCGATGAGGGGACAGGGATCTTCTGCGGCGCGGTGGGATCCCTCCCTATAACGCCCGGCCAGCAAAGGCCCGGCAGACGTCGAGCGTCTGCCGGGCCCTTCGGCTCTTACTCGGCTCCAGGCACGTGGATGACCCCCATGGGGCACTCCTTCACGCAGATCTGACAGCCTACGCACTTGTCCTGGTCGATCTTGGCCAGGAAGTTCTCCACAGTGATGGCCTCCTTGGGACAGGCCTTGGCGCACTTCATGCAGCCGATACAGCCTGCGGTGCAAGCCTTCCGGGTGTCGGGGCCCTTGTCCTTGTTCTGGCACAGGACCACAGGCTTGCGCTTGTGCTCAGGCACGATGGAGATGACGGAGTTGGGGCAGACCGCGGCGCAGGCGCCGCAGCCGGTACACTTGGTCCGGTCCACCTTGGCGATCCCGTCCACGATGTGGATGGCGTCGAAGGCGCAGGCCCGGGTACAGTCGCCGTAGCCCAGGCAGCCGAACTTGCACATGCCGTCGCCGCCGTAGAGGCCCTTGACGGCCTGGCAGCTCTGGATGCCCTGGAACTCATACTTTTTGCCTGTCTTGTCGCAGGTGCCGGAGCAGGCGACCACTGCCTTCATGGGGGTGGAGGAACCGGCCTCCACGCCCATGATCTTGGCCACGGCGGCGGCGCAGGCGGCCCCGCCGGGGATGCACTTGTTCACATCGTTGCCGTCCTCCACCACGCTCTTGGCGTAGTCGGCGCAGCCGGCACAGCCGCAGGCACCGCAGTTGGCACCCGCCAGGACGGCGGTGATCTGTTCCACCCGCTCATCCACGGGGACATACATGAAGATGGAGGCGGCTACCAGGATCACTGCGCCGATCAGGCCGACAACGGTGACCAGGACGATCGCCATGATGATCATATCCATAACTCTCTCCCCCTCCTATCAGACTTTGAAGATGGCGTCTACGATGCCGCCGAAGCCCATGAAGGACAGGGAGGTCACCGCAGCGGCCACCAGGGTGATGGGCAGGCCCTCGAAGCACTTGGGGGTGACAGCCTGCTCCACCCGGCGGCGGACGCCGGAGAAGAGCACCATAGCCACCAGGAAGCCGATGCCGGCGCCGGCGGCGCAGACGATGGACTCGATGAAGTCATAGCCGTTGTCCAGGTTCAGGATGGTCACGCCCAGGATGGTGCAGTTGGTGGTGATCAGGGGCAGGTATACGCCCAGGGACTTATACAGGGCGGGGATGAACTTCTTCAAAAAGTTCTCCAGCAGCTGGACCAGGATGGCGATGATCAGGATGAAGACGATGGTCTGAAGGTAGCCCATGTCCCACTTCAGCTCGCCGGCGGCGTCCACCGGGGTGAGCAGGAAGGTCTGGATGGGCCAGGTGGCGGCGGTAGCCAGCACCATGACGAAGGTGACGGCCAGAGACATGCCCACCGCGCTGTCCAGCTTTTTCGACACGCCCAGGAAGGGGCAGATGCCCAGGAACTTGGCCAGGACGTAGTTATCCACCAAGATCATAGTAAAGAAGATACTGGCGAGTTTCACAGCCATCACGCATTACCTCCTTCCACAGCAGGGGCGCTCTTCTTGGGGCGGGTGGTCAGCCAGGTGGCCCCGGCCATGAGGATGCCAAAGACGAAGAAGCCGCCGGGAGCGCTGGTCATCAGAGAGAAGGTATCCACTCCCTTAGGAACGACCTGGACCGCGAAATCGGCCCCCAGGGCGGGGATCAGCTTGCCCAGGCCGGCCATCCAGGTGCCGGAGCCGATGATCTCCCGGATGGAGCCCATGATGGTCAGGGTGATCGTGAAGCCGATGCCCATGCCGATGCCGTCCAGAGCGGAGTCCACGATGCCGTTCTTGGAGGCGAACATCTCCGCCCGGCCCAGGATGATGCAGTTGACCACGATCAGGGGCAGATACACGCCCAAAGCCTTGTCCAGGTCGGGCACATAGGCCTTGACGATCATCTGCACCACCGACACGAATCCGGCGATGACGGTGATGTAGCAGGGGATCCGGACCTGATTGGGGATGATGTTCCGCAGGGCGGAGATCACGATGTTGGAGCACAGCAACACGAAGGTGGCGGCCAGCCCCATGCCGATGCCGTTGGAGGCCATGGTGGTGACGGCCAGGGTGGGGCAGGTCCCCAGGACGAGCCGCAGGACTGGGTTCTCATTCAGGATGCCGTTGGTAAGGATGCTCATTTTGCTTTTATTCTCACTCATCTTGACTCACCTGCCTTTCAAGGAATCGCGTTGTACGCGGCGATGGCGGAATTGACGGCGCTGTTCAGCGCCCGGCTGGAGATGGTGGCGCCGGTGTAGGCGTCCACATCGGTCCCCAGGACCAGGGGGGCGGCGCCGTCCAGGCCGGCATAGGTGGCCCAGTAGGCGGCGCTGTCCGACACATTGCTGCCGATGCCCTGGGTCTCAGCGGCCTCAGTGACCTTGACCTGCTGGATCTGGCCCTTGGGGGTGAAGGAGACCATCACGGTCATCGTGCCGCCGTAGCCCTTGGCGGAGCTGGTGACCACGTAGCCTGCGCCGTTGTTGGCGGCGTAGACATCAGAGACGTTGTCCACCTTCTCGGCCAGCGCCACCTTGGAGAAGCCGTCAGCCTCGGGGAGGAGCTCGAACCGGGCCTGCTCCTGGGCCAGACGGGTGGCCTCGGCGATCACAGGGGCGGTGGCGGCGTTGGTGGCGGCCAGAGCGCCGGTGATGACGACGCAGATGGCACAGAGCACCACGATGGGCTTGAAGACTTTGTCCCAGTTGCTCATTTCGCACCCTCCTTTTTCTTCTTGGCGATGCCCAGCTTATCCTGGCGGGTGTTGATCTCGATATAGGGCACCACCAGGTTCATCAGCAGGATGGCGAAGGACACGCCCTCGTTCATAGTGCCCAGGAACCGGATGGCGCAGGTGATCACGCCCAGGCCCACACCGAAGATCAGCTTGCCTTTGTTGGTGGTGGGAGAGGTGACATAATCCGTGGCCATGAAGAAGGCGCCCAGCATCAGGCCGCCGGAGAGCAGCTGGACCACAGGGTCCCTGCCGGCTGCCAGAGAGAGGACAGCCACAGTGCCCAGGTAAGTGACGGGGATCAGCGGGCTGATCACCTTGGTGGCGATCAGGTAGATGCCGCCGGCCAGGATGGCCAGGGCGCAGGTCTCGCCCAGCACGCCGCCGTGCTGGCCCAGCAGCAGGGTGACATACTCGCTGGAGCCCAGCTGGCCGGAGACGGCCAGGGGCGTGGCGGAGGCCAGGGCGTCGATCCCGTTGTCAGGGAAGGGGTATACGGTCATCCGGCTGGCGAAGCCCATGGCCAGAGCGATACGGCCCACGATGGCAGGGTTGGCGAAGTTGTAGCCCAGACCGCCGAAGAGCTGCTTGATGATGACGATGGAGATGAACGCGCCCACGATGGCCATCCACCAGGGCATGGAGGCGGGCAGGTTGAACGCAAGGAGCATACCGGTGACCACAGCGGACAGATCCGCGATCGGCACCTCCCGGCCCATCAGCTTGCAGTAGGCCCACTCGAAGAAGACGCAGGAGGCCACGGTGACTGCGGTGAGGATGAGGGCGTCGGCCCCGAACACGATCACAGACGCGGCCAGGGCGGGCACCAGAGCCAGGCACACCCGGCCCATGATCTTCTGGGTGCTGTCCGCGCCGGTGATATGGGGCGCGGCGTTGACGATCAGCTTGTTGGCCATCACTTCTTACCTCCATTCTTCATCATGATCTTGGCCAGGGCGATGGAGGGGGCCAGAGGCCGCTTGGCCGGGCAGACGAAGGAGCAGGTGCCGCAGCTCATGCACAGGTCGGCATTGAGCTCGATCAGCAGCTCCACATCGCCGTCGTTATAGGCCTGGACGATCTCCTTGGCGGACAGGCCCAGGGGGCAGGCGTTGGTGCACCGGCCGCAGTGGATGCAGTTGGTGGCTTTGGGCATCTGGGCCATCTTCTTGGAGAAGGCCAGCACCGCATTGTTGTTCTTCATGATGGGCTGGGACAGGTCGGCGATGCAGTTGCCCATCATGGGGCCGCCGTAGAGGACCTTGCCCGGCTCATCGGTGAAGCCGCCGCAGAAGTCCATCAGCTCCTGGACAGGGGTACCGATGATGACCTCCACGTTCTTGGGCTCCTTGACGATGTCGCCGTCTACGGTGAGGCGTTTGGTGGTCAGAGGCATCCCGGTGGCTAAGTACTTGCCCACGAAGGCCACAGAGGTGACGTTCATCACCACCACGCCTACGTCGGAGGGCAGGCCGGGGAAGGGGACCTCTCGGCCGGTGCAGTTCTCGATGAGGACCTTCTCAGCACCCTGAGGGTAGCGGCAGGGCAGCTCTTTCACCTCTACGCCGGGGGTGGCGGCGGACCTCATCTTGGCGATGGCGGCGGGCTTGTTGCCCTCGATCCCGATGATGCACTTGGGGATCTCCAGGTACTTCATCACTGCCTGGATCCCGTCCATGATGAACTTGGTGTCCTCCAGGAAGCAGCGGTTGTCCGAGGTGATATAGGGCTCACACTCGGCGCCGTTGATGACCAGGACATCGATCTCCTCCAGGTTCTTGGGGGACAGCTTCACCGCTGTGGGGAAGCCGGCGCCGCCCAGGCCCACCAGGCCGCTGGCCCGGACCGCGTCCTGGAAGGACTTCAGATCGGTGACGGCGGGGGGCGCGATCGCAGGGTCCACCGTCTGTTTGCCGTCAGGGATGATGACCACTGCAGTCTGTACCGCACCGTTGGGGGCAGTGATGGTGGTGATACCGTCTACCGTGCCGGACACGCCGGAGTGGATATCGCAGGAGACGAAGCCCCCCGCTTTACCCACTACGGTGCCCACATAGACCTGGTCGCCCTTCGCCACGGCGGGGGCGGCGGGGGCGCCGATGTGCTGTCCCATCGACAGCACGATCTTGGAGGGCAGCGGCATCTTCACCGTCTCCAGATCGGAAGTCCGCTTCTCATGCGGCACTCCCGCGCCCTGCGCGGCTCGTTTGAGAAATTTGCTCATGTAAGTTTTCGACCTCCCTAATAACTGCTTTGCCGGGGTCTCGGGACCCGGACCTGCGGCCTTCCTCCACCGCCGGCACAGATCCCTGCGCGGGCCGTCCCTCTTCCCAGTTCCTGGCCAGGACAGGCGGCGCCCGGTGCATCCGTTCCCGCCGAACGCACGACAAGACCCGCCGGCCTCTCTCCTCATCTCACAGTTGGCCGTCGGCTCCGCTTGTAGGGATTATGATACACCTTCCTTAGAAAAAATGCAAGTTGTTTCCCCGTCGAATCCTCCTTTTTTCGCCGGCGTTTTTTCCCGGGCTCTCCATCCCTGCGCCCTCGGAGCAAAAAAGAGGGTGCGGAGGATTCTCCGCACCCCTGGATCTCCGTCTCCGGCTCAGCAGCCGCAGCCATTGTTGCAGCCGCAGTTGTTGTTGCAGCCGCACCCGTAGCCATTGCCGCCGCAGCCGAACAGGATGATGATCAGCAGGATGATCCACAGGCAGCTATTGCCGCCCCAGCTGTTATTGCAGCACCCCATATTGAGTACCTCCTGAATGATATAGTATCGAGAGGGTCTGTCTGCCGCTCTCATCCCTATCATATGGCACCGGAGGGGGATGGGTGCTTCTCCATCACAAAATTTTCTCGCAGAAGGAGCGGAGCATGGCGGCCATCTCCCCCCGGGAGGCCCCACGCTGAGGGTCCAGGGTCAGCACGCCGCCGTTGGCCGCGCCGCTGACGATCCCCCGGTCCACCGCCCAGGACATGGCGGGCCGGGCCCAAGCGCTGAGACGGTCCAGGTCGGCGTAGCCGGACAGATCCGTCTGCGCCTCCACGTCCTGCTCCAGATATTTGGAGGCGTAATTGTACAGCATGGCCACCGCCTGCTCCCGGGTGATCTGCCCTCCGGGGGCAAAGGTGCCGTTCCCTGTCCCCGAGGTGATCCCCACAGCGGCCCCCCAGCGGACGGACTGGGCATACCAGGCCCCGTCGGCCACGTCGGTGAAGGAGGGCCCGCCGGAGAAGGCCGGGGAGCCCGCCAGCCGGTAGAGCACCGCCATGAGCATGGAGCGGTCCATGGCGGTGGCCGGAGAGAAGTGGTCGGCGTCCACCCCAGAGAAGAGGCCCTGCTCATAGGCGTAGGACACCGGGGCATAGAACCAGTCGGACTGAGCGACGTCGAAGAAGGGGGCGTACTGCTCCTTCCCCGCCTCCAGGCCATAGCTCCCCTGGACCCCCAGGGCCGCCTTGCCGGAGCTGACCGTCACTGCGGCGCTGGTCCCCTCCCCCACCAGATAGCGGTGGCCCGGGATCAGGGCCTGGCCGGAGGGGACCTCTGCCCCGGCAGTGACGTCTATCACGGCCCCGGTATGGGCCAGGACCGCGGAGCCCTCCAGCAGGAGGAACCCGGAGCCGGTGGGCAGGGAGATCCGCTGGCTGTCCGTCCAGATCCGCCGCTCCAGAGCGTCGCTGTACAGACCGCCGGAGGGGCCCTGCGTCCCTTCACCGCTGTGGACGGCGTCCAGTTCTGCCTTGGCACTGTCATAGGTCTCCTGAAGGGCCTTCCCTGCCGCCTCCTCCCCCGCCTGGACCGCCTTGGGGAAGAGGGCATCCCGCCAATAGCTCAGCGAGATCAGGCTGTCCCCGGACGCGGCGGCATAGGCCGCCGCCGTCAGCAGCAGGAACGCCAGCATCAGCCCCAGGGGGCGCAGATATCCTTTCATCCCTTCTCCTCCTCGCTCCCTTCCTGTTGGGAGATCATATAGCTCAGAGCCAGCAGGCTGTCGGAGAAGTGGACCGACTCCACCACCACCTCCGGCCTGTCGCAGAGGATCTCACAGTTGGTCAGGTTCCAGATCCCCTTCACCCCCGCCCCGGCCAGCCGGTCGCCCATCTCCTGGGCGGCAGAGATGGGCACCGTCAGCATCCCCACATCCACGCCGTGTCCGGCGATGAACGCCTCCAGCCCGTCTGCATGATAGACAGGCACCCCGGCGATCTGGGCGCCCACCACCGCCGGATCCACGTCGAAGGCCGCCAGCAGGCGGAAGCCGTTGCTGGAGAAGCGGAAGTTCTTGATGATGGCCCGGCCCAGGTTGCCCGTGCCCAGGACAATCAGCGTATGTCCCCGGCTGATGCCCAGGATCTCGCCGATCTCCTCCTTCAGCAGGTCCACCTTGTAGCCGTAGCCCTGCTGTCCGAATCCGCCGAAGCAGAACAGATCCTGGCGGATCTGTGAGGCCGTAAGGCCCATGGATCCGCCCAGGGCGCTGGAGGAGATGCGCACCGTCCCCGCCTCCTGGAGCTCTGACAGGTGGCGGTAGTACCGGGGAAGACGGCGGATCACCGCCGTGGAGACTTTCATATTTCGTTTCATGGTCCTGCTCCGTTCTCTGCTGTGTCTCTCCCCAGTTTACCCTATCCCATCCCGGCTGTCAAATCATTTTCTCTGCCCTTCTGAGTAGCAGAGCAGGTCCGGCGAACATAGGCTCTATATAGAACAAGGAGATGTAGATATGAAAAAGATATTGATCGTTGATGACAGCGCCACCCAGGCCGCCCGGCTGAGATCCATCCTGGATGATGAATATGACGTCTCTGTCGCCCAGACGGCGGAAGAGGGGCTGCGCCGCATCCTGGAAGAGAGCTTCTCTCTGATCCTGCTGGATGTGGTGATGCCTGGGATGGACGGCTTCACCCTGCTGAAAAAACTGCAGGAGGAGGCCGCCACATGGGACGTTCCAGTGATTTTGATCACCAGCCTTTCCGATGCAGAACATGAGCAGCGGGGCCTGGTCCTGGGCGCAGTGGACTATATCACCAAACCATTCAAGCCTCTGATCATCAAGGCGAGGGTGGATACGCATATCAAGCTGTACGACTACCGCAGACAGGTGGAACAGCAGTCCATGACCGATCAGTTGACCGGGATCGCCAACCGGCGCAGATATGAGCGGTACAGCATCATGAAATGGGACGAGGCGGTCCGCCTGCATGTCCCTTTCTCGGTCTGCATCTTCGATATCGACCGGTTCAAAGCGTATAACGATACCTTCGGCCACCCGGCAGGGGACAAGGTGATCGCCGCCGTGGCCAAGACCGCGGCCTCTCATATGCAGCGCAGCACGGATCTCCTGGCCCGCTACGGCGGAGAGGAGTTCGTGGCCATCTTTTTGGGAGACAGCGCTGCGGAGTCCTTCGGGCACCTGAAAAAGATCCGGCAGGCGGTGGAGGACCTCCACATCCCCCACGCGCCTGCCGTGTCCCAGTGGGTCACGGTCAGTATCGGGGGGACCACGGTCGTCCCCGAGGCGGAGGACTGCTACGCCTCTTATCTGAAGATCGCGGACACCATGCTGTACGACGCGAAGAGGCACGGTCGGAACCAGGTGGTCTGGGCAGACGAGCGGATGGAGCAGCTTTGGGAAACATGATCCCCCCACGGCCCTGGAGACCGCGGAAACGCCCCCAGTTCCCATTTTGGGGAACTGGGGGCGCTGGTGCATAGACAGGGGATCACTGGCCGGCGATATTTTTGCAGAACCGCATCAGGATGGCGGCCACCTGTCCCCGGGTGGCAGAGCCGCCGGGCTGGAGGGTATGGCTGTCCACACCGGCGATCAGTCCGGAGGCCCTGGCCCAGGACATCGCGTCCACAGCGTAGCTGCTGATCTGTCCCGCATCTGTGAAGACAGACAGGTCGGCCCTTCCGCTCACGTCCAGCCCCTTATACTGGGCATAGCGGTAAAGGATCGCCGCCATCTGCTCCCGGGTGATCATCTCGTCCGGAGCAAAGACATCCTCACTATAGCCGCTGACCACCCCGTTGGCCGCAGCCCAGGCTACCGCGCCGGCGTAGTACTGCTGAGGGGACACGTCCTGGAAGCTGGGGGTGCCCGCCGCCGGGCTCCCCTCATAGCGGTGGAGGATGGCCACCACCATGCCCCGGGTGGTGGCGGTGTCGGGGCTGAAGCTGCCGCCTCCCGTGCCGCTCATCAGCCCCGCATCGTAGACGAAGGCCACGGCCTCATGGAACCAGTCATCCTCCGCCACGTCGCTGAAGGGCAGAGGACCGGGCCGGTCGGGGATAAAGGAGGCATTCACGGTGACAGCGGAGGCCGGCATAACGAAGGACCACTTCCCGCTCCCCCGATCGGTCACAGATACTTTGCGGCCGGCGCTGTCGGTGACGGTGAGGGAGCTGAGAGAGAAGCCCGGCGAGGGCACAGCGGTGACGGTGACGGTGTCGCCCCGTTCGGCGTGGGTGGTGCTGATCCGGAGGGATCCGCCGCTGATCCCGGAGGCTGCGGCCACCGGATAGCGGGGGCCTGACGAGTCGGAATCGGAGCCGGAGCTGGAACCGGGACCCGAGCCGGAGCCGCCGCTCAGGCTCACCCCATCATAGATGACGGTCTCTGTGTCGTTGGGGCCCACACTGACCAGTTTCAGCCCGGAGGCAGAGGTCACCGTGAAGCTGTCACCTGCTGTGAGGGAGCCCAAGACGAGGGAGCTCCCCTGATTCAGGTAGAGCTTGGAGGTCATGTAGATGGTCAGCTCTTTCCCCTCCAGACGGAAGGTGGTATAGCTCTGTCCATCGGATCCAGGGCCCTCGTAGGCGATACCGTCAAGGGCCCGGTCCAGGCCCAAGGTGACCTGGACACTGGAATATCGCCCGGACAGCCCCTGAAGGCTGATCTGTTGGCTGCTGGTCCCTTTTCCATCGACCTGGAGCCAGGGGGAGGAGGCGGCCGCTGCCGGGAAGACCAGCAGGGCCGCGGTCATGACTGCGGCAAGGAGAAAGGAAAGGGTGCGTTTCATCGATGTAGTCCTCCTCATTGGATGCCCTCCCCCTCAAAGACGATCTCGGGCAGCGTATCCATGGCCGGGAAGCTGATCCACAGGGTGCTGCTGGTCAGCCGGGACGTACCGGTGTGATCCATCCCATCGAAGCGGTAGCACACCGCCCGGATCTCCATGGGGTGGAAATAGTCCTTCTCCCCCTGGACGCCGGTCTCCTTATCCATCTCGATGTAGGGGGGGATCTTCTCCTCCTGGTTCAGCTTCTTCTCCGCCTCCACGTCGGGGACGAAGATCCAGAAGCCGTCGCTGGTGTCGCTGACCTTCTTGTCCTCGGGCAGCTCCGCAAGGAGGAGCGAATAGCCGTTCATGGAACGCTCTACGAACGTCGTTCCTTCCGATTCTTCCGCCTCAGCGCCGTCGTCCGCCTTGTTGTAGCGGACCTCTAGCTCTACGGTATTATAGGCCGGGTCGCCCCGATAGGTGCCCAGCACCACCAAAGTGCCGGCGGGGATGACCTCGTCCGCCCCATCTCCATATCTGTAGTCAGACTGGAGCTTGCCTACGGTGGCCTCCGGATAGAAGTCCACACGGTCGCCGGGGTAGTCCAGGGGGGTGACGGAGGCCCCTGCCGGGACACCGCTGATCTTCAGGACCGCCGTGTCGTAGGTCCAGATCCGGGCGTCTGTGGCGGGATCCGCCCCAGGCTTGGTGAAGTAGCCCACCGTCTCATCGCCGGACAGGGAGCCCTCCTTGACCTTGACCCACTCCGCATCGTCGGCCTTCGCCTTGATCTCCGCAGTATAGGTCCCAGTCAGCGCCGTCCCGGCGATCTTGATGCCGGTGACAGGGACCGCGCCGTTCTTCATGGTGATGGTGACGGTGTCCCCGTCTCGGACCTCATCGTAGAGCTCGGAAGCGATGGCTGTGTCCCAGGCCACCCGGACCTCGTCGGCCCGGGCCTCGCTGCCCATGTTCCCCAGCTTGTCGACGGGGACCACAGAGTAGATATAGGTCAGGTTGTTGGCGGGGCCCAGATCGTCGGTGAAGGTGCTCTTCGTGGTGAAGGCGACAGGCTCTCCATTGCGGCGGATCTCATAGCCCAGGATGGTGGCATCCCCGCCTGCGATGGTCAGAGCGACCTCGTTCTTATCGACGCTGGCGGTCACCGAGACGCTCCCGCTGAAGTCCGAACCATTCTCCAGACGGAAGGCGTAGGAATCATCGTTGAGATACCAGAGGGCGCGAGTCTCCTTGGGCAGTTTGGCCATCTCCGCCTTGGCCTCGGCCCCCAGATCCAGGCCCCAGCGGGTGAAGAAGTCGGTCAGGTCCTTCCCCGCCGTCTTGGAGGCGATGAGGGCGATCCGCTCGTCCTTGGTGTAGGCGCTGTACTCCCCGCTCTTCCACGCCGTAAAGAATGTATTGAAGAAGCTCAGGGGCTCAGCCGCGTCATCATAGGCCAAGTGGAGCTGCCAGTACATCCCCAGCTGGACGAACACGTTCCCGGCGGAGCCAGGCCGTCCGACAGAGGTCTTGTCATAGATCTTGGACCAGATATCGCTGTTCGTCAGGCGGGTGGGGAGCTCCATCGCACCGCCGTCCCAAGCCTGGATGGCCAGGGAGTAGATATTGTTGGTGATCTCGGCCTTGCCCAGCTTATCCATATTGTGACCGATCTCATGGGCGATGCCCCAGCCGAAGAGGGCATTGGCGTTCCCGGTCCCGGTGGCGGACACGGGCCTGCCGCACACCATGCCGGAGGTGGAACCGTAGCCGATCCCAACATGATTCCCGGCGGCGTACATGAAGGCTCCGGCGAACATGCGCATGTAGCGGATGTTCTGACGGGTGGCCATGGGATAGCGGTAGTCGTCCGGCCGCGCTCCTCCGGCGGGGATGATGCCCTGGACCTGGTTGGCCACATAGAGCACGTCCTCCCAGGCCAGCACGTTCTGATACATGGCATCCACCATCGCCTCAGTGTCCCGGCCCACGCCCTGCAGTCCGGCCAGAGCCCGGTCAGCGGGGATGGAGAGCAGCACGCTG
>RAYO01000032.1 GCA_003612335.1 bacterium 1xD42-67
GAGATCTCGGTGGTGTTGCGGATGTCCAGCTGAAGATCCGCGGAGCTCAGGGCCCCCACGTAAGTCTCCAGCCCGGTCACATAGGTGCGGATCGCGTCCTTCCGGGCGGCCTCATCCATGTCATACCAGCCGGACAGCTCCAGCACAGGCACCAGGAAGGTATCGTCGTCCCCCCGGACCTGGATCTCGATCTCCTGCGGACGGTCCCCGGCGTAGGTCAGGTAGAGGGGCCCGCCCCTCTCGGCGTCCAGGCTGCCGATCTTCGGCACGGTGATGTAATTGCGGCCGTTGACCAGCTGGATGGCGCCGCCGCTCCAGATCCCCGACTCTCCATAGAACTGGGTGGGGACCAGGGATACAGGCTGATCGCCGGGCAGCTGGGCGTAGACGGCCACGGTGGCCCCCGCCCGGGCGGAGACGCCCAAGGGCTGGAGCGCGCTGGCGGACTGGCCATGCTCCTTGTCCTGCCCGCCGCTGCGGCTCTGGAAGTCCTCCTTCACCAGGCCCAGCGCGCCAGCCTGCCCGTCCAGCAGACCCTGCGCCAGGTCCAGCTCATCCCGGAGCCGGGCCAGGTCCAGATAGAAGTCCGCTTTCTCCTCCAGCCGCTGGGAGAGGGCGGAGATCCGGTCGGAGGTCACATCGCTGGCCAGGGCAGTGAAGCTCCCGTCGGCGAAGAGGGCGGCGATATCATCCGCCAGACCGTCGCTTTCGTAGAAGGCCATCTCGGAGATGCTCACCCGGCCGGCGCCCTCCCGCTCGTTCAGGGCGATGGACAGTTTCTTGACCCCCTTCACCATGGGGAAGTTCAGCACCAGATAGTTCTTCTCGCTGTCCATCCTGGGCGCGAAATACAGCGTCTCAGGCAGCAGGACCTCCCCCTGGTCGTCCCAGGCGGTCACCTTATAGCTGTTCAGGGCGTATTTGTAGTTCCCGCCCAGATAGGGGACCAGGATGGCATAGTTCATATCCTGGGGCTCCCGGAAGGTATAGGTGAAGTGGCTGTCCAGGCTCCAGTTCTTGGCGATCCAGTAGGTGGCCGCATCGTTATCGAGCACGTCTGCCGTGGTGAAGTTGGGGCACAGCGTAGAATTGACATTGTTGGGATTTGTCATCACAACTGACTCCACCATGCTGTTGTCGATGCGGTCATCGGTGGGGAGCTCGGGCAGGATCAGCTCCTCCTTCTTCGGGGTGCCGGAAGCGGTGGCGGAGTAGGGGCCGACCCCCTTGCTGTTGCCCGCCTTCACCGCCACCTGATAGGTCACGCCGTTGGTCAGGCCGGTGATGACAGCGGAGGTCTCGGACAGATCCCCGCCGAACCGCTGGAAAGCGCTGTCCCCTGCCTTGCGGTAGAACACCTGATAGAAAACGGCGTCCTTGGTCTTGCCCCAGCTCAGCCGCAGGGCCTGGTCGGCGGAGACCACCCCGATGTTGGAGGGGGCTCCCGGCACGCTGCCGGGCTCCGGTGTGGCGGACACCACAGCGGAGGGAGTGCCGCTCCATTCGCCGTTCACGGCGGTGACCTGGAACTGATAGGTCTTGAGGTTCTCCAGTCCGGAGATCACCGCGCTGGTCTTGTTGGCAGCGACGCTCTGCTTCTGTGCTCCATCGCCGGCCAGCCAGTACTCGACCTTGTAGCCCGTGACATTGTTGACAGAGGTCCACTCCAGGGCTACACTGCCCTCTCCCGGCACAGCGGAGAGGATCTGGGCCTGGTCGTTCTTGGGACTGTCAGGCACGATCTCCTTCAGGAACTCCACCTTCCGCACGGTGGCGTGATTCGTCCCGCCGGCGGTGGCGGTCACAGTGATGGTCACTTTCTTCACCGCCACCTTCCGGCCCAGGTCGATGGTGACCACCCGCTGGCCCACTGTCCTGCCGATGGCGTGGATCCCTTCAGGGGGCGTGACATCGAAGGAGATGGTATCAGTCTCGCCGCTCTCCAGCTCTATCTTCACCTTCCCCTTCTGGACCGCGCCGTTGCTGTCAGGACAGAGAATCTGGATCTGGCTCATATCCACGGCATTTGTGAGCGTGATGGGGATGACGATCTCTCCGCTCCCAGACTTTGGAGCCAGCTGCACCTCGCCCTCGTCCTGGAACAGATCGGCGGCGCTGCCGGTCACCGTGAGACCCTTATCCTCCAGGGTCGCAGAGACGATGGCGGCGGTATCCAGTACCTGGGCACTGCCAGGGTTATCCTGGTTGTACTTGATGTAGGACAGGTCAGTCACATCTACCTTGCCGTCGCCGTTGAGATCGAACGTGAGATCCTTCCCGCCCAGCTTTTCGCTCATGGCTTCAAGATCCTCATGATCGATCTCATTATTACCGGCGACATTGCCCAGGGGGAAGGTACCGTCGCCGGTGCCCAGGATCAGATGCTTGGAGTATCCGTCCAGGGTGACCTCGGTATGGAAAGGCTTATAGCCTCTTCCGGTGAGCTCGACCGCGTACTTCCCGGCGGTCAGGCCGGTGAGCTCCGCCTGGTAATAGCCCACCCGCTCCTCTGTGGTCAGCACCTCGCCGTCCACGTTCTCCACCACGGCGGAGATCCCGGCGGAAAGCCCATTCGAGCTGGCTGTCCCATTCGGCAGAGAGACCGTGGTCTGAAGGTCTCCTTTGCTCACCTTCAGCTGGATATCCCGTCCGGCGGCGTTCTCCGCCGTCTGGGGCAGGTCGAAGCGCAGGGTGACTCCAATGGAGCCGGTGGGGGCCGCGCCCCCCTGGGCATCGGCCGGCGCCGCAAATACGCCGGGCAGGCCGGTCACACACATCGAGCCCGCCAGCAGCAGGCTGAGCGCTCTCGAGATCCATCCTTTCGTCGATCTCATGATCTGACATCCTTTCTGTTCTGAATATGATCTGGCTCCGGAGATCCCAGCTCTCGCTGAGGACACCGGGCATCGGAGCGTTCATCTGTTCCTGCTCCGTATCACCCCATCCAGGGTCTCATACAGCTTGCCGACCTCCACCGGCTTGGACAGGTGGCCGTCCATGCCGCACTCCACCGACTTCTTCAGGTCGTCATCGAAGGCGTTGGCCGACATAGCGATGATCGGGATCGTGCGGCAGTCCTCCCGCTCCATGCTCCGGATGGCGCGGGCGGCCTCCAGACCGTCCATCACCGGCATCATGATATCCATCAGGATCACGTCATAGGTCCCGGGCCGGGTGGAGGCGATCCGCTCCACTGCCTGGGATCCGTCATAGACGCAGTCCACCTGGAATCCCCGTTCCTCCAGCAGGCACTGGGCGATCTCGGCGTTCAGCTCGTTGTCCTCTACCACCAAGATCCGGGACCCCTCGAAGGAGATGGCCTCCGTTTGGGCCCTGTCCTCCACCTGAGTGCCAAGAGCCAGGGAGATGGAGAAGCTGAAGCAGCTCCCTCTTCCCGGACTGCTGTCCAGCTGGATCTCGCTCCCCATCAGCTGCACCAGCCGGCTGCTGATGGACAGGCCCAGACCGGTCCCCTTCTGCTGGGAGGTCCTGGCGCTGGACGCCTGCTCGAAGGAGCGGAACACCCGGGCCTGCTCCTCCTTGGGGATCCCCACGCCGGTGTCGCTCACCGCGAAACAGATGATGGGATCCTCTCCCGGTGGGTCTCTCTCCCGCACGGACAGAGTGACCTGTCCCCCCTCGGGGGTGAATTTCACCGCGTTGCCCAGCAGGTTGATCAGCACCTGGCTGATCCGCATCCGGTCGGCACAGAACCAGCGGTGGACCAGCTGCGTCTCCCGGACCAGCTCGATCCCCTTGGCCGAGGCCTGGGGGCGGATCAGCTCCCCGATGGTGTCCAACATGTCCTCCATGTCCATATCCGCGGGATCCAGCTTCATCTTGCCGCTCTCGATCTTGGACATATCCAAAATGTCGTTGATCAGTCCCAAAAGATAGTCGGAGGAGGACTGGATCTTTTGCAGACAGTCCTGGATCCGCTCCTGGCTCTGCCCGGCCTGGAGGGCGATGGCCGTCATGCCGACGATCCCGTTCATGGGCGTGCGGATCTCATGGCTCATCCGAGACAGGAACTCCGACTTGGCCTTGCTGGCGATGTCGTGCTGCTGCTGGTTCAGCTGGCCCTGGACCACCCGCCCCAGCTCCGCCAGGTCCTGGAGCTCCTCCGGATCCTCCAAGAGGGCAGAAGAGACCTCCAGGATGCAGATGTTCCCCACATAGCTCCCGCTGTCATACATGGGGAGCAGGATGCCCTGCTGTCCCGGCTCCACGTTCAAAAAACACTGGACCATCTTCTGCCGGCTGTCCTCTTCTGTGAAGGGGCGCACCTCTGCCTGGCCCAACCAGCTGAAAAAGCGCTGCCGTTCCTCTTCCCGATATCTCCGGGCGCTCTCCTTGGGGGACCGACCGTCCCGATACCATTGGTAGTCCAGATAATTGGCGTTGAGGTCGGACCGCAGCAGCGTGACCAACACACCGTCAGCCCCGTAGATCCGTCCGATCTTCCGAATCATCAGCTCCATCTGGGCCGGGAAGTCGTCCCCCTTGCCGAAGAGGTCCAGAGCTACGGATACCAGGCCCACGTCTCCGCTGCCCCTCCGGGCATCGAACCCCTTGACCTGTAAGGCAGGGAGCGGGGCCCGATCCGCCTCTGGGATGTCCTCATAAGAACGGAACTGGCGGCCGGCGCCGGGCCGCACCTGGCTCCGGGCCAGCTGCGCCATGCGGATCAGCCGCCCGGTGCTCTGCTCCCGGCCTCCCCTGGCCAGTCCGGCGCACATCCAGAGGTGGAAGGTCTCCTCTCGGAACAGCGCCCCGGCATCCTCCAGGAGGGTCTGGACGAAGTCCTCCGCCTCTTCCCTGGACCGCCCCTCCAGCCACAGGACGAACTCGTCCCAGCCCAGCCGGAGGGCCTCGGTGCGGCAGCCTCTCTCCTGGGAGAGGATCTGACAGCGCTCCCGGACCAGTGCGCCCAGCTCCTCCAGGATCATGTCGCCGAAAACGATCCCGTTCTTCTCGCTGATCTGCTTCAGCCGGTCCAGGAACACGCTGATCATCACGCCCTCCGGCCGGTCCTTCCGGCTGTCTTCCAGCCGCTCCATGCCGGCGCTGAACACATAGAGGCCGGTGATCCCGTCGGTGGTCTCCTTCCGGAGCTGTTCCTCCTCCCGGTCCTTCTGCTCCTGGATGTCCCGGATGCTCCCCACCAGCTTCCAGCGCTGTCCGTCGGTATCCCGGACCACTTTGCCCGTCAGCGCCACCCAGGTGTAGGCGGCATCCTCCGGCCAGCGCATCCGGAACTCCGCATACAGCTCGTCTGCCCTGCTCTGGAGCATCGCCAGGGCCAGCTCCCGGTCCGCCTCGTGGATACAGTCCGGGTCGATGAAGCTGCCGTCATAACCGTCGCACTGCCACCGGCCGCTCATGGTGCTGTGATTGACGATGTCCAGGACCCGGCCCTGAAGGTCGTAGGAGAAGAACACGTCTTTGGAGGACTCCAGCGCCACCCGGTAGCGCTCCTTCTCCTCCAACAGGATGTTCTCCGCTTTCTTCTGCTGCTCGGTCAGGCCGGTGACCACGTCGTACAGCGCATCCACTTCCAGGATATTGGAGGGCCTGAACTCCTGGAGGCCCGCCTGTCCCCGACTGATGCACTCCATCAGGCTTTGGACCGGCCGGGTCAGGTGCTGCACCATCAGGTAGATCCCCACCACGCCGAAGGCCAGGCCGATCAGGACGGCGCTCACCATCCAGAGGTAGAGCTGGCGGCTCATGCCGAACAGGTCCTCCTCGGTATCCATCCCCAAAAGGACCCACTGAGTGTCCTCATAGGGCACGTTGTCGCTGTACAGCTTCAGAGGGCGCTCCACAGCATAGACCCCCTGTCTGTTCAGCTCGGCGCCCAATACCCGGGAGAGGCCCTGATAGGGCGTGTCATCCAGCGTGAAGCTGTCTCCAACGGCGCGGACCTGATCGCTGAGGATCCCCTTGCCCACCAGCGGCACGTAGCTCCCGTCTCCCTTCCGCACGGCCAGCATATAGCCGGACTGCTGGGCGTCGTTCAGCTCCGCCACCGGGAAATAGTCGTACAGGCTCCGGCAGGAGATCTCTACCCCCAGCACGCCGTAGACCTGCCCCTTGTACCGCAGGGGCAGAGAGTAGGCGATCATTTCATGGGGATCCGCCGTCCTCTTCTCCAGGGAGAACGGGGGGGACCAGCAGCCCAGGTCCGCCGTATCCGCGTCCGGATAGTCTGTGCCCGCCTGCCAGGGCGCATAAAAATACTGGTCCGCCTCATCCACGCCCTGGCCGTCCATATGGAACCGGGTGGTCCAGTTGGTGTCCAGGGGGATGCCCCATCTTCTGGAAAGCTGCTTGCTCCCCCGCTCCAGCAGCAGGTCGGAATCATTGGCTGGGTTGGTATCCGGGTCAGAATCCCGGATGTAGAAGCCATCCAGCTCCCCAGCCCGCTCCGCACCCTGATCCGTCAGGATCAGGAAGAGCCCGGTGGTGGTGGAGTTCTGCAGGATATCCACACACTCGGGGAACATGCGGTCCAGAAGACTGCTCCTCAGCTCCTCAGAGCCGAGGAGCGTGTCCAAAGAGGTCCCCTCCTGTTCCAGATGCTCCTTCAGCAGGCCGTTCAGCAGCGGCTCCTGCTCATAGATAGAAGCCCATTGGCCCATATCGTTTTGAAGGATCACCCCTCGATTCTCCACCAGGCGGGCCATCATGCTGCCGGAATACTCCTCCAGCGTGGCTGCGGTCCGCCGGACCACCAGGGTCCCGATGGTGATGGCGCTCTGGAGGAGCATGATGGAGATCAGCGGCAGGAGGAAGATCCGGAAGATGGTGGACCGCTTCTTTCTCTTTCTCTCTCTCATCGCACTGCCTGCTTGCCCGCAGCCCCTTCCAGCGCGTCACAGAAGGATGTATACCACGCCTCGAAGGACTCCGTCCCCACATAGGGGGCCGACGCCTCTTCCAGAGAGGCCCCCTGGGCGACCGCCTCCAGGACGCTGGCCCGGTCCGCCGCCGCCTGGTCCGCCAGATGATGCTCCAGCACCTTCCGGGCGGCGGAGCCGTTCTCGAAGCTCTTGTTGGTATAGAAGGTCAGGTCCTCCATCTCGCTGAAGACCGACACCAGGCAGTCCCGGGTCTTGGGGGCCACGGTCAGCCCCTGGGCCTGGATCACCTGATCCAGCTTCTCCTGGCTGTTGGCCCCCTTCAGTACGGGCAGATAGCCGGACACGCTGCCGAACCGCAGGTTGTTCTCTGCCTGGGTGAACCACTTCAGGAACTCCACGGCGGCATACTCGTGCCGCTCGTCCGACTTGCTCACTACCATGCCGGCCCCCTGCTGTACGGCGCAGCTCTCGCCTCCCTCGAATATGGGGGCAGCCACCATCAGGGCGTATTCGATGGGACTGCTGCCGTCGTCCCGCTCCACCTGGTCGGGGAAGTACATGGCGGAGGTGGTAGAGCCGGTGTAGATCAGGATGTCCCCCGTCTTCACATCGTCAGAGCGGAACTTCCCGTAGGCCCCGAACCAGCCCTTCACCATGGGGACATAGTAGTTCTCCCACAGCCGGCGCAGTTCCTCCTTGGGGACGTTCAGGGTGAGCTCGCCGTTCTCCACCTGGAAGATCTCGACCCCCAGCTGCTTCATGCCGATGATGAAATAGTTGGCCATGGAATCCCTTCCATAGAGGGCCTTCCCATCCTCCGGGACATCGGGGGTCAGGCCGTCGGTCCACTCATAATAGTCCTGAGCGGCCTCCACCACCCCTTCGATGGTCCGGAGGTCCTCCAGGGTGGTCCCTGTCGCCGCCGCGAAGGGCTCCCAATCCGTCTTGTTGAGCATCATGATCTCGGTGGACTTGGCCGTGGGGAAGATCCGAAGGGTGCCGTCAGCGGCGATCCGTCCCTCCTCGATGTAGGAGTCCACATAGCGGCCCAGCTCCTCCTGGCTGAGATAGCTGGACAGGTCGGCCAGAGCCCCCGCCTGCTCCACCTCATAGGCGGTATCCGCATAGGAAGAGAAGATGTCGGGCATCGCGTCTGCCCCTACCTTGCCGTTGATGGCGTCCCGCACCGCCGTCTCCAGGTCGCCCACCGAGCCCTGGGAGTAGCTCTGGACATAGATGCCCTTCTCCCGGCCCACCGTGTCGTTGAACTCCTCCACCAGGGCGTCGAAGGCCATCTGCTGGGAGCCGTTATAATAGTGCCACACAGTCAAAGACACTGGGTCCTTCGGGTCCAAGGGGCTCTTGCTCCCGCAGCCCGCCAATGTGAAGATCAATACCGCCGCCAGGAAGACGGGACGCACCTTTCTGACCGATCTCTTCATATATCCCATCGTTTCTCCTCCTCCACATCATGATTTTTGACAGTGCCGTTATTCTACCACAGATCCCCTCCTATTTCAAGTGAACGATTCCGGCAGACATGTATTTTCTGGACGCCCTCCCGTCCCCCACACAGGAGAGAGCCCGGTCAGACGGATCCGTCTGACCGGGCTCTGATATGCAGGGCTCAAGCCTCCTGATACAGCTCCAGGATCGCACCGTCCTTCCAGACGAAGGCCAGCCGGTCGCCCTTGTCATTGGCGTCCATAGGCCCGCAGATCACGCTGTCGGCGTCGGCGATGTACTTCTCCAGGTCGTCCACCTTATAGGCTACGTGGGGGTGGCGGTGGATCTCCTCGGGGAAGGGGGTGCCCTCCTCGAATTTCAGGTACTCGATCTTGTAGTCGTAGTCGTCCACCTGGCTCACCCAGAACTTGGCCCCCTCATTATAGGTCATGTTGGGCTTGCGGTTGGTGATGGGGATCCCAATGTGCATATACTCAGCGGACATGCCCTGTGCTCCTTTCCATTTTGTCTTTGATCTCCAGATAGACCTCGTGGGCCTGGGCAGGGGTATAGCCCTCGTGGACCACCTTGCCGATGGCCTGGGCCATGCCGGCGGGACAGTCGGACTGGAAGATGTTCCGGCCCATATCCACCCCGCGGGCCCCCTCACAGATGGCCTTATATGCCATCTCCAGGGCCTCCAGCTCGGGCAGCTTCTTGCCCCCGGCGATGACGATGGGCACGGGACAGGCGGCGGCCACCCGCTCGAAGCCCTCGCAGTAGTAGCTCTTGACGATGTTGGCCCCGTTCTCCGCCAGCACCCGGGTGGCCAGGAGAAAGAACCGCTCGGTGCGCTCCATCTCTTTGCCCACCGCCACTACGCCCAGGGTGGGCACCCCGTATCGGGCCCCGGCGTCGGCGGTGCGGGAGAGCAGCTCCAGGGAGCGGCTCTCGCCGGGGGCGCCGATGAAGGTCTGCACCGCCACACAGTCGGCATCCATCCGCAGGGCGTTCTCCATATCGCTGGCGAAGCCGCCGCCGTTGGACATGTCGTCGTAGAGGATGGTGGAATCGTAGGTCACCCGGAGGCACCGGCCCACCCGGGCGGCGGGGGAGATGCAGGACTGGAGGACCCCCCGGGTGCCCATGAGCACGTCCACATAGGGGATCAGAGGCGGGATCACCAGGTCGATGCGCTCCAGCCCGGCGGTGGGGCCCATGATGTAGCCGTGGTCGAAGGCCAGCATGACAGTGTTCCCCGACTTGGGATGGAACATCCGGGCCAGCCGGGCCTTCATCCCCCAGCCACAGTGGGCCGCTCCCTTGACATAGAAGCCCTCCTGAGCCGCAGGGACGTCCAGGTGGTAGTCGTGGGCCGCCTTGTTTCCAATATTGTCGGCCATCTCTTACTCCTTGCTGTAGGCTGGGGTGTGACAGGGGGCGCTCCACAGGCGGATGAACTCCTCGTCCCACTTGGCGATATCCATCTGGAAGCCGCCGGCCTCCTGTACGGTGAGGATCTCGCCCACCATGCTGGCGACCACCTCTACGCCCTTGGCCTTCAGGAACTCCACCGTATCTTTGAAGAGCACCAGCATCTCCATCATGGTGGTGGCCCCGCAGCCGTTGATCATCACGAAGGTCTTGTCTCCGGCCTTCAGGTCCAGGCTCTTGCACAGCGCCTCGGCCACAGTGGCCACAGTGTCCTTGGAGGACATCATGGGCACCCGGACGCCGCCGCCCTCGCCGTGCTGGCCAGCCCCGATCTCCATCATGTCGGTCTCGCCCAGGTCGCCGAAGGACATGGCGTTCTGGGGATGGGTGGCGTCGGTGGATTTGACCGTGATGGAGGCCATGTTGTCAGCGTACCGCTGGGCGATGGCGGCCACCTCGTCCAGGCTCTTGCCCTCCCGGGCGGCAGCGGCGGCGATGTGGTACAGGGCCACCGCGCCGGCCAAGCCCCGCTTGTTGTCCTCGCCGTTGGGGTCGTACTGGATCTCCTCGCCGGTGATGACCTGGCGGACGTTCAGCCCCGCCTTCTGGGCCAGCTTCATGGCCTGCTTGCCGGCCAGCTGGTCGCCGGCGTAGTTGAGGGTGAGGAGCAGGACGCCATGGCCCTTGTCGGCCCGCTTCATGGCATCGAACACCAGCTGGCCGTTGGGGGCGGCGAAGATGTCGCCCACGGCCTGGATGTCCAGCATCCCTTTGCCCACAAAGCCCGCCTGGGCGGGCTCGTGGCCCGAGCCGCCGTAGGTGACGATGGTCACACGGTCGGCGTCAGCCAGATCCTTGCTGATCACCAGATGGCCGTCCACATCCAGGATGTCGGGCCAGGCCAGGCCCAGGCCGATGAGCTCCTCGTCTGTGATGGTCTCGGGGGCGTTGATGAACTTCTTCATTTTCATATCGGACTACCTCTCGATCAGATTTTTAGGTCTGCGCCAGACCTTGGAAGAAATAGGACATGGACATCGCCCCGGCGTCCGGAGTGCCGATGGTCTTCTCACCATAGCTCTTCGCCCGGCCGAACTTGGACACGAAGCCCTTGCTGGCCTCGGCCCCCTCTGCCGCAGCCTTGGCGGCGGCGGCAAAGAGCCCGTCCTCATCACTGCCGCTGTAGGCAGCGATCGCCTGACTGGCGGGGATCAGGGCATCCATCATGGTCTTGTCCCCCACCTTGGCCCCAGACATGTCGTCCAGCTCCTCCAGCGCCTTGGCGAAGATGGCCTGGATCCCGGCCACATCGGTCTCATCCCCTGCGGGGGCCGCCTCCTGCATCCCGTCCAGCCAGGTGTTCCACAGGGGGACGGCACTGCCGCCGTTCAGCGTCATCACCGCCATGGCCGCGTCGTCCAGCATGGACCGGATGCCGCCCTCCGACCCCTCTACCGCATCGGAAATGGCTTTGGCGATCTTGGCCATGGTCAGGCCGTGGTCGGCATCGCCGAACCGGGAGTCGATCTCGGTCAGCTCCCCCTCCGCCGCCGCCACACAGGCACAGGCGTTCTTCAGACGTACCGCAAATCCTTCCTTCGTCATCTCTCTTCACCTCCTCTCGCGACGGATGTAACATCTGTTAAAGATGATATCATATAAAGTTACATAAGTCAATGCAAAGTTCCTATTCCCTATCCTACACAGATATCCGCCCCGAAGATCGTGCTGATCCCACAAAAAAAGCTCCCCAGGCGGTCACGCCTGGAGAGCGGTCCTGTCCCCTCATCCATCCAGCAGCCCTCTCACCAGCTCTCCCCGGGCCACGATGTGGGTGAAAGATCCGGACCGGAGGGCTCCGCCCAGGGCCTTGGCGCTGGTGTTGGCGGAGCAGACACCGATGATATTGGGGCATCGCCTCAAAATATCGATGGGGATCTGGATGGCCGGATCCTGGTCCGACCGGATCACGGTCCCCTCCTCGTTGAAGTAGTAGATCAGCATCCGTCCGCAGGCCCGCTGCTGCTGGAGCAGACCGCCGTATCGGACCAGAGAGGCGAAGTCGGGACTGG
This sequence comes from bacterium 1xD42-67, assembly GCA_003612335.1. GTDB lineage: Bacteria > Bacillota > Clostridia > Oscillospirales > Oscillospiraceae > Lawsonibacter. The sequence continues at coordinate 11,819 of RAYO01000032.1, forward strand.
AGGGATAATCCCCGATGTTGACCAGCGCCGTGTCCAGCTCTTCCCACTGCTGGCAGATCTGGCGGTAGACCTCAGTGGAGCACAGCACCTGTTTCTCCTCCAGGCTCTCCGGCAGGGCCGGGAGATAGAGGAAGTGGGGCACGGCCCCCAGCTGCTGGGCCATCAGCCGGACATTCTCATTGGACTGATAGTTGCGGGCGGGGATGCTGGCGTTGCCCACCAGCGGACAGATATCGGTGACAGTACTGTCCGGCCGGGGATTCTCCTCCAGCCAGGTCACCAGCTGACCGATCAGATAGCCCCAGCCCACTCCCAGCTGGCGGGACCCCAGCTGTTCCAGCAGCTCCACCGCCCCCTGGGAGAGGGCGCGGTTGGTGGCGTCGTTGTCCGGCCCGTCCTCCACCAGGACCCCGCCCCGGATGGGACCGGACAGCCGCAGCCGCTCCAGCAGACGAGCCTCCCGGGCCCCCGGCTCGTGGACGGCGATCTCTACGATGCCAAGCTCCCGGGCCTCGGACAGCATCCGGCTGACCAGCGGCCGGGACACCCCCAGCTCCCGGGCAATGTCGCTCTGCTTCTGGTCCTCCAGATAGTAGCGCCTGGCCACATAGGCCAGCTTTTTTCGTCTCTCCAAGCTCACATCCACAAGATCGTCCCTCATATCCACAGCGTATCACACAGGTCACCCTATTTATATAGTCAGCACACTTGAAGATCGGTAAGACCGATCTTCGACCAGCGGCAGAGCCGCTGGCGGGCAAAGCCTATACGCTGACTATGAAGTCTGGCGCAGGCCGCTTTGCGGCCACGCCAACTATACCACACCGGAGCGGCAGTTGCAAGTGCAGGAAAAGACCGGATCCCGCCAGCCGGCGGGATCCGTTGTCTGACACAGGGGATCAGACGTACTCGAAGTCGTCCGGGCCCTGGAACCAGGTCTTGCGGCCCATGTGGAGCAGGAGGGCCAGCACCGCGATCACCAGGTAGCCCAAAGCATAGGGCGAGGTGGGATAGAGGCCCAGGGCAGCGCTGTGGATGAAGCCCAGCGCGGCCAGCACATAGCCCACCCCGGCGGTGAGGGCCGCCCGGTCCAGCTTCTTGTCGATGATGAACACGGTCATGGTGCCCAGCAGGATCCCGATCAGGATGGCGCCGGCCTTGGTGGCGGCCACACCGTTCCACATGACGCCGGCATCGATGAGCATCTGGTGGACCTCCGGGGCGAAGTCGTTGATCCCGGAGGGGAGCACCTCGGTCCAGTAGTCGGCCAGACCGGCGGCGCCGGTGACCTGGGTATACAGATAGTCAGCCACCGAGGGGACCATGGCGATGCCGATGGCGGCGTAGTGCTTCCGCTCACAGTCCTTGAACGCCTGCGCCACCATGACCACGGCGCACCACAGGAAGGTGATGGCGCAGACGGCGGGGGGCACCAGACTGCTCAGGAAGGTGAACAGGCCGAAGATCCCGGCGGCGCCCAGCAGGACGCCGGAGACGATGGAATAGCCGATCCCGGCGTTGGACTTCTTCAGGCCGGCGTGGCCCAGCCACACGGTGTTGGGGATGATCCCGCCGAAGAGGGCGGAGATCATCGTACAGATGCCGTCGGCGAACTGGGCCTCCCGCACATTGTAGGCATCTCCGGCGGCGTTGGACGCCTCCACATTGTCCATGGTCTCGATGAAGTTGTAGATCTCCACCGGGATGATGATGGTCAGGTAGGGGATCACGATGGTGAAACCGTCGATCATATACTGGATGCTGTTGGTGGGATTCGGGAAGTAGAAGCCTACACCGCTGAAGTCGAAGGAGGTGCGGCCCAGACACAGGGCGTAGACCACGCCCCCCACGATGGCCACCACCAGGGGCGGGATCTTCTTGGGGAACAGATAGCCGCCAAAGATGCCCACCATGGCCACGAAGAGGACGGGCAGGCCCACCAGTGGATCGCCGAAGATATCGAACACCCCCTGGGTGGCCATCCAGATGAAGCCGATCCCTGCTACGGTGCCCAGCAGGGCCGCCCGGGGGATCCGCTGTTTCATCCAGGGGCCGATGAAGCCTCCGCAGAACTCCACGAATCCGCCGATGAAGCAGGCCGCCATGGCGGCCGACCAGGCGAGCATGGGGTCCTCCAGAGAATAACTCAGGGGCATGATCACCCCGTAGAGGATCACGAACATGGCCGGGGTGGACACCCCGGAGGGCAGGGCGGTGACGTCGGCCCGCCCCTCCTTCTTCGACAGCTTCCAGCCCATCCAGGCGTAGTAGAAGCAGCCCAGCATCAGGCCGATGGACATGCCTGGCACCACATAGCCGAAGACCACCTCGTTAGGCCAGCCCAGCACGCCGGTGAGGGTGGCGATCACGATCAGATAATTGACGATATTGTTGGTCACCGCATAGGAGATGCCGCCGATATCGCCCCGCCGGAACAGTGGGACCATCGCTTTTCCTTCGCTCATATATACGTTCCTTTCTCTCTTATCCTTCCGCTTCTACCGGGATGAACTGGAACCGGGTCACGTCGAAGAGGCCCATATCAGTGAGCTTCAGCTCGGGGATCACCGCCAGGGACATGAAGCACAGCGTCATCACAGGCTCCACGCTGCGGTGGATCCCCAGCTCTCGATAGGCGTTCTCGTGGATGGACTCCAGCTTCTCCGCCACCCACTGGCCGGACTGGTCGCTCATCAGTCCGGCGATGGGCATGGGCATGGAGTCCACGATCTTCCCGTCCTTCACCAGGACGATGCCGCCCCCCTGCTCCTTCAGGCGCTCCACCGCGAAGGCCATCTCCTCGTCGCTGACCCCCACCACGATCACATTGTGGGAGTCGTGGGCGATGGACAGGGCGATGGCCCCCTCCTGGATCCCGTAGCCCTCCAAAAAGGCGCAGGCCACGTTCCCCGTCTCGTGGTGGCGCTCCACCACGGCCACCTTGGCGATGTCCCGGTCTTTGGACCAGAGGAACTCGCCCGCTTCGTCCAGGGGGATGTGGGCGGTCCCCTTCTTGGTGACCACCCCGCCGGGCTGGATCTGGATGGTGTGGACGTGTCCGCTCTTCAGGTGCATCTTCAGCCGCTCCACGGAGAAATCTCGGATGTGGACGCTGCTCATCACATCGTCGATGGGACAGTGCTCCACAGGCAGGAGATACTCCCCCTTCTCTGCGGCCAGCACCCCCCGGATCCACACCCGGTCCACATGGAACTCTTCCAGGTCGTCCAGCAGCACGATGTCCGCCCGGTAGCCCGGGGCGATGGCCCCCCGGTCATAGAGGCGGAAGCACTCGGCGGCGTTGAGGGTGGCCATCCGCAGCGCGGTGGCCGGGTCCAGCCCCTCCTCCACGCAGATCCGCAGGTGGTCGTCCAGATGGCCCTGGTCCAGGATGGTCCTGGGCTGGCGGTCATCGGAGCACAGCAGACACCGGCGGCTGTTCTCGGGGGTGACCCCCTTGATCAGGGCACGCAGGTCATGGCAGGCGGAGCCCTGGCGCAGGAGGACGTACATGCCCAGGGACAGGCGGGCCTCCATGTCCTCCACGGTGGAGCACTCGTGGTCCCCCTGGATCCGGGCGGCGGCATAGCCGTTGAGGGCCAGGCCGGACAGGCCCGGGGAGTGGCCGTCGATCAGCTTGCCCGCCTCCTTGGCGGCCATCAGCTTGTCCAGCACCATGTCGTCAGCGTCCACCACCCCGGGGAAGTTCATGAACTCCCCCAGGCCCAGGATCTTGTCCCGCCGGATGGGCTCGGCCATCTGGGGGGCGTCGATGACCGCCCCCGCATGCTCGAAGGGGGTTGCGGGGACACAGGAGGGGAGCATGAACTCCACATCCAGGGCGGTGTTCTCCGCCGCCGCCATCATATAGTCCAGGCCGCGGATCCCGCAGACGTTGACGATCTCATGGGGGTCGGCGATGATGGTGGTGCCCCCATGGGGGACCAGCAGCCGGCCCAGCTCCTCCGGGGAGAGGTAGGAGGACTCGATGTGGATATGGCTGTCGATGAAGCCGGGGACGGCATACCGCCCGCCGGCGTCCACCTCTTCCTCTCCGGAGTAGGCGCCCACACCGGCGATCTGGCCGCCGCACAGGGCGATGTCCCCCTGGACGAACTGTCCGGTGAACACATTGAAGACCTTGCAGTTCTTGATCACAGTGTCCGCAGGGATGGTCCCAGCGGCGGTCTGGATCAGCTTTTTCAGCGCTTCTTTCGTCATATCATGCCTCCGTCAGCTTCTGGATGGGGTCGAAGGTGGTCAGATTCACATAGTCCACCGGGCCCACGTCGGTGATGGCGTAGTCGGGGATGGCGGTGATGGGCAGGAAGAACATATACATCATGGGGTTGGGCAGGTCGGAGCCCAGAGAGCGGGCGGCCGCGTCGATCCTGGCCTCCTGCTCGGCCATCTCCTGGGGCTCACAGTCGCTGACGATCCCCCCCACAGGCAGGGGCAGGAACTCCAGGATCTCTCCATCGGCCACCACTACCTGGCCGCCTCCCTGTTCGATCAGGTAGTTGGCGGCGATGGACATGTCCTCCGGGCTGGCCCCCATGACCACCAGGTCGTTGTCGTCGGGGGCGGCGGAGGAGGCCATGGCCCCCCTCTTCAGCTTCCAGCCGGAGCAGAAGGCCAGAGACTTGTTGCCGTTGCGGCCGAACCGCTCCAGCACAGACACCAGGGCCACGTCCTGGTCCGGGTCGGGGAGGACCACGCCGCCCTCCACCTTCAGGGTGACGTCCCGGCGCTTGCGGACGAAGGGGCCCTTCACATCCATGGCCAGCACGTCGGCAGTGCCGCTTTGGATGTCCACGTGGTAGGTGAAGGTGTCGGGGGTGGTGAGGGCGCACTTGAGAGCGCCCTTCAGGACGGGGCTGCGCTCCGGAGCCTTCAGGTCGTAGGACAGCCGCTCATCCTCCGCCACCATGGCGCCGTTGGTCATCACCCGCCGGATGTCGAACCTCTTCAGGTCGCCCACAAAGAGGATATCGGCGATCCGTCCCGGACAGATGGAGCCCACCAGGTGATCGATCCGGTAGGCCTCGGCGCTGTTGATGGTGGCCATCTGGATGGCGGTCATGGGGTCCACACCGGCGTCCATGGCCAGCCGGACCACGTTGTCCAGGTGGCCCTTGGAGAGGATATCGGTGGCGGTGACGTCGTCGGTGCAGAAGCTCACCCGGCGGGCGAAGGCGGGGTTGACCTCGGTGACCGCCCGGATGTTCTCCGCCAGGAAGTGGGTGACGCAGGACTCCCGGATCAGCATGTGCATCCCCTTGCGCATCTTCTCCACGACCTCCTCGTGGTCGTAGCTCTCGTGGTCCAGGCGGACCCCGCCGCACAGATACCCGTTGAGGTCGTTGCCCCGGGCCATGGGGGCACAGCCGAAGACGGGCAGGCGGTTGCGGAAGGCCAGAGAGATGGCCCCCAGGGTATCCTCGTCCTCCTCCTGGAGGAACTCCCGCACCGTCTCCCACACACCGAAGCACTCGGGCCACTGCTGGACCTGGGCGTGGGTCTCCTTGGTGAAGTTATAGGCCACGGTGGACTGGGGGACGGTGTACGGGGTCTTGTAGGGCGCGCCCCAGAACACCTTCAGGGGGCTGGCCTCCACCTCGGCCAGGACCTCTTTCAGTCCCTCCAGACCGGAGACCGAGATATACTCGTCCAGGCCGGAGATCATGCTGGTGGTGCCGTGGGGCACCACCGCCTTGGCATAGCTGGTGATGCTCAGCTTGCTGCATTCGCTGTGGATGTGGCCGTCGATCATACCAGGGACCAGATACTGTCCCTTCGCGTCGATGATCTCGGTCTCGGGACCGATATAGTCCTCCACGTCCCCCACCGCGGCGATCATGTCCTTGTAGACCGCCACGTCGGCGGGATAGATCTCACTGGACATGACATTGACCAGTTGGCCGCCTCGAATCACCTTTTGGGCCGGGATCTTGCCCCGCCCAGCTCGGATCCGTTCTTTCAGTTCAGGGATGCTCCTCTCCATGGGTCCGCCCTCCTTATCCGTATCGTATCATTCGCCGCTGTCCGGAACAGGATCTCCTCACCCAGGACGGCGGCGGATCCCAGCATATCGGGACCGCTTTCTAGTATAATGCGGAGATTCCTCCTTGTAAAGGGGATCCCATCCTTTTTTCTACAGACCGGCGGAAAAGATCCCTCCCAAGGGGCATCCAAAATATCCCGGCCAGGGCTGTACCGGCGGGGAAAAATATGATATGATACCTCCGCAGGGCGAAACGCCCCACAGGAAAAGAGAAAGGCAGGGATCATGAGTATGGATGACAAACTGCGCTGGGCCGTGCTGGGCACGGGGACCATCGCCCACCAGATGGCTGAGGCGTTCCAGTCTATGGGACGCGCTCTGGACGCCGTGGGCAGCCGCACCCCGGCGAAGACCGCCGCCTTCGCCCAAAAATATGGGATCCCCAAAGTCTACCAGGACTGCGGCGAGATGTTCACCGACCCGGAGATCGACATCATCTACCTCGCCACCCCCCACAACACTCACATCACATATCTGGAAAAGGCTCTGTCCCAGGGCAAGCACGTGCTGTGCGAGAAGGCCATCACCCTCAACAGCGAGGAGCTGGCCCGGGCGATGGGACTGGCTCGGGAGCACCGGGTGGTGCTGGCCGAGGCCATGACCATCTACCATATGCCCCTCTACCGGGCCCTTCTGGAGCGGGTCGGCTCCGGGGACCTGGGCCGGGTGGAGCTGATCCAGCTCAATTTCGGCAGCTTCAAGGACTATGACATGAAGAACCGCTTCTTCTCCCCCGACCTGGCAGGAGGCGCCATGCTGGACATCGGGGTCTACGCCCTGTCTCTGGCCCGGCTGTTCCTGGATTCCAATCCGGATCAGATCAAGTCCTTCGTCCGCAAGGCCCCCACTGGAGTGGACGAGAGCGCCGCCATCGCCATGTCCAACAGAGAGGGGCAGCTGGTGACAGCGACGCTGTCCCTCCACGCCAGGCAGCCCAAACGGGGCGTGATCTCCTGCGAGAGAGGCTATATCGAGATCTCCGGATACCCCCGGGCCGACGAGGCGGTCATCGTGGACGCCCAGACCGGGGCCCGGGAACTGGTCCGGGCCGGCAGGACCGCCGACGCCCTGTGCTACGAGGTAGAGGACATGGAGCGAGCCGTCCGGGAGGGCGGGGACATGTCCCTCCCCCTCACCGCCGACGTGATGGAGCTGATGACCGCTCTGCGCCGGGAGTGGGGGGTGGTCTACCCGGAGGAGCGGTGAGCGAGGATCCCGCGGCCAGGAAGGATGCCCTTCACACCATGACGTGGATGAACAGAAAAAGGACGGGCCGGAGCCCGTCCTTTTTTGGCGATATGATCTTACTCGTTGATGCCGATGACCACGCCGGAGCCGACAGTGCGGCCGCCCTCACGGATGGCGAAACGCAGGCCGTTCTCGATAGCGATGGGGGTGATCAGCTCCACGTCCATGTCCACGTTGTCGCCGGGCATGCACATCTCGGTGCCCTCGGGCAGAGTGATGATGCCGGTCACGTCGGTGGTGCGGAAGTAGAACTGGGGCCGATAGTTGTTGAAGAAGGGGGTGTGACGGCCGCCCTCGTCCTTGGACAGGACATAGACCTGGCCCTTGAACTTGGTGTGGGGGTGGATAGAGCCGGGCTTGCACAGCACCTGGCCGCGCTCGATGTCGGTCTTCGCGACACCGCGCAGCAGGCAGCCAGCGTTGTCGCCGGCCTCGATGAAGTCCAGGGTCTTGCGGAACATCTCCATGGAGGTGACGACGGTGCTCTTCTTCTCCTCAGACAGACCCACGATCTCCACGGTCTCGCCGGCCTTCAGCTGGCCGCGCTCCACACGGCCGGTGGCCACGGTGCCGCGGCCGGAGATGGTGAACACGTCCTCGACGGGCATCAGGAAGGGCAGGGAGTCGTCGCGGGGAGGAGTGGGGATATAGCTGTCGACAGCGTCCATCAGCTCCTTGATGCAGGCAAAGTCGGCGTCGTTCACGTCGCCGGACTCGCAGGTCAGGGCGTTCAGGGCGGAGCCCTTGATGATGGGGATGTCGTCGCCGGGGAACTCGTAGCTGGACAGGGTCTCACGGACCTCCATCTCCACCAGCTCCAGCAGCTCCTCGTCATCCACCTGGTCGCACTTGTTCAGGAAGACGACCATAGCGGGCACGCCCACCTGGCGGGCCAGCAGGATGTGCTCCTTGGTCTGGGCCATGGGGCCGTCAGTGGCGGCGATGACCAGGATCGCACCGTCCATCTGCGCAGCGCCGGTGATCATGTTCTTGATATAGTCGGCGTGGCCCGGGCAGTCCACGTGGGCATAGTGCCGGGCGTCGGTCTCATACTCCACGTGGGCGGTGTTGATGGTGATGCCGCGCTCGCGCTCCTCGGGAGCTTTATCGATGCTGGAGTAGTCCTCATACTGGGCCTGGCCCTTCAGAGCCAGATACTTGGTGATCGCGGCGGTCAGAGTGGTCTTGCCGTGGTCGACGTGACCGATGGTGCCGATGTTGACATGGGGCTTGGTACGCTCGAATTTTGCCTTAGCCATTGGATGTTTCCTCCTTATATTACAGTTATGCTTTTCGCGTTGGTGGGCTGTGGACGTATCATGGACATTCTATCCTATCCTGTCCATAATTGCAACCCTATTTTTTGCAGACGGGCGGTCCAGCCAAAGATCAGTCTTGGCTGCGGCCGCGCTCGGCCACGATCTTCTCTGCGATGTTCTTGGGGATCTGCACGTAGCTGTGAGGCTCCATGGAGTACTGGCCGCGGCCCTGGGTGGAGGACCGCAGGTCGGTGGCGTAGCCGAACATGTTGGCCAGCGGCACCAGACTGTCCACCTGGGTGGCACCGGTGCGGTTCTCCTGGCCCTGGATCTGGCCCCGGCGACTGTTCAGGTCGCCGATGACATTGCCCAGATAGTCGTCGGGGACGATCACGTCCACCTTCATCAGGGGCTCCAGCAGTACGGGGCCGGCCTTGCGGCAGGCCTCCTTGAAGGCCATGGAACCGGCGATCTTGAAGGCCATTTCCGAGGAGTCCACCTCGTGGAAGGAGCCGTCGTACAGGGTGACCTTCACGTCCACCACGGGGTAGCCGGCCAACACGCCGGCCTGCATGGCCCCCTGGATGCCCGCGTCCACGGCGGGGATATACTCCTTGGGGATGGCGCCGCCCACAATGGCGTTCTCAAAGACGTAGCCCGCGCCGGGCTCGTTGGGCTCCACCCGGATCTTGACGTGGCCATATTGGCCCTTGCCGCCGGACTGGCGGGCGTACTTGGTGTCCTGCTCGGTGCTCTTGGTGATGGTCTCCTTGTAGGCCACCTGGGGCGCGCCCACGTTGGCCTCCACCTTGTACTCACGGAGCAGACGGTCCACGATGATCTCCAGATGGAGCTCGCCCATGCCGGCGATGATGGTCTGGCCCGTCTCCTCGTCGGTGTAGGTCTTGAAGGTGGGGTCCTCCTCGGCCAGCTTCATCAGGGCGATGCCCATCTTCTCCTGACCGGCCTTGGTCTTGGGCTCAATGGCCACCCGGATAACCGGCTCAGGGAACTCCATGGACTCCAGGATGATGGGGTGCTTCTCGTCGCAGAGGGTGTCGCCGGTGGTGGAGTTCTTCAGGCCGATGACGGCGGCGATGTCGCCGGAGTAGACCGTCTCGATGTCCTCCCGGTGGTTGGCGTGCATCTGGAGGATGCGGCCAATGCGCTCCTTCTGCTTTTTGGTGCTGTTCAGCACCGAGGTGCCGGTATTCAGCATACCGGAGTAGACCCGGACGAAGGACAGCCGTCCCACATAGGGGTCGGTGGCGATCTTGAAGGCCAGGGCGGAGAAGGGGGCGTTGTCGTCGGCGGGACGCTCGTCCTCCTCCTCCGTATCGGGGTCCACGCCCCGGATGGCGGGGATATCCAGGGGGGAGGGCATATAGTCCACGATGGCGTCCAGCAGCTTCTGGACCCCCTTGTTCTTGTAGGAGGTGCCGCAGACCACCGGGACCAGAGCGTTGTCGATGGTGCCCTTGCGCAGCGCCTTGCGGATCATCTCCTCGGGGACGGGCTGCTCGTCCAGCACCAGCATCATGATCTCCTCGTCGATGTCGGCGCAGGCGTCCAGCAGCTTGGAGCGGTATTCCTGGGCCTTCTCCTCCATGTCGGCGGGGATATCCTCCACCCGCATGTCCTTGCCCAGGTCGTCATAGTAGATATCAGCCTTCATCTCCACCAGGTCGATAATGCCCTTGAAGGTCTCCTCGGAGCCGATGGGCAGCTGGATGGGCACGGCGTTGCACTTGAGCCGGTCGTGGATCATGTCCAGCACGTGGTAGAAGTCGGCGCCCATGATGTCCATCTTGTTGACATAGATCATCCGGGGGACCTTGTAGTGGTCGGCCTGGCGCCAGACGGTCTCGGACTGGGGCTCCACGCCGCCCTTGGCGCACATGACGGTCACAGAGCCGTCCAGCACGCGCAGGGAGCGCTCCACCTCAACGGTGAAGTCCACGTGGCCCGGGGTGTCGATGATGTTGATCCGGGTCTGGGGGAACTGATCCTTGGTGCCCTTCCAGTAGCAGGTGGTGGCGGCGGAGGTGATGGTGATGCCGCGCTCCTGCTCCTGGGCCATCCAGTCCATGGTGGCGGTGCCCTCGTGGGTCTCGCCGATCTTGTAGTTGACGCCGGTGTAATAGAGGATACGCTCGGTGGTCGTGGTCTTGCCCGCGTCGATGTGGGCCATGATCCCGATGTTCCGGGTATTCTCCAGAGAAACTTTTCTAGGCATACTGTCTGTGCTCCTTCATTACCAGCGGTAGTGAGCGAACGCCTTGTTGGACTCGGCCATCTTATGGGTGTCCTCGCGCTTCTTCACAGCGGAGCCGGTGTTGTTGGCCGCGTCCATGATCTCGCCGGCCAGCCGCTCCTTCATGGTCTTCTCGCCCCGGTTGCGGGCGTAGGTGGTCAGCCAGCGCAGACCCAGGGTCTGCCGGCGCTCGGGCCGGACCTCGATCGGCACCTGGTAGGTGGCGCCGCCCACACGGCGGGCCTTGACCTCCAGGGAGGGCATGATGTTCTCAAGAGCCTGGGTATAGACCTCCATGGGCTCTTTGCCGGTCTTGTCCTTGATGATCTCGAAGGCGCCGTAGACGACCTTCTGTGCTACGCCCTTCTTGCCATCCAGCATGATGCTGTTGGTGAGCTTGGTGACTAGAACGGAGTTGTAGAGCGGGTCGGGCAAGATCTCCCGCTTGGGTACATTTCCTCTTCTGGGCACTTTGCTTCCCTCCTTCTTAATTAAATAGAGATCATAGGTACTCGTACCCCAAACGGCGCGCCGTTTGGACTGCGTGTAATGCCTGTCCGAGGTCTACCCATATATATGGTAAACGCCCGGCAAGGCTCTTGCCTTGCGCGTACGCACAATGCAATCTTGGTGCGGAGCCATCGATCACTTCTTCTTGGCTCCCTTGGGCCGCTTGGCACCGTACTTGGAGCGGGCCTGCATACGGCCGCTGACGCCCTGGGTGTCCAGAGTGCCGCGGATGATGTGGTAGCGCACGCCGGGCAGGTCCTTGACACGGCCGCCGCGGATCATGACCACGGAGTGCTCCTGCAGGTTGTGGCCCACGCCGGGGATATAGGCGGTGACCTCCATCCCGTTGGTCAGCTTCACACGGGCGATCTTACGAAGGGCCGAGTTGGGCTTCTTGGGGGTGGAAGTACGCACGGCGGTGCAGACGCCTCTCTTCTGGGGAGAGGGCAGGTCGGTGCTCCGGTTCTTCAGGGTGTTCAGACCATGCTGAAGAGCGGGGGAGGTGGACTTGTACGCCGCCTGAGTGCGGCCCTTGCGCACCAGCTGGTTGAAAGTAGGCATGGATGGGTTTCCTCCTTTCCTCAATTCTGCCCCGTGTCGGGGCGTGATATATATTTTAACAAAATTGGGAATTTTTATCCCTCTTTCGTTAAAACCGCCACGGCGGCCCCCACGGCGATTCCGCAGGAGGCGCCCAGCTCCTTCATAGTGGGCACCTGGCTCACCGGCACCTGCCGGTTCACCGCTGCCTGCACCAGGGGCTGGAGAAGACGGGGGTCGGCATCCATGGCCATATACAGCCGGGCGGCCCGGCCGTCCTTCAAGGCCCGCCTGACCTGTTTGGCCCCCACGACTTTGTTGGGACCGCTGAGTTCTGGGATCATCCTCGGCGCCCTCCTTCTCCCCTGTCCGGGGAACTTTCATCGGGTAAAAGGGCATGGTGCCCCTACCGCCACGAAACGGTATTATACCACATGCCCTCCGCCGCCGTCAAGGAGAGAGTGGATGAAATCTCTCAAAAAACCCTCAAAAAAACGCGTCCACAGGGACCGGTCTTCGTCGATAGTTGATATGGAGGAGCAGGATCGAGCCAGCTGATGCCCAAGGACAGCCGGCCGCTCCGGCCGCTCCCGCCTCCCCCGCAACTGTGGAAAGGCCATGACCCGCTTCCCAAAACGGTCATGGCCTTCCTGCTGTGCAAAAGGGAACAGCCTCCGATCTGAAAAGGTGTACTTTTTCA
>RAYO01000033.1 GCA_003612335.1 bacterium 1xD42-67
TATGAGTCCTATAATGGTCCCAAGGACTCGTGGTATGCACCCTTTACCACCATTGCGTCCCAGAAGGGCCTGCTGGACGGGACCAATGTTGTTGGCCACGAGACGGACGGGGACTATGTGGGCCAGTTCATGAACCGGTATGAGATGGCTCTGATGGCGGCCAATGCCCTGAAGAAGATCAATGCTAAGCTGCCCAGTGCGAGTGAGCAGGCTGACCAGATGGACAAGACCCCTGACTACTGGGATATTCCCAAGCAGTATCGGAATGCTGTGCTGCTGGCCAAGGCCTGTGGCGTTCTGTCTGGCATGGATTCTGCTGGCACCTTTGGCGGCACCGGTGCTCTGAATCGTGCGCAGGCTTGCGTTGTCCTGATCAAGCTGGATGAGATGAAGGATACTGGGGATGGTTCTGGTGATGGCCCTGGTGATAATACTGGCGATAACACTGGTGATACCCCCACCGAGATCACCCGCAGCCCCTTTGCGTTCCAGGGCAGTGAGAACGTGCAGCAGATGATGAATCGGCTGAATGCTGAGGCTCCCAAGTACTATGAGGGCTACCTGACCAATGGCAAGCCTATCACCAAGGAGAATATCAAGGCGATGCTGGCTGAGGCGGAGAAAGGGATGCCGGATGGGACAGCATGGACAACCGGTGAGACTTATAAATATGTAACACCGTTTTTTGGAAAGGGATGGGCTAGTGGTTGTAATTCTTTTTCGGCCGGTTTGTCTGACTATATTTTCGGGAAAAATGCTCCTGTAAAGAAACATCAAGATTTTGATAATCTCAAGGTAGGAGATGTTATCTGGTGGAAAGATAGTTCTGATGGATATGATCATGTCGTGTTTGTGACGGATATGCAGTCCGCTAACGAATATATATGCTGTAATGGGAATTCTAGCAAAAAAGTGTGGTGGAATCGGAAAGATAATGTTGCTGAGTGGAGCCAAACTCAGCGTGCTGAGACCTATGTCTACTCCCGCTACTAATCGAACACCCAACATCCAAGGCCCCTGGGGTCTCCCGGGGGCCTTGCTCCAGACGCCAGGCTCTGCCTGCCAGAAAAAGATTCTGAAAATACTTGACAAAACACTTGACACCGGCCCATCCTATTGATAAAATATCAAAGCCGCATCGAGTGGGTATGCAAGAGGGACGTCCCCGCCTATGAGAGCGAGCCCGTCATAAAGGAGTTGAATATCATGCAGGCGATCATCGTGACCGGCGGAAAGCAGTATAAGGTGGCAGAGGGAGACACTCTGTTCATCGAGAAGCTGGACGCCGAGGCCGGCCAGGCCATCACCTTCGACAAGGTGCTGGCGGTCCTGGACGGCGACAAGGCCACCTTCGGCGCTCCCACCGTGGAGGGCGCTTCTGTGGCCGCTACCGTAGTCAAGAACGGCAAGGGCAAGAAGATCCGCATCTTCAAGTACACCCCCAAGAAGGGCTATCGGAAGCGCCAGGGCCACCGTCAGCCCTACACTAAGGTGGAGATTGGCGCTATCAAGGCCTGATGACTACCGTCACGTTCCATTCTGAGGGCAGCCGGATCGCGGGCTTCGAGATGCAGGGCCACAGCGGCTACGCCCCCTTGGGCGAGGACATCGTCTGCGCCGCCCTCACCAGCGCCGTCCGCCTCACCGACCACGCCGTCAACGACGTGCTGGGCCTGGAGGCCCCGGTGAAGGTGCGGGAAAAGGACGCGTTCCTCTCCCTCAAGCTCCCCAAGGCCCTGGACCAGACCAATGAGAGCATCTGTCAGGCCCTGATGGCCGCCCTCATGCTCCACTGTGTCCAGTTGGCTGAGGAGCACCCTGAAAATATCATCGTCTTGGAGGTGTAAGAGATGCTGAATATCGGTTTACAGTTCTTCGCCCATAAAAAGGGCGTGGGCTCCACCCGCAACGGCCGCGATTCCAAGGCCAAGCGCCTGGGCGTGAAGCGGGGCGACGGCCAGTTCGTCCTGGCCGGCAACATCCTGGTCCGCCAGCGGGGCACCCACATCCACCCCGGCGTCAACGTGGGCAAGGGCAGCGACGACACCCTGTTCGCTATGAAGTCCGGCCGGGTGAGGTTCCAGCGCCTGGGCAAGGACCGCAAGCAGGTCTCCATCGTGGAGGAAGCCGCTGCGGAGTAACATTCGCGAAAAGCCGCAAACGGATACCGTTTGCGGCTTTTTCTTAAGTGGTGGCCGCGGGCAGCCCCTGCCGGATCCTTCGGGAGGTGGACGACCGCGACTGGGAATACTATTTCAAGGACCGAAAAATAGGAGACTGCCAACTATGAAAACTGTCATCGTCTGCTACTCCGCCCACCACGGCAACACGAGGAAGCTGGCGGAGGCCATCGCTCAGGGGCGGGACGTGGACCTCATCGACGCCGCTGTCACCAAAAGCGCCGACCTGAGCGGCTATGATCTGATCGGCTTCGCCTCTGGGATCTACTTCGGAAAATTCCACGAGAGCGTGCTGGAATCTGCCAGGACCTGCCTGCCGGAGGGCAGGAAGGTGTTCTTCCTGTCCACCTATGGTGGCAGCAACGGGACCAAGGCCATCGAGGAGATCGTCAAGGCCAAGGGGGCCCAGATCGTGGGGCGGTTCGGCTGTAGGGGCTACGACACCTTCGGCCCCTTCAAGCTGGTGGGCGGGATCGCCAAGGGCCACCCGGATGAGACCGACTTGGAAAACGCCTGCCAGTTTTTGGACGGATTGCTGAACGCCGCGCAGAAAGAGAATTGAGGTGCTTTGATATGGAATACAGACAATTTCCCCAGGGCTTTGCCCTGCGTCTGGACCCCGGCGAGGAGGTGGTGGACTGCCTGACCAGGCTGGTGGACCAGGAGAATGTCCAACTGGGGACGGTCTCCGCCCTGGGGGCGGCCAACGATGTGACCATCGGTATTTTTGATACGGTGGAGAAGAGATACTACTCCCAGCGCTATCAGGGGCAGTATGAGATCTCCGCTCTGGTGGGGAACGTGACCCGCCAGGAGGGAAAGCCCTACCTCCACCTGCACATCACCATCGGCAGCCCGGTCACCGGAGAGGTCCACGCCGGTCACCTGTCCGCCTGTACCATCAGCGCCACCCTGGAGCTGTTTTTGCAGGTCTGGGACGGCCAGATCGGCCGGAGATTCAGCGACACCGTGGGGCTGAACCTGCTGAGCTTTTGATGTCGGATCGAAAGGAGGAGCACCCATGGAGCAATGGCTGTATGTGATGTTCATCAAAAAGACCAAGACCTTCAACCGGCTGACCAAAGCGGCTGTAGAGCGGCACGTGGCCAACCTGAAGGCCCTGGATGAGGCCGGACACATCCAGCTGGCCGGGGTGTTCAAGGGCTATCCCGGCGTGGCGGGGATGTATATCC
This sequence comes from bacterium 1xD42-67, assembly GCA_003612335.1. Classification (GTDB taxonomy): domain Bacteria; phylum Bacillota; class Clostridia; order Oscillospirales; family Oscillospiraceae; genus Lawsonibacter. The sequence continues at coordinate 3,374 of RAYO01000033.1, forward strand.
TCCGGGCGGAGAGCCGCGAGGCGGCCGAGGAGCTGTGCAGACAGGAGCCCCTGGTGGCGGAGGGCTTCGCCACCTATGAGCTGAAAGCGCTCCAGCCTGCAAACAAGGAAAATAACTATCTGCTCTAACAACTGTTTTTGGATAGGAGGTGCCCGACATGGCAGCACCTGCAGATGTGGAACAGATCCGTAAAGCATCGATTCAGCAATGGCGCAAAGAGGCACAGAATCGTCTGGACAGCCAGCAGTATCTTTTGGCAAAGGAACTTATCGAGAAGGTCTACGCCCACTTGATCGGCTGGGAGGCCAGTGATGACACGCTCCACGCTCTGGCAGCAGAGATCTACAGCTGCTGCGGTGAGCCATCCACCGCGATGAGATATATCAGCCGCGCCCTTGTGATAAAGCCTGATGAGCCGATATATTTGACGATCAAGGCCGAGATCTTAGGCGCACAGGGACAGACTCAACAGGAACGTGATCTCCTAATCAGAGCATTGGATCTGGCAGACGTTCCCGCTGTACGGGCGGAAGTGCTGGGCGCTTATGCCCGTTCGTTGTATTCCCATGTCCCTATCGACCGGTGCAGGGCAGAGTCATATGCCCGAGAGGCAGTCCAACTGGGCACACATCGGCGCCGTCAGGCAGCGGTGTTCCAGGCATTGGCGCAAAAGGAGCACCAGAAACAGCTGCAAGATGAGGAAAAACTCCGGCCGTGCCAAGAAGAGCAGCGGCGAAAAGAACAGCTGGCCCAGGCTCATGCAGAGAGACAGGTGCGCTGGAAACATCGTGAGCAGGTGAAGCGGAGGGCGCACAGATCCTATCTCGCCGCTCAGACCATTTTCATCACCTTCATTATGTTGGAGTTTGTGGTATTCCAGTTCGGTCTGCCAGCGGCGGTGTCCATTCTGATCTTCTTTGTCTGTGCCGCATCCGTAAAATATTTCCATGTCTTTTATAGCATACTGGATATGGGAGAGGACAGATTTTTTGACTATTATTATATCCTAATAAGCCCGCTCTGGTTCGACGGTGTGGGCGTTATGCTCCATATCGTAGGGTTCCCCTTCCTTCTTTTCGTGTTCGCCATCTCAGGGAGCTTCTCCTTCTCTGTCCTTGTGATATCGTATGTTTTATTTATAGGGATCCTGTATCTTGTTGGAAACATGGCGCTAAAATCGGTAAAATATTTTGAAAAATAGAGGAGGTGCCCGAGATGGCAGCACCCTTTATAGATACGGCGAAGATCACCGTCCGCTCCGGGAACGGTGGGAACGGAGTGGTGTCCTTCCACCGGGAGAAGTATGTGGCCAACGGCGGCCCGGACGGCGGCGACGGCGGACGGGGCGGCGACATCGTGGTGAGGATCGACGACCACATGTCCACCCTGATGGATTTCCGCTACAAGCGCAAGTACACTGCCGGGAACGGGGCCGACGGCGCCGGAAAGCGCTGCACCGGCCGGGATGGAGAGGACCTGGTGATCCGGGTGCCCCGGGGCACCGTCATCCGGGATGCCGAGACCGGGGAGATCATCCAGGATATGTCCCAGACCGATTCCTTCGTCCTGTGCCGGGGAGGGCGGGGAGGCTGGGGCAACCAGCACTTCGCCACCCCCACCCGCCAGGTCCCCCGGTTCGCCAAGGCGGGCCTGCCCGGCCAGAGCCGGGAGGTGGTACTGGAGCTGAAGCTGCTGGCCGATGTGGGGCTGGTGGGCTTCCCCAATGTGGGCAAATCCACCCTGCTGTCGGTGGTCAGCCGGGCCCAGCCCAAGATCGCCAACTACCACTTCACCACCCTTTTCCCCAACCTGGGAGTGGTCTTCGTAGAGGAGGGGACCTCCTTCGTCATGGCGGACATCCCCGGGATCATCGAGGGGGCCGCCGACGGTGCCGGTCTGGGCCACGATTTCCTGCGGCACATCGACCGCTGCCGCCTGCTGATCCATGTGGTGGACGTCTCCGGCTCTGAGGGGAGAGACCCGGTGGCCGACTTCGAGGCCATCAACGAGGAACTGGCGCGGTGGTCCCCCGAGCTGGCCGGACGGAAGATGATCGTGGCAGCCAACAAGGTGGACATCATGGAGGACCCCTCCCTGCTGGACAAGCTCCGGGCCCACGTGGAGGGCCTGGGGCTGGAGCTTGTCACCATCTCCGCCGCCGCCCATCAGGGCACTCGGGAGCTGGTGTGGAAGGCCGCCCAGGAGCTGTCTCAGCTGCCCCCGGTGGCGGTGTATGAGCCCACCTATGTGGAACGCCCCCCCGAGGTGGACACCGACGGGGCGGTGGATATCCAGGAGTTCGACGGCACCTGGGTGGTGGACGCCCCCTGGCTCCAGCGGCTCATCGCCAACGTCAACTTCGGTGACTACGAGTCCCGGAACTGGTTCGACCAGAAGCTGCGCCAGTCCGGCCTGTTCGACAAGCTGGAGGCGATGGGCATCAAGGACGGGGACATCGTGTCCATGTACGATTTGGAGTTCGAATATCAGAGGTAAAGATCAGACCCTCCGGCTGGTGCCGGAGGGTCTGATCTTTTGCAGTTCGTTCAGCGGGCCAAGCTTTGGAAGTGGGTGAGGACAGGGTTGACGCCCGTCTTCTTCCCGTTCTCATAGGTGTAGAAGCCCGCGCCGCTCTTGCGGCCCAGGAAGCCGGAGACCACCAGCTTGCGCAGGAGCAGAGAGGGGGCATACTTGGATCCGATCTCCTTCTCCATGACGGTCATCACGTTGAGGAGGACGTCCAGACCGATCATGTCAGCCAGCTCCAGGGGGCCCATGGGGTGGTTGCAGCCCAGCTTCATGCCGTTGTCCATCTCCTCCACGGAGCCGATGTAGGAGCCTACGATGACGCAGGCCTCATTGAGCATGGGCAGCAGGGCCCGGTTGACGATGAACCCAGGCTTGTCATCGGCCTGGATCAGGGTCTTGCCCATCTTCTCGCCCACGGCCTTCACCTCGTCCAGCACGTCCTGGGTGGTGAGCAGGCCGAAGATGACCTCACACAGCCGCATCCGGGGCACGGGAGAGAAGAAGTGCATCCCTACCACCCGAGAGGGGCGCTTGGTGGCGGCGGCCAGAGCAGTGAGGGAGATCGAAGAGGTGTTGGAGGCCAGGATGGTGTGCTCAGGGCAGATGTCCTCCAGGGCGGTGAACACCGACTGCTTGGCCTTCAGGTCCTCGATGATGGCCTCGATGACCAGATCGGCGTTCCGGGCGCTCTCCAGAGTGGCATCGACGGACAAGCGGGACAGGGCGGCGTCCCGGTCCTCGGCGGTCATGCGGCCCTTCTCCACGTCCCTGGCCAGAGCCTTCTCGATCCCAGCCTTGGCCCGGTCCAGGGCCTCCTGCCGCTGATCGTTGATGGTGACGTTGAAGCCGCTGGTGATGGCGTTCTGGGCGATGCCGCTGCCCATCAGGCCGGCGCCCACTACAAAGATGTTCTGGATAGCCATAGCGATCTCCTCTTTTCCTTCATTTTTGTTCTGTATCCGGCCCCGCATTCCCAGCCGCGGCGGCCTAACTGGACCTATCATAGCATATCGATCGCCGCAAGTCTCCGCATAAATGAGCTTGATCATTGCAGATATTGATCGGAACAAAAAAACGAGGGGAAAGTCCTCCTTTCCCCTCAGTGCCCCTCAAAACTCCTCAAAATCGGTTGAGTGCGGCGGCCCCGTCATCTTCCCCCTTCTCGATGGAGCGGACGACGGCCCAATAGCTGAAGTCTTTGCTGGCCTGGACCAGGAACCGCTCCCCCACCTTCTTCCCCAGCAGAGCGGAGCCCATAGGGCTCTCCTTGCTGATCCGGCCGTGGAGCACATCCTGGCGCACGGTGGTCACCACCTGCCAGGTCTCCTCCTCTTCCTCGTCCTCCAGCCAGATCGTCACTCTGTCGTAAAGGCCCACTGCGTCGGCGGCGGAGGTGTCCTCGATGATCCGCGCGGTCTTGATCATGTTCTCCAGATAGCGGATCCGGCTCTCGTTCTTGTTCTTCTCCTGCTTGGCTGCCTTATATTCAAAGTTCTCGCTCAGGTCGCCGAAGCTCCGGGCCACCTTCACCTCCTCCAGCAGCTGGGGCCGGAGGGTGATTCGCCGGTAGTCCAGCTCCTCCCGCATTTTTTGCAGATCGATCTTCGTCAGTTCGTTGTGCATCGTCCTCACAAACTCCATTCCACTCCGTTGCTCGTCCTCTCCAAATGGGACCCGCTCCGCTGTGCTCCCATTTGGGGCCGGCTTTGCCGGCTCTCACGCCTCCCAGCCGGAGAGGTAGGCCCTCTGCTCGTCTGTGAGGGTGTCGATGGACAGGCCCATGGCGGCCAGCTTCACCCGGGCGATCTGGTCGTCGATCTCGTCAGGAACGATATAGACCTTCTTCTCCAGCCCCTCTCTGTGCTTGGCCAGCCACTCCAGAGACAGGGCCTGGACGGCAAAGGACATATCCATGATCTCCGCCGGGTGGCCGTTGCCCCCGGCCAGGTTGACCAGCCGTCCCTCGGCCAGCACATTGAGGGTGCGGCCGTCGGCCAGGCGATAGCCCCAGATATTCTCCCGGCGGGGGTAGTTCTCCTCGGACATTTCAAACAGCTCATGCACCGCCACTTCGCAGTCGAAGTGCCCCGAGTTGCACAGTACAGCGTTGTCCTTCATCACCTCGAAGTGCCGCCCCACGATCACGTCCTTGCAGCCGGTGGCGGTAACGAAGATGTCGCCGATCTTGGCAGCCTCATCCATGGACATCACCCGGAAATTCTCCATGGTGGCGTCCAGGGCCTTGAAGGGGTCCACCTCGCAGACGACGACATTGGCCCCCATCCCCTTGGCCCGCATGGCGATCCCCTTGCCGCACCAGCCATAGCCAGCCACCACCACCGTCTTGCCCGCCACGATCAGGTTGGTGGTGTGCATGATGGCGTCCCAAGTGGACTGGCCGGTGCCATATTTGTTGTCATAGTAGTGTTTGGCCTTGGCGTCGTTCACCGCCATCATAGGACAGGGCAGGATGCCCTCCCGCTCCCGGGCATGGAGGCGGTGGATGCCGGTGGTGGTCTCCTCACAGCCGCCGATCAGGCGGTCGCCATATTTCACGCACTTGCCGCCGAGGAGGTCGATGAGGTCGCCGCCATCGTCCACGATCAGGTGGGGGCGGCACTTCAGGGTCTCGACGAGGAGATCCTTATACTCCTCCATATCCACCCCGTGGATCCCATAGGTGGCGATCCCAGAATCGGCCACAGCAGCGGCCACATCGTCCTGGGTGGACAGAGGGTTGCAGCCGGTGAGGTGGACCTCCGCGCCCCCCTCCCGGAGCACCAGCCCCAAGTTGGCGGTCTTGGCCTCCAGGTGGACGGAGACGGCGATCGTCAGCCCGGCAAAGGGCTTCTCCCGGCGGAAGCGCTCCTCGATTCCGGACAGAGCAGGCATGAACTCCCGCACCCACTGGATCTTCTGGTGGCCCGAAGGGGCCAGCGACATGTCTTTTATGATGCTCATAGTGATCCTCCCTGTGTTTCATCCCCACTGTCATAGGGGATCTTCTTCATCCCTATCTTATCATATTTTCCTGTGCAGAGCAAGGGCCTGCCTCTGTCAGGAACATACGCCAAAAAGATCCCGTGTCCCCTGCCTCCGGCGGGGGACACAGGAGAACGGCTCTGCGTTTGGGATCCTCCCCCTCTCATCCCCGATGGCGCCGCCATGGGGAAAGGATTTGTTCACACTTTAGTCGTAGACTTTCCCGGGAAAAACGGGTATAATGAAGGTTACGAATCGATTCTGAGGAGGCTCATCCATGAGGACTCTTTCCCGCTGGCTGACACGCTTCAGCTATGATCACCCCAATTTCGGTATCCCCAGCCTGATGACCTATCTGATCGCCGCTAATGTGTCGATCTTCGTCTTCGACCTGATCGGAGGCGGCTCCTTGTCCAGCATGCTCTGTCTGGACCCGGCGGCGGTCCTGTCGGGACAGGTGTGGCGGCTGTTCACCTTCGTCCTGGTCCCTACCTCCATGAAGCCGATCTGGTTCGCGGTCTCCATGTTCTTCTATTACTCCCTCGGCACCACTATGGAGCGGGAGTGGGGCACCCCCAAGTTCACCCTGTTCTATCTCACCGGCGCCCTGCTCACCCTCCTGGCCGCTTTCTCCAGCCATCTCCTGTTCCACTCTATCTGGATATATGGTATGGGGCTGTACTATATCCACCGCTCCCTCTTCCTGGCCTTCGCCACCCTATACCCGGACGCCCCTATGCTCTTCTATTTCGTCATCCCCATCAAAGCCAAGTGGCTGGCCGCTCTATGGCTCTTCTTGGAGGTCTATGACATCATCTCTCTCCCCAGCTATCTGCTCCCCATCCTGGTCCTCCCTCTGCTGTCCGCCATCCTCAACTACCTGCTCTACTTTTGGCAGGACATCGGCAGTCTCTTCGGACGGGCCCAGATCCAGCGGCAGCACCAGCGTTCTGCCCAGACCATCAACTTCCAAAAAGCCCAGAAGGAGCTGCGGGAGCGGCGGGGCTATCTCCACAAATGCGCCGTCTGCGGCATCACCGACCAAGACGACCCCAATATGGAGTTCCGTTATTGCTCCAAGTGCAACGGCTACTACTGCTACTGCGCCGACCACATCAACAGCCACGTCCATGTGCAGTGATCCGATGAAGAACAGCGGCCCCTCCCGGATGGGAGGGGCCGCTCTTCCTGTCATGGAGCGCTCTGTCCTGTCATTACACCTGGATACGCTCGATCCCATCCACAGCCTCCTGGACCATGCGCTCGATATCCAGGTCCTGCTCTGCATGCTCCACCTCGGCCAAGGTGGGGCGCAGACGGGGATGCCGGGGGGTGAAGACGGTGCAGCAGTCCTCATAGGGGAGGATGGAGGTGTCGAAGGTGCCGATCTTCCGGGCGATCCTCACGATGTCCTCCTTATCCATCCCCACCACCGGGCGGAGGATGGGCAGGTCCGCCACCGCCCCAGTGACCGCCATAGCCTCCATGGTCTGGCTGGCCACCTGGCCCAGACACTCGCCGGTGACCAGGGCCTTGGCCCCGCACCGCTGGGCCACCCGGGCGGAGATCCTCATCATGAACCGCCGCATGACCAGGGTGAACAGCTCCTGGGGACAGGAGCGGCGCAGCTCCTCCTGGATCGCGGTGAAGGGGACCACATGGACGGTGAGCCGGCCGCACCAGGGGGTGAGCAGCCGGGCCAGGTCCAGCACCTTCTCCTTCGCCTCGTTGGAGGTATAGGGGTAAGAGAAGAAGTGGACCATCTCCAGGGCCACCCCCCGCTTGGCGATCATCCAGGAGGCCACCGGAGAGTCGATCCCCCCGGACAGCAGAGACACCGCCCTGCCGTTGATCCCCACGGGCAGGCCGCCGGCTCCCGGCTCCGGGTCGGCGTGGACGAAGGCGGCGTAATCCCGGATCTCGATGTGGACGGTGAGCTCCGGGTGGTGGACATCCACCTTCAGGTCGGGGTAGAGCTCGTCCAACTCCCCGCCCACGTACTGGCTGAGCTGGATGGAGGTCATGGGGAAGGTCTTGTCCGCCCGCTTGGTCTCCACCTTGAAGGTCCTTGCAGCGGACAGCCTATCGTCCAGATACTCCCGGGCGGCGGCGAGGATGGCGTCCTTGTCCTTCTCACAGGCCCGGGCCCGGCTGAGCCCCACCACTCCAAACACCTTGGTCAGCGCCTCCCAGGCCCCGTCCATGTCACAGTCGCCGGTCATAGGCTCCACATAGGTGGTGGACTGGCGGGTGTATACCCGGAACTGGCCCAGGCCGTTGAGACGGCGGTAGATATTGGCCTGGAGCTTGTCCTCAAAGCTGCGGCGGTTCAGCCCCTTCAGGACCATCTCTCCCAGCTTGAGGAGGATCATTTCGTTCATGTTCTGCCCTTCTTTCAGTAGGGGGCGGCCTCCGCGCCGCCCCGCTCCTCACATATCCGAATAGACCGGGGCGGGGCAGAGCCCGTCCCCTACATATCTTTCCTCTGCCAATCGGGGATGGCCTTGGCCTGCTCATAGAGGCGCACATAGCTCCGGTGGCGGCTGGGAGAGATCTCCCCGGCCCCCACCGCCTCCAGTACGGCGCAGCCCTTCTCCTTCACATGGGCGCAGTCCAGGAACCGGCACTTGCCCAGGTAGGGAGCGAACTCCCGGAAGGCGTATTGCAGCTCCTCCTTCCGGGCCAGCTCCATCCTGTCCACATCGAAGGAGGAGAAGCCTGGAGTGTCCACCGCCAAGGCCCCGCAGGACAGGCGGAAGAGCTCCACATGCCGGGTGGTGTGCCGGCCCCGGCCCAGCTTGCCGCTGATCTCTCCGGTGGCCAGGTCCAGTCCCGCCTCCAGAGCGTTCAGGATACTGGACTTGCCCACTCCGGAGTTTCCGGTGAAGGCGCACACCCGCCCGGCGATGGCTCGGCGGAGGTCTCCGATCCCCTCCCCCGTCTCAGCGCTCACCCGCAGGGTGAGGAATCCCGCCTGCTCATAGATCCGGGCCAGGTCCTCCCCTGGCTCCAGGTCCCACTTGTTGACACACACCAGGGTCTCACACCCCCGGCTGGCGGCGATGGCGGCCACCCGGTCGATGAGGAAGGGGTCGGTGACGGGGACCGCCTGAGAGGCCACCACCACCAGCAGGTCGATGTTGGCCACCGCAGGGCGGAAGAACTCATTTTTGCGGGGCAGGATCTCGTCCAGTGCGCCGGAGCCCCCCTCCAAGTGGGTGAACCGCACCCGGTCCCCCACCAGGGGGGAGATCCCCTCGTGGCGGTGTCTGCCCCGGGCCCTGCAGGTGACAGACCGCTCCCCGTCGTCCACATAGTAGAAGCCGCTGAGGGCCTTCAGGATGATCCCCTCACCCATCGACATTAGACCCCTGGGTGAAGTCCACCTCCTGAGTCCCGCTGGCCGTCCCGTTGATATAGATCGACAGGGTCCTGACCCCTGTCCCGGTGACCCGCACCCGGACCGAAACGTCCATATTGGTGTCCACCGTCTCCCGATGGACCTCCACACCGTCCATCAGGACCCTGACATCGACCGTACCGTTGTAGCTGGACAAGTCGATGACCTCTTCCCGGGTGACCATCCCCGGATCTGGGTCCACTGCCGGAGGCAGGTCGGGGGGCTGCTTGTCGGGGTCGGGGCCCTTGCTCACCTGGATGTTGACCTCGGTGCCCTCCTCCACAGGGGTGTCCTTCAGCGGATACTGGGTGATCACCAGACCCTTCTCCACGGTGTCACTGAACCAGGGATCCACTCTGCCGTGGCCCAGCTTATAGGTGTCGATGGTGCTCTCTGCCAGCTCCTGGGACATCCCCACCAGATCGGGCATGGGGAAGGTCTCCGCCTTGGGGCCCAGACTGACCACCGTCTGCACCTCGGTGCCCAGGGGGACCTCCACCCCTTCCAAGGGGGTGTAGGAGATGATGAAACCCTGCTCGATGGTGTCGTCGTTCTCATAGGTGGGCACAGCCACCCGCAGCCCCATCCCCTTCAGGGTCTCCGCCGCGTCCCGGTAGTTCTTGTTTTTCAGGTCGGGTATGGCGACCACCTTCGGGCCGGCACTGATGGTGACGGTGATCTGGGTGACCGTCTCCCCCACTTGGCGGTCCGCCGCCGGCTCCTGCTTGATGATGGTGCCGGGGAGGGCGTCGTCGGCCACTGTCTCCCCCTCCACCAGAGTGAACCGGCCCAGCAGATCCACATCGTCTTTGACCTGCTCATAGACCTCGCCCACCACCTTGGGGACAGGGTAGGTCACCGGGGGGGCCAGGAAGCCGGCAAAGAGGGTGTTCCACAGGAAGTAGACCACCATCCCCACGAAGAGCAGCACCGCCGCCACCGCCAGGAAGACAGGCCAGACGGGCCCCCGGCGGGGGAGCTCATCCTCCTCGTCCTCCTCATAGCGTCGGCGCTGGCCCCGCTCCTCCTCATACCGCCGGCCGCCGCTCCGGCGCTGGGAAGGCTCCTCCCGCCGCCGCTCTCCTCCCGTTCGGCTCCCTCCCCCCTTGTGGATAGGACGGATCTGGGTGCGGTCCTCGTCCAGCTCCTCTCCTCCCTGGAGCTCAGAGGCACTGTAATCGAAGTTGATGTTGGGATTCTTCCGGAACTCCTCCAGATCGGCCAGCATATCGTCGGCAGAGGGATACCGGTCATCGGGATTCGGGGCCATGGCCTTCATGGTGATGGCCTCCAGGGCCTCAGGGATGGAGGGGTCCAGTTCCCGGGGGGACAGGGGGATGGAATTGATGTGCTGGATAGCCACCGAAACGGGGGTGTCCCCCTCGAAGGGGAGGCGGCCGGCGATCATCTCATAGAGGACCACACCTGCAGAGTACAGATCGGACCGTGCATCGATATGACTGCCCCGGGCCTGCTCCGGGGAGATATAGTGGACCGAGCCTAGGGCCTCCTGGGTCAAGGTGCTGTGTCCGCCGGAGGCCACCCGGGCGATCCCGAAGTCGGCCACCTTCACACTGCCATCCCGGAGGACCATCACATTGTGGGGCTTGATGTCCCGGTGGATGATCCCCCGGCTGTGGGCATGGCCCAGGGCTTTGGCGATCTGGGTGATGAAGTGGAGGGCCTCCCGCCAGTTGAGCTTGTTCCCCTTTTTCTGCATGTACTGCTTCAGGGTGATCCCATCGATCAGTTCCATGACGATGTACTCCACCTCAGAGGAGCGGCTCACGTCATACACTGCCACGATATTGGGGTGGGACAGCATGGCCACCGCCTGAGACTCGTCGTGGAACCGGCGGCGGAACTCAGCATCCTGAGACAGGTCCTCCCGCAGGATCTTGATCGCCACCAGCCGGTTCAGCCGGTGGCACCGGGCCTTGTACACCTTGGCCATGCCGCCGGTCCCCACCAGCTCCAGGATCTCATATCTGTTATCGAGTAATTTACCGATGTATTGATCCATGGTAAATATCCCCCTTATCTTTCAGCCTAAAAACGGGGCGTGTCCCCTGGGAGACGTCCTGCGCAGAGCACAGCGCCTCCGGCACACTGTCCTTCCGGCTCACCGCTTCACCAGCACGACGGTGACATTGTCCGGCGCCCCCCGGCTCAGGGCGATCTCCAGCAGGCGCTGACAGCAGCCCTCCTCCGGACCTCCGTGGATCACCTCATAAAGCATCTCCTGTTCATTGAGCACATTGCTCAGCCCGTCACTGCACAGCAGGAGGTGATCTCCTGGGGCCAGAGGCTGGCGGAAGCAGTCCGCCATCAGGACAGGCTCCGCCCCCAAGGCCCGGGTGATCAGGTTCTTATGGGGATGGGTACGGGCCTGCTCCCGGGTCAGCTCTCCCCGCTCCACCAGGTCCTCCACCAGCGAGTGGTCCCGGGTGACCAGGACGATGCCCCGGCTGTTGATATGATAGGCCCGGCTGTCCCCCTCGTTGAGGATAACCGCCTCCCCCGGGGAGGCCAGGACGGCCACGATGGTGGTCCCCATCCCGGTACACGCCTCGTCCTGGATGGAGCGCTGGAAGATCGCCTGGTTGGCCACCGAGGCGGCATGGCCCATCCGCTCCTCCACCGGGCCCTCCTGCCCCTCCTGGAGGAAATGCTCCATGAACAGCTCCACAGCCATGGTGCTGGCCACGTTGCCCGCCCGGGCGCCCCCCATGCCGTCGCACACCAGGGCGATGACCCGGCCGTCCTCCAGCACCTGGACGGCGAAGGAATCCTGATTCTGCTGCCGCACCGCGCCGCGGTGGGTCACTCCCCATACCTGCATCGCTTCGACCTCGTTTCTGCCGGCTCCCCGGCTCATGTCTCTTTCATCGCTTTGCGGCGCAGCTGGCCGCAGGAGGCGTCGATGTCGCCCCCCAGTTTCCGCCGGACGGTGACGGTGATCCCCCGGTCCTCCAGCCGCTTCTGGAACGCCGCCACCCGGCGGCTGGGCTTCAGGGGGCTCTCCTCCACCTGGTTGAGAGGGATCAGATTCACATGGGCCGGCGTTCCCCGCAGCCGTTTGGCCAGCAGGTCGGCCTGCCAGTCGGCGTCGTTCACCCCATCGATCATGGCGTATTCATAGGAGATCCGCCGCCCGGTCTCTTCAAAATACCGGCGGCACGCCTCCATCAGCCTGTCCACCCCCACGCCCCTGTTGACAGGCATGAGCTTGGATCGGGTCTCGTCGTCCGGGGCGTGGAGCGAGACCGATAACGTTGATTGTAACCTATGCCGGGCCAGTTTGTCAATTTGCTCCACTAAACCGCAGGTGGACAGGGAGATATGGCGCATCCCGATATCCAGCCCGTCGGGGCAGTTGACCAGGGCGAGGAAGCGAAGCACTGTGTCAAAATTGTCCAGCGGCTCTCCGATCCCCATCAGCACGATGTTGGAGATGGGAGCCCCGCTGTCGATCTGGGTGAACAGCACCTGGTCCACCATCTCCGCAGGGGACAGGTCCCGGACCTTCCCCGCGATGGTGGACGCGCAGAACGCGCAGCCCATCCGGCAGCCCACCTGGCAGGAGATGCAGACCGTGTTGCCATGCTGATACCGCATGAGCACCGACTCCACACAGTTCCCGTCAGCCAGCTCCCACAGATATTTGATGGTGCCGTCCTGCTGGGACACCTGCTTCCGAGCCACTTTCGGAGGTGTGAGCAGGGCGGTCTCTTCCAGCCTTTGGCGCAGCGCTTTCGACAGGTCGGTCATCTCCCCGAAGGAGACGGCGCCGCGGTACAGCCACCTGAAGATCTGCCTGGCCCGAAAGGCGGGCTCCCCCTGGGCCTTGAGCCAGGCGGTGAGCTCCTCCAGATCCATCGACTTGATATCGACCATAGGGCTTCACCCCTCCTTACGCAGCTTGCAGATGAAGAACCCATCTGTCCCCTGACGATGGGGCCAGAGAGCGATCCACCCCTCCCGGGCCTCCCCCACTGCCTCCGGCAGGGAAAAGGGCTCCGCCTTGAAGTCCGGGTGGTCCGCCAAAAAGGACTGGGCCACCTCCTCGTTCTCCCGGCGGAGGAGGGTGCAGGTGGAATAGACCAGCACACCGTTGGGGCGCACATACCGGGCGGCATTGTCCAAAATGGCCCGCTGGACCTCTGGCAGCCCCGCCAGAGGAGCGGGATCCTTATATCGGATATCCGGCTTCTTTCGGATGACCCCCAGACCGGAACAGGGGGCATCCACCAGGACCCGGTCGAAGGCCCCTTCCCACTCCGGGCGGAACACCTTGCCGTCCGCCGTCATGGGGACGATGTTGGTCAGGCCCAGACGGTCCGCCCCAGCCTGGATCAGCTTCTTCTTGTGGGGATGGAGGTCGCAGGAGATCACCTCTCCCCGCCCCGCCATCCGGATGGCGGCGGCGAAGCTCTTCCCGCCGGGGGCCGCACAGCAGTCCAGCACACGCATGTCCGCTCTCGGATCCAGAGCCTCCACAGCCAAGCGGCTGGCTGGGTCCTGGATATAGAACAGCCCCTCACGAAAGGCGGTCAGCCGTTCCAGGTCCCCGGTCTTATGTAAAGTCAGACAGTCCTCCAGCCAAGGGTGGGGCCTGGCCTGGGCCCCCTCTCTCTCCAGGGATCCGGCCAGCTCCTCCGCCGTCGTCTTGGTGGTGTTCACCATGGCGGTGATGGGGGCCTGGCTGTTATTGGCAGAGAGCAGCTCTTCCGTCTCCTCACTGCCCAAAACTGTCAAAAATTCCCGCACCAGCCACTCCGGTTCGGAATACAGGATGGAAAGATAACTCGCCGTATCCGTCCGGGGGATGGCGGGCAGGTCGCCGGCGCTCCGCTCCAGGCTGCGCAGGATCCCGTTGACCATCCCCGCCGCCCGGGGATTCTTACAGTGCCTCCTCGTCAGCTCCACCGCGGTATCCACCGCCGCGCTGTGGGGGATCCTGTCCAGGAAGAGGATCTGATAGGCCCCCAGCCGCAAGGCCTCTATCACCTTGCCCTCCATCCGCTTCAGGGGGAGGTTTGAAAAATGGGACAGGTAATGGTCCAGCAGCAGCCGGTTCTGGAGCACGCCGAAGCACAGCTGGGTGGCCAGGGCGCTGTCCCGGCTGTCCAGCCCGGCGGCGGCCAGCCGCTTCTTCAGGATGGCGTCCGACCATCCCCCCTGCCGCTGGCAGTCGTTCAGCGCCAGCAGCGATACCTCACGGGCGTCCATCCTTCTCACCGGCCTTTCTTCTTCTTTTCATTTAAAAAGAAAAGAAGCAAAAGAAAACTTTCCGGAAAAACTTCGTTTTTCCGCTATACTCCTAAGCATAGGATCGCATCCTCATGGGTGACTGCGACCACCCAGTCCATAGTCCCATCGAACAGATATGCGTCGATGTCCTCCCAAAGTTCCAGCTGTGTCACATAGTCCACCACTGGACCGAAGCTGGCAGAGTACAGCATTTTGGGCCGTTCTGAATAAAAGAACAACTTTTTATCCTTTGGGATCCCCAAGTTTGCGATCTCCTCAAAGGGGAGACAGCGGGGCTCGTACTGTGGGAGAAAGGAGTTCCACATCAGTCCCACCTGCCTCAGCCGTTTCCGGTCCACATAGCGGTCCCGGAACCGTTCTATGAGCCATGGAGCATTTAAAACGCGGTCATAGGCGGTAAACTCATACATGCCATCACACCTGGATCGGGTGCCCCGCCAGGTAGGCGGCGACGGACATCCTTTTCTTGCCAGGAGCCTGGAGCTCCAGGATGCGCAGTACATGATCAAACTCACCGCAGGCCACGTCGATCCCCCCCCAGTCGGCGGCGATCACAGTGCCGGGGAGGGCGTCGGTGTGTTTCTCCACCACCTGGGCCCCCCACAGCTTGATGGGCTCACCGGTGATCGCCGTGGTAGAAGCCCCTGGCCAGGGGTACAGGCCCCGGATCTGGTCAAAGATCTCCTGAGCGCTCTTGGTCCAGTCCACCGGCGACATCTCCTTGGAGAGCATGGGGGCCTGGGTGGCCTGGGCGTGGTCCTGAGGGGTGTAGGTGGCTGTCCCGGCCTGGATCTGGGCCACAGCCTCCACCACCAGCTCCCCTCCCAGCTCGGCCAGACGGTCATAGAGGGCGGCGGCGTTCTCCGTCTTCCCGATCCTGACCGCCCGCTGGAGGAGGATGTCCCCCGCGTCCATGTCGTGGACCATGCGCTGGATGGTGACACCGGTCACCTTCTCTCCGTTGAGGATGGCCCAGTTGATGGGGGCAGAGCCCCGGTATTTGGGCAGGAGAGAGGAGTGGACGTTGATGCACCCCTTGGGGGGCAGAGCCAGGATATCGTCCGGAAGGAAGCGGCCATAGGCCGCCACCACGATCAGCTCCGGGCCCAGCTCCTCCAAGATGGCCAGGGCGGCGCCGTCCCGCAGCTTCTCCGGCTGGAACACCGGGATGCCATGGGCCTGGGCATGCTCCTTCACCGGAGTGGGCTGGAGCTTATTGTGGTGCCGGCCCACCGGTCTGTCCGGCTGGCTGAAGGCCCCGACGATCTCATGTCCCGCGCCGATCAGCGCCTCCAGAGAGGCCACGGCAAAGGCGGGAGTGCCCATGAAAACGATCCTCACCGCTTCCTCCTCCTCCCTCGTTTCGGCTTCTCCTGTTCCTCCTCCTCCATCATGGCGTCCACTTCTTCAGCGGTATACAGGCGGTCCACATGCTCGTCATACGTATGGCCCTCCAGATGTTCCAGCTCATGGCAGAAGCAGCGGGCAGCCAGGCCGGAGCCCTCGGTCTCGAACCAGTTGCCGTCACGGTCCTGGGCCCGCACCTTCACCCAGGTGGGCCGCTTCACATATCCCCACATCCCAGGGATGGACAGACACCCCTCCAGGCCGTCCTCCTCCCCCTCCTGGGCCAGGATCTCCGGGTTGATCAGCTCGATCATCTCATCCTTCTCCGGGTCAGGCATCACGATGACCGCCCGGCGGATGATCCCCACCTGAGGGGCCGCCAGGCCCACACCTCCTGCCTCTGCCAGTGTCTCCTTCAGATCGTCCAGCAGATCGGCCAGCTTCCCGTCGAATCTCGTCACCGTGTGGCACCGTTTGGTCAGTGCCGGGTCTCCCTGGGTCAAGATCGTCCTTATCGCCATTTTTCCTTCTCCTTTGGGCTCGTTCTCTCCCCTTTTCTTTCCAAAAAGATAAGAGGCAAAAGAAAATCTCAAAGATCGTTCTGTCTTTCAGTTATCATACGGGTCCACATCCACATAGACGGAGACCCCCTTGTTCTCTTTATCCTTGTGGGCCGCCCTCAGCAAGCCAGCCAGCAGAGCGCGGAACTCCCGTCCAGACTGCCCGGTGAGAGTGAGGCGATACCGATAGCGGTCGTTCACCTTGGCCACCGCCGCAGGTGCGGGGCCCAGCAGCTGCCACTGACCTGGGATCCCGGCCAGATCCCGCTCCAGAGCCCGGCGCAGCCGGACGCAGCACCTGAGAACGGCCCCCTCCTCCGAGCCGGAGGCGGCGACCACCACCCGCTGGGCGAAAGGCGGGTCGTTCCGCAGGCGGCGCAGCTGGATCTCCTGGGCATAGAAGCCGTCGTAGTCCTGCCGGGCGGCACAGCGGATCACATCGTTGTCCGGGGTGAAGGTCTGGATCACCGCCCGGCCCTGTTTGTCCCCCCGGCCTGCCCGGCCCACCACCTGGGTGAGGAGGGAAAAGGTCCGCTCCCCCGCCCGGAAATCGTCCACATAGAGGGACAGGTCGGGCGCTATCGCCCCCACCAGGGTCACGTTCTCAAAGTCCAGTCCCTTGGCCACCATCTGGGTGCCCACCAGGATGGGGATCCGCTCCTCACGGAACCGGTCCAGCAGCTCCTCATGGGGGTGGGCGGCAGAGACGGTGTCTGTATCCATCCGCAGCGTCTCCACCCAAGGGAACAGGTCCTGGAGCTCCTCCTGGACCCGCTGGGTCCCGATCCCCACGAAATTCAGCTCCCCTCCACAGGCGGGACAGGCCGGGGGGAGGGCCTGGGACCAGCCGCAGTGGTGGCACATCAGCCGGCCGTTGGCCGAGTGATAGGTCAGCTTGACGGTGCATCGGGGGCACTCAGGGACCTGACCGCACTCCCCGCAGGACACCATCCGGCTGGCTCCCCGGCGGTTGAGGAACAGGATCGACTGCTCCCCCCGCTCGAGATCCTTCTCCAGCTCCCGTTTCAGGACCGAGCTGATGGGGCCGTCATTGCCCTGGCGCAGCTCCTCCTTCAGGTCGGCGATCAGGACCTGGGGCAGAGCCTTCTGATTGTACCGCTCCTCGATCCGGAACAGGCCGATCTGGCCCTCCTGGGCCTGATACATGGTCTCCACCGAGGGGGTGGCCGACCCCAGCACCAGCAGGGCGCTGTTCTGCACACAGCGGTACTTGGCCACCTCCCGGGCATGGTAGCGGGGGACGTTCTCCGACTTATAGCTGGCCTCCTGTTCCTCGTCCAGGATGATGAGGCCCAGCCCCTTCAGGGGGGCGAAGACAGCCGACCGCGTGCCGATGACCACCTGGGCCTCCCCCCGGCGTGCCCGCTTCCATTCGTCATACCGCTCTCCCGCCCGGAGGGAGCTGTGGAGCACCGCCACCTGCTTCCCGAAGTGGGCGGCGAAGATCCGCAGCAGCTGGGGGGTGAGGACGATCTCCGGCACCAGCACCAGGGCGGTCCTCCCTCTGGACAGGGCCTCCTGGATCAGCCGGATGTATACCTGGGTCTTGCCGCTCCCCGTCACCCCATAGAGGAGGGCGGCGGCGGGCCCGCCCTTCCGGGCCAGGGCGTCCAGCCCCTCAAAGGCCGCCTGCTGCTCCCCGTTGAGGACCGGAGGCGGAGCGGGCGCCACCTCCTCCAAAGGGACGCGGCGCAGGACCTCCTGCTGCTCCAGGACCAGGATCCCGCTCTTCTCCAGAGACTTGAGGGTGGGCATCGAAGCCCCGGTGAAATAGCACAGCTCTTTGGCAGAGGCGGCCCCCAAGGCACACAGCAGCTCGGTCACCGCATACCGCAGAGGCGCGGACTTCCGCCGGGGGGCCACTATGGCCATAGCGTCCTCCGTCGAGAGGGCCAGCACCGCCAGCTTCTCCTTTTTGTCCCCCACCGCCCGCTGGGCGGCGGTCTCCAGCGACACGATCCCCCTGTCTGTCAGGCGGCGGATGGCCGGATTGGGGTCCTTGGCGCCAAAGGCCAGACGGATCTGCTCCATCTCTCCTTTGCCGCCCCAGCCCCACAGCAGGTCCAGCAGCTTCACGGCAGCGGCGGAGCCCTCGGCGGCCTCATAGGCCCGCTGCCGGTCCACCCCCTGCCTCACCGCCACCTGATCCCGGAGGGAGAAATACAGCCCTGCGGGCAGCATCGCCTTGACGCAGTCATAGACGGTGCAGAAATAACGCTCCCGCATCCACAGGGCCAGCTGGATCCCATCCCGGTCCAGCACCGGATCGTCATCCAGCACCGCCCGGATGGATTTCAGCGCCTTCCCTGCGGAGGGGGCCTCATAGATGGACAGGACCAGCCCGTCAGACCCCCGGTCCCCGGCGGAGAAGGGCACCAGTACCCGCATCCCGGGCTCCAGCCACCCCTCCAGCTCTTGGGGGATCAGATAGTCATAGGGCTTGTCGATCGCGTAGACCGCCCTGGCGACAGCCACCTTCGCTATTTTCCTCAAGGGCCGTCACCCCCTTCTCTTCCCTGCGGAAAACGGCCGCGACAAGTCGCGGCCCTACAAAGATCGTGTGTAGGGACACGACTTGTCGTGTCCATCCTGTTACCGATGGGCGGCGGAGCTCCGCTCACCCCTCCGCCTGCTCCGGCTCTCCGGCTCTGACCGTCAGCTTGCCGTCGGCCACCGCCTGGATGGCGATGCTCACCGGCTTCTCTGCCAGAGGCTCCCCCTCCATCTCAGCCTCTCGGGCGATCCGCCGGGCCTCGCACGCCACTACGTTCACCAGCTCATAGCGGCTGGGCACCTTTTCCAGCAGGTCTTTCATTGCGGGATACAGCATCATAACAAAGACTCCTTACTCGTTTTCAGCGTCCGCAGGGGCGGCTGTCAGCCGTTTGCCCCTGCAAAACACATCTTATGATCTTTCGGGCGGATGATATCCGTCCAAAGACATCCTTACGCGAACTGGGCCAAAATAGACTTCCGGCTGTCCACCCGGCACTCGGCGGCGGTGAGGATGGCCTCGATCTCGGCCACGGCCCCCGACACCTTGTCGTTGATGACCAGGTAGTCGTAGTTGGGGATCTCCCTGAACTCCACCCTGGCCTTCTCCAACCGGCCCGCGATCACATCCTCGCTGTCAGTGTTCCGGCGGTGGAGGCGGCGGGACAGCTCCTCGAAGGAGGGGGGGATGATGAAGATGAACAGGGCCTCGGGACACCGGGCCCGGACCTTGGCCGCTCCCTGGACCTCGATGTCCAGCAGCACATCGATCCCCGCGTCCAGCCGGTCCTGGATGGCCTTCAAAGAGGTGCCGTAGTAGTTGTCTACATACTCGGCATGCTCCAGCAGCTCGCCGGCGGCGATCATCCGTTCAAATTCTGCCCGATCCACAAAATGATAATTCACCCCGTCCTGCTCTCCCACTCGGGGCTTCCGAGTGGTGTAAGACACGGAGAAATAGATATTGCCCCGCTGGCTGAGCAGCTCGGCGATGACGGTGCTCTTCCCCACCCCAGACGGTCCGGACAGCACGATGAGCTGGCCCTTGTCCTTCTTTCGCTGCACGGTCAATCCTCCTCTCCGCTGCCCCGGACCACTCCCTCCAGACAGCCGGCGATGGCCTCGGGGGCGCGGGCAGACAGCACCACGTGGTCGTTGTCCATGATCAGCACGGCCTTGGTCTTCCGGCCGTATGTGGCGTCGATGAGGACGCCCCGGTCTCTGGCCTCCTGGGCCATGCGCTTGATGGGGGCGGACTCGGGGCTGACCACAGCGATCAGCCGTCCGGCGGACACCAGGCTGCCAAAGCCGATATCGATGAGCTCCAAACCGGTCCCCCCTACTCGATGTTCTGCACCTGTTCCCGGATCTTCTCGATCTCCGCCTTGATGTCCACCACATGGCTGGAGATCTCCAGATCGCTGCACTTGGAACCGATGGTGTTGGCCTCCCGGTTGAACTCCTGGATCAGGAAGTCCAGCTTCCGGCCGGTGGCTCCCCCCTTGGACAGCATCTCCCGCAGCTGCTCCGTATGGCTGCGCAGACGGACGGTCTCCTCGTCCACCGCCACTTTATCGGCGAAGATCGCCGCCTCAGTGAGGATCCGGGCCGGGTCCAGCTGGGTGTTGGCCAGGACCTCGTTCATCCTGGCCTCCAGCTTGGCCCGATGCTCCGCCACCGTCTGGGGGGACCGGGCCTCCACCAGGGCGACCTTGGCCTCGATGGCGGCGGCCCGTGACAGGATATCCGCCTTCAGCCGCTCTCCCTCCCGAGCGCGCATCCGGTCGAAGTCAGCCAGGGCCCGGTCCAGGACGGAGCAGATATCCCTCGCCATCTGTTCCACGTCCTCCTCCGCCTTCTCGGCCAGCAGGACCTCGGGGAAGCGGGACAGCAGGGCGACGGAGATGTCGTCCGACAGGCCGTAGTCCTCCGCCAGCTGCTTCAGAGCGGCGTAGTAGCCGTCCGCTGCCGGCTTGTTCACGGACACCTGGACCTTCTCCGCACCTGTGCTGTCCAAGGTGACGAACACATCCACCTTCCCCCGGGAGATGGTCCCCTGCACACGGCTCTTGATGGCCTCCTCGGCGAAGAGATACAGACGCGGGATGCGGACATTACAGTCCAGATAGCGGTTATTGACGGAGCGCAGCTCCACCGTGATGGTGCAGCCGCCGAAGTTCTCCTCTGCCCGGCCGTAGCCGGTCATGCTCTTGACCAAACCGGTCACTCTCCTTTTGTCGTCGCGTATATCAAGATGCTCAGCAGCAGGGCCCGCCCCAGGGGGTGCACATGCTGCAGCAGAGATAGGTCGTACAGGGGTCACAGCCCGCAGAGCTGTATCCCATGGGGCGGTAGCCTCCCATGGCCCCCCGCTGCATCACAGCCAGGGCCTGGCGGTACTCCATATTGTTGGGGTCCAGCTGGACGGCCTGGGCATAGTTCTGCATGGCCTCATCCAGCCAGCCCCGGCGGTAGGCGATGCTGCCCGACAGGAAATACCACTCCCCGTCCTTCCGGCCCATCTCGAAGAGCAGCTGCTCTGCCGAATTCAGGTCGCCGGCGTTGATCAGGTTGCGCACCCGGATATAGGTGGGGTCGGCGGTGCGCTGATAGCTCTGCTGATACCCCTGCTGATAGCCCCCCGAGGCCCCTCCTGACCGCTGCTTGGTGATGGTGTCGTAAGCCTCGTTGATCTCCTTCATCTTCTCCTCCGCCAAGTCGGCGAGAGGGTTGTTCTGATAGTTGTCCGGATGGTATCTCCGGGCCAGATCCCGATAGGCCTTCTTCACTTCTTCATCGCTGGCGCTTGGGCTCACGCCCAGGACGCTGTACGGGTCTCTCATCTGTCGTTTCTCCTGATCTTTTGTTTTTTGATCTCTTTCCAGCTTCCATCGAACACGGCCTCCTCCACCCGAGGCAGGCCCAGATATATGATATTTTCCAGTACAGGCAGACGGCACCCAAAGTCCCCCAGCTGGAGGGCCGCCCCGATCAGCTCCAGGGACTGATCCATGGTCAGCCGCAGGGCCCTGTCGTCTCCGGCAGGGCCGTATCGGGCGGCCACCGGGTTATAGCGGCCGGCCAGCCTGTCCTCCTCCAGATCGTCTCTGGCGTCGGCCAAGTAGATCCACCGGCCCAGGTGATAGAGCAGCTGGGACAAGATCCGCCCCCGTGCTCCCTCCTGGGGAGCGGCTGACTGGAGCAGCCGGGCGAAGGTGTCCGCCGTCCGGTCCAGAGAGGGACAGCCCTCCCCCTCCAGGGCGGACAGCTCCTCCAGACAGCTCTGCACCGTCCTGTCGAAGGCCGGACGGCGGCGGGCCGCCTTCCGGCGGGCAGGCCCCATGAGCCAGGACAGGATCCTGGCTGGGATCCCTCTCCAAAAGCCCTCGTCCCGGACCGAATCCCGCAGCTTCCACCAGGCCAGGATCACGCTCTGATCGGCGGCCTGATCCAGGGCGGGACTGTCAGGGCACATGGGCTCCTTCCTCAGCAGGCCCGCATGGCACCGGCCCCTGCAGGGGACGAAGCTCGCCTCTGGCTCCCACAGCAGCAGGGCCAGGAAGGTGAAGTCATAGTTGAGGAACAGGGGGGCGATGAGGCCGTACCGCCGCCGCAGACAGCGGCACAGGCCGCAGTAGGTGGCCTGATACAGGCTGAGGTCTTTGCACTTCAGCTCCGGCTGGAAGGGGCGCACATAGCCGAACATCCGCCGCCCCTCAGCGCAGCCGCTTCAGGATAGCGAACTCCGGCGCCTGGCTCCGGGCGATGGACCGGTCCATGAGGACGGCGGGGAGGAAGCCCGCCGCCAGGCCCAAGGCTGCAGTCAGCATGGAAGTCAGCTCGTTCAGCCCCAACGCATACATCCCCAGGGCATAGCCCGCCCCCAGACCCACACAGGGCAGGAGGAACACCGCCACAGAGGTGCTGATATTGCGGCCGTCAGCGGGCTCCACCTCCACGAAGTCCCCCGGCTCTGCCCCGACCGCGTTGGAGGCCAGGGCCAAGATCTCCTGGGGGGGCTTGGCGGAGCAGCCGGCGCAGGCGCCGTCGCAGTGCAGGCCGCACTCCATCTGCCGCAGGAGGGAGACCTCTGCCACCCCCTCCTGGATCACTCTCTTTACGATCGCATTTTGGACCATGATCATGCCTCGCTCATATCAAAATCACGCCGCTCCCGGCTCATGCTTCATTCTACGTCCACCACGACGGTGTAATCCCCCACGACCCCCACCGTGCTGGTGCCGTTGAGATACACCTTGGCCGGGACCCGCCGGCTGCCCGGGGCGTTCACCTCAGACAGGTCGGCCACGATCTGGAGCTGGCTGGCATCGATGTTGGCCAGATCCTCTTCCCGGCCCCGGACCGTCACCGTCACGCTCTGAGTGACCACCGACACATCGAATCCGTTGGGCGGCGTGGTGGTCCCGATATTGGTCACCGCAAAGATCTGGGTAGACAGGCCCTCCACCGTCACAGTGACTTGGGCCGTGCCGATCCCGCTCACGTTCTCCAGCCTGGGGTCCAGCGTGATGGCGAAGGGGAAGGTGTTGGTCCCCACCACATCAGACAGATCGATCTTGCCCAGGAAGATCTCCTCCAGGCCCTCCAGATCCGCCTCGCTGCCGGAGACCACGATGGTCTTGGGCTCGATATCGATCTTGGCATCCTCTGCCGAGGCGCCGCCGCCGGCCACCACATCGACAGTGAGCTCCACGGTCTTGCTCACCACCACCGGCACCACCACATAGGCCGTCTCGGCGCTGAGGGTGATCTCCAGATCGGTGAGGGGCTTGCCCTGCTTGTCCAGGGGGACCAGGGGCAGATCCCCGGCGAACCGCTCCTTCAGCTCCTCCGTCTTCAGGATCGCCGCCACCTGCTCCACCTGCTCCACCTGCTCCACCGGGCCGCTGACGATCACCTGTCCCGGCTCCACTGCCGGTGTGCCCATCTGATAGCCCTTGGCCACCTTTCCGCTGAGCTGGAAGTGTACATCGAAGGACTGGCTGTAGAGCTTCTCTACGGTCACAGTGAGGGAGGCAGGCTCCTGATCGGTCAGGCTCAGCTCATCCCAGTTGTAGTTCTCAGGCAGTATGGGCTTGCACCGCACCACGTTCTCCCCCTCTGCGCAGCGGGAGACGTCCGCCAGCATATAGAGGCTGGACCGGTGCTGGAGCAGCCGGGTGCGCACGCTGGTGGGGCCCTCCACCCGCAGTTCCACCGTTTGGGGGGAGATGCTGGATATGGTGAGCCCTTGGCTGGTGAGCACATTGGTACCGGTGGTCTCCACCCGCACATTGTGGATGGAGGTGGTCCCGTCAGGATCCACGGTGGCCCGCACGTAGAACCAGAAGATGATCGCCAGCAGGATGGACAGCAGGACGAACACCCACCGGCTCTCTTTCAGCCGTCCCATCATGACCGGTCGCCTCCCTCCTCCTTGTTCCCGCCCAGGATCAGGCCCAGGAAGGGAAGGGGACCATTCCTCTTCTCCTCCTGCTTATCGTTGAGCAGCTCGTTGCGCAGCAGGCGTTCCAGGGTCTCCGGAGCCAGATGCCGCTTGAGCATCCCGCCCACGGCGGCGGAGATGGAGCCCGTCTCCTCTGAGACGATCACCACCACCGCGTCGGAGTGTTCGCTCATGCCGATCCCCGCGCGGTGGCGCATCCCCAGGTCCCGGCTCAGGTTCACATTGCCCGACAGGGGGAGCATACAGCCCGCCCCCACGATCCGGCCCTCCCGGACGATCACCGCCCCGTCGTGGAGGGGCGCCTTGTTCCAGAATATGTTCTTCAAAAGCTCACTGGACACGCTGCAGTCCAAGGCAGTCCCCGTCTTGATCACGTCGTCCAGCAGGTTCTGCCGCTCGAACACCATCAGGGCCCCCACCTTGTCCCGGGAGAGATCGACATATGCCTCGGTGGTCTGGCTGATGGCGGTCTCCATATCCTGGCCCGCCTCCTTGGCCGAGGCGAAGACGAGCCCCAGCCGGCCGCTGCCCATCCGCTCCAAAAAGCGGCGGATCTCCGGCTGGAAGAGGACCACCAGCACCACGATCCCCCAATATACCAGCTTATCCAACAGGAAACTGGTGGCAGTGAGCTTCAGTCCTGAAGACACGGCCATCGCCAGCAGCAGGATCAGGATCCCCCGCAGCACCCGTCCGGAGCTGGTCTTGCGCAGCATCCAAAGCAGCTTGTAGATGACCAGGGACAGGATCGCGATGTCCAGGATATCGGTCAGCTGGAGCTGCAGCAGGGGGAAATTGGCTTGGAGGAACACCTGAGCGCTGTGGAACATCTCTGTCATAACTCCATCCCGCCTCTTTTCCTCCCCCAGGATAGGGGGCAAAATACATCATCATGGTATTATACGATATCTCCGCCGGTTTGGCAACCGTAAAGACAGATTCCTCCGCGAAAATTTTGCGGACAGAAAGGTCCGGCGCGCCCAGTAGGCGCGCCGCTGTCCTGTCCCCGCGCCGAGCCGGCTCAAACGGTCCGGGCCAAAAAGACCTCGCCGCCAAAGCTGCTCAGCCGCTCGCGGGCCTCCTGCGCCGCGCACTCGTCATCGAAGAGCCCGAAGACGGTGGGGCCGGTGCCGCTCATACTGGCCCCCAGGGCCCCGCACTGGATGAGGACGTTCTTGATATCCATCACCCGGCCGCGCCGGTGGCTGGGGAGAGCGTCCTCGAAGACGTTGTACATCCGCCGGGCCACCCCGACCAGGTCCCCGGCCCTCAGAGCCGCTATGGCCCCCTGAGTGTCGGGGCGGCAGCGCAGGCGGACGCTGTCGATCTTGGCGAAGAGGGCGGGGGTGGAGATGGAGAACTCCGGCTTGCACAGCACCGCCCAGCACTGGGGCAGGGGGGGCAGGGAGGTGAGGATCTCCCCTCTCCCCTCGGCCAAGGCGGTGCCGCCGATGACGCAGTAGGGCACATCGGAGCCCACCAGTGCCCCGATCTCGGCCACCGCCTCCGGACACAGGCAGGCATCCTCCATCAGGTCCAGCGCCCGGAGGACGGCGGCGGCATCGCTGCTCCCACCGCCCAGGCCGGCGCAGACAGGGATGTGTTTTTCGATGGTGATGTCCAGCCCGTCAAAGGAAAAGCAGCGCTTCAAGTCCTCCATATCCCACTTGCCCGGCTCCTGGACGGCCTGACGCTCATACCAGCGCAGGGCGGCCTGGGCGGCCAGGTTCTTCTCGTTGTTGGGCAGGAAGTGGAGGTCGGTGCTCACCCGAAGCTCCTTCGTATCATTATAGTCCAGTTCCAGGATGTCGGCCAGGTCGATGGACTGCATGATCATCCGCAGGTCATGGTAGCCATCGGGACGCCTGCCCAGCACGTCCAGGGTCAGATTCAGCTTGGCGTGGGCCATGATCTGCACAGCAGGTCCTCCTTCCGCTCTCGTTTTCGCCGCGGGCGGATATCATCTCCCGCAGGACGAAGGCCGGCCAGGACGGGTCACTTCCTGATCTTCCGAGCCTCTAAGTAAAAGCGCTTGTCTTGGGCACGGCCCATGGAAAAGCTCTTCCTGGGCAGGGCCCCGTGGTAGACGATCGAGGGGAAGAGCTCCCCCTTGTCCATGGCGGGCAGCAGGAAGGCCACCGCGTCCCTCCGCTCCCGGGCCAGGGCCCGGGCCTCCTCAGCGCCGTGGATATAGTCCACCCGGGCCTTGGGGTCCCGCTCCAGATACTGATCCAAGAAGTCGTGCAGCGCCCCCGCCTCGGTGAGGGACGCGCTGTGGAGCAGGGCGAACTCCCCCTCCCCCTCCTGATAGACGAAGGGGATGCACTGGGCGATCGTCCGGACCCGCGGGTCGATCTGCCTGCCGCGGAGGGCGTCAGGGTAATGCCGGCCC
This sequence comes from bacterium 1xD42-67, assembly GCA_003612335.1. Classification (GTDB taxonomy): domain Bacteria; phylum Bacillota; class Clostridia; order Oscillospirales; family Oscillospiraceae; genus Lawsonibacter. The sequence goes on from RAYO01000033.1 coordinate 29,839, forward strand.
ATAGCGTCCAGCAGCCGCTCAGGCTCCACGCCGAAGACCACCCGGTGGATGGGCTCGAACTCCAGAGCCTCGTCGTGGAGGTCCACCAGCTCGCACAGGGCGAATCGGGAGGGCAGATCGGGCCACTGGACCGGGTCGGTGAGCCCCTTGCGCCGCTCGTAGCAAGCCTTCGCGGCGGCCAGAGAGTGGTTGCCGTCCCCCACCGCGAAGATCAGTCCGTCCCGATCCCGATCCGCCTCCTCCTTCCGGTCCCGGATGGCGCGGGCGGTCTGTTCCAGCTGCGCCCCGGTGAGCAGCCAGCCCTTGATCCGGCCCCCTCCCTCCATCAGGTCGAAGTCGTAGAGGAGCTCCATCTCCCCTGTCTGAGCGGACAGGGGCCCGACGATCCTGCGGAGCGGGTCGTCCACTAAGAGCATGGCATGGGGCAGCTCGATGGGGGCGTTCTTCCGCACCGCCACCCGGGGCGGGATCCGGGACAGGACGGTGCCCTCGGTGGCCCGGACGGCGGACTTGGACCAGGGCTCGTAGTCATACTGGTCCAGATCCACCATGCCGATCAGCCCCCGGCGGACCTTCCCATCGTCCAAGGTGCGCTCCACATAGATCATACTGTCCTGATACTTCTGGAAACGGCCCTCCCGGAGGTAACGGCTCATGGTGTTGTTGATCTCCATGATGTCGGTCTCCACGCTGGGGCCCTCCAGACAGCTCTCCGGCAGGATCAGCCGCAGGGCGGAGGGGGCCCTCCCCACCCGCTCCTCCACCCGCTGCCAGTACTCGGGACGGGAGGTGTATTGATCGCAGGCCACCACCGACCACAGGGACAGGTCGCAGCCTTGGGGGAGGAGGATATCGGCCGGCTTGAAGGGCAGGCCGTCAAACATATCGTTCATAACTCTCACTCTTTTCCTGAGATCAGCCGGTCGCCGGGGCGGAACTCCTCCGGCTGGCGGCCGGCGATCCAAAAGGCGTAGCTGCCCTGGAAGGGACCGCTGGCGCTGGCCCGGTCCGGGTGGATGAACTCCCCCCTGGCTCCGTCGGGCTTGGGCTGTTCGATCTGCTGGATGACGCAGGGGAAACAGGTCCCGTCCGTCTTCACGCAGGTCACCTGAGAACCGCAGGCCACCTCTCCGGCGGTCACCTGGCCGGTCACCACCAGACCGTGGCCCTTGATCTTGAAGATGTCGTCGATCCGGAAGGAAAAGCCCTCCGGCGGGACCTCCTTTTTCCTGGATCTGAACAGGCCCATTTTAGTCACTCCTCTTCACTTCTGCGCCAACAGGTCCTCTTCCTTTTGCTCCAGCAGCGCATCCAGCTTCTGTTCGATCCGGTCCAGCCGCTGGAGGAGGATCCACAGGAAAGCCAGGAGGGCAGCAGAAAAGATGAGCGTGGATATCTCACCGATGGTGATAGCGGCAAGGAACAGGATGGTCCCGAATAGGAGCGTCCAGCCGAGGAAGGCGAGGAACTCCATGTCACAGCGTCCCCTCGATCGCAGCCAGCAGCTCGCCGAACTCCTCAAAGGCGGGCAGCTCGGGGTGGGCGGCCTTGATGGCGTCGGTGGACTTGAAGAGGAAGCCGGCCTTGCTGGCCTGGATCATCCCCAGGTCGTTGAAACTGTCGCCGGCGGCGATGGTGTCGAAGCCCATGGACTGCAAAGCCCGCACGGTGGTCAGCTTGGACTTCTCACAGCGCATCTGATAGCCGGTGATGGTCCCGTCCTCCCCCACCTCCAGGGTGTTGCAGAAGATGGTGGGCCAGTCCAGCTTTTCCATCAGGGGCTTGGCGAACTGCTCGAAGGTGTCGCTGAGGATCACCACCTGGGCCTTGGTGCGCAGCTCGTCCAGGAACTCCTTGGCCCCGGGCAGAGGGTCGATCTTGGCGATCACCGCCTGGATCTCCTTCAGCCCCAGGCCGTGCTCCTTCAGGATCCCCAGCCGCCACTCCATCAGCTTGTCGTAGTCGGGCTCGTCCCGGGTGGTGCGGCGCAGCTCCGGGATCCCGCTCTCCTCGGAAAAGGCGATCCAGATCTCCGGGACCAGGACCCCCTCCATATCTAAGCATACGATGTTCAAAATAATTCATCCTTTCGGTCTTGTTCTCCCGTCCCCCCGTGGGGCAAAGGCTCCTTTTTGAAAGGAGGTTTTTTCGCCTGCGGGCGGGACGGGGAGATCATCCCTCCCGTCCCTGCTTTCTCCGCAGGTTGGTGAGGAAGTTGTCCATCCTGGCAATGGACTCGGCGATATCCTTCATGGAGGCGGCGTAGCAGGCCCGGACGAAGCCCTCTCCCCCGGGACCGAAAGCGGAGCCGGGGATGACGGCCACCTTCTCCTCCATGAGGAATCGCTCGCAGAACTCCTCGGAGGTCAGACCGGTGGAGCGGATATCGGGGAAGACATAGAAGGCCCCCCTGGGCTCGAAGCAGCTCAGCCCGATCCGGTTCAGGTTCTCCACCAGATACCGGCGGCGGCGGTCATACTCCTCCCGCATATGCTCGATGTCCCCGTCCCCGCTGCGCATAGCCTCCACTGCGGCATACTGGCTGGTGGTGGGGGCGGACATGATCCCGAACTGGTGGAGCTTGGTCATGGCGGCGATGATGGGCTTGGGGGCGCAGACGTAGCCCATGCGCCAGCCCGTCATGGCGTGGCTCTTGGAGAAGCCGTTGACCACGATGGTCCGGTCGTACATGTCGGTGAGGTTGGCCAGGGAGACATGGCGGCGGCCATAGGTCAGCTCAGCATAGATCTCGTCAGAGATGACCATGATGTCCGTTCCCCGAAGCACCTCGGCGATGGCCTCCAAGTCCTTGCGGTCCATGGTGCCGCCGGTGGGGTTGGAGGGGAAGGGCAGGACCAGCGCCTTGGTCTTGTCGGTGATGGCGGAGCGCAATGCCTCGGGGGTCAGCCGGAACTCGTCCTCCGCCTTCAAGGTCAGGTATCTGGGCACCCCTCCGGCCATCTCGGTGAGGGGACCATAACACACGAAGGAGGGGACGGGGACGATCACCTCATCCCCCGGCTCCAGCAGCACCCGCAGGGCCAGGTCGATGGCCTCGCTGCCCCCCACGGTGACCAGGATCTGGCCGGCATGATCATACCGCAGGTCGAATCGGCGCTCCAGATAGGCGGCGATCTCCCGCCGGAGCTGGAGCATCCCGGCGTTGGAGGTATATTTGGTGTGGCCCCGCTCCAGGGAGTAGATCCCCGCGTCCCGGATGTGCCAGGGCGTGACGAAATCGGGCTCGCCGATCCCTAAAGAGATGGCGTCGGTCATCTCCTCTAGGATGTCAAAGAATTTCCGGATCCCAGAGGGCTTGATGGCCTGGATCTTGTGGTTGAGGATCTGCTCATAGTTCATACGAAGATATACTCCCTTTCCTCCGGGTCCTGGGGACGGAACACCAGATGCTTCTCTTTATATTTTTTCAGGATGAAGTGGGTGGCCGTGCCGGTGACCCCCTCGATGGGGGCCAGGCGCTCGCCCACGAACTGGGCCACTTCCCGCAGCGTGCGGCCCGAGATGATCACCGTCAGGTCGAAGGAGCCGCTCATGAGATACATGCTCTCCACCTCATCATATTGGTAGATGCGCTCGGCGATCCGGTCGAAGCCGTCGATGGACTGGGGGGTGACGTTCACCTCGATCAGGGCGGTCACGTTCTCCCTGCGCACCCGGTCCCAGTCGATGATGGCCTGGTAGCCCAGGATGGTCCGGTCGTCCTCATACCCCTTGACGGCCCGTTTGGCCTCCTCCTCGCTCACCCCTGCGGCGGCGGCCAGCGCCCCCACCGGCATGGTGCAGTCCTGCTCCAGCAGTTCCAGCAGCTTTTCCATAACGGCTCCTCCTTCACATCCATGATCAGTCGATATCCTGGCACTTTGCATTATACACGTTCTGACAGGGAAAAACAATCCCAAATATCTGTCCCCTCCCCCGCATAGGCTGTTGGGGAGAGGAGGCAATCCATTGATCGGACAGCTGGTCCTGACTGCCGGAGGCCGGGGGCGGGCCGCCCCGGACAGTCTGTACGGCCTGCCCGTCCTGCGGGCAGAGGTGGCCCCGGAGGGCTTCTGGGGGGAGCGGCGGCTGAGGCGGGCCTGCCGGGCCTTGTGCCGGGGCGGGGCCCGCCGGGCCCTGGTCCTGCGGGAGGATGGTCTCTGGTCCCGGCTGGAAGAGCTGGGCCTGCGGCCAGTGGACCCGGTCCCCTTCCTCCGGGCCCAGGCGGTCCCCCTGGCGCTGGCGGACCTGGCCCGCCAGGGACTGGCCCCGGACCGGGCCATCGTGGCCCTTCGGGGGACGAGGGCCGGCCGGGACATGGTCCGGACAGCGGAGGCGCTGTGTCCTCTGGTGCGCGCCCTGATCGTCGATGCGCCCTGGGGAGGGGCAGAGCTGGCGGCGTGGCTGCGGGAGGAGTTCGGGATCCCCATCCTCCCCGGGGGAGAGCAGGGCCAGACAGCCCTGCGGTTCCAGGAGGGCTGCCCTCGCCCGGAGGCGGGATCGCTGGACCTCTACGGGCCCCGGCCGGAGCTGGCTGGCCTGTCCCTCACCGCCCCGGCGCTGGCGGAGGAGGACCGGGCCCAGCTGCCCCTGCTGGCCGCCCTCTGGGAGGGGGGGAGGCTGGCCCGGGAGGACATAAAAATCACTTGACAGACGGTCCGGGAACACATATAATGTCACAGAATGCAGGATCATACCCACGAGATCGAACGGGGCCCCTGAGAGCAGCGGCCCCTATGGTCATCTGTAGGGGCCGGCCCCTTGGCCGGCCCGTTGAGTTATGTTTTGGAAGGTGGATCGGAATGGCGAAGGAATATAAGCTGAGCCCCGAGCGGCTCAAGGAACTGCAGGACGAGCTGAACTATCTGAAAACGGTCCGGGAGAAGGAAGTGGCCGAGCTGCTGAAGGAGGCCCGCTCCTTCGGCGACCTGAGCGAGAACAGCGAATATGACGAGGCCAAGAACGAACAGGGCAAGCTCCACTCCCGTCTGGCGGAGCTGGAGGACATCCTGTCCAACTATGTGATCATCGAGGAGGACGACGACGGAGGCGAGTATGTCCGTCTGGGCTCCACGGTCACCGTGCTGGACAAGGAGTTCGACGAAGAGCTCACCTATAAGATCGTGGGCTCCCAGGAGGCCGACCCTATGAACGGCGCGATCTCCGAGGACTCCCCCTTCGGCCGGGCCCTGCTGGGCAAGAACGCCGGCGACGACGTCACCGTGGACGCCCCCGGCGGCCTGGTGGAGTATACGTTGCTGAAGGTAGAGCGGTGAACGGAGATCTCCCCGTCCGGCGAGGGCGGGGAACGAAAAATAGACTTAGGAGTGATCGATATGGCCGGTAAGAACGATCAGAGGCCCGCATCGGAGCAGGAGGACCTGTCCCAGCTGCTCCAGATCCGGCGGGACAAGCTCAAGGAGCTCCAGGACAGCGGGAACGATCCCTTCCAGATCACCCGATTCGTCGTCGACGAGGACTCCGCCCACATCAAGGAGCATTTCAGCGAGCTGGAAGGGAAAGAGGTATCCATCGCCGGACGGCTCATGTCTAAACGCGGGATGGGCAAGGTGTCCTTCTGCGACCTCCAGGACAAGTCGGGCCGCATCCAGCTCTATGCCCGGAAGGACGAGATGGACGAGGCGGAATACAACCGCTTCAAAAAGTACGATATCGGCGATATCGTGGGGGTCCATGGGGTAGTGTTCCGCACCCAGCGGGGAGAGATGTCCGTCCGGGTGGTAACGGTGGCCCTGCTTTCCAAATCCCTGCTGCCTCTGCCCGAAAAGTTCCACGGCCTGACCAGCACCGAGCTGCGCTACCGCCAGCGGTATGTGGACCTGATCGTCAATCCGGAGGTGAAGCGCAACTTCATCATCCGCTCCCAGTTCATCAAATTCATGCGCAGCTATCTGGACGATATGGGCTATATCGAGGTGGAGACCCCTGTTTTGAACACCATCGCCGGCGGCGCCGCCGCCCGGCCCTTCATCACCCACCACAACACCCTGGATATCGATATGTACATGCGGATCGCCACTGAGCTGCCCCTGAAGCGGCTCATCGTTGGGGGCATGGACCGGGTATATGAGATCGGCCGCATCTTCCGCAACGAGGGGATGGACCCCAAGCACAACCCCGAGTTCACCACCATCGAGCTCTATCAGGCTTACGCCGACTTCCACGACATGATGGATATCGCCGAGGGTGTCCTCTCCGGCGCGGCTCAGAAGATCCTGGGGACCTATCAGGTGGAGTGGCAGGGGGAGAAGATCGACCTCACCCCCGGCTGGCGCCGCCTGACCATGGTGGACGCGGTGCGGGAGTATGCCGGGGTGGACTTCGCCGCCATCTCTGACGACGCCGAGGCGGTGGCTGCCGCCGGGGCCATCGGGGTGGAGCTGGCCGATGCTGCGGAGAAGACTTGGGGCAACGCCCTGTACGCCTGCTTCGATCAGAAGGTGGAGGCACAGCTGATCCAGCCCACCTTCATCACCATGTATCCGGTGGAGGTGTCCCCCCTGTCCAAGCGTTCCCCCAAGGATCCCCGGCTCACTGAGCGGTTCGAGCTGTTCGTCTGTCACAGCGAGCTGGCCAACGCCTTCTCCGAGCTCAATGACCCCATCGATCAGCGCCAGCGGTTCCAAAAGCAGGTGGAGCAGCGGGAGCGGGGAGATGACGAGACCGAGATGATGGATGACGACTTCATCACCGCCCTGGAGTATGGCCTGCCCCCCACAGGAGGCATGGGGATGGGCATCGATCGGTGCGTCATGCTCCTCACCGGCTCCGACTCCATCCGAGAAGTCATCCTCTTCCCCACGATGAAGCCGCTGGATTAAAAATCAGCATCAGAAATTTGCAAAACGAACCGTATAGCTGAAATATCCGGTGTAAATGCAGTGATTTGTTATGAATCTGGAAATACACATTTGGATTTTACGACAGTTTTACGACAAACGAAAAGGATTTGGTATGGCAAAAGAAGTACCAGCCTCATGGCTGGTACTTCTTACTATTTTTAGATGGGAGCAATCTACATGAGAGAAGGAATTTTGATCCCTGATATGCAGAGTGGGCGTGCCGATATCCGTTTCAACAGTGACGACTGCTACGGCGGTCTCCACTGCGGCACAACGATGGACATTTGGCTCAACGAGCGGTGGGTGCCCACCCACATTGAGATGGATAGTTGCGGCTGGTTCCTGGTAGGAGTCCAGGTTGAGACACTGTGGGGGCAGAAGGTGCGCATACCGCGGTGATCAGACAGCGATACGCTCTAAAGCCGGCTGCAAGGCTGTTAACTTTGCGGACGCCATTCCAGTATCATGGAGCCAAGGCATCGCCTCGTCATTGGTCAGCAGCACCGGCATCCGGTCATGGACATTGATGATGGTATCGTTGGGGGCGGTGGTTAGGACCACGAACCGCTCCTCACCCTGGAAAGTATTCCATAATCCGGCCAGATAGAGCCAATCCTGCCCCGGCAGCCGAAAATGGTATTTCCTTTTTTGGCTATCCCATTCGTAGAAGCCGGTCGTAGGCACGATGCACCTCCGTTCCAGCACGGATCGGCGGAACATCGGTTTGTCCAGCGCTGTTTCACCCCGGGCGTTGATAATGACCCCCTTGCCTTTGAAGCTGGGAAATCCCCAGGTCATCGGCTCGGGGGTCATTTTTTGTCCGTCCGGAAGCAGGATAGGTGCGGCGTTGGTGGGAAATATCTCCCCGGTGCGGATACTGGCAGCCCCAAACCGCGCCTGCACCTCAGCCACAATCTGGGCGATCTCCTTGGACTGCTCCGGTACTAAACTGTATCTTCCACACATAGCTGTGACTCCTTTCGAGGATGAAGGCCGGACTGCCCTCATATACTGAGGACATGAAGCCTGTTATTTTGCATTCGGATATGAACAATTTCTATGCCAGCGTGGAGATCCTGCATGATCCCACGCTGCGGGACAAGCCAGTGGCGGTGGCCGGAGACGAGGAGGCCCGCCACGGCATTGTGCTGGCCAAAAACGATATTGCCAAACGGTTCGGCATCCGCACCGGGCAGGTGCTGTGGGAGGCCCGGCAGCAGTGCCCCGGCCTGGTCTGCGTCCCTGCCCATTACGAGCGTTACCTCGCGTTCTCCGCCCAGGCCAGGGACATCTATACCAGTTACACGGACCAAGTAGAGTCCTTCGGCCTGGACGAGTGCTGGCTGGATGTCACCGGCTCTGTGGGACTGTTTGGGGAAGGGCCGGCCATTGCGGACGATATTCGGGGCCGCATCCGGCGGGAACTGGGGCTGACGGTCTCAATAGGTGTGTCGTTTAATAAAGTATTTGCTAAACTGGGCTCAGATATGAAAAAACCCGATGCCACAACGGTCATTACCCCGGAGAACTATCGGGATAAGGCTTGGAGACTTCCTGTGAGCGATCTGCTCTACGTTGGCCCGGCCACCACACGGAAGCTGAACCAGTATGGGATTACCACGATTGGGGAGCTGGCCCAGGCCAACATAGATCTCCTGTACTGGCTGCTGGGCAAGAACGGGGTTATGCTCCATCAGTTTGCCAACGGACAAGACCACTCCGGCGTCCGGCGGTACTATGCGGTTCCGCCCATGAAAAGCGTTGGCAACTCTACTACCGCGCCCCGGGATTTGATTAGTGAAGATGATGTGAAAATCACCCTCATGGCCCTATGCGAAAGTGTGGGAGCCAGACTTCGGGAACAAAACTGCCTTTGTTCCACGGTATCCGTGGGTATCCGGGACAATCGACTGCTGTCCTATGACCGGCAGGCTAAGCTGGATCGTCCCACAGCGAACACATTAGACATCTGGGAGACTGCTGTGGGACTGTTCCGGCAGCACCATACTGGCGGGGAGCCTGTGCGCAGCCTGTCGGTGAAGGCCAGTGGATTGACCCCGGCGGACGGCGTTGTGCAGCTGTCTCTGTTCCTGGAGGAACAAAAAGCCCAACGCCGGGCCGATATCGACCGGGCGCTGGATAAAATCCGGGGTAAGTATGGGTATCACAGCATCCGCAGGGCCATTACGCTGGTGGACCCAGCCCTGGATCTGGATGCCAAAGGAGAGCATATCATCCATCCTATCGGGTTTCTGGGGACGCTCCAGGGATAGTGGTTTAGCAGTTGCCAGTGTAGACATAGGATAAATGTTCGCGGGCCTCCTCAGCCAGCCGATAGACCTGCTCCACAGAGGTGGGCGGGCGGTCCGTCATCTGATATCTGGGAAAGAACCGGGACAGGTGCAGGGGGATTTCTGGGCTGATTGAGGCCAACCATTGTGCCAGTTCTCGAATCTCTTCCGCACTGTCGTTTCCTCCGGGGACCAGCAGGGTGGTCACCTCCACATGGCACCGCTCCGCCGCCAGGGCGATGGAGCGCTTGACGGTCTTCAGGTCCCCGCCCAGCTGCCGGTACCATGCGGAGGTAAATCCCTTCAGGTCGATGTTGGCAGCGTCAATCAGGGGCAGCAGCGCCCGCCAGGGGGCCTCCTCGATGGTGCCATTAGTGACCAGCACGTTGACCATCCCCTGTGCATGAACCAGCGAAGCGCAGTCCCGGACATACTCGTAGCTCACCAGCGGCTCGTTGTAGGTGTAGGCCACGCCGATGTTTCCCCGGGTGCGCAGCTCCGCCGCTTTGCTGGTCAACTGCTCCGGGGATAGCTCCACCGTCTGCATATCCGTCTCCCCGGCCATGGATATTTCATGGTTCTGGCAGAAGGGGCAGCGCAGGTTACAGCCGAAGCTGCCCACGGAGAGGATCAGACTGCCAGGACGGAAGCATCGCAGGGGCTTTTTCTCAATGGGGTCCAGAGCCAGACTGGTCAACTTCCCATAGTTCAGCGGGATAACGGCCCCATCCCGGCAGGTCCTGGCCCGACAGAGGCTGGTTTGGCCCTCCTCCAGCTTGCAGTGGTGGAAGCACAGCTCACAAATTGCGCTCATGTATGCCGCACCACCTCAAATCGCTCCAGGGTATAGTGCTCCCGGGCGCTGATGCCGCCCTTCTGACGGGCGATGTCAATTTGCTGTTCCACAGTGTCCACGCCCTCCAAATCGGGTAGCAGCAGTCCCCTTTGGCCGCCGCAGGATACGATGACGCCATACCGCTTCACATCCAACTGCGCCGGGGAGTCGATTGGCTCCGGCACACCCAGTACATCCACGCTGTACCGCCTGTATGGTCTTATCCACGATAGGGTAGCTGCCACGCAGTCCTGCAAGATCACGGATGGTCCCATCCATCCCCTCCAGCAGCAGGGAGCCGGATAGGGCAACCTCCAGGGTGATGATTGTATTAAACCCGTCCAACACCAGATAGTCCGGTGCCTGGAGCAATTCCTTCCGCTTCCTGTTCTGCACAGCGCTGGCTGTTGATACGATGCGGGCCAGTGCCATCCGTTGCCGTTCGGAGAGAAGATGGTGGTTGCCTACAAAGGTGGAGGCGGATTTTGTGTCATATCCACGGTCCATCAGGAATACCAGCTCCTGGGCGGCGGCATTCAATTTTTCGGCGGCCTTTGCTCCAAACTCAACGCTATCCTTCGGGACATAGCCGCGTCTGACGATTTCCATAGCACCCTCACTCGTCCCATAGATTGGCGTTTATACGCTACTCAAATTCCTGAATCTCATCCTGTGTTGCCTCGCGGATACTCTCTTTTCCGCAGTCAGGGCACTGTTTGGCAGGGGCAGTCCGGGAAAACAGAAAGTGGCAGCTATCACACGCATATATCATTATTTTTTTGCCTTACTTTCGTGCCCATTCAGTTTAGCACGGAACGGGGCTTTTTTCAATTCAAAACAAGAAGGAGGCCAGCCAGGTGAAATGCTTGCTGAAGTACCAGTGGGTCAAGCTCCCCCGCAGTCAGATGCCAGCAGGCAAGGGCGTCATGGGCGCCTGGGCGCGGCTGGCCTCCCGTGCGGCCTTCCGCAACGGGCAGGCTCGCTACTGTGGCTATATCAATCAAGTTACCATTGGCGCCTGGGCAGGAGGCATCGTGGGGCTCAAGAGCATCCTTGGCATCAAAAACCGGAGCAAGGCCCTGGAGATGATGGACAAGCTGGCCCAGCTGGGCTGCATAGATTATGAGCTGAACCCCAAGACAAAGAAGCTCACCTATCAGATCAAAGACTGGGTGGTCCAGTGCTCCGGCGAGCCCTGCATGGGCTCCGAGGCCGTCTATGCCACCCAGGGGTATGGCTTCCTATGTCTGCCCCGGAACATTACCCAGCGCCTCGCGGAAGCGCACTATCACTTTGATGAGTCGGACGCATGGCTGGATCTTTGGTGCCACACAGTATGGCAGGAGCCCGGCAATGCGTTCTCTCATATGGCGCCTGTTATCCAGTTCGGCAAGTATGGCGCCGTTTTGACCCTGGAAACCCTCGGCCACCGTTGGGGATGGGAGAAGACGAAGGTCTGGCGCTTTTTCAAGAAGCACGCGGATGCCTTCCCGCTGCAAAAGCTGCCTGGCTCTTTCGGCTGCCTGATCTTTAACACCGGCTACCCAGCAGGAACCTCTTTTACTCTGCCGGAGTCAGCACAAGTTAAACGTATTTTAGAGGAAATACGCACACCAATAGCGGAAGCGACCATGAGCGGGTGAACCGCTGGGTCGCATGGTATAGCCGTAAGGTAATGCCGCAGATCCCGCAGCCGCAGTCTGACCCCGCGGTGGAGCAGTGCCGTGTTGCAGTTTCGGGCTGCCCTATTACGCGCGCGTATTTTTCTCCGTGTAGGCATTGTAAGAGTTTCGTTGAGGACTGCCAGGGTGTAGAGGGAATTTCCCCGGTCGAATTTGAGCTTTTGCCCAGGGCTGGCCCCAAAGCCGGCCCGCCATTCGATTTTGGAGGTATTGACTATGGCAGATTTGAAGGCGACCCGTTGTGGTGAGCTGCCGAAAAATGAATTTTCTCCTCAGACGGAGCAGCTGATTTCGCTGCTGGAGCGCCGGGGGATCGTGGAAGACCACAGCATTGTGAATGAAAAAGCCCGTCAGGCGGAACAGGCTCTGCGCCGCAACATGTACCATAACACCCAGATGATGCTCAAGCACTACCGGGACATCGTCTGGGCGCTGGAATGCTTCCCGGAGCAGGTGGCGGAGGAGCTAGACCGCCCGCTGAAGGACTTGGACGCCCTACTCAGCATGGTGGATACTCAGCTGGCCATGGGGAACACCCGGCTGGAGCATCGGATGCTGAGTATCAAACAGTCCCGGCTGCTGCTGGACCGGATCAACGATGCCCTGACGGTACTGCGGCAGAAGCCGGGGAACGACGAGATGATGTATAATATCATTTTCCAGACCTTTGTCACCCCGGACAAGCTCACGCACCAGGAGATCCTGTACCGGCTGGACATCTCGGACCGGCACTACTACCGGCTCCGGCAGCAGGCGGTCAACATCCTCTCCATCCGGCTCTGGACGGCCCCGGCGGGGTGCCTGGACGCATGGCTGGAGATCCTGACCTTGCTGGAGGGAAACTGATGGCAGAAAAATGGCAGGAAAATTGGCAGCGCTGCCGCTGATGACATGGGGAGTGTAAATGTGGTATGATGGTAGCGTCCAAAAGTGGGCACGGGCAGTGCGCCGGTCCCGCAGAGAGCCTTTGGCTTCCCTGCGGCCCGGCGCTTTTTGCTGTCCAGATTATCAGGAAGGAGGAACCTGTATGGCGAAAAAAGAGCACGAGAAGCACACCATCAGCCCCAGATCGGCAAGGCTGCAGCGCCGGGTACAAGCGGCAGTGTCTGTCTGCTACATGATGCTGCTGACCGCACAGCCTGCCGCAGCAGCCGACACCATGTGGACCCGCTTTTCCACGATCATTGCGGACGTCTACGGCCAGCTGGTGGGCATCTCCACTATCGTGGGCGTGACAGCCGCGGCTGTGGCGCTGCTGGTGCGCATGATCTCCCGCAACGAGCGGGCGGTTGCCGAGGCCACCAGCTGGCTCAAACGGATCGTGGTGACGTGGATTGTCCTCAACACGCTTGGATTCGCGGTGGCATACCTGCAGCCGCTGATCCAGGGTGGACAGTACACGCCCTAAGCAAATGCGGATGAACCAAACACGAAAAAGTCTGCAAAGGAAAAGTCAATAGGAAAATGAAATAAGTTTGAGGACATGGAGGGAGGCGAAAAAAGGGCAACA
>RAYO01000034.1 GCA_003612335.1 bacterium 1xD42-67
CATCCTGGTCCAGTCCGCCCAGGCCATGCTGGCCCAGGCCAACCAGGTGCCTCAGGGCGTGCTCCAGCTGCTGGGCTAAGCCCATCAGGAGCACATCCCCTAAACAACAAGGTCCGCCCCGGAGCGATGCTCCGGGGCGGGCTTTTATGTATCGATGGATCTATTTTTTGAAGAGACCGAACAGTCCGCCCTTCTTTTTCTTCTCCGAGACCTTCGCCTTGGGGGGCTGAGGAGGGGCTTTCGGTTCGCCGGTCTTGGGAGGGATATAGGTATACGGTCCGCTGCCGGAGCCGTCCAGGCGCTGGAGGGCCTCCTTCGCGCTCTGATACCCCTTGCCGGCGGCCTTTTGATAGAGCTCCCGGGCTTTGGCCAGATCGGCGGCCACCCCGTGGCCCTCCTCATAGCACTCGGCCAAGAGGAACAGCGCCCGAGGCTGGCCATGGCCGGCGGCCTTTTGGAACCACTCGACGGCCTTGATGTCGTCCTCTGCGGTCCCGATCCCGGCGTAGTAGCAGTAGCCCAGGTTGCACATGGCGGTGACGTTCCCGTTGTCGGCCGAACGCCGGTAGAGCTCCACCGCCTTGGCCTTGTCCTCCGCCACGCCCCGGCCCAGCTCATAGCACAGCCCCAACAAACACTGGGCCCGGCTGTTCCCGTCCTCCGCGGCCCGCTGGAACCAGTGGGCCGCCTGGACGTCGTCCCTCTCTACTCCGATCCCCTCGTAGTAGCAGTAGCCCAGGTTGCATTGAGAGCGGGCATGGCCCCGCTCGGCGGCCTGGCGGTAGAGCTCCACTGCCTTGGCCTTGTCCTCGGGCACCCCCTGGCCCAGCTCGTAGCACAGCCCCAGGGCGCAGGTCGCGCTGGCGTTGCCCATCTTGTGGGCCCGCTGATAGAGCTCCACTGCCCGGTGGATGTCCTCCTGGACGCCGTAGCCGTTCTCATAGCACTCGCCCAGCAGATGTATGGCCCGGGGATGATCCTGCTCTGCCGCCTTGGTGAACCACTGGAAAGCGAGTTCGTCGTCCTCCTCCACACCGATCCCTTGATAGTAGCAGAACCCCAGGTTGCACTGGGAGCGGGCATGGCCCCGCATAGCGGCCTGCCGGTAGAGCTCCACCGCCTTGGCCTTATCCTTTGGGACGCCGTCCCCCATCTCATAGCACAGCCCCAGGGAGCAGGTGGCGGGGGGATAATCCAGCTCATGGGCCTTCTGATACAGCTGAGCGGCCTTGACCAGATCCCGTTCCACCCCGTAGCCGTTCTCATAGCACTCGGCCAGCAGGCAGATGGCCCGGGGGTAATCCCGCTGAGCGGCGGCGGAGAACCACTTGACGGCCTCGTCGTTGTCCTCTTCCACGCCGATCCCCCGGTAGTAGCAGTAGCCCAGATTGCACTGGGCCCGGACCATCCCCTGCTCCGCCGCCTGGCGGTACAGCTCCACTGCCTTGGACAGGTCCCGCTCCACCCCGTCGCCGAACTCATAGCAGACGCCCAGGGAGCAGGTGGCAGGGACATAGCCCGCCTGGTGGGCCCGCTGGTACAGCGCTATCGCCCGCTCCATGTCCTTCTCCACACCGTAGCCGTTCTCATAGCACTCGCCCAACAGCTGCATGGCCCGGGGATGCTCCTGTTCCGCCGCCTTGGCGAACCACTTCGCCGCCTCTGTGTCGTCCTCTTCCACGCCGATCCCCTGATAGTAGAAGAATCCCAGGTTGCACTGGGCCCGGGGATAGCCCCGCTCGGCGGCTTGGCGGTAGAGCTGAGCAGCTTTCTCCTTGTCCTCCGCCACGCCCCGGCCCAGCTCATAGCACAGGCCCAGGGAACACATCGCGGGAACGTGGCCCCGGTCACTGGACTGCTGATAGAGCTGGAAGGCCCGCTCTACGTCCTCCTCCACGCCGTAGCCCCGGTCATAGCACTCCCCCAGCAGCATCAGCGCCCGGGCCTGGCCCTCCTCTGCGGCCTTGGAGAACCACTGGAACGCCTCCGAATCGTCCTCCTCCACACCGATCCCGGTGTAGTAACAGTAGCCCAGGTTGCACTGGGCCCGGGCGTCTCCCCGCTCAGCGGCCTGACGGTACAGCTCCACCGCCTTGGCCTTGTCCTCCTCCACGCCGGTGCCCAGCTCGTAGCACAGGCCAAGGGCACAGGTGGCAGGGGGATAGCCTACCTCATGGGCCTTGGCATACAGCTCCACCGCCTTGTGGATATCCTCCTGGACGCCATAGCCGTTCTCATAGCACTCGGCCAGCAGCTGCATGGCCCGGGGATGATCCTGCTCCGCCGCCTTGGCGAACCACTCCGCCGCCTGGACGTTGTCCTCCTCCACACCGATCCCGATGTAGTAACAGAAGCCCAGGTTGCACTGGGCCCGGGGCATCCCCCGCTCAGCGGCCTTGCGATAGAGCTCCACCGCCTTGGCCAGGTCCTTTTCCACTCCCTGGCCCATCTCATAGCACAGCCCCAGGGAACAGAAGGCGGAGGTATAGTCCTTCTCCACCGCCCGCTGATACAGCTTCACTGCCCGATCGTAGTCCTGTTCCACGCCCCAGCCCCGGTCATAGCACTCCCCCAGCAGCAGCAGCGCCCGGGGATACTCCCGCTCTGCGGCCTTGGTGAACCACTCCACCGCCTGCTCCGGGTCCTCCTCCACACCGATCCCGATGTAGTAGCAGAAGCCCAGGTTGCACTGGGCGGGAGGGAAGCCCTGCTCAGCGGCCTCCCGATACAGCTCCACCGCCCTGGCCTTGTCCTCCTCCACACCGGTGCCCGACTCGTAGCACAGGCCCAGGGAGCAGGCCCCGTCGGGGTAGTGCTGGTCATAGGCGGCGCGGTAGAGCTCCAGTGCTTTCTCCATGTCCTTCTCCACGCCGTAGCCGTTCTCGAAGCACTCCCCCATCAGCACCTGGGCCCGGGGATAGCCCTGCTGGGCCGCCTTGGCGAAGAGCTCCGCCGCCGCATCGTTGTCCTCCTCGAACCAGATGCCCTGGTAGTAGAAGTAGCCCAGATTGCACTGGGCGGGGGCATAGTCCTGGTCAGCGGCCTCCTGATAGAGCTCCGCCGCCCGGCCCTTGTCCATCTCCACCCCGTGGCCCAGCTCATAGCACAGCCCCAGCTCGGTGAGGGCGGGAGGATAGCCCTCCTCCGCAGCACCGGTCAGCAGTTCCGCCCCCCGGACCATGTCCTTCTCCGTACCGATCCCCCGGACGAAGCACACCCCCAGATAGTACTGGGCGGCGATATAGCCTCCCTCGGCGGACTTGGTGAACCAGTAGAAAGCCTTCTCCTCGTCCTTGGGGGCGCCGTCGTCTCCATAGTAGTAGTTCCGGCCCAAACGGTATTGGGCGTCCAGATCGCCGTCCTCCGCGGCGGAGATCAGAGCCTGGAGATCCTCCTGCTTCCGCTCCGCCATATCGGTCAGACTGCTCATCACCTTGGGATCGATGTATATCATCACGGAGTCCTGATCGAACGATCCCGGATTCTTGTTCTGCTCGTCTGCCATAGCGTCTCGCTTCCTTTCTATGTTCTCTTCTGCATGATACAGGGCCCTTCCCTGCCGGATCGGACCGCCGCTCCAACGGAGCGGCGTCTCTGCAGCCCCTCAGTTCAAAAAGTCCTTCAGCTTCTTGCTGCGGGACGGGTGGCGCAGCTTCCGGAGGGCTTTGGCCTCGATCTGACGGATCCGCTCCCGGGTGACGTTGAACTCCTTGCCCACCTCCTCCAGGGTGCGGGTGCGGCCGTCTTCGATCCCGAAGCGCAGCTTGAGCACCTTCTCCTCCCGGGGGGTGAGGGTGGACAGGACCTCCACCAGCTGCTCCTTCAGCAGGGTGAAGGAGGCGGCCTCAGCGGGCTCAGAGGCGTCCTCGTCGGGGATGAAGTCCCCCAGATGGCTGTCCTCCTCCTCGCCGATGGGGGTCTCCAGGGAGACGGGCTCCTGGGCGATCTTCAGGATCTCCCGGACCCGCTCCGCAGGCATGTTGATCTCCTCGGCGATCTCCTCGGCGGTGGGGTCGTGGCCCAGCTCCTGGAGCAGCTGACGGGAGACGCGGATCACCTTGTTGATGGTCTCCACCATGTGGACCGGGATCCGGATGGTCCGGGCCTGGTCGGCGATGGCCCGGGTGATGGCCTGGCGGATCCACCAGGTGGCATAGGTGGAGAACTTGAACCCCTTCACATAGTCGAACTTCTCCACCGCTTTGATCAGGCCCAGATTGCCCTCCTGGATCAGGTCCAGGAACTGCATCCCCCGGCCCACATATCGTTTGGCGATGGACACCACCAGGCGCAGGTTGGCCTCGGCCAGACGCTGGCGGGCCCGCTCCCCCTTTTTGATGGTCTTCTCCAGCTCGGCCCGCAGCTCCGGAGGGATCTCCTCCCCCGACTGCTCCAGCTCGGCCAGCTGCTCCTGGGCGGCGGAGCCGGCGGTCATGGCCTGGGCCAGCTCCACCTCCTCCTCGGAGGTGAGCAGGTTCACCTTGCCGATCTCCTTCAAATACATGCGCACCGGATCGTCGGTGCCGAAGGTGTCCATCAGGGCGTTGGGATCTACGATCTCCTCCTCAGAGATCTCCTCCATCTCTTCCACAGGGGGATCGGCCGTGTCGGTCAGATCGGGCATATAGTCCTCCCCCACCGTCTCGATCCCCAGATTCTCCAAGGTGTCATAGATCTTATCCATCTGCTCCGCGCTCAGATCCATATCCTCCAGCACGTCCAGCAACTCGGAGGAGGATAGGTTGCCCTTCTTCTTGCCCCGCTCGATGAGCTCGGCCAGCTTCTCCGCGCCGCTGACTCCCTCCACTACCTTCATGATCTCCACCTTGCCCGTCTCCATCCGGGCCTGGATATCGTTCTGTCTCTCCTGGGGCTTGCTGTGCTTCTTCTCCAGGATCATCTCGGGCGCGTCGCTCTCTTTCTTTTTGGTGCTCATCGTTTCTCCTCCATATATGCTTTCTTCTGTCGATGTCTCTGCTGCATGGCCAGCAGCAGGCTGTCCCCCTGGCCGCCCCCCTCCCGCAGCAGCTGTTCTCTGCGGATGAGGTCTATGTAGTCCCGGATGGCCTGGGCGCTGTTGGCCGCCGATCCGGGCTGGGCCGCCACCTGGGCCAGATGGTCCATCTCCTCGCGGCTGAGGTCCCCGGCCAGAGCGGCCAGCTGGGTGGACAGCCCCTCCCTGGCCCGGCTCAGCAGCAGATCGAAGGCCCGGCCCAGCAGCTGGGAGGAGAAATCCCCCCCTGTCATGCCCTCCATCCGGTCTGCCAGGCCCGGGTCCAGCATGAGCAGACGGACCAGGCCCTCCTCCGCCCGGGCGGAGCGGATATCCTCATACCGCAGGCCCCGGGCCTTGGGCTGGAGCTGGCTGGCGGGCGCCAGGTCCCGGCGCTCCTGCTGCTTCTTCACCCTGCGCAGGCGGGCCTTCAGGGCCCGGTCCACCTCCAGCTTCATCGCCTCCGGGGTGGCGCCCGCCGTCTGGGCGGCGTGACCGCCGTAGATCTCCCGCTCCACCGCACTGGGCAGTGTGGACACCAGCTGGGCCGCCTCCTGGAGGAAGGCGATCCGCTGGCTGTCGTCTGTCAGGTCATACTTTTTCCGGACCTGTTCCAGGCGGTAATCCACCTGGTCCTCGCTCTGGTCCAGCAGCTTGGCGAAGGCGTCCCGGCCATATGCTTTGATGAACTCATCCGGGTCCTTGGCCCCCTGCATCCGCAGGACCTTCACCTTCATCCCCGCCTTCTCCAGCAGGGGGATGGCCCGCTGGGCGGCGGCCACACCGGCTCCGTCGCCGTCATAGGCGATGACCGCTCCCTTGAAATACCGGGCCAGCAGCTGGCCATGCTCCTCGGTCAGGGAGGTGCCCAGGGAGGCCACCGCACTGTCGAATCCCGCCTGGTGGAGGGCGATGGTATCCATATATCCCTCTGTCAGGATCGCCCGCCCCGCCTTGGATCTCTTGGCGATGTTCAGTGCGAAGACGTTGCGGCTCTTATTATATACCGGGGTGTCCGGGGAATTCAGGTATTTGGGGACAGAGCCGTCCATCACCCGGCCCCCGAACCCGATCACGTTCCCCCTCACGTCGATGATGGGGAACATCACCCGGCCCCGGAACCGGTCGTAGATCCGGCCGTCCTGATTGCTCACGGCCAGCCCCGCATCCAGCAGGTCCCGCTTGTCATAGCCCAGCTTGGCCATCTCTCCGATCAGACCGTCCCACCGGTCGGGAGCGAAGCCCAGACCGAAGCTGGTCAAGGTCCGCCGGGACAGGCCCCGCTCCCGCAGATAGGCCAGCCCCTCCGCCCCCTCGGGGGCGTTGAGCCAGCGGTGGAACGCCCGGGCCGCCTGCTTGTTCAGCTCCAGGATCTTCTCCCGCCGCTCCCGCATCCCAGCCGAGGGCCCTCCCAGGTCGGGCACCTCCATCCCGGCCCGCTTGGCCAGCACCGCCACCGCGTCCCGGAAGGGCAGGTTCTCCAGCTCCATGATATAGTTGATGGCGCCGCCCCCCTTGCCGCAGCCGAAACACTTATATATCTGCCGGTCGGGCACCACGTGGAAGGAGGGGGTCTTCTCACTATGGAAAGGGCAGCAGCCCCACCAGCTGTTCCCTTTCTTGGTCAGCCGCACGGATTCAGACACCAGGTCCACGATGTCCGTTCGGGCGACCAGCTCGTCCAAAAATCGCTCGGGCAGGGGCAAAAGACATCCCTCCTCCCCTGGATGGTCGTTTTTCTCTCCTATTTGTATCCGTTCTTTGGGCAAATTATCCCAAAACTGGCCTTATCAGGCTCTCGAGGGACCTGCGGGCCCGCCCGCAGCCATTCACAGCACCGTCCACCCTTTCGGGATGAACAGCTCCTTATACCGCTCCACGGCGAAGGGGTCGGTCATCCCGGCGATGTAGTCGCACACCGCCCGGTCGATCCCCTCCGCCGCCCGGATGGCCTGGAAATCATCGGGCAGACGGTCCGGGTCCTTTTGATAGTATTCGAAGAGGCTGCGGAGCATGTCCTGGGCCTTCCCCTCCTCCCCCTTGGCCCGGGGGTCGGTGTACACGTTCTCGAACATGAAGTCCTTCAGGGCCAGCATGGCCTCCCCGATCTCAGGCGACTGGCGGATCTCGGTCTGCCCCAGACTGGCCTGGACGGCATCGGTGACCAGGGTGTCGATCCGCTTGCTGTGGGTGAAGCCCAGGAGCCTGGAGATCTCCAGGGGGATATCGATGGGATAGATGATCCCGCCCCGCAGGGCGTCCTCGATGTCGTGGTTGATGTAAGCGATATGGTCGGCCAGCCGGACGATCTGGCCCTCCAGGGTAGCGGCAGGGGGGCCCTTGGTGTGGCACACGATCCCGTTGCGCACCTCCCAGGTCAGATCCAGCCCCTCTCCCCCCTTCTCCAGCCGCTCCACCACCCGGACCGACTGCTGGTAATGGGCGAAGCCCCCGGGCATCACCTCGTCCAGCAGCCGCTCGCCGGCGTGGCCGAAGGGGGTATGGCCCAGGTCGTGGCCCAGGGCGATGGCCTCGGTCAGGTCCTCGTTGAGGAACAGGGCCCGAGCCATGGTGCGGGCGATCCGGCTCACCTCCAGGGTGTGGGTCATCCGGGTCCGGTAGTGGTCCCCCTCCGGCTGGAGGAAGACCTGGGTCTTGTGCTTCAGGCGGCGGAAGGCCTTGGAATAGACGATCCGGTCCACATCCCGCTGGAAGGGGGTGCGGATGTCGCACTCCTCCTCCGGCCGGGACCGGCCTCTGCTCTGAGATGACTTACAGGCCAGAGGCGACAATGTGGCCTCCTCCCGCGCCTGGATCTGCTCCCGCAGTGACATGGACATCCCCTCCCCTTTTTGCTCTATGTTCTGGCTACGATTACTTATACGAGAAATCTTTTCAGATCCCTCTTTTTTCAGAAAAAAATTTTTCTCCCGCTCCCCATCCTCAGGGAGCAGGGAGACCAAACAGAAAGACGGCGCAAACGCACCGCCTTTCCGTCCCATCAGGAGCGGGGATAGGGCCTCCGTCCTGTCTCTGCTGGTCCAAAGGGCCCGATGTTCACGCCTGCCAGAGGCCGTGCAGATCGCAGTAGGCGTAGACGGCCTCCACCTCGTCGCCCTCGCAGAGCGCGAAGCAGACCTCCGGCCTGTCGCCGGGATGCAGCAGCTTGCGCTGGTTGCCCTGCTTGGTCTGGAGCGAGACCCACTCGATGTGGTGCTCCGGCAGCATGGGGTGGTCCACAGAACCGACCTTGACCTTCACCAGGCCGCCCTCTGCCTCGTATACGGGGACATGCTTCTCCACAGCGGCGTCAGTGGTGCCCGGGACGATCTCCGTCATCTTCTGCCCGCAGCACATCACAGGGACGCCGGCATCCTTGACCATAGCGACGATATTGCCGCAGTGCCCGCAGATGTAAAATCTTTGTTCCATCTTGGTCTTCCTCCTCAAAAAAAGTTGGTTTCTCGGTCTGTTCTCATATCCTCTGCCTAGACAGGAGATGATATATAGGCAGGATATCCTATCCAGTGGAAAAAATCAAGTGATTTGACAGATCATGAGCATCTGTCTCATAGAAAAAAGAAAAGAGAAAAAAAGTATTGTGTTCCCGCAAAAGCTGTGGTATAATGCCAAGGCATTATGCGTGGGAGTGCGGATCCCTGCCCAGTGCCTGGGAGCTCCAGGTTGGCAGAGGACATGATGCCCCCAGAAGAACAACTGAAAACAGGAGGAAACAAACTATGGCAGTCGTATCTATGAAGCAGCTGCTGGAGGCCGGCGTCCACTTCGGCCACCAGACCCGCCGGTGGAACCCCAAGATGGCCACCTACATCTACACGGAGCGCAACGGGATCTATATCATCGATCTCCAGAAGACCGTGAAGAAGCTGGAAGAGGCCTATAACTTCGTCCGCTCCCTGGGCGAGAAGGGCGAGACCCTCCTCTTCGTGGGCACCAAGAAACAGGCCCAGGAGGCCATCAGAGAAGAGGCCAGCCGGGTGGGCATGTACTGGGTGAACGCCCGCTGGCTGGGCGGCATGCTCACCAACTTCAAGACCATGCGGGGCCGTGTGGACCGTCTGGCCCAGCTGAAGAAGATGCAGGAGGACGGCACCTTCGACATGCTGCCCAAGAAGGAAGTCATCAAGCACATGGGCGAGATCGCCAAGCTGGAGAAGTATCTGGGCGGCGTGACCGAGATGCGCAAGCTCCCCGGCGCCCTGTTCGTGGTGGACCCCCGCAAGGAGCGCAACGCCATCAATGAGGCCCGCAAGCTCCACATCCCCATCGTGGCCATCGTAGACACCAACTGCGACCCCGACGAGATCGATTACGTGATCCCCGGCAATGACGACGCGATCCGGGCCATCAAGCTGATCTCCGGGATCATGGCCAACGCCATCCAGGAGGGCAAGCAGGGCCAGGACGCCGCTCCCGCCGAGGCTGAGGCCCCCGCCGCTGCTAAGTAAGATATCTATGTAGGGCGCGACGGCTCCGGCAGGCCGCTCCAGGAGCGCATCCAGTGTGCGGCCCGCCGTATCGCCCTATCCTACTATCGATCATTTGGAGGTAATTATTATGGCGATCTCTGCAAAAGATGTACAAAAGCTGCGCGAGATGACCGGCGTGGGCATGATGGACTGCAAGAAGGCCCTCACCGAGGCCGACGGCGACTTCGACAAGGCCATCGAGTGGCTGCGGGAAAAGGGCCTGGCTGCCCAGACCAAGAAGGCCGGCAAGGTGGCCGCCGAGGGCGTGTCCTATGCCATCGTGGCCGACAACGGCGTGGGCGTGATCATCGAGGTCAACTCCCAGACCGACTTCGTGGCCAAGAACGAGGTGTTCCAGGGCTACGTGAAGGACGTGGCCGCTGTCGTGGCCGCCGAGGATCCCGCCGATGTGGAGGCCCTGAAGGAGTGCAAGTACCCCGGTACCGACCGCACCATCGCCGACGTCACCGCTGACAAGGTGCTGTCCATCGGTGAGAACATCCAGATCCGCCGCTTCGTCCGTTATGCGGAGGGGGTCAACGTGCCCTATATCCACATGGGCGGCAAGGTGGGCGTCCTGGTCAACCTGGCCGTGGAGGGCATCGACCCCGCCAAGGTCATCGAGCTGGGCAAGGACGTGGCCATGCAGATCTGCGCTATGAACCCCTCTTTCCTGGACAAGTCCGACGTGAGCCAGGATACCCTGGACAAGGAGAAGGAGATCCAGCTGGCCCTGATGGCCAACGACCCCAAGATGGCCGCCAAGCCGGAGAAGGTGAAGGAAGGCATCGTCATGGGCAAGCTGGGCAAGTATTACGAGGAGAACTGCCTGCTCCAGCAGGCCTTCGTCAAGGAGAACAAGATCTCTGTGGAGAAGCATGTGGCTGCCGTGGCCAAGGAGCTGGGCGGCACCATCACCGTCAAGGCGTTCACCCGCTTCGCCACTGGCGAGGGCATCGAGAAGGCCGAGGACGACTTCGCCGCCGAGGTCGCCTCCATGATCAAATAAGCTGCTCTTTCCCCAGTATCATCAGATCAGACACAGTATCCCAACAATAACGACCTAACAGAGGGCCTGAGCGATCCATCGGATCGCTCAGGCCCTTTGTATCTGCCAACAGGACTGTGGTGGCCAGCCCCCCTCCCCTGTGCCGGCGAGAGCTGGGGCATCCGCATCAGAGGCGGTCCGATCCAACTGTCCAACACTGCTGATCATCTACAAAATCGTTGTTTCAGCAGTGGACAATTCGATATTTCGGTGGTAGAATAAAAATGTTATGTTGGGGGATCGCGCACTGACCGCAGCTCCCTCATGGATTTGGGAGGTCATAGCATGAAACGCAGAGCACTGAGTTCTATCATCACTCTGGCGCTGTGCCTGGAGCTTTGCCCCTTGTGGGCATCGGCCGCTGACACGGGGACAGAGGGCGGACTGTGCCCACATCATCCGGCGCATACGGAGGAGTGCGGGTATGTCCCACCGGTATCGGAACAAGGATGTACCCACGACCATGATGATGACTGCTACACGACAGGAACGGACTGTGTCCACACCCATACGGACGAGTGCCGCCCGGCCCCGGACGACGATCCTGGGGCGGACGGATCCGTCTCGTGCACCCATGTGTGCACAGAGGACAGCGGCTGCGTCGTTCGAACGCTGTCCTGTTCCCACACGCATGACGATATCTGCGGCTATGTCCCAGAAGAGCCCGGCACACCGTGCCAGTCCGTCTGTCGAATCTGCCCCATCGAAGAGCTGATCGGCACACTGCCCAGCAGCGTCTCGGCAGACAGCAGCGAGCAGGTCCAGGCCCAGCTCAGTGAGATCTATGCGCTGTTCGAAGAGCTGACCGCTGACGAACAGCAGCAAGTGGATCTGTCGCCCTGTGTCTCCCTGTTGGATCAGATAGAGGATCTGGGCGCTGCGGCCCAGAGCGATCCCCCCAGCGACAGCTCCACCCCGACGCAGAGCGTCCCCTGGACGATGGACTCCGATCACACCTTCACCTCTCCGTATGTGGTATCGAAGTCCTTCACGGTGGACACGAACGGGTTCACCCTGACCGGATCGAACTCCAGCGTCCTGCAGATCGCCGAGACAGGAGTACTGGAGATCAAAGGCAAGGTCGTCTCGAAAAAGGGGGCCGGCATCGAGGTCCTGTCCAGCGGCACCCTGCGCATCACAGGAGCGGGCACGGAGATCAGAGGCACGACATATGGCCTGGATATCGCTCCCGGTGCGAACGTATCCCTCTCCACCGGTACATATTTCGGCAAGGCCGCCGCGATCCGGACGGCAGAGGTCGAAGATCTTGCCGCGCTCCTGGCGCCGGGCTGTGCCTTTTTCGATTCCAATGGCGATCTGCTCCTTCCAGCAGACGCAGCAGAGGTCAATACGGTCATCGTTGGTCAGTGTACCGGCCATCCAAGCAAGAGCTATACACACGACGCCGGGACCACGACACACACCTGGACCTGTCCCAACTGCGGAACGGCGGAGCCGGAAACCTGTACGTTCCAGTTCGATCAGAACGGGGATGGGAGCTGCATCTGCGGCAACACGGTGGCGATCGTCGTGGACGAGAGCGATCTGACCGATCTGGTCTATGACGGCACCACCCAGCCGGATGATGTTACGATCACAGTCACCTTGACCGATGGCTCGAACAAGGAGCTGGTGAAGAGGACCGACTACACGGTAGATTATGAGCCGCGCAAAGATGCCGGTGAGATCACAGTGACGGTCACCGGCATCACATTCAACGGCACCTTTACCAAGATCTACCATGTGGATCAGGACCAGCCCGTCCTCGAGTGGGATACCAATACCAAGCCCGTCCCAGTAGAGGTGGACTATGACGGCGATCCGGTGGAGCCCAGCGATCTCCCGCCTGTGATCATCAATAACCTCGCCCATGAAGACCTGAGCGCTCATCTCCAGTACTCCTACAAAGAACAGGGCGATCCCACCTACATCAGCGGCCTGCCCACCCATGCGGGCACGTATGATGTGGTGGTCAGTCTCCCGGAGATGCAAAACTTTGAGGCCGCTGTCAGCGATCCGATCACACTGACCATCCGGAAGATCAGTCCCATCCTCACGGCCCCTGTTGCCATACGGCCGGTCTTCAACGGCTCCGCTCAGACGCTGGTCACCGCGGGCGAGCTGCATCCCGCGGCGGAGCGGGACGGTTTGACGATCCTATTCGCGGAAAGTGAAAACGGCACCTATTCCACCACGATCCCCACCGGGGACGCTGCGGGCGTATATGACGTCTGGTATCGGGTGGAGGGCACCAACGATCTTGATCCCATCGGTCCGGTCAAGGTCGCTGATGTAGAGATCCTCCGTAAAAGTATCACACCTGTCGTCCAGCTGTCGGAATCCTCCTATCTGTACGACGGCGTGAAGAAAGAGCCGAAGATCACGGTCAAAGACGGAACGACTGTGATCGAGGAAGACCAGTACACCGTCACGTGGAAGGATGACAGCGATCCAACGGCCACTGACGTATTGAAGGCTGCCGGCACATATACGGCAACTATTGAGAGCAAGGACACCAGCAATTACACGTTCACCGCCACCGCTCAGGTCGAGATCGTCCAGGCGGTCCAGGACGCGCTGCATATCACCGGCAAGCCCGCCCACGTCTATTACGGCGACACGGTCACGACGCTGGACACCACCGGCGGTTCCGGGAACGGGACGGTGGAGTGGAGCATCACAGCGGGCGGTATCAGCTCCACCATCGATCCGGATTCAGGTGTGCTCACCGTCATGGACACCGGGTCGATCACGGTCAAGGCAGAACGGACCCGCCCCAACTACGGCCCGGTGTCCGACACCTGGACCTTTACCGTAGAACCCAAACCGGTCACAGCGGAGGTCAAGGTCACGGCCAAGGTCTACGACGGGACCACCGATGTTGCCGACTCCGATATCACAGCGACTGTAAGGACCGGCGATCTGGTGGGCAGTGACTCTATCACCATCAGCGGCCTGACAGGCACTTATGAGGACGCCAACGCCGGAACGGGCAAGAGGGTCACCCTGGACACCTCCCTGGCGACCACCACCGCCGATCCAGCCAAGTACACGGTCAGCTATCCCGCCGCTGTCCAGGCAGATATCGCCCCCAGGCCCGTCAAGGTGACAGTCGTCCTGTCAGGCAGCAACTTGAAGACCGAGCTAGACGGTTCCTACTACTATGATTACGACGGCACTGCGAAGACCCCCGATGTGACCGTCACAGCGGACTATGATAACGCAGTGCTGGCAGCCAGTGACTACAGCGTGAGCTACGCCAACAACCAAAATGTCGGCGACGCGGTCGTGACCGTCACGGCAAAGGCGGACGGCAACTACACCTTTGCCGACGAGCTGGTGCACTTCACCATCAAGAGCACCAGCGCCCAGCTGACCAGCTCGCCCCAGGCCAAGGTCCTGACCTACGATGGGACGATGCAGGACCTGGTGACTGTAGGCACCGCCACCGGCGGTACCGTGGTGTATTCTTTGTCCCAGTCAGGCTCCTATTCCACTGTCATCCCCCAGGGCAAAGACGCAAGGATCTACACTGTGTATTATAAGGTGGAGGGCGACGACAACCACGATGATACCCTCCCCAGTCAGGTATCCGTGACCATCTCGCCGAAGGAGATCGCCCCTGCGGTCACGCTGGATCCGAATACTTATATGTACGATGGTTTCGCCCATGAGCCCGACGTCACTGTCAAGGACGGCACAGACACGATCGATTCCTCGGAGTACATCGTGACCTACCGCGACAACACCAACGCCGGTACGGCGACGGTCATCATCGGCAACGCCAACGGCGGCAACTACATCGTGAACGGCACGGCCTACTTCCAGATCACCAAGGCCGTCCCCACATCCACCCCTCCCACGGCGGTCACTGGCCTGCATTACAACGGTACGCTCCAGGAACTGGTCAAAGCGGGCGGCTCCGGCGAAGGCACGATGGTCTACTCCGTGAACGGCGGGAACTATTCCCCCGCAGTCCCCACGGCGGCCGCAGTTGGGACATACATCATCGACTATAAAGTACTGGGCGACGACAACCACAGCGACACGGCCCCAACATCCCTGACGGTGACCATCAGCAAAAACACGGTGAAGGACCCCACGATCACCCTGTCTTCGGACACCTTCCGATACAACGGCAGCCAGCAGAAGCCTGTCATCACCGTCTATGACAACAACAGCCGTCTGATCCCGGAGCATGAGTACGAGGTGACGATCACCGGCACGAATGGCAACGTTGGCATGGTGGATGTTGACACCTACACCATCACCATCACCGCGCCGGCGAACTCCAATTATGTGATCCAAGTCAACAACACCCGGACCTTTCAGATCCTTGCCGCCGATCAAGATGCGATCTCCATCACCGGGATCCAGGCGCAAGTCCGCTACGGCAACGTCATCCAGCTGAGCGCGACGGGCGGCACCGGCATCGAGACCGTCACCTGGAAGATCGAGGCCAAAGACGGCAGCACGCCTGTCAGCACGATCAGCGGCGCCGGACTGCTCACCGTGAAGGACGTAGACATGCCCTTGGTGGTCACGGTGACCCGCTCCAGAGGCGGCAACTATACCGACGTATCCGCCACATGGGAATTCACCGCAGGCAAGAAGCCGGTGACGGCGGAAGTGACGATCGCACCGAAGGACTTCGATGGGACCGCCGATGTCACTGACGCCGATATCACAGCGACTGTGAGGCCCGACGATCTGGTCAGCGGCGACTCCATCACCATCAGCGGCCTGAAAGGCACCTATGACAGCGCCAGCGCCGGCACGGACAAGACCGTCACCCTGAACAGCAGCAATGTGACCGTCAGCGGTACCAATTGGGAGAAGTATGACATCACCTATCCCAAAACTGCTGCAGGATCCATCCTGTCGGTGGCCGCGACGGTGGATACTGATCCAAGCGCGGTGAACTCCTTGACCTACGACGCCAGCCAGGCCCAGGAGCTGGTGACGGCGGGCACCGCCACAGGCGGGATCATGGTCTACTCCCTGGATGACGTTACCTACGCCCCGGCCATCCCCAAGGCCAAGGACGCCGGGACCTACACGCTCTACTTCAAGGCCAAGGGGGACGGCGACCACACGGACAGCGCGGTCGGATCTGTACAGGTGACCATCGCCAAACAGACCGTAACGCCCCAGATCGAGGTGATGCCGCCCAGCGCCCAGTATGACGGCAATGTGAAGCGTCCTGAGGTCATCGTCAGGGACGGCGCGAACAACGTGATTCCCACCAGCGAGTATACTGTTATCTATGATCCCACCGCGAACTGGAAAGATGTTGGCTCTCATACGATCACGGTCCAAAACATCACGGGCGGCAACTACAACATCACTGAGACAGACGCCACCTTCACCATCAGCACGACGGCCCAGGCTCCTTTTGAGATCGTCAACAGGCCCGGCCTCGTCCACTACGGCGACACCTTCACCCTGAGCGCGGTAGGCGGCTCCAGCAGCAGCGCAGTCACATGGAGCAGCAGCGATAGCACGATCGCCCATATCGATGCCGACGGATTCGTGACCATCAAGGGCACAGGCTCTGCCACGATCACCGCGACCAAGCCGGGCGGCGGCAACTATGACACGGTGACAGCCACCTATCCCCTCAACGCACGGAAGAAGCCCGTTACCCCCATCGTCACCGCAGACGACAAGGTGTACGACGGCGATACATCCGCCACCCTCCACGTCACATGGAAAGACGGCGACCTGGTGGAGAATGACAGCATCACCCCCAACCTGACCGGGACCTTTGCTGACCAACACGCCGGGGCCGATAAGACCGTGACGATCACCGGTACTTTCACCTCTGACTCGACCGCTCAGAAGTACGACATCACCATCCCGTCCACCACCACCGCATCCATTTTCAAGGCGGACGCAGCCGCACCGGTATTGACGGCGAACGCCCGGGTGTACGACGGTACGACCCTAGACCTCGTGACCGGCGGAGATGCCGGTACGGTCTACTCCGACACCAGAGACGGCGTTTATTCTGCCACGGTCCCCTCTGGGACCAACGCAGGGATTTACACGGTCTGGTACAAGGAAAAGGGAGATGCCGATCACAACGACTCCGCGCCCCAGTCGATCCAGGTGACGGTCAGTCAGAAGACCTTGACGGCCAACGCCGCAAATGTCACGCTGTCCGGCAACGACCTGCAGAAGGATACCGACGGGACCTATTACTATTTGTATGATGGGAGCGATAAAACGCCCTCCGTTATCATCATGGACGGTTCGGCGACGATCCCGGCCAGCGAATACGTGGTGAGCTACAGCGACAATAAGAACGTGGGCACCGCCACCGTCACGATCGCCAACAGCGCGGACGGCAACTACATCGTCAGCGGCACCGTGACCTTCGAGATCCATGAGAGCGGCGCGCAGCTGGTCACCTCCCCCCAGGCCAAGGCTCTGACCTACACCGGCCAGGCGCAGGAACTGGTGACCGTAGGCACTGCCGCCGGCGGCCATATCGAGTACGCCTTGGATGGCGGCTCCTATCGCAAGGACATCCCAAAAGCTGCCGATGCGGGCACCTATACCGTGACTTATCGGGTGGTGGGCGACGACAACCACACTGACGGAGAGGAAGGTTCGGTCTCCGTGACCATCAGCCCGAAGGAGGTCGTCAGTCCGAAGGTCACAGTGTCCGGCACCTATACCTATGATGGGACCGCAAAGGAGCCAGGTATCGCTGATGTCAAGGTGGAGGACGGCGTCAACACCATCCCCAGCAGCGAGTATGCCCTGTCCTACCGCGACAACGTCAACGCCGGCACGGCGACGGTCATCATCACCAACGCCAACGGCGGCAACTACATCGTGAACGGCACGGGGACCTTTGAGATCGCGAAGGGCACCGCGTCGGTAGCGACGGCTCCGACCGGACTGACCAGTCTGCCCTACAACGGCGCCGAGCAGGCTCTGGCCCAGGTGGGCGCCGCCTCCAACGGGACGATGGTGTATTCTCTGAGCGAGACCGGCGAGTATGCCCCGTCCATCCCCACCGGGAAGGCGGTGGGCACTTACACCGTCTGGTACAAGGTCCAGGGCGACAGCAACCACGATGACAGCGTAGCTGCTTCAGTGCCCGCTTCCATCATCGTGAACGCTGTGGTCAGTCCCACCATCCAGGTGAAGCCGGAGACGGCGGCCTACAACGGAGAGAGGCAGGAGCCCACGGTCACTGTCAAGGACGATAACGGTCTTGTGATCGACGGCAGTGAGTACACAGTGGCCTATCAGGATGAGGCTGGAAAGAGTGTCGCTGGCCCGACCGATGTGGGCAAGTACACCCTGACCATCACCGGAACAGGTACCCACTACAGCTTTACCGCCACCGCCAGCTTTGAGATCCTCCCGGCGGACCAGACACCTCTGACCATCACCGGCACACGGGAGCGTGTCTATTATGGCGATACCATCCAGTTGGGTACAGAGGGCGGCAATGGGACGGTGACCTGGAAGGTGGATAACGGTCCCGCCAGTATCGACGAGGATACGGGACTGCTCACCGTCACAGGCGTGGGCTCTGTCACGGTCACAGCCACCAGCAAGGCCGCCGGTCACGCGGACAGGACCGCTTCCTGGCCCTTCTACGCGGACAAGAAGCAGGTCACAGCCGTCGTGACAGCGGCAGACAGGGCCTATACCGGCGATACGGCTGCCACATTGACCGTCACCATCAGCAGCGGCCTGGTCTCCGGCGACAGCATCACCGGCGCGAAGGCGGAGGGACATTTCACGGATAAAAATGTCGGGGAGAACAAGACCGTCATCATCGACAGTCTGACCTTCCCGGACGATATCAGCGCAAAATATGATATCGCCTCCCTCCCCACCACCACCGCAACGATCTTCAAGGCGGACGTGGATGAAACAAAGGTGAACGCTCCCACGGCAAAGACCGACCTGGAATACACCGGGCTCCCCCAGGAGCTGGTCGAAGAGGGCTCCTCGCCGGACGGCACCATGGAGTACTCCCTGGACGGCAAGACCTATTCCGCCAGCCTCCCCGCCGGCACCGGCGCGGGGGACTACGAGGTCTGGTATCGGGTGAAGGGCGACGGCAACCACAACGACACGGCAGGCAAAAAGCTGGCCGACAAAGTGACCATCGATCCGCAGACCGTGACCGACCCCATCATCGAGTTCACGCCCAGCAATGTCGAGTATGACGGCGTGACGCACAAGCCCGCCGTCACGGTCAAGGACAAAGGGGGCCGCGTGATTCCGGAATCGGAGTACAAAGTCATTTACGACTCCACCACGGACTGGATCGCTGCGAAGGATCACAAGGTCACCATCACCGCCAAGGATGGCGGAAACTACACCTTTGACGATGTGGAGGCGACATTCACCATCCTTCCGGCGGGCCAGGGCGCTCTGTCCATCGTAGATCAGCCCGGCAGGGTCCAATACGGCGACAGCTTCACGCTGGCCGTTTCGGGCGGCACCGTGGCAGGCGCCGTGACATGGACCAGCAGCGATCCGGCTGTCGCTTCTATCGACCAAAACGGTCTGGTGACGGTCCATAAGTCCGGCGGTCCGGTCACGATCACAGCAGAAAGGGCGGTCGCAGGTTACAAAACGGTCACAGCTACCTGGTCGTTCCGTGCGGAAAAGAAGCCCGTCACCCCCATCGTGACCGCTCAGAACAAGGAGTTCGACGGCAGCGATGAGGCCCGGCTGGTCGTGACCTGGAAGGACGGCGACCTTCTGAACGGCGATACCATCCCCCTCACCCTGAACGGCAGATTCAGCGACGCCAATGTGAAAACGCACAAAACGGTCACCATCACCGGCACGAAGCCCGCCAGCGACAAGTACGACATCACGTTCCCCACATCCGTCACGGCGTCCATCACCCCGAAGGCCGCCAGCGTGACAGGGGCGACGCCCACCGAACTGACCTACGACGGCAGCGCCCAGCCTCTGGTCACCGGCATTACAGCGACGAACGGCACCCTCGCCTACTCCCGGAACGGCTCTTACTACACGCTGCTCGTCCCCAAGGAGACCGATGCGGGCACATACACCGTCTGGTACAAGGCCCAGGCCGACGCCGATGGGAACTACAAGGACAGCCCCGCAGTGGTCGTGGAGGTGACCATCAAGCCGAAAAAGGTGACGTCACCTGTGATCGAGCTGTCCAGCGACAGCTTCGACTACGACGGCACACCGAAGAGGCCCGACGTAGTGGTCAAAGACGGCAGCGTGGTGATCCCGGCCAGCGAATACACGGTGAGCTACAGCAACAACACAGCGGTGGGGACCGCCACCGTCACCATCACCGACAACTCCAACGGGAACTACGATGTCAGCGGCAGCAAGACCTTTACCATTAAGGCGGGCGCTCCCGCTGTGACGGTGGAGCCGGTGCCCAGGGACCTGACCTACAAGGGGCGGGAACAGACCCTTGTGACACGGGGCACCGCGGTCAATGGCCACATGGAATATTCCTTTGATGAGTACGACGACTACAGCACAGCGCTCCCCAAGGGAACTGATGCGGGCATTTACGAGGTCTGGTACAAGGCCGTGGGTGACGACGGCACCGAGACCATCCCGGAATTAGTGATCGCGGAGATCCTGCCAAAGACGGTCATCCCCAACATCACAGTGAATCTGGCGAGCGATCCGCTCCAGTGTACCGGCTCCCCGCTAAAGCCCCCTGTGACCGTAGTCGTGGACAACAAAACGCTTACGAACAATGTGGACTATACCGTCACCTACAGCAATAACATCAAAGCGGGCACGGCAACAGTTACAGTTCAGAGCGTGAGCGGCCGCAATTACCAATTCTCTGCCACAGCATACTTTGAGATCGAGAAGGGCAAAGCGGAATTTTTGATGAAGCCAAGTGCCATTGAAAACTTGTTCTACACCGGAGAGCCCCAGGCACTTGTCACCGCAGGCATAACGCAGGACGGCCTTGTGCTCTATTCCACGGACGGCCTCAACTACTCCCCCATCGTCCCCGCCAAGACCGAGCGGGGCGACTATCCGGTGATCGCCAAGGTGCAGGGGAACGACATCCACGAGGACAGTGACCTTGTGGTGATCCCCTCCGTGAAGATCGACAGGAATCAGGTGCAGTCCCCCACCGTGGCCCTGTCCGAAAACAGCATGGAATACACCGGCGCCGAGCTGAAGCCCACCGTTACCGTGACCGACAAGGGCAAGGTCATCCCAGCTGGTGAATATACGGTGTCCTACAGTAACAACGTGAAGATCGGCGAGGCCACCGTTACCGTTACCGGAAACGGGAACAACTATACGACCTTCACAGCGACCGCCAAATTCCAGATCGTGGACGGCAGTCAGCCCGTCCTGACCATCACCGGCAAGAAAGACAGCGTGGTCTACGGCGATACCCTCTATCTGGGCACCACCGGCGGGACCGGAACGGTGGTCTGGAGCAGCAGTGAGCCGGATGTTGCCGCCATCGACAGCGCCGGCGTGGTGACCACCAAGAAGTCGGGCAGTGTCACAGTCACAGCCACAGCCGGGAACCTGACCGACACTTGGACCTTCACCGTAGCCCCCAAGCCCGTCACTGCCGTTGTGATCGCTGCGGATAAGCCCTACGACAACAGCACGACCGTCACGTTGACCGTCACTTTCAGCGGTCTGGTCCCGGGCGATATCGTGGACACCGTGACCGCCACAGGACATTTCACAGACGCCAGCGTGGGGACGAACAAGACCGTCATCATCGACAGTCTGACCATTCCGCCCGAGGTCAGTGCGAAGTACGCCATTACCCACCCCGCTACCACCACGGGCACCATCACCCCGGCGGCGGCTGAGGTAAAGGTCCATCCGCAGAAGGTCACAGGTCTGACCTACACCGGCCTTCCGCAGGCCCTGGTGACCCCCGGCACAGCGGAGGGCGGAGATCTGGCCTACTCTCTGGACGGTACCAGCTACAGCTATCGCGTTCCCACGGCTGTGGACGCGGGCAGCTATACCGTCTGGTACAAGGCCGTCGCCGGAGATGACGACCACAAGGACAGCGCGGTCATGAAGGTGGAGGGTGTGACCATTGGCGTGAACACAGATACGCCCACCGTCCTGTGTATGCCGGACATGTTCCGGTATGACACTACAGCGAAAACTCCTGCCATCGTTGTCAGGGATTCCCAAAACTGCATCATCCCGGAGAGCGAGTACACCGTAGAACTTCCCGCCGGCCGGATCGCGGTGGGCGAATACGAAGTGACTGTCACAGACAATGCGGGCGGCAACTACGAGTTCACCACTCCTGTAAAAGGGACCTTCACCATCACGGCGTCCAGTCAGGCACCTCTGTCCATCACCGACAAGCCCACCGGGATCCACTATGGGGATCGGTTCCGTCTGAGCGCGATAGGCGGCTCCGGCGGCGGCGCGATCCAGTGGAGCATCGCGGAGAGCAATGTCGCGACGATCGACGCCAGCGGTGAAGTGACTGTGATCGGTACAGGTGGGTTCACCGTTAAAGCCTACCGAAAGGGAGAGGACGGTTTCAGCGATTCCAACACAGACAGCGCACCCTTCTTTGCGGATCCGAAGCCTGTCACGCCAGTGGTGACCGCCCAAGATAAACCCTACGACGGGAACGCCACTGTGACCCTGAGCGCGGCTTGGAAGAGCGGCGATCTGGTGGGCTCTGACACGATCGCCCTCACTGTGGAAGGCAGGTTCACGACGGCTGAGGCCGGCACGAACAAGCGAGTGGAGATCACATCAGCAAGTCCCTCTGGAGAGTCCGGGAATTATCTCATCACATGGCCCGCCAGCACGACGGCTTCGATCCAAAAGGTGGACGCCAAGCTGGCCACACCGCCGGCCGATCCCGGTCTGACTTACAACGGGACCGCCCAGGCCCTTGTCACCGGCGGCACGACGGTCGGCGGGATCGGCACGATCGAGTACAGCCTGAGCCAGAACGGCGTGTATTCCACCACGATCCCCACCGCCACCAACGCCGGCAAATACACCGTCTGGTTCAAGGTGGCGGACAGCGTGAACTACACCGGCATCGCTGCCGCGTCCATCGAAGTGGAGATCAAGAAAGCGACGCCGACCATCAGCACAGAACCCACGGCGTCTGGCACAGAGGGACAATCGCTGAGCCAGATCAAATTGAATGGCGGCGCCACAGATGTACTGGGCACCTTCGCCTGGAAGGATGGCGGCATCAAGCCTATCAACGGGAACTCGTATGATGTGGTCTTCACGCCGAACGACACAGCCAACTACGACACCGTCACCCTCCAGATCACGGTGAGCGTCCAGCCGGCGCCAAGCTCCGACAGCGACAGTTCTGACAGCGACAGCAGCACACCGATGCAGACCACTGTGCAGAACGGTACGGCGAACACCGTCGTGAGCGCCGCGGACGGCAGCAAGCTGGTGCGGGAGGCGGTCGCGAATCAGAGCTCCAATATCGTGATCAGGCCGGAGATCGCCAGTGATGTGACCAAAACACAGGTCTCCATCCCAGCCTCGACGGTGGACCGGATCAAGAGCGAGACGAACGCGGCGCTCACGGTCTCCGCCCCCATCGCCGATGTGACCATCCCCCATGCGGCCCTGGATACATTGAGCCGTGCGGGCGGCACCGTCGATGTCGTGACCGAGCAGGTGGATCAGTCGGTCGTACTGACCCTGACTGCAGGCGGCGAGACGGTGGAGAGCGTCCCAGGCGGCGTGACCCTCACGGTCCCGGCAGAGGGCGCCGGCCCCGGGACGGTAGCGGTATTGGTCCACGATGACGGCACCCGCGAGACGATCCGGAGAAGCGTCGTGGAGGACGGCAAAGTGAACATCCCGCTGAACGGTCCCGCCACAGTGGAGATCGTGGACAACAGCAAAGACTTCACCGACGTCCCGCCCGCAAGCTGGGCGGCCGATGCCGTGGCCTTCGCCAGCTCTCACGAGCTGTTCAGCGGCACCAGCGAGACCACCTTCAGCCCGGACCAGGACATGAGCCGCGGGATGCTGACCACCGTGCTCTACAATCTGGAGGGCCGGCCGGATCAGGATCTGACAGGTCAGGATCTGATGAGCGGCTTCGATGATGTGAGCAGCGACGCCTGGTATGCGGACGGCATCGCCTGGGCTGCGGAGAACGGGATCACGGGCGGCTATGGCGACGGCCGCTTCGGTCCCAACGACAGCATCACGCGGGAGCAGTTCGTCGTCATGCTCTGGAAGTACGCAGGGGCCCCCGAGGCAAGCGGCCAAACCCTCACCTTCACGGATTCCGACCAAGCCAGCGGCTACGCCCTGGAGGCGCTGTGCTGGGCCGTGGAGAACGGCATCCTGAACGGCTATACCGACGGTCAGCTCGCCCCCGGAGGGACCGCGACCCGTGCCCAAGCCGCACAGATGCTGAAAAATTTCCTGGAAAATACCTGATGTGCGGGCAGGCCCGCACAGGATCTCCCTCACGACGACCGCCCTGCGCCGATCCAGGCGCAGGGCGGTCCCACTGCAAGGAGCGGCCTGCCTTTTGATCAGATCAAAAGACAGGCCGCTCTCGTTGGCGGTGCCAGGCACTTGATGAAACACTATCCCCTGGGGCCCACCGGATATCTTCCGGCGGGCCCCAGGGGCTGGTCCCATCTCCCAGACGACCGGACCCCAGATCACAGCCCCCGCTTGTCGCCGGCAGCCGGACCGTTGACGAGGGCCCCGTCCTCCCCGAATCGGGAGCCGTGGCAGGGACAGTCCCAGCTGTGCTCGGCGGCGTTGTACTTCAGGGCACAGCCCATATGGGGACAGCGGGGGGCGGTGGGAGTGAACAGCCCCAGGGCAGATTCCAGCGCGTTCACCGCCAGCTGAGGGCGGAGCATGGTCCGGGAGGGGGAGAACAGTTCCGCATAGGGATCTTTTCGGTCCAGGATCAGGTCGGTCAAGACCGACGCCGCGGCCATAGAGGAGGTCATGCCCCACTTGTTGAAGCCAGTGGCCACATAGAGCCCGGTAGTGCCTTTGGAGTAGGGCCCGATATAGGGCACGCCGTCCAGGGTCATGCAGTCCTGGGTGGCCCAGCGGGCCGCGATTTGGGCGTCCGGGTAGTCCCGGCAGACGAAGCGCTCCAGCTCCGCCCAGCCGCCCCCCCTTTTGCCTGTCCGGTGACTGCCGCCGCCCAGGAGGAGCAGCCCGCCATAGTTCCGGAAGGACAGCCCCTTTTCGTCCTCATCCAGATACATCCCGCCGACGTCAGGGGCGTTGTCCAGGGCCAGCACATAGGAGCGGTGCTGGTACAGCTTGAGAAAATAGCTGCCGTGCTTGTTGAGCAGAGGGAAGTGGGTGGCGACCACGATCTTGTCCGCCGAGATGGTCCCGCCGGTCGTCACCGCCTTGCCGGGGCTCAGCTCCAGCACCTTGGTGCGCTCAAAGATCCGCAGGTCTCCGGCGATGGCGGCGAGAAATCTTAACGGATGGAACTGAGCCTGACGGGGGAACCTTATCGCCCCCGCCACAGGGAACGGAAGGGGGATCCGCTCCACGAGCTCTGCGGGAAAGCCCAGCTCGTCCAGGGCCTCCAGCTCCCGGTCCAGCTTCTTCCGATCGTCCAGGGAGTAGACGAAAGCGTCCTTCTCCTCAAAGTCACATTGGATATCCCTGCACAGAGCCCGGTACTCCGCCAGCGCTCCCTGGTTAGCCTCCAGATAGAGCCTGGCCCGGTCTGTGCCAAACTCCCGAATCAGCTCATCATAGATCAGCCCGTGCTGGGAGGTGATCTTCGCCGTGGTGTTCCAGGTGATCCCGCAGCCGATGCGGTCCGCCTCCACCAGGGCGTAGTCCACCCCTGCCTGGGCCAGCTTCCAGGCGCACAAAACTC
This sequence comes from bacterium 1xD42-67, assembly GCA_003612335.1. Lineage (GTDB taxonomy): Bacteria > Bacillota > Clostridia > Oscillospirales > Oscillospiraceae > Lawsonibacter. The sequence goes on from RAYO01000034.1 coordinate 25,392, forward strand.
CGGCCAGCCCGCCGCCGATGATGAGCACATCGGTCTTCAGGTCTGACCGGAGCTTATCAGATCGGGGGACCTGTGCCGTTTTCGCCCATATGGAGCCCATCCTATCACCTCGATGGGGTTAGGATGGCTGCGGTCCCTCCGATCTATACCCGGCGCGGCGACCGCCGGAAAAATGCAGGCATTTTTCCGGGCAGGCGTCCACGCACTTCCCGCATCGGATGCACTCCGGAGACCGGGAGATCTCCCGGCGGGAGAGGGCCACAGGACAGGCTTTTTCACAAGCCATGCAGGAGGTGCACCTCTCCCCCTCCCAGTGGATCTGCACCAGACTGAAGCGGTTGGCCCAGCCATAGATGGCCCCCAGAGGACACAGGTACTGGCAGAAGGGCCGGAAGACTTTTACAGAGAGCAGGACGATGGCCAGCAGGATCCCCAGCTTCCAGAGGAACAGCCCGCCGGCCTGTCCCCGCAGGGCCTCGTTCACGCTCAGCAGGGGGAGCGCGCCCAATAGCGTACCTGATGGGCAGAGGTACTTGCAGAACGCCGGTATCTTGGCAAAGCCGCCCCACAGAAACAGGGAGCCGACCCCCACCAGCAGGACCAGCACCGCATACTTCCCATATTTTAGGATATGGTGGAAGGGCAGGCGCTTTTGCTTTTTGAACACGGGGATCTTGTGCAGAAGGTCCTGCGCCAGCCCGAAGGGGCAAAGCCAGCCGCAGACGAATCGGCCCAGCAGGCTGCCGAACAGGAAAAGGAAGCCCAGGGCGGCGAAGGGGACCTGGAAGCCCCGCTGATTCAGCAGGGCCTGGAGGGCCCCGATGGGACAGGAGGCGACAGCCCCCGGGCAGGAATAGCAGTTCAGACCGGGGACGCAGGCGTATTTCAGGCTGCCCCGGCAGATCTTCCCGTTGAGGAAGCCATACAGATACCCGTTGGTCACGATGGTAAAGAGCAGCTGTACTGTCAATCGAAGTCGTTTCATCCCTTCACCCGATCCCGATGCACTCCAGGCAGATCATGACCGCCTTTTTCCAGATCACACCCAGCTGCCCCTGAAAGGCTCCCACCGCAAGGAAGACCGCCCCGGTCAGGACGCCCAACATCCAGGTGCGGCGTCTATCGTTCTTCCAAAAGTCCATCGACGATCTCCTTCCATGCCGACTTTTCGGCGGAGCCGACGACACCGCCCAGATATGCCCCCTCCCCGTCAAAAAAGAAGGTGGTGGGCACCCCGCTCACACTGGACAAGATCGCTTGGTCGATAGAGCCGTTGGCAAGCAGATGGGGATACGCCGCTCCCGTCTCCTGGACCAGGCTCTCCACAAGGCTCTGGTCCTCCCCCTCCCTCACATCGCTGACGATACCGATGATCTGGAACTCCGATCCGTCATATTCTGACGCCAACTCGCCCAGGCCCGGCATCTCCCGCAGACAGGGATCGCAGTAGGTCGCCCACACGTTGATCATGGTGAGCTTAGACTGGGAAAAGACGTCCTGCGAGACCGTTTCCCCTTCCAGATCGGTCCCCTCAAAGGTGATGTAGACGGGGGCGGGCTCCCCCTCTGAAGACGATGCTCCCGAGGCAGGAGGCTCGTTCGTCGTATCCGGTCCAGTCGTGGGCCCGACGGGCAGTCCACCGCCGTCCTTGGCGCAGCCGCACAGCAGGGCCAGCGAAAGCACCAGAAGACTGAAGGTCATCTTGCGCAAAGCGTTCATGTCATCCCCTCCATTTTTATCCTTCCTTGATCCCCATGGGGATCGTGGTCCGGAACAGACCGCAGCCCTTCCCGGATATCGGCCGCTGTCAGATCCGGCAAAAAGCCCATACCCTTTATCCGACAGTCTTTCTCCACTGTCAGGATACTACAGATCCGCCCGAGAGCCCACTACTGTTTTGCTCCCGCAGGATATCCAACAGCCCCTGACATCCAGCCAGTACGTCCCGCCAGGTGGCCTCGAAGTCTCCGGTGTACCAGGGGTCCGCCACCTCACCGCAGCAAAGTCCGCTCCCGTCCCTTTCCGCCTGCAGCGGATGCTCACCTGCCCCTCCGATCCCAACGTTGCCCGTTCCACCGAGCTCGCCTTGGGCCCCCTTCCTGGCCGCGTACTCCATCAGCAGATGCAGCTTGCCGTCGCGATCGCCGCAGCAGATGCGGTGCATGTTCCGCAGGTTGGCCCTGTCCATCCCGATCAGGAGGTCGAATCGGTCGTAGTCCGCTCTCCTCAGCTGGCGGGCCGTTTTGCCGGTACAGTCGATGCCGTGTTTGGCCAGCTCGCGGCGGGCCGGAGGATAGACCGGATTCCCGATCTCTTCAGCGCTGGTCGCGGCGGATTCGATATGGGACCGGCTCTCCAGTCCGGCCTTTCTCACCAGATCCTTCATGATGAACTCGGCCATCGGGCTGCGGCATATATTGCCGTGGCAGACGAATAAGATTTTTGTCATATCCTGAAACCTCTTGAAAGTATTGATATTCCGGGCATTGCAGGTGTTTTACGGTATTTTCTACTATTCATTTTCCTGGCATATCCCGGCATAAACAGCACAGTTTTGACCCCAAAAATCGTCTGTCATAGGGATCTCCCGCGTCCCACTGGAGGTTTTTGTGTCCTCGATGATATACTCCATGTTCCGCTTCCGCTGAAGCTGGTGGTTGACACTGATCTTGTGGTTCTTCATATCCAAATCAGCCAGCGTCAGTCCAACAAATTCCGAGATACGAAGTCCAGTCTTGAACAGGATATAGATGCCGTCATAGTACCGGGAAAAGTGCTTGTCACCCTTTACAAATTCCAGAAATGCCCGTTCCTGTTTTCTTGTGATCGCTTCCCTTGTCACACTGTCGTTGACAACGACGGTGGCAAGCTGAAACTCAAACGGATTTTTGCGTATCAAATCATCGTCCACGGCCATCTGAAACGCGGGCCGGACAACGCCCCGAATGGAGTGGATGGAACTGTACCCTCTGCCGTCCTGCTGTAACTTGATAAGCCAGCACTTGGCGTCGGACAGCTTCACCCGGTCAATGCGCTGTCTGCCGAAGTCCTCTTTCTTGATGATATTGAGGACAAAGTTATAGTTGGCTTCGGGTGTTGTGCCAGACGCCGGTTTTCTGTGAGAGGTACTTTTTTACCAAATCCAGAACGGTCATTTCTCCGCCGCAGGGAATAATTGCATCTTCAACGTCCCGCCGGATCTGCTTCTCCTTTTCCCGCAGGGAAAGCCCGTCACGTTTGCCCTGGGGTGTGCTGTTTGTGGCTTCCAGCTTCCAACTGTAAACAAATTGTGGCTTGCCGGTGGCATCAATGTATTTGTACGCATATCGTCCGTCTTTGCGTTGGCTCTCTCCGCTGCGAAGAATGCGGTTCTTGCTGTCACGTCGCTTTTCGCTCACGTCTATGCTCCTTTCTGTGAAAAGAGCCTCGGCACGATATAATCATATTATACCATAGCCGAGGCTCATTTTCCATATCGATCCGACCGCTTTCTTAAAACTTTTCGCAAGGTGCGGCGCTTAAGTCGACGACAGCTTATCCAAAAACTGCTCAAACCGCCGGCGTTTGATTAGGATTTTTACGCCGTTCTGAATGACAAAGTCGGCATCTAGGTTGCTGTTTACAAGCTTTCGCAGTTTCTTTTCTCCAATTCCGAAATAGCGGGAGGCTTCCTCAATGGTGAGGCAGAATTTGTCCTTTACCGAAATGCCGATCTCCTCGGCCATAGTTCACCAGCCTTTGTAAAACGGGATATTTTTCTTACTCCCTCGGCGTGACTACAATACCGTCCGCATTGTCCGGGTCGCGGAAGCTGTAAGTAAAGCCGTCGGGTAAGGTCACATCGTCGGGATTGTCCTCGGTGCCCAGCCCCGGTTCGGTGTCGATCTCAATATCTGTATCATCAAATTCTACGGAGTTCCCCAAATTCGTGTCCTGATCGCCGCCGTCTTTCTGATTTGTACAGCCGGTGAACAGCAATAAACAGACCAGCATACACGCTAAAATAATAGCAATTTTCTTCATCACATTTCCCTCTCTTTCAAATGTCCTCGCTTGATTTCCAGCACCACATCCGCCTGCTTTGCCACCTCGCCAGAGTGGGTCACGACCACCACGCACTTCCCGAACGTATGGGCGCTCTCTTTCAAAATCGCCGTGATCTCCTCGGCGGTGTCGGCATCCAGGTTCCCGGTAGGCTCGTCCGCTAAAATGACTGGGGCATTGGAGGCCAGTGCCCGCGCAATCGCCACCCGCTGCTGCTGTCCGCCGGACAGCTTCAGCACATTCCGGGTGATCTCGTCCTGCTCCAGCCCCAGCCGTTCCAGAATGGGGGCGGCGTCCAGCTTGGCGGTGAGCCACACATTTTCAACGGGCGTCATGTAGTCGATCAGGTTGTAACTCTGGAAGATCAGCGAGATATGGCTCCTGCGGTGGTGTTCCAGTCCCTTTGTCGTAATGTCCTCACCGTCAAACAAAACGCTTCCCTGCGTTGGCACATCCAGCCCGCCCAGCAGGGACAGCAGCGTGGTCTTACCCGACCCGGACGGGCCGAGGATGGCGTACATTTTCCCGGTTTCCAGTGCCCCGCTGACGTTCTGTAAAACCGCTTTGCCTTTTTCGTAGGCGTAAGAAACATTTTTCAATTCCAGTGTAGGCATGATAGTCCCTCCTTCAGCTCATTTTTGACAGGATTTCACGGGGTTTCAGCCGCATGACCGTGATGGACGACGTGCTGACGGCCACAATGACAATGGCAAGGCCGATCAGGTAGAGCTGTGCAAAGTTGTCCAGCCCAACCGATACCTGGATGCCGTTTTCAGTGGGTAAGGGCTTTTGCACGAGATTATCCGCGCCTATCTCAACGGAGGCGGCAACGGAAACAACATCGTTATCGTCCTCCGGCTCGGTCTGCATACTCTGCTCCAACAGGTGGTTGCCGATCTGCCCCGCTATGGTGTTGCTGGTGAAGTAGGACAGGCCAAAGGCGAGAACAGCGATCAGCAGCACCTCAATCAAATACTGCCCGATAATAGCCGATTTCCTGATACCCACGGACAGGAACACGCCGATTTCATGGATGCGGGTCTTTGTCCAAAGGGTCAGGATTAGGGCCAGAATGATGGCGCTGACAACGATGATCACCACCAGCAGGGTCACGACCAATTCATTCAGCGTAGCCAGCGGAGCAGCCGCGTTCTCGTAGGTTTCATTGTCTACTTCCACAGTAAAGGCTTTCCAGTCAATTCCCGGCAGGGCTTTGACTTCGGCCACCACCCGCGCCATATCCTGCGGGTCGTCTATGGTAACGTGGAGTGCGGAAAAGCCGTAGTTGATCTCCCCGCCGTCAAATTCTTTCGAGGTCTGCAAATCCACAAATACACGGTTCTGGATTTTGTCGTAGGTGGTGACAGTTTCCCCAAACTGCTCCACCGCATGAGGGGTAAACAGTCCAATAATTTGTACCCTGATTTCCGGCCCGGTAAAGCCCTGATCTTCCACGCTGTACCGATGGGCGGTGAGATAGTCCCCAATCTTCAACTCGTTTCTCTCCGCCAAGTCCTGGCTGATGATCGCCACATGGGTATCGTTGTCGGAGATATGCCGCCCCTCTGCCAGCGTCAGTGTGCCGGTGGTGAAAAGTTCATCATCCTCCGTATTACAGACGCCCAGCACCTTTGTATATCCCTGATATTTTGCATCAGTTGAGATCGTTCCGGGAAACAGGGAAAGCCCGTCAAATGGGAGAAGATTGTCCTGCCTTGCGCTGCAATACTTGACCCCGGAAACTCCTTTGATGGCGGTAATGTTCTCCGGGGTGAATTGTACGGTAGAATACATGAGAAAGCTGCTTGATGTTTTGCCGGTTTCCTCGTCCACTTCATCTTTGACGGGTTCTTTCACTACATAGGGGCTGTTGCTCCAATCCACGAAAACGTCAAATTTGCCGCCCAAACTCTGCCGCAGGTCAAGCTGCGCGGCCTCCGACGCCTTCCAGATAGAAAGGCCCGTCAGGACAAAGGTTGCCATAATCAGCAGGATGGCGAACAGGAGAATGGTTTTCCCCCGTTTTCGCGTGACGTATAAAAACGCCCTTTTGAAAATGCTCACGGTTGATACCTCCATATCGTTATGCTGTTCTTCCGAACGCACTCGCAGAATAGCATCCCAATGTGGAATGGGTATGAAACGTATATGGAATTTGAGCAGAAATGAAAAACTCCCCGGCTGGGGAGTTTTCCACATTTATAGTTGAATGGTAAAACACATCCCAGTCGGGGACTTCATCGGCTTAAAAGAATAGGGAATGTCCATAGAGGTCAAAAGTGTATCCACGATATAGAGGCCCAGACCGTTGCCCCCGCTTTCACGGCTCCGTGAGAAGTCTGGACGATAGAACGGTTCAAACAGACGGCGGATTTCATCGTCAAGGATAGGCTTGCACTCGTTTTCGACCACAAGGCTGCGCCCCTCCATATAGACGGAAACATTTTTCCCGGCCTCTGTATAAGCGACAGCATTTGCGAGGATATTAGACACCGCTTTACTGAACGGGCCAACAGGCAGCACAGCGGAAAACTGCTCCGGCAAGTCAAGAGAGAATGTAATTTGATGTGCCGCCGCAATCAGTTGGTAGGGTTCACATAGTTCCGCCAGCAGTTCAGACACATCAATCTGCTTTGGCGGTTCAGTGGCCAAATTCAGTTTGGAGGTTTCCAAAATCTCATGTATCATCCCGGAAAGCTGCTCTACCATTTCCTTGCACTCCGGGAGATAGGCAGCGTAGTCCTGATACTTCCCAACGCCTAAAATCATATTTTCCAGAGTTGCGTTCAATGCGGTCACAGGGGTTTTCAGTTCATGGGACGCCGCCCGCAGGAAGTCCACCTTGGCCCGCTCCATATCACGCACAGCGTCCTTTTCCCGCTCTAAATGTTCAATCGTGGACAGCAGATTAGCATACAAATCATTGACGTTCTGCGCCAGTGTACCAATTTCATCCTTTGTATGGATAGGGCAGCTTGCTCCGTGGTCTAATTTCATCATCTGCTCGGTTGACGCAGAAATTTTCTTGATAGGGCCGGCAATCGCCTTGGAAAATAGGAGGGAACAGACAACGGAGATCAGCAGGGAACAGCTTAACGAGATAGGCAGGGCTTTTTCTACTGCCTCGGTCACAAACTGCTCCTGCCGGATGCTGACAACAACATCATCTTGGGTACTCAATGCAAGCTGCATCTGTGGGGCAAGCAGATAGATCAGCCCATGCGTGACAACAACGACAAAGAGCATGATGCTTATGGTATAGAGAAATATTTTCGGAAATAGTCTTAGTCGCTTCATAGCTGTACCTCGTATTTGTAGCCGATGCCCTTGACTGTTACAATACAGTCAAGCCGCAGCTTCTTCCGCAGATTTTTGATGTAGGTGTCCACGGTTCGGTCGATGATCGGATAGTCAGCGCCCCACAGCTCGTCCAAAATCTGCGAACGGGTCAGCACCAGCCCCCTATGCTCCACCAGCAGCCGGAGCAGATCAATTTCCTTGGGCATGATGTCGATTTTCCCGGCGCTGTCGCTGGCGGTGTAGCCGGAGAAATCGACAGTCACGTCGCCAAAGGTTATCGTTTGGAGTAACGGGGCCTGCCCGCTCCGCCGCAGAAGGGCGGTGATCCGCCTCCCTAGTAATACCATAGAAAAGGGCTTTGTCATGTAGTCGTCGGCCTGCTCGTCGAAACTTCTGACTTGGGTATATTCGTCCTCAAGAGCAGTCAACATCAGAATGGGCGTTGTGCTTGTCCGCCGTATCTCATGCAGAATGGACAGGCCGCTGACATGGGGCAGCATGATGTCCAGCACAACAAGGTCGATGCCGTTCTCACGGAAAAGCTGTAACGCCTCCCCGCCATCATAGGCCGGGATAACCTTGTGGCCTGTGGGTTTTAGATATTCGCAGATCGCATCGTTGGTCTTACAGTCGTCTTCAACAATTAGTAATGTGGCCATCGTAGCCCCCCTTTTTCAGGGTAGTATAGCACTGGAATGTGGAATGGGTATGAAATGACAGTAAATTTTTGAGTTTTGGGGTTCACGATGTGATGGGAACTCTAACGTAGCAAGCATATGCTTGCTACGTTACTCCCCCCTGTTGACTTTCCTACCCATTAAGCATTTTTCGCCTTGTATTCTTCGCCCCAATTCCACATTGCATCTAAGACTGGCTTCAAACTCTGCCCCAACTCCGTCAAAGTGTACTCCACCCGCGGCGGAACCTCTGGAAAGACTGTCCTAATCAGCAGTCCGCTTTCCTCCATCTGCCGAAGCTGGGATGTCAACACCTTCTGGCTCACACTACCAATGGATTTCTCCAATTCCCCAAACCGTTTTGTTCCAGGCAGCAAATCACGGATAATCAGTACCTTCCACTTGTCACTGATAAGGGTCAGCGTTGTTTCCACCGGGCAGGTGGGCAAAACCTTTGCCTCCATCGTCGTAGCCTCCTGTCTATTAGTTTCTAAAGTGCTGTACAACCCTATTTTACCGTATCTACCATACTGCGGTCAAGCTGCAAAAAATTTATCCTCTCCGAGAAAAGCCGGAACGCCTTGAAACCATACGATCGTTTCCTCTCGGTAACTGCCTAATTGTTACTTTTAGGTGACTATACCACAATATTGTGCGTACTTTTCAAATAGTTTTTGGTGTTGTATGATGCAGACACAAGGACGGGGAACACCCCGCCGAGTAAATCCCAGGAGGTATTCCCCATGAACATCTTTGAAAAACTGTTCCATTCCAACAACATCGAAAAGGAGAACGCTACCATGACAAACATTGAGAAAGCCACCGCTCTGATCAACACCTTCGCCACCGGCGATGCCACTGCTGCCCGTAGCCTGCTGGCCGAGGGCTACATCCAACACAACCTGGCCTACGGCACTGGACGGGATGCATTTATCGGCTCTGTGGAGTATCTTGCCTCCGCCCCCGTCAAGACTACCGTGAAGAACATCCGCGCTTTCCAAGACGGCGACAAGGTGTTCCTTCAGACCATCTACAACTTTGCCGGGGCTGGTGAGCAAGTCGCCTTCGACATCTTCCGCTTTGACGCTGACGGCAAGATTGCCGAGCATTGGGACAATCTAGCTGCGCTGGCCGCGCCCAACCCCTCCGGCCATACCCAGACCGATGGCGCTATGGACATCACTGATCTGGACAAAACCGAAGTCAACCGTGAGTTGGTGAAAGCGTTCCTGTATGACGTGATGCAGGGCAACAACTCCGCCAAGACCCCCGATTATTTCAGTGGAGACATTTATATCCAGCACAACACCGGGATTGCGGACGGTCTTTCCGGTTTGGGCGCTGCGCTGGCCGCTCTTGCGGAGCAAGACATTCAGATGATCTACACCACCGTTCATCAGGTTCTAGCTCAGGGGAATTTCGTCCTGGCTGTCAGTGAGGGAACCTTCGGCGGTACGCCCACCAGCTACTACGATCTGTGGCGGGTGAAGGACGGCAAGATCACCGAGCATTGGGATGTGATGGAAACCATCGCTGACAAGTCCACCTGGGCCAACGAGAACGGCAAGTTTTAAGCAATAGGAATATCCATAGGCCGTCCCGTGTCACGCGGGACGGCCTATGGCCTGAAATCGAAAACAGGGAGGACTGCTTATGGAATATCTGAACCAAATACAGCGGCTCAATGACATTTTGCTAACAGAAATGCCCGAATATCAACCGCAGGCGCGGGAATTTCGGCAGGACACAGCCAGTCAGCGGAAACTGCTCCGCAGTTTGATGAATGTCCGTCCGCCCATGCCGCTGAAAGAAAAATTCCTCGCCATGCAGGACGATTTCCTGTCTGCTGAACGAGACAACAAGGGCGTTGTGGATGGAACCGCGCTGCCTGCCGTCAACGGGCACTCTCAAATAGCCGTTTGGAAAGGGGACATTACCCGGCTCAAGGTGGACGCCATCGTCAACGCCGCCAACTCCGCTTTGCTGGGGTGTTTTTGCCCCTGCCACGGTTGCATTGACAACGCCATCCATTCGGCGGCGGGCCTCCAACTTCGGGACGAGTGCAATCAAATCATGCAGGCCCAGGGTCACCCGGAACCCAATGGCCGGGCCAAACTGACAAAGGGCTACAACCTTCCTGCCCGGTATGTTCTTCACACTGTTGGCCCTATTGTCCAAGGCCGTGTTACCCATCAGGACAGGCGGGAATTGGCGTCCTGCTACCGCTCCTGTCTGGAACTGGCGGCAGAACATGGATTGGAGAGCGTTGCGTTCTGCTGCATCTCCACCGGGGAATTTCATTTTCCCAACCAGGAGGCTGCTGAAATCGCAGTCAAAACTGTTACAGATTTTCTCTGGCAGGATATGTCCATCAAGAAGGTGATTTTCAATGTTTTCAAGGGTATTGACGAAACGATCTACCGCCGCATACTCGGAGCAGATCGAACGGCTGAAACATGCCCTTGACGAAGCGGACGCGGTGGTGATTGGTGCGGGTGCTGGGCTGTCCGCCTCGGCAGGGCTGACCTATTCCGGCGAACGGTTTGAGACACATTTCAAGGATTTTGCTGACAAGTACGGTATCCAGGATATGTACTCTGGGGGCTTTTATCCGTTTGCATCACCGGAAGAATATTGGGCGTGGTGGAGCCGCCACATCATGGTAAACCGCTACGAACGCGCCCTAAAGCCGGTCTATGATGACCTGTTGAATTTGGTGGAGGGCAAAGACTACTTTGTTTTGACAACGAATGTGGATCATCAATTTCAGCTTGCAGGATTTGATAAAAAGCGGCTGTTTTACACCCAAGGGGACTATGGTTTGTGGCAATGTTCGGAGCCTTGCCATCAACGCACCTATGATAACGAGACAACGGTGTGCCAGATGTTTACAGAACAACGGGATATGAGAGTGCCGTCAGAACTTGTTCCCCCCTGTCCTGTGTGCGGCAGGCCTATGGCGATGAACCTGCGGACGGACAATACCTTTGTGCAGGACGAAGGTTGGTACACTGCTGCCAACAGATATTCTGATTTCCTGTATCAGCATGACGGTATAGGGCTTGTTTGAAAAATAGGAACGACTGAGCTAAATCAACAAAATAGCGATAGCGGCAATGTAAACACAAGCGAGAAAAGACGCATCCAATTTGTCATATCTGGTGGCGATTCTGCGAAACCATTTGAGCTTTTGGAAGAATCATCCAACCAAATGACGCTCTTTATATAAGCTCCAGTCTACAGGCCACAGATCAGAAACATTGCTCTGAGGCGGGATCACATAGCTGGCTCCCTGTTCCGAGATGTAAGCTCGGATCGTCTTTGCCCCATAAGCACGGTCTGCTAATACATTACTGCCACTGGTTTTTACCTTTTCCAGCAGTTCAACAGCGTGGACTGGATCATGGTCATTTCCCGCAGACAGCATGAATTCGACCGGGTTCTCCAGTCCATCTACGATAGTGTGCAGCTTTGTATTTAACCCGCCTCTGGTTCGCCCAACTGCCTTATCTGCCGTTTCCCCCCGTTGGCACTTTCGTGGACCTTGATGCAGGTAGAGTCCAAACTCAGGTTTTCCATATCCGCATCTGCGGACAATGCGCGAAATATGGCTTCCAATGTACCATCGTCCCGCCATTTAGCAAATCGGGCATACACAGACTGCCAGGGGCCATACGCCTCCGGCATTTCCCGCCACTGTGCTCCGCTGCGGACGATCTAAAGCATCCCATTGAGCATGTTTCGATCATCTTTCCGAGATTGGCCTCGTTTCCCCGTCTTCTTTGCTGGAAGCAGCTTCTTCACGCGTTCCCATTGTTCTTTTGTCGATTCATATCGCTTTATGGCCCTATTTTCGCACTTTTATTTGATTTGTACAATATTGATTTTTCAAACAAGCTCTAATCTGTGTTTTCAGCAGCAGAACTATATTTTGTTCGGGCGCACAGATACCAGCTGCCAAAACAACGGTTTTTTTATTATGCCATTGTTCTGGCAGAGGTGTTGAATTATTAGGATGCGTCTGCTGACACAATCGAAACGCTGCCCCTTACGGTTCCCAAAGCACCGTCCGGGGCCTGGAGATACAGTTGATAGGTTCCGGGCGTTGTTGCTGGAGGTCCAACGGTAAAATCCGCAATACATTCCAGCGGTTCGCCCGGCTGACGCAGGTTATTCACTGACCAATAGGCCACATCTTCCTGATTGTCCTTTGCAAAAAAGACCTTCATTCTGTTCCCTGTTTTCGCTGAAATGTCGTACAAAATTTCATCTCCGTCGGACAATGTGTATTCCCCCAGGAAAATGGTTTCTCCCGCCGCTACGGTTTTGAAATCAACGGGGATTATTTCCACGCCAGTTTTATCATCCGAATCGTCCATATCCCCCAACAGATCAATCACTTCCGCTTCGGTCATATAGGCGACGCCTGTGATTTTGCTTTCTGTATCACGGACTATTTTAATATTGACAGTTCCTTTTGGGTTCATATTCAGCGTGTAAACGGATTTGTTGGGCCGGATGTCTAAAAAGGTGTTGACAAGCTGGCCCTGGTAATAATAGTCTTTGCCGTCCATTGTAACGCCCACAGCCTGGTATTCCGCCGCCTGTGCTTCGGCCCATTCTTTCTCCTGCTTTTCTTCCAGCTCGTCAAATTCTTCGCCTCGGTTCAGTTTATCAAAGAGCATAGATTGAAAAGCCCAGTTTCCATCTTCCAAAGCCCTGTCCAGCCAAAGTTCCAGTTCCGATTCGTCCATACGGTCCGTTAAAGTGGAGAAAAACGCCATTTCTTCATCGGTATATGCCTTTTCTGTAAAGTCGGCAAGCAGAGGAGAATTTGAGCCAAGTCCGCGCACAGCAACAGAGAAGAAAGCGAAATCGCTCTCGGCATAGAGCTTTTCAAGCCATGTCCTTTGAGCATTTTCGTCCAGCCGGGAGAAAGTGATTTCAAACAGAGGCAAACTGTCGGCTTTATAATACCGCTCTATCTCTGAAGAATTATCCTCAATGCTCACGGCTGCTTCTTTGGGATAGACAAAATTATCATAGGAACGGCTCCCTTGTCCAATCGCGAGGACTGCTCCAACCGACTTATTAGCGGCATTTTTTCCCGCACTCGTGATGTCATAGTCCCGCAGGGTAATGTTGTAAATATGTGCATTTTTCGCAACCCCAAACAGTCCTATGATCTCTGCGTCCGGGTCGGTCATAGTGAGGCCCGTGATCTCAAAGCCATTGCCGTTATAGGTTCCTGTAAAAGGGACATCCCATGTTCCGATGGGAACCCAGTCACCTGCGGACAAGGAAATATCCGCTTGCTGCATATAATTCAGGTTCATGCCGTACTTGCCTGTGCCAATCGCTCTGAGCTGGGCTTCATTAAAGACTAAATAATATGTTGTTCCCCTAAAATCCAGTGTTTCCATTTCTAACGAATTGTCTGCATGTATCAAATTTGGCACATCTGCGGCGGCGGCAGTAGAATAAATCCCGACGAAAGCGGCACTGAAAATAATACACAAGGTCAGCATACCAGTCAAAAGCCGAATTGCTTTTGATGCTTTCTTAAAACTCATAATTGCTCCTATCCTTTCTTTTAACAGTTGTTTATTTTCGCTTAAAGTAACAGCACCGAGATTTTCTTTGTATCTCCCAACTGCCGCCATCGCGTCAAGTAAGGTTTTCCCGTAGTCCTGCGCGTTGCCGCTCCCCATTTTGGTAAGGACGGCTTCATCGCAGGAAAATTCACAAGCCTTAGTAATTTCCCGGCTCATAAGATATACCAGCGGATTAAACCAATGCAGACAGACGGTGATTTGAACCAGCCATTTATAGAACATATCCCGCCGTTTGTAATGCGTCAGTTCATGCAGGATGATATAGCGAAAATCTTTTTCAGGAATATCTGCGCTGGGCAGTACGATACACGGACGGAAAAAGCCAATCAGCAGAGGGGAAGAAACCAACGGATTGACGCATAATTCAATGGGCTTTTTGATGCCCGACTGCTCCGCAACAACAGAAAGTTCGTCTAACCGCTCAATGTCAGAAACCGGGGTCAATCCAGCATGGATATACCGCATAAAGCCCTGATAGATTGTTATTTTTCGTATCAGCAAGCCCAGCGCGGCCACCAGCCACACCAGCCTGATCTGATCGATCAACAACACTCCAATATCTTGAAGTGGGTGGGCAGTTGTTACATCATCTGCCGGACTACTCACCGTTTCATTGTGATGTTCCGTCCCAATAGCGGGAGCAAGATTGCCCCCTGGAATGTTTAGTGAGGGCTGTTGCTGCGGCGGTAAAGGAGCGGTCTGGGATATTGCCTGATCGACAGCCTGATATGCCTTCCCCATCAGGCTTACTTCCGTCCCGAACGGGAGCAGCAGCCGCAAAACAACAACCAACCAAATGTAATACTGCCATTGCCGACTGATTTTGTTTTGCAAACACTGTTTTCCCAAAAGTAAAGCTAGAATAAGCAAACTGCTGGAAAAAGACATGGACAGGAAAATTTTCAAAACTGTGTTCATTGCTGCTATTTCCCTTTCTCCAACAGCTTTCTCAAGTCCTCGTATTCCGCGTCTGTCAGCAGGTCGCCCATAATTAGATTGGAAACCAGACCTTTTGCGCTGCCCTCATAGATCTTGTCCAGGAAATTTTTTGTCTGCGCCGTCTGGTACTCCGCTTCCGAAACAAGCGTGGTATATTCATTGCGGCGTCCGATTTTCTTTGCACTCAAAAAGCCTTTGTTCATCAGCCGCGATAGGAGTACAATCAGGGTGTTCTTTTGACACGGCTTGCCTCTTGCTGCCAGCCCATCCATGATATAGGGAAACAGTGTCACATCCTCCGGGTTCCCCCATACGATTTTCATAATCTCCAGTTCAGTATCGGATATTTGCTGTATCATTTTTATCCTCCTTAATGTATAACGTGATGTTGACATATAAAGGATAGCACGTTGTTGTACTTTTGTCAAGCCTATAGCAGCGAAAGGAGTTCGAGACAGATCATTCTTGGATTATCTACAGTATAGAAACAGGACATGATAATTTTGGCTGATTAATATTTCGTTTTTTAAGAATTTGACCAGTGGAAAGTTAGAAGAGAATTTGGGGCAGCCTCGATATGGAATGCCTTTATAACCTTACATAAGATGGAGAGCCTTGAAAACAGCGGGGTTTTCATGCTCTATTTGTCCACGCTGTCCGGCATATGAGCGAAAGGAAAAGGCTCTTGAAAGGCCCGCCAATAGGGGGAGCCTCTCAAGAGCCTTTGTGCTTTTCAGTCGGCGCAAATGCTGGGAAACTGATACCGCCTATGCGTAGATTAATTCGTGCCGGATGGTTTCCTCGGCGCGGTTCACAATGCTGTCCATGGCCTTGACCCACTCCCATTCCGACCGCCGTTTCAAGTCCTCGGTCACGCCCTCGTCCTCAGCCATCTGCCGGACGATGCGCCGGTAGCGGTTCTGCGCCTGTTCGTCGAGGTCGGTAAGATAGGTGTTCAGCTTGCCCGTCAAGGTCAGGTGGTTCAGCAGAAGCGGGTTCGTTTCCTCCAGATACGCCTGGTGCATCCGCCCCCACTTCCCAATGGGGCGGTCATCGTCCTCCGGCAGTACGATAGTCGGAATGCAGTAGTCCCCGACAAGGATATAATCAAGGCCGTTCGCCTCGTCATGGATTCTCGCTTTCAATTCGCTCATGGTTATACCTCCGATTCGATAGTCTGTCTTGAATATCGGTAGCCGCTACCGATAACGCGCCTCGCCATCTCGCCGGAGGATATCGACCGCCATCACACTGCTTTTTTGTGTCATTCTTTATGTAAGGTTGACTAAGAAAAATTTGGGGGCAGCAGGAAACGACAAAAACCGCCCGGCAGGTCATAGACCCGCCGGGCGGTTTGCACTGTATAATTTACTATTACTTCCGTAGCTAAAGATAGGAAAGTACCGAGTGGAGGAAAAAGCAGGAGACGAGAGGCGGATGAAGCTGCAATTTTCGCATGAATGACTGAATTTTATGAGAGATATCAGCCGCAGTATAGGGTAGACAGCCTGAATGGACAGAAATCTTCAGAGCATGATTCAAGTACTCATCGGGATTGTATTCCGGAG
>RAYO01000035.1 GCA_003612335.1 bacterium 1xD42-67
AAAATGTCAGGAAACGAACTCCTTGTCCCCCATGGCTTTGACGCCCTTTTTTGGTAGACATTTGGTAGACCTGGGCAGGATCGGCACAGAACGACAAGACGCCCTGGCCATAGGCCAGGGCGTCTTGTCTGTGTGTGTTGTAAAAGGAGAGGGAGAAATGGGAGATACATGGTGTAGCTGAGCTACGATGTCATCATAGGATATAAATACGGCGATCTCATGACGTCCCTGTGAATTTTTTGTAAACTCCGGCACCCGATCCAGGACCGGAGGGATAGGCGGGGGGAACAGTACGGCGCCCCGGCCAATGACCGGGGCGCCGTACTGTGTGTTGTAAAGGAGAGAGAAAGGAGATATGTCTTGTCCACTTGGTACGATACCATCATAGATCAGGAATAAGGCAAGATCATGACATCAGGATGAACTTTTTGTGAACATTTCCGCGGATCCGTCTCCTCTCGCTCTCTCCTGTCCTCACTGGACGGCCAGGGCCAGGACCAAAGCGGCGGTGTCCTCCAGGTTCTTGACGGTGATCTCCTCCTGGACGGTGTGGACCTTGGCCATACCAGTGCCCAGGACCAGGGCCTTGAGGCCGTTGGCGCTCATATTGTTGGCGTCGCTCCCGCCGCCGCTGGCAGCCAGGGCGGGCTCCAGACCGGCCTTGCGGCAGGCGGCCATGACCTCCTGGACATAGGGATCGTCGGCAGTGTAGGAGTAGGCGCTGTAGGCTTTGGTGAGCCCTCCCTCCAGGGTGGCCCCATACTTGTCGCAGGCCGCCTGGAGGCAGTCCATCATGTGCTGGCCCTGGGCCTCCAGCTTGTCGTCCCGGCGGCTGCGGCACTCGCCGATGAGCTCCGCCCGCTCGGGGACGATGTTCGTGGCATACTGGGCGGTGATGGTACCGATGTTGGCGGTGGTCTCCTCATCGATGCGCAGCAGATCCATATGGGAGACCGCCTCGCAGAGGACCTGGACGGCGCTGATGCCCTCCTCGGGCGCCACGCCGGCGTGGGCCCGCCGGCCGATGACGGCAGCGCTCAGCTTATACTGGCCGGGGGCGGCGGTGATGATCTTGCCGGCGTCGCCGCTGCTGTCCAGCACTGCGGCCTTCTTGGCGGTCACCTTGCTGTAGTCCATGTGGCGGGAGCCGCGCAGCCCCACCTCCTCGCAGACGGTGAATAGGGCCTCGATGGTGGGATGGGGCAGGTCCTGCTCCACGATGGTGCGCAGGGCCTCCACGATGGCGGCCACACCAGATTTGTCATCGCCGCCCAAGACCGTGTCCCCCTTGCTGCGGATGACCCCGTCTTCGATGACGGGCTGGATCCCCACGCCGGGGACCACGGTGTCCATGTGGGCGGCGAAAAGGATGGGCTCACCGTCAGTGTTCCCGGGCAGGGTGCAGTACAGGTTGCCCGTCTCGCTGCCCGTCTTGGCGGCGCTGTCGTCGGTGGAGACCTGACAGCCGATGGCCTCCAGGTCTTGGGCGATCCGGGCGGCGATGGCCCCCTCGTGGGTGCTCTCGCTGTCGATCTGGATATACTCCAGAAAAGTCTGGAGCAGACGCTCTTTGTTGATCATGGGATGACCTCCTTTTGATTTCAAAAGGGCGGCCATACGGCCGCCCTGGGGCGCGGATCAGATCAGACGGGGGGATAGGCCAGGCTGGTATTGATGCCGATGGGCAGGCCGATGGACAGCCAAATGATCAGCATGATGGTCCAGACCAGCAGGAAGCACAGGCTGTAGGGCAGCATGGTGGCGGTGATGGTGCCGATGCCGGCCTTCTTGTCGTACTTCTGAGCGAAGATGACGATGACGGCGAAGTAGGTCATCATGGGGGTGATCAGGTTGGTGCAGGAGTCACCGATCCGGTAGGCCAGCTGGCACAGCTCGGGGCTGTAACCCAGCAGCATGAACATGGGGACGAACACCGGCGCCAGGATGTTCCACTTGGCGGAGGCGGAGCCCATGAACAGGTTCATGAAGGCGGAGAAGAGCACGAAGATCACCATCAGCGGGATCAGGCCGATGTCGATGGCGCGGAAGAAGTTGGCGCCGTTCAGGGCGATGATGGTGCCCAGCTGGGTGTAGCTGAAGTACTGGATGAACTGGGCGGACACGAAGGCCAGGGCCAGGAAGGAGCCCATGGAGGACATGGCCTTGGCCATGGAGTTACACACCTCGCGGTGGTTCTTCAGGGTGCCGGCCTTCTTGCCGTAGGCCACGGCGGGGATGAAGAACATCAGCGCGATGAGGACCACGATGCTGTCGATGAAGGGGGTCTTGCCCAGGATGTCGCCGTCAGCATTGCGGAAGAAGGAGTCCTGGGGGATCAGAGCGGCCACGATGAGGACCACATAGACCAGCAGGGCGATCCCGGCGGCCCGCAGGCCCTTCTTCTCCTCGGGGGTGATGGTGGTCAGAGAGGTGTCCTCGTCAGCCAGCACCTCGCCGCCGAACTTCTCCAGACGGGGCTCCACCAGGAAGTCGGTGATCAGGGTGCCCACGATGGTGATCAGGAAAGTGGAGGCGGCCATGAAGAAATAGTTGCCCATGACCTGGACCTGATAGTTGGCGTCGATGATGGACACGGCAGTCTGGGAGATGCCGGCCAGCAGGGGATCCAGAGTGCCCACCAGCAGGTTGGCGGAGAAGCCGCCGGACACGCCGCAGAACGCGGCGGCCAGACCGGCCATGGGGTGGCGGCCATAGGCCCGGAAGACCATGGCGCCCAGGGGGATCAGGATGACGTAGCCGGAGTCGGAGGCGATGTTGGACATGACGCCCAGGAAGACCACCACAGGGGTGATCAGGACCTTGGGGGTGACCTTCACGGTCTGCTTGAGCAGGGAGTTGATCAGACCGGACTGCTCTGCCACGCCCACGCCAAGCATGGCCACCAGCACCATGCCCAAGGGGGCATAGGAGGTGAAGTTGCTCACGGCCTTGGTGAACATATAGGCCAGGCCGTCCTTGGTCAGCAGACTGACAGCGGTGACGGTGGTCTCCTTCAGCTCGCCGCCGGAAATCAGCTCGCCGGTGGCGGACACGCCCATCGCCGCGCAGATGGCGGAGATCACCACGATCAGCAGGGCCAGCATGGCGAACAGGGCTACAGGGTGGGGCAGCTTGTTGCCCGCCCGCTCGATGCCGTTGAGCCAGCGGTCATACAGGCTGACCTTCTGCAAATTGTTTTTTGCCATTTGTTTCTCTCCTTCAAACATTCAAAATATGTTGCTTCATGTTCTCCTGTGGCGCACAGCCTTGGAGCGATGTCCCGCCTCCTTTCCCTGCTCTCCAGGCGCGCTCTCTGTCCACAAGGCTCATAACGGGCTCATTGTAGCATAAAGCGCCCTGGGATGCAAGTAAAATGACGAATGACAGCCGGGGACCCCTCGCCGCCTTCGTCTTTTTGCACAATAACGCGGCTCTGCGGTCTTGTCTCTATGCCGCGGACAAGTGCCCCTAAACTGTACACGGTTCTAGTTTTTTTGCATAGAAACATCCATTTTTTGATTCCTTACCAGAATCTTAGCTTGACAATATAGATATGATATGAGAAAATTAAAAGATTATAAGGCATCTGACCTCAAAAACCTTCAAGAACTTCCAACTGCGAGGTGCATCCATCCGTGGACTTTTTCGTGCATTTTTGTATGCGGGGCGGGGACGCTCAGGATCCTGAGACCCGCCGCCGGTGCGGCGTGGTGTCCGGCGCGGCGGGCATCGGACTGAACCTGCTGCTCTTCCTGGGCAAGCTGCTGGCCGGGATCGCCGCCGCCTCTATCGCCGTCACTGCCGACGCCTTCAACAACCTGTCCGACGCCGCCTCCTCGGTGGTCACTCTGATCGGCTTCCGGCTGGCCGGCCGGGAGGCGGACCGGGAACACCCCTTCGGACACGGGCGGATGGAATATCTCGCCGGGCTGGTGGTGGCCATGCTCATCCTGCTGGTGGGGGCGGAGCTGATCCAGACCTCTGTCCGGAAGATCCTCAGCCCAGAGCCGGTGGCCTTCTCCGCCCTGTCGGCGGGGATCCTGGCCGCCTCCATCGCGGTGAAGCTGTGGATGTTCGCCTTCAACCGGGCCCTGGCCCGGAAGATCGGATCCGCCGCCCTGTCCGCCACCGCCGCCGACTCCCTGTCTGACGCCGCCGCCACCGGGATCCTCCTGCTGGGCCTGCTGGCCGGACGCTTCCTGGATCTGGCCCTGGACGGCTGGCTGGGTCTGGCGGTGGCCCTGTTCATCCTGCGCACCGGCTGGGGGGCGGTCAAGGAGACCGTGGACCCCCTGCTGGGCCGGCCCATGGACCCGGAGCTGGCCGCCGATATCGACCGGATCGTCCTGGGCCACGACCATATCCTGGGCATCCACGACCTGGTCTATCACGACTACGGCCCCGGCCGGGCCATGATGTCCCTCCACGCCGAGGTCCCCGCCGACGGCGACTTTTTGGAGCTCCACGACACGATCGACCACATCGAGCGGGAGCTGAAGGCCAAGCACCACATCGAGACCTGCATCCACATGGACCCGGTGGTCCGGGACGGACGCACCGAGGCCCTCCGCCAGCAGGTGGAGGACCTGGTGCGGGAGCTGGATCCCACCTGCTCCATCCACGACTTTCGGATCACTGCCGGGCCCTGCCACACCAACCTCCTCTTCGACGTGGTGGTGCCTTACGGCTTCCGCCTGTCGGACGACGAGGTGCGCGCCGCCCTGTGTCAGGCCGTCAAGGGCCTGTCCGACCGCTACTTCGCCGTGATCCAGGTGGAGCGCTCCTATGTGGAGAGGCGGAGAGGGGCGTAATTCACAGATCGTTCACCCAAGTGCGCCTGTTTGCGGTATAATAGAAGGGATGCTGCGGGGCAGTGCCGTCCAGAGCCGCCAGGTCCTGCCCAGGATCGATATCGTCAGCGACAATTAGGAAACGAGGTGCCGTTTTATGTCGAAAAAAGTCCTGATCGTAGAGGACGACGCCAATATCGCCGAACTGCTCCACCTCTATCTGGAGAAAGAGGGCTTCGAGACCCAGGTGGCCAAGGACGGAGGGAAGGGTGTGGATCTGTTCCGCTCCTTCCAGCCCGACCTGGTGCTGCTGGACATCATGCTCCCCGTCATGGACGGCTGGTCGGTGCTGAAGCGCATCCGTGAGGGGGACAAGGCCCCCGTGATCATGCTCACCGCCAAGGGCGAGGTGGAGGACAAGGTGTCCGGCCTGGAGCAGGGGGCGGACGACTACATCGTAAAACCCTTCGAGATGAAGGAGGTACTGGCCCGGATCCACGCCGTCCTCCGCCGCACCGGCGGAGAGGAGGAGACAGGGGAGAAGAAGCTGTCCTTCGACAAGCTGGTGATCAACCTGGACTCCTATGAGCTGCTGGTGGACGGCCAGAGGGTGGACACCCCCCCAAAGGAGCTGGAGCTGCTCTTCCACCTGGCCTCCTCCCCCAACCGGGTCTTCACCCGGAATCAGCTCCTGGATGAGGTCTGGGGCTTCGACTACTTCGGTGACAGCCGTACCGTGGACGTCCACATCAAGCGCCTGCGGGAGAAGCTGGAAGGGGTCAGCGACCAGTGGCGCCTCAAGACCGTGTGGGGCGTGGGCTATAAGTTCGAGCTGGGCACAGCGGCCTGAGGCGCGGACATGGAACAGATGGAGCGGTCGATCCAGACGATCTGTCAGGCAGCCAGAGATGTTCCTGGAATGGCTGGAAGAGGCGGCAGGATGACATGGATCTGCTGGCCGGAACGGAGGTGAGTCGAGCTGCGCTCTTTATATCGCCGTCAGCTCACCATGATGGTGAGCATCGTGCTGGTGTCCTTCACCCTGCTGGCAGGGTCCTTCATGCTGCTGTCTTACCGCTATATCATCGGTGAGACCCGCGACACGGTGAAGCGCAACGCGGGCCATGTCTCCAGCTTCACCTCCAGCTACTACCGGTACTACCTCACGCTGGATATCCAGGACGATTTCTACAGCACCTATGTGGCCACCATCGCCATGATCTCCAACTCCCATGTGATCGTGGCCGACCCGGAGGGGCATATCCTCTACGCCGCCGCCCCTGACGACGGCCGGGACTACGACTATGAAAACGCCGTCCTCCCCGATGGGATCGTGGCCCAGGTGTCCGCCGGCGGCCAGTTCAGCGGCATGAGCAACCTGGGAGGGATCTATCCCGAGCGGCGGTATATCTCCGCCCTGCCCGTGTCCAACCAGATCGGCCCTCTGGTGCGGATCCAGGGGATGGTCCTGGTGGCGGCGGACGCCTCCAACCTGTCGGAGATGTGGGCCTCCACCGCCACGATCTTCTTCTTCTCCGCTGTGGTGGTCTTCCTGATCTCGGTGATCGCCAGCACCCTCACCTCCGCCCACCAGACCCGGCCTCTGAACGAGATCGCAGAGGCGGCCCGGAAATTCGGCCAGGGGGAGTTCGACGTCCGGGTGGCCGGCTATGAGGACCGCTGCGACGAGGTGGGGGCGCTGGCCGAGGCTTTCAACGCCATGGCCAACTCTTTGGAGAAGGTGGAGAGCCAGCGCGCCGAGTTCATCGCCAACGTCTCCCACGAGCTGAAGACCCCCATGACCACCATCGCCGGCTTCGCCGAGGGGATCCTGGACGGCACCATCCCCCAGGAGCGGGAGGATGAGTCCCTCCAGATCATCGTGTCGGAGACCCGCCGGCTCAGCCGTCTGGTCCGCCGGATGCTGGACCTGTCCCGGCTCAACGCTCTGGCGGAGAGCACCGTCACCGCCCAGGAGACCTTCGACCTCACCGAGCTCATGTCCCGGGTGCTGATCAGTCTGGAGACCAAGATCTGCGACCGGAATCTGGATGTGGACGTCCAGATGCCCGAGGAGAAGCTGATGGTGTGGGGAGACCCCGACGCCGTGACCCAGGTGTGCTATAACCTTTTGGACAACGCAGCCAAGTTCGCCGCCTCCGGCACCGCGATCGTCATCCACATCGCCAAAAAGGACGGCAAGGCGGTCACCTCCATCCGCAACCTGGGGGCCACCATCCCGCCGGAGGAGATCCCCCTCCTCTTCGAGCGGTTCCACAAGGCGGACTACTCCCGCTCCATGGACCGGGAAGGGGTGGGCCTGGGCCTGTATATCGTCAAGACCCTGCTGGGCAGTCTGAAAGAGAACATCACCGTCACCAGCGAAGACGGAGTGACCCAGTTCCAGTTCACCCTGACGCTGGCATAGCCTCATTTGCCGGGGCGTATACCATGCGCGCCGCACACCTTATTCTCACCGGAGGTGCCACGATGGACGACCGAAACGACGGACTTTGGCAGGGAGGGCCCTGGGAACAGCCCTCCCCCGCCTTCCCGATCCCGCCTGCGGTGCGGATCCCCCCTCCCGGCCGGCGGCGCCCTCTGCGGTCCCGGCAGCGGAGACGGCGCTGGCCCTGGTTCCTGGGGATCCTGTCCCTGGTGCTGGTCCTCTGCCTGTCCGCCCTCCTGCTGGACCGTCTCCTCTCCGACCGGGCCGCCCTCCGGGACTGGCCCCCCTCTGCCGGGGAGGACAGGAGGCCCAGGGAGGAGACACACAGCACCGAGCCCCCCGCCATCCCCCAGGCCGCCACCGGCACGGGCGTGACAGTGTCTCTCCACCCCGTCCAGGGCGAGGGGCTGACCTACGCCCAGATCTATGAGCGGGCCCTGCCCTCTCTGGTCTCCATCGAATCCAAAGGGGAGGAGGGCTACAGCGCCGGCAGCGGAGTGGTCCTCACCGAAGACGGCTATATCATCACCAACGCCCACGTGGTGGCAGGGGCCCGGGCGGTGGATGTGCTCCTCCAGGACAACCGGATCCTGCCCGCCGAACTGGTCGGCTTCGACGCGGTGGAGGACCTGGCCGTGCTGAAGATCCCGGCTCAGGGCCTGTCCCCCGCCAGGTTCGGCGACTCCAACGCCCTCCAGATCGGCGAGCCGGTGGCCGCCCTGGGGGATTCTCTGGGCTATCGGGCCACCATCACTGACGGGATCGTCTCCGCCCTGGACCGGGAGGTAGAGGTGGACGGGGTCACGATGGCCCTGATCCAGACCAGCGCCGCGATCAACTTCGGCAACTCCGGCGGGCCCCTCCTCAACCAGGACGGTCAGGTGATGGGCATCAACACCATCAAGATCGTCACCGAGGACGGCTCCGCCGAGGGCCTGGGCTTCGCTATCCCCTCTGCCCGGGTGAAGTACGTGGTGGACCGGCTGATCGCCGGGGAGGAGGTCCGCCGGGGGATCTTCGGCTTCACCGTCAGCAAGATCCCCGTGGAGGGGGGCGGCCTGGAGCTGGTAGACGTGGAGGAGGACAGCGACGCCTGGGCCAAGGGCCTGCGGAAGGGGGACGTCCTCATTAAGGCCGACGGTGCCCCCATCACCGGGATCGAGGACCTGACCCGGATCAAGCAGGGCCTGGGCCCGGGGGACAGCGTGGCCCTCACTTACCTCCGGGACGGAGAGATCGTTATCGTGGATGTGGAGCTGATCGAGGCATGATCAATACGACATTGTGTTATATCCGACGGGGCGAGGAATATCTGATGCTCCACCGGATCAAGAAGGAGAACGACCTGAATCGGGACAAGTGGATCGGGATCGGAGGCAAGTTCCAGGACAAGGAGAGCCCCGAGGACTGCCTGCTCCGGGAGGCGGAGGAGGAGACGGGACTGATCCTCACCGACTACCGCTACCGGGGGATCGTCACCTTCGTCTCCGACCGCTGGCCCACCGAATATATGCACCTGTTCACCGCCGACGGCTTCACCGGCCAGCTGAAGGAGTGTGACGAGGGGGTGCTGGAGTGGCTCCCCCGGGAGCGGCTGCTCCAGATCCCCCACTGGGAGGGGGACGCCATCTTTTTGGACCTGATCTGGAGAGACGCCCCATTCTTCTCTCTCAAAGTGTGCTACGAGGGGGACCGGCTGGCCGGGGCCGTCTTGAACGGGAAGAAGATCAGATGAACACGCGGCCCCCGGCTCATGCCGGGGGCCGCGCTGTCTCATTTATAGGACGAGGCCTTGGCCAGACGCATATCCTCCAAGGTCAGGGGCCGGGTGTAGCATGGGATCATCCGGTTGACCATCTCCAGAGTGCCCTCCGGGTCCAGCTCATAGCAGTAGATGTATCCCCGATAGACCCCGTCCCCCCGGCCGGGGAGGGTGCCCGTCTCCACCCCTGTGGAGGGGTCCAGGTCGATGGCCTGGCCGGCGAAGTAGAGCATATCGTTCAGAGACAGGTCGGTGTCCACGTTCTTGTTGAAGGTCTCCACGAAGCTGTTGATCTTGGTGAGGCTGTTCCAGGACAGCACCTTCTTGGCCAGGGCGACGAGCAGCTTCTGCTGGGTCTGGGTGCGGCCCACGTCGGAGTAGCCGCTGCCGTCGTTGTTCTTCCGGAAGCGGGCCACCTCCATGGCCTGCTGGCCGTTCAATTTCTGCTGGCCCTGCTTATAGTGGATGTGGAGGTCCTGATAGGGGTCGTCGTAGTCCATGTCGCAGGGGACATAGAAGTCCACGCCGCCCAGGTCGTCCACCAGGGAGATGAAGCCCTTGATGTTCACCTTGATGTAGTAGTCGATGGGGATCCCCAGCATGTGGGACACATCCTCGATCCGCTTGGCCAGCCCCCCCTTGCCGTAGACCAGGTGGGGATTGCCGCTCTCCCGGGCGACCAGGGTGTCTCTGGGGATGGAGATCACCCCCACGGTCTGCTCGTTGGTGTCGTAGCACAGCACCATCATGGTGTCGGTACGGTAGCCCTCCAGATCGGTGGCCGCCAGGAAGATATTGTAGACCCCTTTGCGGCGCTCCAGGACATCGTCCGGCGTCCCGCTGCCGTTCGTGCCGGAGCCGTCTACGATGGGGGACACCTGCCCCCCGGACTGGTCCGGCAGGCCCACGGGCTTCTGCTCCGGGACCTTCACCATCAGGCGGAGGCCCACATATACCGCTACGATCAGGGCGGACACCACTACCAGGACCTTATACAGCCCGATGAGCAGCGACACCGCCGGAGAGCGTCGGGGCCTTGCCGTCTTACGGGCGGGGGCCCGGCGCTTCTGGGGGGCCGGACGCCGGTCGTCCTGCCGACGGGAGGGCCCTGCCCGGCGTCCCGACGGCCGCCGGGACACATCCATATATCTCTCTTCCAATCAAGGGTCCCCTCCCAGGTCATGATCCTTTACAAGTATACTCAGTTCGATCCCCTTCGGCAAGAGATATCGGAGCAATTCATAAAAAATTAAGAATCATGCCGCACTGTCGAAACGGGCCCCGCCGCCGGCGGGGCCCGTTGGATCTAGAGGGTCTCCTCCACGATCGCCCACACCTGCTCCGCCGTCAGGCCGGAGAAGGTGTAGGAGACCACCGTGCCGTCGTCATGGAGGACCTTGAAATGGAAGGAGGAGCCGCCGGTATCCTTGCCCACCTGCCGGGCCCGGACCGTCTCCAGGGACATGTCCCGGGCCCGGAAGGTGACCGAATAGAAGTCCAGCACATACTCCTCCGGCACGCTGTCGCACCAGGGGATCTCATACAGCCGGGTGTCGTAGCTGGCCGGGACGGCGATGTCCACCGGGACGGGGAGGTCGGCATCGCCGTCCTCGGGGAGGGAGACCGAGATGGCCACGTCGTCATACCCCATGGGCCTGCGCCAGAGCAAGAACAGGCCGTTCCATCCCCCCTCCTGATAGCTGAGCCGGCCCTCGAACTCCGAAAAGCCATCCGGTCCGGAGGCGGGCAGGTAGGGGGCGAACTCGGATTCCTGCCGGGCCTGGGCCAGGGCAGAGAAGCTCTCCTCCCGCCAGGCGGGGATGTCCTCGTCGACCATCAGGTGGTCCAGGTACAACCCGCCGTCGCTCACGAGGGCCTGGCGGACGAACAAGGTGTTGAACCAGATCTCCCCGTCCAGGCCCTCCTCCGGTCTGCCGTTATCCCAGCTCTCGAACCGGACGCCGACCTCATCCTTGGTCAGGAACTCGCTGCCGCAGGTGTAGGAGGTCCCGTCCGCCCCCTCGCTCTGCCGGTACCAGCCCGCCACCTCCACCCCGAAGACCTGGGTGGTCTGGTCCGTCTCGGTGGGGATACATCCGTAGGGGGGGATCCGGCCGGGGCTCATGGTGAGGGTGAAACCGGCCTTCTCCTTCTCCCCCCGGACATACAGGTCCTGGAGCTCCCCCTGGCCGTTGTAGTGGGCCTGGCCCCGGACCGTGTACCCTGTC
Organism: bacterium 1xD42-67; assembly: GCA_003612335.1. Lineage (GTDB taxonomy): Bacteria > Bacillota > Clostridia > Oscillospirales > Oscillospiraceae > Lawsonibacter. Next base: position 11,230 of record RAYO01000035.1, read on the forward strand.
CAGGACAGGGCCCAGGGCAGGTCGCAATCCGCCCCCTCCGGCTTCCCCTCAGGGCCCCAGAGGATCCGCTGGATGTCCGCCTTCTCCAGGTCCCTCCAAAACTCCCCCGGCTCACGGGCCAGGACCATGTCCGCCGTCACCTCCATGATGCCGCTCACATCCGTGTAGCGGATATCGGGCATCGCATAGAAGGCTGTGTGCTGCCCGTCCTCCATTTCCGGCCCTGAGACCAGGAAGCAGCCGTCTGGGGGCGCTGCGTCCGTCTCCTCGAGGAGGGGGCCATGATCGGCGGTGAACGGACCCGAGCTTTGGGACGGCGCAGGCCCCGGCGGGGGAGCGGAGGCCAGCCGCCACGCCCCCACGGCGACGATCAGGGCGGTGCAGGCGGCCAGGGCCCCATACCTGGCCCAGGCGGGGCCGGAGCGGCCCGTCGAGGGCTCCAGCTCCAGCAGCCTCTCGTGGACCTCTGGGGAGATCCCCTGCCGGTCCATATACATTTTGTAATGTTTCATGGTGTTTCTCCTTTTCGTTGCGGATCTGTAGGGCGGGACCGCCGCTTTCGGCATCATGCAGCGCTGCGAACGGCGCGCCCTACACCTCCAGCAGCTTTCTCAGCCGCTCCCGGGCCCGGGACAGCCGGGAGCGGACCGTTCCTGGACGGACGCCCAGCATCCCGGCGATCTCATCGGTGGTATAGCCCTCGTAGTAGTGCAGGTGGATTGCCGCCCGGTCCTCCGGGGGGAGGGAGAACAGCTCCTCCAGCTCCTCCCGTTCCTCCGGACCGGGGACGGGGAGGGCGTCGGGCAGGGGCCCCACCCGCCGCCAGGCCAGGCGAAGGCGGCTCTTACAGCCGTTGACCAGCACCCGCATGAGCCAGGCGGAGGGGCTGTCCAGATCCCGGGGGGCCTTTTCCAGATAGCGGACGAAGGCGTCCTGGACGGCGTCCTCCGCCTCCTGGGGGTGGCCCAGGATGGCCAGAGCGGCCCGGTATAAGCGGTCTTCGTTCTGAGCGGCGAGCGCCTCCAGATCCACCGGCCGGCTGGATCTCTGAGACATGGGCGCCACCTCCTTCCATCTATATAGACGTCTCAGGGCCGGGATCTGCTGCACGGAAGGAGAAAAAAGTGGATCCCAGGCCCGGGGCCGCCCGCCCCGGCAAAAATCTCCAGCAAGATCCTGCGATTTTTCCTGATCCCCCTTGCCAAAAGGAAAAAAATAAGGTACAATAGATCAGCCTAACTAAAATGTCTACAATGGAGGATGATCCCTATGGCAATGATCTCTGCCAGCGATTTCCGTAACGGCGTGACCTTCGAGATGGACGGGAAGGTCATGCAGGTCGTGGAGTTCCAGCACGTCAAGCCCGGCAAGGGGGCGGCTTTCGTCCGCACCAAGATGAAGAACGTCATCACCGGCGGCGTGACCGAGACCTCTTTCAACCCCACCGCCAAGTTCGAGCAGGCTTTCGTCGAGCGCAAGGACATGGACTACAGCTACAGCGACGGCGATCTGTACTACTTCATGGACCCCGAGTCCTTCGACATGATCCCCATCGGCAAGGACCTGCTGGGGGACAGCTTCAAGTTCGTCAAGGAGAACATGAGCTGCAAGATCATGTCCTACAAGGGCAGCGTCTTCGGCGTGGAGCCCCCCAACTTCGTAGAGCTGGAGGTCACCGAGACCGATCCCGGCTTCAAGGGCGACACCGCCACCAACGTGACCAAGCCCGCCACCCTGGAGACCGGCGCCGAGATCAAGGTCCCCCTGTTCATCAACCCCGGCGACAAGATCAAGATCGACACCCGCACCGGCGAGTACCTGGAGCGCTGCAAGGCGTGATTCCTTTTTAGCAGGGGCGGATATCGTCCGCCGCGACATGATGACCGCAGTCCGGGCGGATGATGTCCGCCCCGCGGTCTGCAGCTTGGAAAGGAGCGTATCATGACTATTTCCGAAAAAGTCGCTTACCTGAAGGGGCTGGCCGAGGGGCTGGACCTGGATACCACGAAGTCTAAAGAGGGCAAGCTGATCTCTGTGATGATCGGGATCCTGGAGGACCTGGCCATCTCCGTGGAGGATCTGGAGGACAACGCCCTGGATCTGGGCGAGGAGATCGACGTGCTCTCCGACGACCTGGCCGACGTGGAGGCCGAGGTCTTCGACGAGGACGAGGAAGACTGGTTCGAGGTGGAGTGCCCCTCCTGCGGCGCCGACATCCTGGTGGACGACGAGGCCCTGGCCGCCGGCGAGGTGGAGTGCCCCTCCTGCGGCACCCGCTACGCCATGGACCTCTCTGACGACGAGGAAGAGGAAGACGCGCCTGCGGAGGAGTGAGCCTCCGATCCTTTCGGACAAAAGAGAGCAGGGACCGCTCAGCGCGGTCCCTGCTTTTTTATTTATCTGATGACATATAGACGTCTTCCGCTGCACGGCTGGCCAGCTCGAGCCGGGTCAGCGCCCCCTGATAGTCATGAGCTTCCAGCATCTCCATGGCGTCGGTGACCGCGTTGAACAGGATATGATACATTTTTTCGTACATGTCTTGACCTCCTTAGCCCCTCGATGGGGGCCTTTTTTGTCGTTTCCTGTCGCTTCATCATTATTGTACCATTAAAATTCATTCTGTCAAGATGGATATCCACTTTTTCACATTGTTATTTCATCTTCGAGATCACCTTATACTATGATACGGTGATCATATGGATAGAGCACAGATCAAAAAATACGAGGCACTTGGCGCAAATGTGTACTACTATCGTCGTAAACGTAAGCTGACACAGGACCAGCTTTCAGAAATGATAGGGATAGAACCCAACCATATGAGCAATATCGAGTTGGCAAAAGTCGGTGCATCGTTAGACGTCATCTTCCGCATCTCTGACGCCCTGGAGGTGCCCGTCCACAAGCTCTTCGAGTTTCGGGACTGAGCCCTGTCCCGCCCACGTGAGACCCCCGTCCCCCGCAGGGCAAGGAGGTTTATGGCGCTCTCTATCCTGTTGCTGCTGTTTCAACGGTCTTGGCTCCCCCTTTGGGGGAGCTGTCAGCCGTCAGGCTGACTGAGAGGGCCTCCCCGCCGCAGCGGACAAAGCTCCTTTCCCAAAGGAGCTTTTTTCATGCTTGGGTGGCAGGGAGATGATGTTAGCACTCCCATATATAGAGTGCTAAAAATTCACGATCTGTTCATGAAAACTCCGCCGGAGCGGCCTATACTACAAGCATACCGCAGGCTATCCCAGAAAGGAGCGTCATCATGAATATGGATCGATTTACGAAAAAGTCCCTGACAGCTATCCAGAACGCCCAGGACATCGCCCTGGAGCACGGCAACCAACAGATCGAGCAGCCCCACCTGCTGCTGGCCCTGGTGGGGGACGCTGAGGGCTTCATCCCCCAGCTCCTCACCGCCATGGGCCTCACGGTCCCCAGCTTCCAGGCGGCGGTGGAGGCAGAGGTGGGCAAACTGCCCAAGATATCCGGTCCGGGCCGGGAGAGCGGCAAGATCTATGTCGCCCAGGACGTGGACCGGGCCCTTCAGGCCGCGGGGGGCGAGGCCCAGGCCATGAAGGACGATTACATCTCGGTGGAGCATATCCTTTTGGGGCTGCTGGCCTGTCCCAGCACCGCCCTGAAGGAGCTGTTCCGCACCTACCGCCTGGAGAAGGAGAAGGTGATGCAGGCTCTGGCCCAGGTGCGGGGGAGCCAGCGGGTCACCTCCGACGACCCGGAGCAGACCTATAACGCCCTGAAAAAGTACGGCTCCGACCTGGTGGAGCGGGCCCGGCAGAACCAGCTGGACCCGGTGATCGGCCGGGACGACGAGATCCGCAACGTGATCCGGATCCTGTCCCGGAAGACCAAGAACAACCCGGTCCTCATCGGCGAGCCCGGCGTGGGCAAGACCGCCATCGCCGAGGGCCTGGCCCAGAGGATCGTCAAGGGGGACGTCCCCGTCTCCCTGCAGGACAAGACCATCTTCTCTCTGGACATGGGGGCCCTGATCGCCGGGGCCAAGTATCGGGGGGAGTTCGAAGAGCGGCTGAAGGCCGTCCTCAACGAGGTGAAGGAGTCGGAGGGGCGGATCATCCTCTTCATCGACGAGCTCCACACCATCGTGGGAGCGGGCAAGACCGAGGGCTCCATGGACGCGGGCAACCTGCTGAAACCCCTGCTGGCCCGAGGAGAGCTGCACTGCATCGGGGCCACCACCCTCAACGAGTACCGCCAGTATATCGAGAAGGACGCCGCCCTGGAGCGGCGGTTCCAGCCGGTCATGGTGGATGAGCCCTCTGTGGAGGACGCTGTCGCCATCCTTCGGGGACTGAAGGAGCGGTATGAGGTGTTCCACGGGGTGAAGATCACCGATGGGGCCATCATCGCCGCCGCAACTCTGTCCGACCGCTATATCTCCGACCGCTTCCTGCCCGACAAGGCCATCGACCTGGTGGACGAGGCCTGCGCCATGATCCGCACCGAGATGGACTCCATGCCCACCGAACTGGACGTGATCCAGCGGAGGATCATCCAGCACGAGATCGAGGAGGCGGCCCTGAAGAAGGAGACCGACAAGCTGTCTCAGGAGCACCTGGCCGAGATCCAGCGGGAGCTGTCTGACATGCGGGAGGAGTTCAAGGCTAAGAAGGCCCAGTGGGACAACGAGAAGGGGGCCATCGGCAAGGTCCAGAGGCTGCGGGAGGAGCTGGAAGCCGCCAACGCCGCCCTGGAGAAGGCCCAGCGGGAATACGACCTGGAGAAGGCCGCAGAGCTGCAGTACGGCCGGATCCCCGAGCTGAAAAAGGCCCTGGAGGCGGAGGAGGCCGTCGCCAACGAGGGCAGGCAGCAGTCCCTCCTCCGGGACAAGGTCACCGAGGAGGAGATCGCCCGGATCATCCAGCGGTGGACGGGGATCCCTGTGGCCCGGCTCATGGAGGGGGAGCGGGAGAAGCTGCTCCATCTGGAGGACATCCTCCACCGGCGGGTGGTGGGCCAGGAGGAGGCCGTCCGGCTGGTGAGCGAGGCGATCCTCCGCTCCCGGGCCGGCATCGCCGACCCGGATAAGCCCATCGGCTCCTTCCTCTTCCTAGGGCCCACCGGCGTGGGCAAGACCGAGCTGGCCAAGACTCTGGCCGAGGCCCTCTTCGACAGTGAGAAGAACCTGGTCCGCATCGACATGTCCGAGTATATGGAAAAGTTCTCCGTCTCCCGGCTCATCGGGGCCCCTCCGGGATATGTGGGCTATGAGGAGGGGGGCCAGCTCACCGAGGCGGTGCGGCGCAAGCCCTACTCTGTGGTCCTCTTCGACGAGGTGGAGAAGGCTCACCCGGACGTGTTCAATGTATTACTGCAAGTATTGGACGACGGACGTATCACTGACAGTCAAGGCCGGACAGTGGACTTCAAGAACACCATCCTGATCCTCACCTCCAACCTGGGCAGTCAGGCCCTGCTGGACGGCATCACTGAGGACGGCGAGATCGGCCAGACCGCCCGGGATCAGGTGGATGAACTGCTCAAGCGGTCCTTCCGGCCCGAGTTCCTCAACCGGCTGGACGAGATCGTCTTCTATAAGCCCCTGACCCGGGATAACATCACCCACATCGTGGACCTGCTGGTGTCCGATCTGAACCGGCGGCTGACGGATAAGCAGCTGACCGTGTCCCTCACCTCTGCGGCCAAGTCGGCCATCATCGACGCGGCCTACGACCCCATCTACGGCGCCCGGCCCCTGCGCCGCTACCTTCAGCACACGGTGGAGACCCTGATCGGCCGGAAGATCGTGGCCGACCAGGTGGAGCCCGGCGCGTCCCTCACGGTGGACGTGAGGGACGGCTCGCTGGCGGTCCTCTGAATACGATAGATGCGATGAGCCCCGCTCCTCCTGTTGGAGGAGCGGGGCCGTATCTTTTTTCCTGTTATGTCCAGAGGGAACTTGCATCAGGAGAGGATCCGTGCTATAATCGACAGGAAAACAAAAATGCGGCGGCTTACGGGTGCGCCAACACCCGCAAGCCTGCACAGGTGAGACCCCACCTATACAACGGCCACAAACCGTATCCGCATGGGATATTATACGACGATCCACCCTTGTTTGTAAAGGGTGCCTTTGCTGTATCTGCTCCTGTCATTTTTTGTTAGGTGGAATATGTCTTTCGCACTGCGCAGGATTGCATCATGCAGTGTTTTTGTTTTCCGCCGGCCTCCGGGGACGGGAGCGTCCCCGGAGGCTTCGACAGAAATGAATAGGAATAAGGGAGGAAAAAAGATGATCAGACATGATATCCGCAAGCTCCTCGGCAGAGCCACGGCCCTTGTCCTGGCTGTCTGCCTGGTCTCAGGGCTGACCGGGTGCGGCGGCGGGAAAAAGACCGCCGCCGGGAAGACCCCGGAGGAGACCCTGGAGATCTTCTTTCAGGCGCTTTCCAGGCAGGACGTGGACGGGATGATGGCCTGCTGCTACATCGAGGACTACCTGGACAGAGTATCCTTCGCCCAGTACACAGACCGCACTAAGACCTATCTCCCGACCAATGGGATCTCAGCGCCTACGGAATATGACCTTTACCGGAAGACCGTCGGCTATCAGCTGCGCGCCAACTTTGCCCGGTCATTCCAGATACTCACGTTCAGCCTGCTGGCCACCGATGAGGAGTATCAGGATCTGCTGGAGTTTCGGCCGATCGGCGACGTGGACAGGGATTGGGCAAAGGACTTTTCCCGTGCGGTGGACCCTGGGGCCCTCAAGGATCTGAAGATCCTGCGCATCGATGAGGACCGGCCAGACATGCAGGATGACCCCAGAGTGGAGGAAAACTTCCTAAGATCGACGGGAGCTGACGATGTCGTGGAGCGGACCGTGCTGCTGGAGCTGGACGGTCAGCTGTTCTGCAAGGGCTTCACTCTGGCGGAGGTCGACGGGCGCTGGCAGATCTACACAGTGAGCGCGCTCCTCCTGGGGGAGAACTCGATGGGGGGCGCCAGTCCGGTGGACAGCGAGCAGGAGTACCGCGATCTGATACAGTGACGATCGAACGGGCCCCGGCGCATTGCGCCGGGGCCCGCTGGTCATCTCTTCTCTACCGGGAACATGACCCCAGTCTCCAGCTCCTCCGGGCCGGAGACCTCCCGTTCGCCCTTGAGGTATCGTTCGATAGCAGGACCACACCTTGACACCGTGGCAATGTCAAGAGGCATCTGAAAAAGATCTTCTTTGCCGGGAAGAGGACGGACCGGGGAAGGCCCACGCCGTCCCCGGTCCGTTTTTCAGCTCTCCATATGCCGCCCCAAGAATCCGGCGATGGACTGGGCCAGCTTATACTCCACCTCGCCGCCGGTGAGCGCATCCGCCGTCCCGGCGAAGACGACGCAGCCCAGCACGTCTCCCTCAGAGAGGATAGGGGCCGCAGTACACAGGGCATACTTATCACTGTCGGCGCACAGCGGGAGGATCTCCTCCCCCGGCTTGTACTGATAGACCTGCCGGCCCTCCATCAGCCGCTCCGTCTGGGCGGAGATGGCCTTCTCAGCCAGCTCCCGGCGGGGGGCCCCCGCCACGGCGATACAGCTGTCCCGGTCGGTGATCACCGTCACCTGGCCGGTGGTGCGGTTCAGCGTCTCACACAGCTGGCCCGCGAAGTCTACCAGCCCTCCGATCAGGGAGTACTTTTTGAAGATCACCCCGCCGTCTTTATCCGTGTATATCTCCAGGGGGTCGCCCTCCCGGATCCGCATGGTCCTGCGGATCTCTTTGGGGATGACCACACGGCCCAGGTCGTCGATGCGCCGTACGATACCAGTTGCTTTCATATCAAAACTCCTTTTCTCTGTTGTGGATATGTCTGTCTGGCAAAAGATAGTATACGCATTATTTCCTCCACGATACTGCCGGCAGCCTTGGAGATGTCTGGAAATCCTGGGGATCCTCCGCTCCCTCTTGACGATCTCGCCCGGCGGTGATATCATATCCCTGTCAAAATGGCTTTGATGGAGAAGAGGCCGGGAAAGACCGCTCAGAGAGGGACGCCATGGGCTGAGAGCGTCCTGCGGAAAGACCGGCCAGTACCGCTCCGGAGCCGCCCGGGAGGACCGGGCCGGGTGCGCCTGTTACAGCGCTCACGAGCGGCGGTCCTATCGACCGCAAGCAGGGTGGGACCGTGGGACGCTGCCGTCTCACCCCTGGATCTTATCAGGGGTGAGGCGTTTTGTTTTGCCCCGAAATTTCCCGGCGTCCTTTTGTAGGGCGCGACGGCCTCGGTGCGCCGTCCAGAGGGCGCCCATTTCCAGCAGAGCGGCGGGCCGAGTCGTCCCGCCCTACAGAGCGTGTTGAACACGCGAGGAGGTTATTAAAATGTCCGAAGAGAACCTGTACACCTTTGAAAACGAGGGATACCGCAAGACCTATTGGCATACCTGCTCCCATGTGCTGGCCCAGGCCATGAAGCGGCTCCACCCCGAGGTGAAGCTGGCCATCGGCCCCAGCATCGACAACGGCTTCTACTACGACTTCGACACCCCCGAGCCCTTCACCGAGGGCCAGCTGGAGGAGCTGGAGGCGGAGATGCGCAAGATCTGCAAGGAGAAGCTGAAGCTGGAGCGGTTCGAGCTGCCCCGGGCGGAGGCGATAGCGTTCATGGAGGAGAAGGGCGAGCCCTTCAAGGTGGAGCTCATCCACGACCTGCCCGAGGACGCCGTCATCTCCTTTTACAAGCAGGGGGAGTTCACCGACCTGTGCGCCGGGCCCCATCTGGACTCCACCGGCCGGATTAAGGGCAACGCTATCAAGCTCACCGCCTGCAACGCCGCCTACTGGCGGGGAGACTCCAGCCGGGAGACCCTCCAGCGCATCTACGGGATCGCCTTCCCCAAGAAGGACGAGCTGGACGAGTACCTGGCCAAGATCGAGGAGGCCAAAAAGCGGGACCACCGCCGCCTGGGCAAGGAGCTGGGCCTGTTCATGCTCCGGGACGAGGGCCCCGGCTTCCCCTTCTTCCTGCCCAAGGGCATGACCCTGAAGAACACCCTCCTGGACTACTGGCGCAAGGTCCACAAGAAGTACGGCTATGTGGAGATCTCCACCCCCATCATGCTGGACCGTCAGCTTTGGGAGCGTTCCGGCCACTGGGACCACTACAAAAACAACATGTACACCACCGTCATCGACGAGGTGGACTTTGCGGTAAAACCCATGAACTGCCCCGGCGGGATGCTGGTCTACGCCAGCGAGCCCCACTCCTATCGGGAGCTGCCCCTGCGGGTGGGGGAGATCGGCCTGGTCCACCGCCACGAGCTCTCCGGGGCCCTCCACGGCCTGTTCCGGGTGCGCTGCTTCAACCAGGACGACGCCCACGTCTTCATGACCCGGGAGCAGATGCAGGACGTGATCCAGGAGACGGTCCGCCTCTTCGACGAGGTCTATTCCACCTTCGGCCTGAGCTACACCATCGAGCTGTCCACCATGCCCGAAGACCACATCGGCACCGTGGAGGAGTGGGAGCGGAACCAGGACATCCTGAAAGCGGCCATCACCGCCATGGGCAAGGACTTCGTCATCAACGAGGGAGACGGGGCCTTCTACGGCCCCAAGCTGGACTTCCACCTGGCCGATTCTCTGGGCCGGACCTGGCAGTGCGGCACCATCCAGCTGGACAGCCAGCTCCCCGAGCGGTTCGAGCTGGAGTACACCGGCGAGGACGGCCAGAAGCACCGCCCCGTGATGATCCACCGGGTGGTGCTGGGCTCCATCGAGCGGTTCATCGGCGTGATCACCGAGCACTTCGCCGGGGCCTTCCCCGCCTGGCTGGCCCCCGTCCAGGTGAAGGTCCTCCCCGTCACCGACCGGGCGGAGGGGTACGCCGAGACCGTCTCCGCCCAGCTGGATGCCCTGGGCTTCCGGGTGGAGGTGGATGGCCGCAATGAGAAGATCGGCAAGAAGATCCGGGAGGCCACCCTGGAGAAGGTCCCCTATATGCTGGTCGTCGGCGACCGGGACATAGAGAACGGAACCGTCTCGGTCCGGCACCGCTCCGGTGAGGACCTGGGGGCCATGTCCCTGGACCAGTTCGCCGCCCTGCTGGGGGACGAGGTCAAGGAAATGACCATCAAGTGAGCATAAAAAGAGCCTTCCACTCGCAGAGTGGAAGGCTCTTTTTATGTTTAAACCTGATTTACGATCCCCACGAACAGGGGCACGTCCTGGGTACGGATGATGAAGAGGAAGGGCCGGTCCAGGTCCATGACGCAGATCTCCGGGTCGGGTTCGGGCATAGCGGAGGTGCAGTTTATGGTCATAATGGTGACGGCGGCGGCCTCCACCCCCTCCTCGTCCACCTTCACCCGGGCCAGCTGCTTGACCTCAGACAGGAAGGCGTCCAGGTCGGTGAGGGCGGTCAGATCCGCTTTATCTGGGTCCATCAGGTCGGCCACCCCCAGGGCGGACAGGGCCCCCTTCAAGTCCAGGTCGGAATCCACATCGAACTTGGGCACCGACCACTGGACCTCCCCCCAGGTGGCGGCGTCCCCGTAGAACTCCAGGCGGGCGAGGAAGTCCGGCTCGCTCAGCAGGGATTCGGGGGCCACCCCCTCGTCTGGGAGGACGAAGACCATCTCCCCCAGCTGGGTGGACAGCTGGGCGGCCTGATAGCCGTCCCGGCGGATGAAGTTGGCGTCCTCGGTCTGGTGCATGAAATCCACCCGGCTCTCCTGACCGTCAGCGGTGGTGAAGATGTCCTCCTCGGTCAGCTGAGGGAGGAACTCGTCCTGCCAGGCGGCCTTGTAGTACAGGGAGGAGGCCAGCAGGGCCAGGGTCTCCGCCTTGGTCTGGACCACCGGTCCTTCCCCGCCGATCAGGCCGTTGGTCTGCTCCGCCACCCAGTCGGTGACGGCCTGGTCGGCCTGATCGGTGCCCATAGGGACTGACCAGACGCTGGCGAAGTGCTTCTGGGCCAGGACGTCCAAGGTGTCCTGGACATAGCTCCCCTGGGCGGCGTCGCTGAGCCAGATGGAGTTGGCCAGGATCAGGGAGCTGCGGCCGTCGTCGGTGTACAGCCCCCGCCAGATCTGGGGGACCTGCTTCTGGAGGGCGTCCACGCTGTCCGCCCCCATGGCCTCCAGCACCTGCTGACGGCTGTCTCCGTCAGCGCACTGGGCCAGCATGGCTAGGGCGGACCAGAGGGACAGGGGGGAGTAGACGGTGTTCTCCCCAGCATGCCCCTCCAAGACCAGAGGGGTGCTCTTGGCAGCGAAGGCGTTCAGGGCCGCCCAGTGCTCCTCCGTCAGACCCTGTCCCTGGACGGTCTCCAGATCTTTTATGTACTGGCTGTAGGCGTCGAAATAGGCATCCCAGTCCGCATCGTCCCCCTGGGGCTCCTCCGGATAGGCGGGGAAATCCGGGTAGACCGGTCTGGCCAGGGCGTAGGAGGTCTGCTGGACCTCCTGCCTGCCGTTCTTAGCGGGATCGGAGCCGCCGACAGTCATGGGAGCACATCCGGCCAGCAAAAGAGCGGAGGCAAGGAGCAAAGAGAGTATTCGTTTCATCGTAGCTTCTCCTTTCTGTTTTGGGCCTCTGTCTATCTAGACGGATTTGGCCGGAAAAAGTTTCATGAGAGAGGGGATCTTTTTGAGGGCGGAAGACGACCGCCGCAGACAAAAAAAGAAATGACCCTTGACTGCTCGTTTCGTAATCCGATGCAGTCAAGGGTCATCCCTGTTCTGTCTTATTATCTAACATCATATGGCTACCTCCGTTTCTATTAGATACGTTCCGCATCACGTTCCCGTCCTGCGATCCTCCAGTTCCTCAACGACCATCCTTTTGTTGCTGTTATTACAGCCTAACTCCTCATATGTGAGGCCCTTTGGTCGGATCCCCTCGATCTGCATCCCGGTCCCGCTGCTTCACGCTGCTGGATACCGCCGCTCCGATCAGTTTTGAGTTCCTGTTCTCTCATTCCCTCTAAACTTTCCATCTCGGCTCCCGCCGGGTCTCTTCCATGATATCTCATCCCTGACCCTGCGTTCGGTCCCAGTCGCTGGGGCTGTTACCTGTACATTGGACTCATCCTTTCTTGTTCTGGTCATAATATACCATATCTCTCCCGTCCTGTCAACATTTTTTGTTCGTTCTAATCAACAAATTTGGAGGCTGTTTTTTTACGTTCTGCATGATCTGCGGGGCGGTCCTGCAAAAAGCCCCCCCTTTGCAGGGGAGGCTCTGCTCACATCTTCTGGGGTGCCGGATCTCCGGGCAGGGAACAGAGGAAGCGGTAAGCGGGTTCCAGCGACTTCCAGCCCTCCAGCACCTGACCGGCCAGCTCCGGCCCGAAGAAGGGCCCCTCACAGCTGTGCTCACAGGTGAGGCTGATCTGTCTGCTGTTATACCAGGACCAGAGCAGGGGCCCCGGATCCCCCTTGGGGCGCTGATAGGTCCGGCCGTCCATGCGGAACTCCCCCCGGGCCTCCACCTCCCGGACCAGCTTTTCCAGAGGCTCGGGATCCCGGTCGATCCGGGCCCGGAGCTTGGCCATGGTGACGGGGGCCATCTCCCAGCAGCCCATGCCGTAGCCATAGTGGTCGGGGGCCACCTCGAACCAGAAGCAGGGGATCGACCCGTCATGCTCCCCCGGCTTGCGCAGAGAGAACCACAGGTGGTCCTTATAGGGCCCCCGGCCGAAGAGCCGACGGGCGTCCCGGTAGATCCGGCTCACCTTCAGCTCCAGGCCCAGCTCGGGGAAGGAGCCGGTCATCTCCGGAGTCAGCTGGCCGGCCAGCTCCCGGGTGGGGCGGTCCACCAGAGCGGTGAACTCCTCCTTGTGGGCCTGGAACCAGGTCCGCTCATTGTTGAACCGCAGGGCCCACAGGAAGTCGATGGTCCCCTGGGTGAAGCCTTGGAACATAGCGTCTCCTCTCTCTGTTTCGGAGAAGTTCCCGCCCCCAAGGGGGCGGGAACAGCAGCTGCGGCCGGGTCAAACGTTGGGGGCGATGGGGGCCAGCCCGGAATCGGAGGGGTGCAGCGGGGCGACCTCCGGCCTGACATTTGGATCGGCGGGGCCCTCCGGGACGGCGGTCCCGGGGTCAGTGGCGGTACCTGGGTCAGTTGTCGTCCCGGGATCGGTGGCTGTGCCCGGGGCAGTCGTCCCAGGGTCGGTGGCAGTACCGGGATCAGTGACAGTGCCAGGGACGGGGGGCTTGCCGTCCACCCAGGTGGAGGGATCGCCGTCAGCGGGGTTATAGTGATAGGTATTGGGGCGCATATTATACTTGCTTTTGCCCATGTCCTGGGTCTCGATCAGCTTGCCGTCCTTGTCGTAGATGTCCCGGTAAGTGTGGGCGCTGACCCCGGTGTAGGCGTACTGCTCCCGGTCCAGCACCAAAGTGCCCTGGGGGACGGTCTCGTCAGGCTCATAGACGGTGGTGGGCTTCACCCAGTTGTACTCGTCGCTCCTGGGGACGGCGTAGATCCCATCGGGGTTGGTACCGTAGATCTTGACGTTCAGATAGCGCTTCCCGTTGGAATCGTAGCTGTTGGTCACGATCTTGATGGGGTAGTCCGTGCTGTTCCGAAAGCGGAAATCCTGCACGCCGAAGTACACGGTGGCGTCCATCCCCGGCTTCACATAGCCGGTATTGAAGCCGTGGGCCCAGCGCTCTACGATCTCCAGATCGGTGTGGAGCACCGCGAAATAGATGGTGGAGGAGGGCTGGCACACGCCGCCGCCGATCCCGTCCTCCGACCGGCTGCCGGCGTAGATGGGGGCCTCCTTATAGCCGGCCTCAGCGGTGCGGCTGCCGGTGCAGGTGTTGTAGGAGAACTCCTCCCCAGGGAGGAGGATCACATCGTTGCAGGCCGAGGCGGCCAGCTTCACGTTGTGCTTGCGGTTGGCCGAGCCGGACACCGTGGTGGTGCCCTCCCCCAGGATGTCCCGGAAGAGCTTGCTCTCCAGGTCCTCCCGAGTCACCTTGGGCTGGGTCACCTGGGCGGGGATGGAGAAGGTCTCGCCTGCCTTGGCGGCCTGATAGGCGGTCCGCAGGGCCTGGACGTCGAAGTCCACCCCCACAGCGTGGTCGCTCACCGCCATGGTCTGGGGGTCCAGCTGGGCGTCCTTCACCTCCTGGTACAGCTCCCGATGGATCGCGTCGAAGTCGGGCTCCTGGACCTCGCTCTTGGTGGCGGAGAGGACGGTGGTCTTGTTCACCCGCTCCGTCCCGCCGGACTGCTCTGCGAAGGCCTCCTGGAGACTCTGGGCGGCGTCGTTCCGGGCCTTCTCCCAGTCCACTGAGGCGACAGGGGCTCCCTTGGTCATCACCAGCCGGTCCCCCTCGATGTGATAGGCGGCGTTCTCGGTCCCTGCCGCCACCGTCTGCTCCATCCGGTCCAGCAGGCCGCTCAGGGCGGGCTCATCCGCAGGCAGGGCCATGGGCACCTGGCTGGACATGCCCAGCATGTGGGCGGCCAGCACCGGTCCGCCGGTGAAGAAGTTCCCCCGGCCGACCTGGAAGGCGTCCTGGGCGCTCTGGACCGCGTCCACCTCCAGCTCCTCCATGTCCATGGCCTCGCTCATCCCCTCGTAGGTCAGGGAGAGGGCGATCCCGCCCTTCTGCCGGGAGACGGCGGTCTCCACCGCCGCCTGGGCCTGGTCTATGGTCATGTTGGACACGTCCACCCCTGCCACTGTCACGTTGGGCAGGATGGTCTGGCGGCTCCCTGCCCAGGCGCACAGGCCGATATAGGCGGCCGCCAGCACCCCGACCGTCACCCCGGTGACGATCCAGGGCAGCTTGCTGCCGCCCTCTTTTTTCGCGATCCGCTGTCCGTCCATCATATCTCCTCCGATCCGGCCCTGGGCCAGGATGTATCTGCGATCTCAGCCCTGATATTATAGCACGCTCTTCCCCTGAAATAATTACAGAATAGTTACAACTCCGCCGGGAGCACCGGCCAGACCCTGGGGCCCCTTCCAGAAAAAGGGGCCGAGCCGATCCTTCACCAAATTTTAAGGAAAATTTGATCTTCTTCTCTGAGGATCTGTGGTATAGTAGAGATACCAAGGTGCAGGGGGTGCAGGATGACGGATTATCAAAGGAGCTCGGGCGGGATGTATGACCCGATTTATTGGCTGATCGCATTTGGGCTGATCGTCCTCAAGTACACCGCCCCGATCGGGGCGCTGATGATCGTTTTGAAGCTGGCAGGGAGGACGGGGCGGAAGAAGCGAAGGAGGATGCAGGGGCGCCACCCCTGCTACACACAGCAGGAGGGACAAGGCCCCGCCGGCGCCAGGACCACCGGGGGCGCGTCTTGGGAGAGGCCTGTTCCGGAGCCCCCTCCGGCCCGGTCTAGGGGACAGGCGCCTGGCGATCCCACCGCCGCTCTGGACAAGACGGGCAGGATCTGGGCCATCGCCGGAGGGGCCACCGCCGCAGGCTGTCTCCTCGGCTTCATCGGCAGCCTGGGCGAGCCCCTCTACTGGCTGCTCCAGGGGGATCTGCCTTTGTTCATGGAGGAGCTCACTGGTCCGATGGTCCTGCTCTGCTGTGTCATCGGCGGTCTGGGCGGTCTGTGGGCCGGTCTGCGCAAGCGCAGGCAAGCCCGGCGGTACCGCAGCTATCTGGCCATGATCGGCCGGCAGAGGGCGGTGTCCATCTCCGCTCTGGCCTCGGCCACCGGCCGTTCTCCCGGACGGGTGCGGGACGACCTGGCCGATATGCTGGACGGCGGCTTCTTCCCCCAGGGCTATCTGGACTACGGCGGGGACCGGCTGGTGCTCTCCGGCGAGGGCATCCCCCAGCATCCGGAGGAGCAGACCGCGCCCCCTCCTCCCTCTAGGGAGGACGAGGATGCCATCCTGGCGGAGATCCGGGCGGTGAGCGACGCCATCGACAACGAGAAGCTCTCCGCCCAGACCGACCGGGTGGGGATCATCACCGCCAAGATCCTGGACTATCAGAAGTCCCACCCGGAGCGGGCCCCCCAGCTCCACAGCTTTTTGAGCTACTACCTGCCCACCACCCTGAAGATCCTCCGGGCCTACAGCCAGCTGGAGGACCAGGAGATCTCAGGCCGGAACATCACTGCCGCCATGGAGCGGATCGAGGGGATGATGGACAAGGTGGTGGAGGGCTTCGAGAAGCAGCTGGACCTCCTCTTCCAGGGGGACGCCATGGACATCACCGCCGACGTGGAGGTGCTGGAGCGGATGCTGGCCAAGGACGGCCTGTCCGGCCAGGGGGGCCTGACCCTGGTGCTTTGACAAAAAAGACCGCCTCGATCCCGAGGCGGTCTCTTCATATCCGTCTGTAGGTCACCCGGCGGTAACTGGTCCCGCCCTCCTCCTGGAGGGGGCCCTCCTCCACCGCCCGCCAGTCCGGACGGGCATCCAGGTCGGGGAGATGGCAGTCGGCGGAGAAGGTCCCCTGGACTTTGGTCACATAGGCGGTATCGCACCGGTCCAGCAGAGCCTGATACACCGAGGCCCCGCCGATGACGAAGGCGTCTTCCGGCGCGGCGGCCAGCAGCTCCTCCAAACTGCGGAACACCTCCGCCCCCTCCGGGGCGAAGCTGGGATCCCGGGAGAGGATCAGGTTCCGCCGCCCCTTCAGGGGCCGCCCGCCGGGAAAGGTGGCCAGGGTCTTCCGGCCCAGGATCACGGCGTGGCCCATGGTGGTCTCGCGAAAATATCTCAGGTCGCCGGGGATATAGACGATCTGGTCCCCATCCTTCCCGATCCCCCACTCCTCATCTGCCAAAACGATCAGATCCATCGAGAGCATCTCCTCCTTATCCGCCGGCGGCGGTCACACTGCTACAGGGATCTTTTGGTCCAGGGGGTGGGCCTGATAGCCCTCCAGAGCGACACTGTCTGGGGTGAAATCATAAAAATCCGTCACTCTGCCGTCCAGCTGGAACCTGGGTGCGCCGAAGGGCTCCCGGGCGATCAGCTCCTCCACGATGGGGACGTGGCGGTCGTAGATGTGGCAGTCGGCGATCACGTGGACCAGCTCCCCTGCCTCCAGACCGGACACCTGAGCGATCATGTGGAGGAGGACGGCGTACTGCATCACGTTCCAGCCGTTGGCGGTGAGCATGTCCTGAGAGCGCTGGTTCAGGATGGCGTTGAGGACGTTCCCCGACACGTTGAAGGTCACAGACCAGGCACAGGGGTAGAGGGCCATCTCGCTCAGGTCGTGGTGGTTATAGAGGCTGGTGAGGATCCGCCGGGAGGCGGGGTCGTGCTTCAGATCCCAGAGCACCCTGTCCACCTGGTCCATCTCCCCCTGGGGATAGCGGTGCTTCACCCCCAGCTGATAGCCGTAAGCCTTCCCGATGGAGCCGGTCTCGTCGGCCCAGGCGTCCCAGATGTGGCTGCCGAGCTGATGGATGTCGTTGGACTTCTTCTGCCAGATCCACAGCAGCTCGTCCACCGCCGACTTCAGATACTGCCTGCGCACCGTGAGGATCGGGAACTCTTCGCGCAGGTCATACCGGTCCACCACTCCAAAAAGTTTGATGGTATGGGCGGGGGAGCCGTCCTCCCACCGGGGGCGGACCTCCCGGCCGGTGTCCCAGACCCCCTTGGACAGGATCTCCTTGCAGTTTTGGATGAATACCTGGTCGGCATAGCTCATGGCGGGGCCCTCCTTCACCGCTCTCCCATCCGGGAGGGAAAGATACAGTCTGCATTGTAACATAAAAAGAGGCAGGACGCAAGCCTGCCCCAGATCGGATCTGACCATATGTGCCAAAATGTGCCAAAGACGGCGGCGGCCCCGTTCCCGCTCGGGAGACAGGGCCCGTTCATTCCTCCGCGACCGTGAGGATGTCGGTGAGCTGGCAGTCCAGCGCCTCGATGATGCGGCCCAGGTTGTAGCCGTCCAGGCGATAGACCTTGTTCTTGTAGTAACCGTCGATGACAGGATACCCGATGCCAGCCCGTTTTGACAGCTCATACCGGCTGATACCATGGCTGTCCAAATATTCTTTTAAGCAAAAGCGAACGACCTTCATAGGATACCCTCTTTCTTAAACATATAATAAAGAGAGTATCTACGGATTGACAATCCCAATACTTTATTCTATAATTAAGAGTATATTGATATAAATATATAGGAGGGATACAAATGACAGACTACAAAACATTATATCACCTGCTCTTCAACGCCATCACTGACGGGCTGGATGCTTTGGGACAGCTGGATGTGCCCAGAGCTACCCAGCTGCTGGAGGATGCTCAGATCCAGGCAGAGGAGATCCTTTTGGAAACAGAGTGAAAGAGGCGCATACGCGCCCCGAAACGTCAAAAAAGCAGCCGCAGGACAGAGGGCACCATGAGCCTCCCTGTCCGCCTGGGGGCGGGGAGGCCCTCTCAGTCTGGCCTGCGGCCAGCCAGCTCCCCCAAAGGGGGAGCCAAGACGCAGACCTTACCGCGTCCGCCCTTGCCTCCCCCTTTGGGGGAGGTGGCATCCGCGGAGCGGATGACGGAGAGGGCAAAAGGCGCCTAGTCCGCTGCGGGGGACAGGAGTTTTTGGACACGAGCGGTCGCCGCAGTATGGCCGAAGGATCTGACTTGGATGCTGCTGCCGCGATCCCTCCAGAAACGCCGCGCTATTATGGATAAATAAATGCAGATGATATCTTCATTATTTGTGCGATCGAACGAAAATAACGTGGAGCCGCTGCTCAGCTTGACTTTGTCGCTTCTTTGCGCTACACTTCAACGGTACAAAGCGTCAAAGCAGACGCAAAGAGAGGACTGATCCATGATGGCTGTCAAACTGACCATGCTGCTGGTGTTCTTCGGTGTGATGGTGGGCATCGGGCTGTACTGCCGCAAGAACGCCGCCGACGTCAGCGGTTTCGTCCTGGGCGGGCGGTCTGTGGGCCCCTGGCTCACCGCCTTCGCCTACGGGACCTCCTATTTCTCCGCCGTGGTCTTCGTGGGCTACGCCGGGCAGTTCGGCTGGAAATACGGGATCGCCGCCACCTGGGCGGGGATCGGCAACGCAGTGCTGGGCTCTCTGCTGGCCTGGGTGGTGCTGGGCCGCCGCACCCGGATCATGACCCAGCATCTGGACTCAGCCACCATGCCCGAGTTCTTCGGCAAGCGGTTCGGGTCCCAGTCGCTGAAGATCGCCGCGTCGGTGATCATCTTCATCTTCCTGATCCCATACACCGCCAGCCTCTATAACGGCCTGTCCCGTCTGTTCGGCATGGCCTTCGACATCGACTACTCGGTCTGCGTCATCGTCATGGCTGTCCTCACCGGCGTCTACGTCATCGCCGGGGGCTATATGGCCACCGCCATCAACGACTTCATCCAGGGCATCATCATGCTCTTCGGCATCTGCGCCGTGATCGCGGCGGTGCTGGGCAGCCAGGGGGGCTTTATGGCGGCCCTCACCAAGCTGGCCCAGGTGTCCAACGAGACCGCCGCCGGTCCGGTGGCCGGGGCTCCTGGGGTGTTCGCCTCCTTCTTCGGCCCCGACCCGGTGAACCTGCTGGGCGTGGTGATCCTCACCTCCCTGGGTACCTGGGGCCTGCCCCAGATGGTCCAGAAGTTCTACGCCATCAAGAGCGAGAAGTCCATCAACACCGGCACCGTGATCTCCACCCTCTTCGCCATGGTGGTGGCCGGGGGCTGCTACTTCCTGGGGGGCTTCGGCCGGCTGTTCTCCGACGTGGTGGGCGTCACCGAGGCGGGCACCCCTGTGGGCGGCTTCGACGCCGTCATCCCCGCCATGCTTTCCGGCCTGCCCGATATCCTGCTGGCGGTGGTAGTGATTCTGGTGCTGTCCGCCTCCATGTCCACCCTCAGCTCCCTGGTGCTCACCTCCAGCTCCACCCTCACCCTGGACCTGCTGAAGGACCATGTGGTCAAGGATATGGACCAGAAAAAGCAGGTCTTTGTGATGCGGTGCCTCATCGTGGTGTTCATCGCCATCTCGGTGGTGCTGGCCATCATCCAGTACCGGTCCAACGTCACCTTCATCGCCCAGCTCATGGGGGTGTCCTGGGGCGCCCTGGCCGGGGCCTTCCTGGCCCCGTTCCTCTACGGCCTGTACTGGAAGGGGACCACCAAGGCCGCCTGCTGGACCAGCTTCCTCTTCTCTACAGTGGTCATGCTGGCCGACATCTCCCCCCTGAAGGTCCACTTTCCCGCCCTGCTGGTCTCTCCCATCAACTGCGGCGCGTTCTGCATGATCGCCGGGCTGGTGATCGTGCCGGTGGTATCCCTCTTTACCGCCAAGCCCAAGAAGGAGCTGGTGGACGACGCCTTCTCCTGCTACGAGGAAAAGGTCACTGTCCGCAAGAGCCAGGCCCTGGGCGACCCCCAGTAAAATTCTCTCTTTCCAATTGGCGGGGCCTGTGGTATGCTATACGACAGGCCCCGCCGGTTTTTATCCCGTGTAGGGGCGGATATTATCCGCCCGTTTTTACGGGGCCGCGCTGTGTATCGCGGGCGGGTAATACCCGCCCCTACATTACGAACCCAGAAAGGAATCCTGCACCCATGATCTTCGACATCCACACCCACACCTTCCCCGACAAGATCGCAGCCGCCACCATCCAAAAGCTCCAGTCCATGTCCCACACCGTGGCCTTCTCTGACGGCACCGAGGCGGGACTGCGGGCCTCCATGGACAGGGCCGGCATCGACGGCGGTCTGGTCCTCCCGGTGGCCACCAGCGCCCGGCAGGTGGTCCACGTCAACGACGCCTCCGCCCAGCTCAACGACCGGGCCCCAGAGACCGGCCTGTGGTCTTTTGGCTGTATGCACCCCGACTTCCCGGACTGGAAGGACGAGCTGGCCCGCATCGCGGAGCTGGGCATGAAGGGGGTCAAGCTCCACCCCATCTACCAGGGGCTGGATTTCGACGACCCCCGCTACCTGCGGATCCTGGACCGGTGCGGCGAGCTGGGGCTGATCGTCCTCACCCACGCCGGGCGGGACATCGGCTTCCCCCTCCGTGACCACTGCACCCCGGAGATGACACTCAACGCCCTGAAGCAGGTGGGACCGGTGGAGCTCATCCTGGCCCACATGGGGGGCTGGCGGGAGTGGGACCGGGTGGAGGCCCTCCTGCCCGACACCGGCGTCTATCTGGACACCGCCTTCGCTTTGGGCCGCATCTCTCCCCTGGGTGACGGCTACTATGGCCCCTCTGACCTGCCCCTGATGGAGGTGGAGCAGTTCGTCCGCATGGTGCGGGAGTTCCCTGGCCGGGTCCTCTTCGGCACTGACTCCCCCTGGCGGGACCAGCGGGAGGGCGTAGCCCTCATCGAGGCCCTCCCCCTCACCCGGGAGGAAAAGGACGGCATTTTGGGAGGCTATGCCCAGAAGCTGCTGGGGCTCGTCCCTTTTTCTTAAAAGAAAAAGAAGAGAAGGAAGGAGTTTCGTCATGTACATCGACCCGACCCGATACACCGCCCGTCCCACCGACGGCCGCATCCCCCAGGAGCTGGCCATCTACGACCGGCTGGAGGAGCTGTCCATCCCTTATGTCCGGGTGGACCACGACCGCGCCGACACCATCGAGATCTGCCATGAGGTGGAGCAGATCCTGGGCTCCAAGATCTGCAAGAATCTGTTCCTCTGCAACCGGCAGCAGACGGAGTTCTATCTGCTGATGATGCCGGGAGACAAGCCCTTCAAGACCAAATTCCTCTCCGCCCAGCTGGGGTGCTCCCGGCTGTCCTTCGCCGACGACGGCCACATGCGGGACTATCTCCAGACCTTCCCCGGCTCGGTCTCCGCCCTGGAGCTGCTCTTCGACACAGACCGTCGTGTCAAGCTGGTCATCGACAGGGACCTGCTGGCCGACAGCCACATCAGCGGCCACCCGGGGATCTCCACCTCCACCCTCCAGCTGGAGCGGGAGGATCTCCTGCGCTTCGTGGAGTCCACCGGCCATCCCCCCATCTGGATCGACCTGCCTGACCCGCGAACGGAAGAGGTCTGACATGCGCCCCCTCAAGATCGTCCCGCTGGCCCTGTCCCTCCTCCTCCTGACCTCCTGCGGCGAGCTCCTGCCCGCCCAGAGCGGCGGGGAGGACTGCCAGGAGCAGGAGGCCTGGTCGGCGGGCTACGCGGCGGGCTATGAGGACGGCTGTCTCGAGGGCATGTCCGCCCGGCCCGGCCCCGGAGAGGCCGGCCAGCCAGAGGCTCCTGATCCGGCCCCCTTCGAGCCGGATCCATCCGGCTTCGTGATGCTCTCCGACGCTGTCCCGGACGCGGTCCTGGAGATCCGGTATCACTCTGCCTACAACTTCGTGGGGGAGCGGATCGACGGCTACGAGGCCCCGGTGGCCCTCCTCACCCAAGAGGCCGCCGAGGCCCTGAGGGCGGTGAGCGATGACCTGGCAGAGCAGGGCTACTGCCTGAAGATCTACGACGCCTATCGCCCCCAGAGGGCGGTGGACCACTTCCAGCGGTGGGCCGCCGACCCAGAGGAGGTCTCTATGAAGGACTATTTCTACCCCGATCTGGACAAGTCCGTCCTCTTCTCCCAGGGGTACATCTCCTCCAAGTCGGGGCACAGCCGGGGCTCCACTGTGGACCTGACCCTCTTCGATATGGCCTCCGGCAGGGAGGCGGATATGGGGGGCACCTTCGATTGGTTCGGGCCCCGCTCCCACCCCGGCTACACCGGACTGACCGAGGAGCAGGCCGCCAACCGGAAGCTCCTGCGGGATACCATGCTGGCCCACGGCTTCAGGGGGATCGATACCGAGTGGTGGCACTTCACCCTGAAAAACGAGCCCTACCCCGACACCTATTTCGATTTCCCTGTGGAGGCGCTGTCCTGATGGTCAAAAGAGAAGATATGAGCGGTCCCGGCTCTGGCCAGACGTTCCTGTCGGAGCGGATCGCTTTTGCGGAGGAGCTCCTGGAAAAATACGGCGCGGAGCTGGTGGGGACGACCCAGGAGCTGGAGACATTCGCATATACCGACGGCACTTCATTCCAGAAGGAAGCGGAAAAGCGGCTCTGGAAGCGGGGGAAAGATTACATCCGGGTGGACAAGCTGTTTTTTACGAAGGGACCTTTTATCGTCCTGGAGTTCTCAGACAGGCCGGAGGGGCCCTATGAGGACGCGGACCCTTTCCCCTGCGATCTGCCGGATGATGGATTTGAAGCGGAGATCCGTTTTGCCCTTGGAGTTGAGCTGGAGCGATTTTTGGGATATATGCGGACACAGGGCTGCGCGGTGGAGACCGGCCCAGTCTCCCCGCTCCCCCCGTGGATCACGGAGCGGTATCCCAGCCCTCCGGACCTGTGGCTCCGCTTCACCGGGGAAGTCCGGGAACTGTTCAGCACGGACGAGACCGTCTGGTTCCTCTGTGCGGAGGATTACGACACCCGGCTGGACCACGCCTGGCAATGGAACGAGTGGGAACAGCGCAGCCTGGACAGCGCGGAGGGGGACGACGCCTGGAGGGCCGAGATCCGGGCCTTCTGGGACGATCACCTCCCCATCGTCATGTCGGTGCGGGACGGCTACGCCTACTATGCGATCTCTATGACAGACGGCTCGGTGGTATACGGCTCTGAGCCGGAATTTGAGGAGTGCGAAACGGTCGCTGGTTCCTTTGCGGAGTTTTTGGAGCGCATCATGGACGGAGCTATCCCATTTTGATTCCCGACGATCAAAAAAGCACCGGCTCTCGATGAGAGCCGGTGCTTTTCGTTACGCTCTGCGCAGGATGCCCATGGGGGTACACTCCTCCCCCTGGCCCAGGGGGTTGTCCCCCAGCGCCTGGGCCAGCCAGTCCATAGAGGGCTCCTTCTCGGAGAAGCCCAGGATATTGGCGCCCAGGTCGTTGATGTCCACGATGGCGACGGGGTATCCAAGGGCCTGGGCCAGGCCCTTGGCCGTCCCCATGGGGTCGGCGGGGGTGAGGACCACGTAGTGGTCATAGGGCGGGATGGTGCCCTCGGTGGGACCGTCGATGCCCCGGGCCTTAGGGCCGGCTACGTTGTAAAACCAGCCCCGCTGGCCGAAGATTTTTCCGATCACCGAGCAGAAGGCGGCGAACAGGATGCGCAGGGTGCCGCACTCCCGGAGGGCCATCTCCATGGTCTCCGGGATGCCCAGGCCGATGCCGGCGGGGGTCTTGGTAACGTAGCGGCTGAGGGTGACCGCCAGCTTCCGGGGGCGGATGTCCTCCATGGGGATGGCCCGGTCCTGGGTGCAGGCCACCGCCTTCTCCGAGATGAACAGGATATCTCCGGGCCGCATCCGGTCCTTGGGGTACTTGAGGACCACGTCCTCCATGTCATCGTCTTTGGTGATCAGGTGGGTCTTCACGGGGATCCGCAGATAGTCCACGCCGTCTACGCTCCGGATCAGGCTCTTTCCGGGGTTGGCGCTATGATTCATTTCCTCGCTCATGGGGCAGGGCTCCTCTCATCGGTGCATTATTTCGATCGATCTGTGCAGGGTCGGACATGGACGGGCGGAGGGCATCCGCCCCTACAGATCGTCAATTATACCATCATTATCCCCAATGCGCTACCCGTTTCTCAAATTTAATATTTCCCCCTCCAGATATCCGTCCCCGATTCCGGTGACGGACACCTGCCGCAGCCGGTTGTGGAGGTCCTCCGCGCTGGAGGCCCGCACCTCGCTGTACCGGGAGGTGTGGCCCCGCCACAGGCCGTCCCGCTCCTCCTCGAAGAGGACCTCCACCGTCTGGCCCACAGATCGGAGCAGGCGATCCCCCTCCATCCGGACGGCGATCTCCCCCGCCTGACGGGCCCGGGCCTCCTTCACCTCCTTGGGCGTCTGGCTGGGCATGGAGGCCGCCGGGGTGCCGGGGCGGCGTGAGTAGGGGAAGATGTGCATCGAGGAGAAGGCGCACCGCTGGATGAAGTCCAGGGACTGCTGGAACTCCTCCTCGGTCTCC
Organism: bacterium 1xD42-67; assembly: GCA_003612335.1. Lineage (GTDB taxonomy): Bacteria > Bacillota > Clostridia > Oscillospirales > Oscillospiraceae > Lawsonibacter. Next base: position 36,122 of record RAYO01000035.1, read on the forward strand.
CCGGGGAAGCCCACGATCATGTCGGCAGTGATAGCGGGATCTTGGAAGTGCTCCCGCAGGAGGGAGACGCTCTCATAGAACCGGGCGGTATCGTATTTGCGGCCCATCCGCTCCAGGGTGGCGTCGCAGCCGCTCTGCATGGACAGGTGGAAGTGGGGACACAGGCCGTCCAGCCTGGCCGCCCGGCGGCAGAACTCCTCGGTGATGGTCCGGGGCTCCAGCGAGCCCAGCCGGACCCGGCAGCCGGGGGCGGCGGCGCAGACCGCCTCGATCAGGTCGATGAGGGAGGTCCCGTCCCGCAGGTCCCGCCCCCAGGAGGAGATCTCGATCCCAGTGAGGACCAGTTCCTGATAACCCTCCGCCGCCAGCTGTGCCGCCTGGGCGGCGGCGTCCCGGAGGGGCAGGGAGCGCACCGGCCCCCGGGCGTAGGGGATGATGCAGTAGGTGCAGAAGTTGACACAGCCGTCCTCGACCTTGAGCATGGCCCGGGTACGGCCCTCCAGCCCCCCTGGGGGCAGGAGCTCGAAGGCCCGGCGCTTCATGGCGTCGTCCAGGGCGTCGATCCGCGCCTGCCGCTCTGTCCAGGCCCGTTCCACCAGCTCTACGAAATGGACGCGGTCCCCGGTGCCCGCCGCCAGGTCCACAGGCAGGCTCTCCATATCTCCGGGATGGGTCTGGGGATAGCAGCCGCACAGGGCCACCACGGCCTCTGGGGCCCGCTTCCGGACCTGCCGCACCGTCTGCCGGGACTTTTTATCGCTCACCGCCGTGACGGTGCAGGAGTTGACGATGTATGCGTCAGCCTCCTCCTCGAAGGGGACCAGGACGTGGCCCCGGGCGGCGAACAGCTGCTCCAGGGCCTGGGTCTCATACTGGTTCACCTTGCAGCCCAGCGTATGGAAGGCGACCCTCATGCGCCGTGCTCCGGGACCACAGCGAAGAAGATCAGATCCCCCTGGCTGTCGTTGATCAGGCTGTGCTCGTGGCCCTTGGGGCAGTAGTGGACCGCCCCGGCGGACAGGGGCTCGTACTGGCCGTCACACAGCACCTTGCCCGTCCCGGACAGGATGCAGACGATCTCGCTGCTGGTGTCGTGGACGTGCAGGCCGATGGAACAGCCGGGGGCGAGACAGCCCCGCATGATCTTGTTGTCCCCGTCGTCGTATATCCGCATCGATGCCTGGCCCTCGCCTCCCCGCATGTTGGGGATCTTCTTCTCCTCGATCTGGTCGAGATTCAGTAACATAGTGGTCTCCTCCTAGATATCATCGTTCGGTCTCTGCTCCGTCATGCAGGGCGAGGGCCCTGCACGACGTGGTGCCGCAGGCAGGCGGATGATGTCCGCCCCTACACGTCCTCAAACTCGCAGTCCTCCCAGCGGAGGCTGTAGTGCTCATTGTTGTAGTCCGGGTCGTCCATCTGTCCGGTCAGCTCCGGGTGGAGCATGCAGGCCGTATGCTCGCTGATATGCAGCTTCGTGTTTTCGGTGAACGCCGCTCCCTGGGCCGCATAGATGACCATCTGCTTAAAGATATCCATTGCCCGGCCCTGTTCCTCCTGAGGCACCCCTTCCAGCCCGATGTCCGGCCGGCCGAATTTCAGCATGCCCCGGGTATGGAGCCAGAAGCTGCCGTCCTCCATGGGGCTCCACAGGAAGGTCACGTGTTCCCAGGGGGAGACGGGCGAATCAAAGAGCGATCTCCACCTCTGGGGCGAAATGAGCCGCAGGGAGTGCAGGTCCAGCACCGCGTCCGCCCCCATATCCAGCGCAGCCTGGACGATGCCCACGGCGTTGCGCAGATAGTCCAGGGTGTCGTCCTTCTGGACCTCCCCCTGGAGGATCAGCCAGGTCTCCCCAGCCTTTGCTTTCTCATACAGCGCCTTGTCCTGGCGCTCCAGCACCTGGCCCAAGATGCCGCCCAGCAGCTGGTCCATCTCGGCGGCGTGCTCCGAGCGGCGGAAGCCGTTGAGCACCAGCCCGACGGGCACCTCGTCCACATGGTGCCGGGAGCGGGAGATCTCCAGCTCCGCCTCCCCGTCTATGCCGATCACCGCGTAGTACAGATAGGGCCGCCTGCCCGTGTCCTGATAGTAGGGGCGCGCATAGCTTCGATCCATGCCCGTTCACTCCTTTTTTGATGTGTCCTTCACCGGGAAGCCCAGCTCCTCCAGCTTTGGGGACAGGGCCCCGATCAGCGGCGCGCCGAACAGCCAGATCTCCCGCCGCCAGGGGTGGCCCAGCCAGCCCCATTTCAGGTCCCGCTGGACGAAGAAGTAGTAGTCTCCGTCGGGGTAGAAGTCGGGAAACCAGGCGTCGTAGCCCCCGCCCATATAGCTCTCGTCCTCCACCCAGTGGCTGTGCTCGGTGATGGGCAGGCGGGGGTCGTAGCGGAAGTAGCTGTGATGCCAGTCCAGGGCGTAGATCCAATCGTCCTCCCCCAGGCAGGCGGCCAGCGCGCCGGGGACCTCCGCCAGCAGCTTTTCTACCTGTTCCTGCGTGGCATAGGTCAAGTCCAGAACAAGGTAAGGCTCTGAAAGCTGAAAGGGCAGCTGATCGACCTGGATGCTGGGCTGAAACTGGAGCTCCGCATTGATGCGGTCCCAGATCTGTTTGCTCTCCTCTTCTCCCAGAATCGAATAGAAGGTGTCCATTCGTTCACACTCCCTCTTGACTGAGCGACTCCACGATGCTCCCGGCAAAGTAGGCGATATCCTCGTTCTCGGAGGAGACCAGCCCGGCAAACACCGGCAGATGGCTGGTCAGCTTGTCCCGCAGCTGTCTCTCCCAATCTGTCTCTGCGCTTCTCCCGGTACAGGCGGCAAAGCCCAGGAAAATGTCCAGCAGTTCCACCTTCAATTTATCGTCCGCCTCTTGCAAGCCGAGTATCAGAAAGTCGCAGGCGGGCAGGGCGGCGGAGGATACATAGGCGTGCTGGTGGCACAGGCCGGCCCACAGGTCGCTGGCGGCCTGCATAGCTCTCTCCCGGTCGCCGGAGAACAGGGCCCACAGGGAGCTGGGCACGCTGGGGGTTTTCCCGGCCTGGAAGTGGGGGATGTCCTGGGCGGCGTTCCCGTAGGCGGTCTCGTATTGGGACCAGTCGATCTCGTCGATCATTTTGTAAAGCACAGCGGTTTCCAACTCAACCTCCTCCTTTCCATCTGAGGGGATGTAGGGGCGGGTATTACCCGCCCGTTCTGACAAGCTGCGTCCTTGTTTCCGCGGGCGGATGATATCCGCCCCTACACAGCCTCCAGATCCTCCGGCAGCAACTCCATGAGCTGTTCTCTGGTGGGCTCCTCCAGCTGGGACACCCGGTCGGCCTGACGGGCCACCGCCTGCTCGAAGAGGTTGCGCACGTCCCGGGCGTTGCCGAAGTTCTCGTCCCGGCTGTCGTAGAGCTCCTGGAGGTCCTTCTCCATGGCCTGCTCCCCCTCCGCCGAGAGGGCGTAGCCGTTCTTGTTGCACATGGACCGGAAGATATCCATGAGCTGTGCCCCGTCGTAGTCCTCGAAGAAGAGGTATTTGTTGAACCGGGACTCCAGCCCCGGGTTGGCGTGGATGAACTGCTCCATCGGGCCGGTGTAGCCCGCCGCGATAACGATCAGGTCGTCCCGGTGGTCCTCCATGTTTTTGAGGATGACCTCGATGGCTTCGTGGCCGAAGTCGTTGGCGCTGTCAGCGTTGACCAGGGCGTAGGCCTCGTCGATGAACAGCACCCCGCCGATGGCCTTCTGGACGGCCTCCTGGGTCTTCAGGGCGGTCTGGCCCACGAAGCCGGCCACCAGCCCGGACCGGTCCACCTCCACCAGCTGGCCCTGGGACAGCACCCCCACGGCGTGGTAGATCTTGGCCAGCAGCCGGGCCACGGTGGTCTTCCCCGTGCCCGGGTTGCCCATGAACACCAGATGGAGGGACATGGGAGGGACGGGCAGGCCGGCCTCCTCCCGGAGCCTGCGCACCTTCACCAGGTTGATCAGGCTCTTCACGTCCTTCTTCACCTTGTCCAGACCGCACAGCCCGTCCAGCTCAGCCAGCAGCTCCTCCAGGGCGGGCCCGGGCCCCGGGGGAGCCTTTGGATCCTCCCTCCCGGCATCTGGGGCCGCCTCCGGCTCGGCCGCAGTGTTCTGGACAGGTCTGGGCGCGATGAACTCGTCCGCCCGGACAGGGGGGCGGCTGGCGGACAGACCGTCTCTGCCGCACAGCTCCAGGAGCACATCTGTGCAGGCGTTGACGAAGCCCGCCTCGCCTTCGCTGACCGCCCCGTCCGCCGCAGCCAGCAGGAGGAGGAGCAGGGTGAGCTGGTCGGTGAACCGCCGGGCCAGCTCGGTGCCCTTCATCCTGTCGTACCGGCGCAGGTCCTCGAAGAAAGCGGGGGGCTGGAACAGATCGAAGTTGGCCACGCCGGAGGCCACCTCCCAGTACAGGGCGGAGGGCACCGGGTTGCCGGGGGACCAGATGGCGTTGTAAAACTCCACGTGCCGGGGGGTGATAGAGCTGGCGCTGTCCGCCTGCCACACCCCCAGGGCGTATTGGCGGATATAGCCGTCCACCTGGCGGCTGAAGGCCAGACGCAGGGCGGGATCGGGGATCAGCTTTCGGAACGCGGTCACTGCCTCCTCATATCGCCTGTGGACCTCGCTGGCAGTCATGAGCGTGCTCATCACAGCATCCCTCCTCTGGGGGATAGATGGTCTTATTATAGTAAAAAGGGGGGCCGCGGTCAATGATATCTTGGAGATGGTCAACATAAAACTGGAAAAAACATTTTATTTCGCCTTTTTGGTTGACGGGAGGCCCAGATCACGGTAGAATGATGATGGCATCATTTTATGGATACTTGGAGGAAAGACCATGGCAGAAAGACAAACACCTCCCACCCGCCGGAGCAGCAGCGACCGGGAACGCCGTCAGGCACCCCTCCGGGAAGAGGGCGAGCGACGTCAGGCGGTCCCCCGGGACGGCGGCGAGCGCCGTCAGGCGGCCCCTCGGGACGGCGGCGAGCGACGTCAGGCGGTCCCCCGGGACGGCGGCGAGCGACGTCAGGCGGTCCCCCGGGACGGCGG
>RAYO01000036.1 GCA_003612335.1 bacterium 1xD42-67
CCCTGTCTGCTGGGAACATGGGAACGGCGGTAAAGGACGTTGGCATTTTGGCTGTCCACTGTATTGTGTGGTTTGCATTGTGCGGACTGTGGAATCATGCTATAATAAGCTGAAATCAAAAACGAGGTTTTACATATGTATGATGTTATTGTTGTTGGCGCTGGCCCCGCAGGGAGTACAGCCGCGAAAGTTTTAGCCGAAAAGGGTCTGCGGGTTTTGCTTGTAGAACGCCATAAACTCCCCCGCTATAAGTCTTGCTCCGGTGTTCTAATTCAAAAGTCAATGGATTTGGTGCGGCGCTACTATGGACAGGATGTGCCGCTGTCCGCAACGTGTACTCCGGTGGAAAATCGGGGCATGATCTTCACGGATGACAAGGGCCGGGAGCTTCGTTTTGAACAGGGCGGGTTGAACGTCTGGCGCAGTTCCTTTGATAACTGGCTGACGGAGCAGGCGGCAGCATCCGGCGCGGAAGTCCGGGACGGCACCAGCGCCATCTCCTGTGAGGAACAGCCCGGTTCAATCTCCGTCACGCTGCGGGGAGAATCATCCTGCACAGAGCAGGCCAGATACGTGATTGACTGCGAAGGCGTCACTGGCGTACTAAAGCGGCAGATACTCGGAAACAGCCGGGATTTCATCACAACTTTTCAAACCTTCAACCGGGGAACGATTCAGTTAGACCCGCACTACTTTTACGCCTACTTACAGCCAGAGCTGTCCGAGTATGACGCATGGTTCAACGTGAAGGATGAAATGCTGGTGCTGGGAGTTTCGGTTAAGGACACCAGCAGGATTGAGCAGTTCTATCAACGGTTTATCTCCTACATGGAAACCCGCCACGGCTTGCAGATCCGTCAGCAGGTCAAGGCGGAAAAGTGGCTGATGCCCCATATCCGGCCCGGTTGCTCCGTCACCTATGGACAGGGCCGGGTGCTGTTCGCCGGTGAGATCGCCGGTTTCCTCAATCCGATGGGCGAGGGGATTTCGGCGGGGATGGAGAGCGGCTACTGCGTGGCCCAGGCCATAGCGAATCACTTGGATACTTTGGATATGATCTATGCAGATTACCAGCGGGACACCCAGCAGCTAAAATCTTACATGGAGCGCCAGTGGAACTTTGTGGGCCGGATGGCCGATACATTTTCGGAAATGATTGTCTGAATGAAAGGTGCGGGGACAAAACGCAAACGAGTTTTGTCCCCGCACTTTATTTTTTGAAAAAATGTGACGTAGTGTCTATGCTTTTTTGACAAGTTAGGTGGAACAGAAATTAAAAAAGACATAGCGATACCTCCCGAATACCGCCATATCTGCATAAAAATAAAAGGATGGCGGCCTTGATTTCTCAAAGCCGCCGCGTGATGGGGCGTGACAATGCTCTACTGTACGACGGCTTTTTTCTTTTGCCGTTGTGCGGCAGTCTTTACTCTACGGTACAAAAGCCAGAGCTGGACTGGGTATCCTGTCGCGTATGCTCGTCAAATTCCGCTTGACTATATTTCTCAATGCCAGTCAGTGTTCCATTCCCGGAGGTGTCCGGGTGGGCAAAGTCACGGACTGTATAAATGTCAACGGTTCCGTCTGCGCTCCCCAAGAGGCGCATTGAACCCTTGAATTGTCCACTGGTCAACCCCTCGCCATTGGAGGTCAGCACATCCCGGAAAAACCGAACCTTTTCACCATTGAAATACCACTGGTCATTTTTGATGTCATAGGTAACGCCAAACGCTTCATACTCCTTTGCCATATCTTCCAGCTCCTTTGCGGAGGGGGGATCGCCAGCTATGGCAACGGGGGACGGCGGGTTTTTGATTGCCTCAACGTCACGGGCGGCAAATTCCGCCTCCGAAAACTCTTTTACGCCGATTAGCTTTCCAGCGGGGTCAAAAGAACCATCTTCGGAGCGGACGATGCTGGTGAGGTCACGGACGGCATATACATCAACCACGCCATTCTCGTTGAAGAAGTCATTCCCGGCCTGCACTCCATCCTCCACAGTGTAGTAGTCCTCAAACCAACGTACTGTTTTGCCGTTGAATTTCAGCTCATTCTTACCGCTGTCGTAGGTCAGGCCAAACTGCTCATAGGGCTTGAACAGTTCTTCGTAGGAAATGTCAGCGGAGGAGGTGCTGTCGCCTTCGGTGGTCATGGTGATCTGGTTGGATGCGTCCAATACCTGTGGGGAAGTCGTTCCGAGTTGCGAGGTTCCGCCCTGGGAGGCCGACGCGGTGCTGCACCCGGCGAGGCTCCCTACAAGCAACATCCCTCCAAGGGCTAATGCGAGTAGTTTCTTTGTGTTCATTGGAATAAACACCATCCTTTCTTTGAGTGTACCTAAAGAATACCACCCTTTTTTGTGATACGTTTGGGATTAGTTTGTGATTTATGTGTAGTTGAAAAGCGGCAGGCTAATCGCCCGCCGCTTTCCTGCATTTGTCAGATTGTAAAAGAAAACTTTACCCCAGTCTGTGTATTGTAGACCATACATTCACTTCCATGATGGTGTAGTATCTCCTGCACGATATACAGCCCTAATCCGCTCCCGCCGGTTTTACGGCTTCTGGATTGCTCCACACGATAAAACGCATCAAATAATTTTGGAATACTATCCTCCGGGATATGTGCGCCTGTGTTTTCAACAGAAAATTCTATCTGCCCATGTTCCATGCGGATAGAGATATAAATAGAGGCTCCCTGCGGGGAATACTTGATTGCGTTCCCGATCAGATTTGAAAACACTTTCTCCATCAGCAATTTGTTTCCAGTTATAAGAGCGGATGGTGGAGCATCAAGATGTATTTGCAAGTCCTTTCCAGCAATCAAATCTTCGGTTTCACTTAAATAGGATTTGATAATCTGAACACAATCCAAACAGTCTTTTTTGAAATCTGGCCCCGCAGTTTCCAATCGAGAGATTGTCAATATCTCCTGCACCATTGTTTCAAGGGTATTCGCAATTTCCAACGATCTCGTCAAATATTTTTCACGGTCTTTGTAGGCCCCGATGCCGAGCAGCATCCCCTCTAACTGGCCCTTTATAATGGTGACAGGTGTTTTCAGCTCATGTGAAACCGCCGAAAAGAAATTTGTGCGGGCCTGTTCCAGTTCCTTTTCATGTTCAATATCAGCTTCAAGTTTTCTGTTTGCGTTTTGCAAATCAGACAGGGCGGTTGAAAGATTGCGGGATAGCCTGTTCAGGCTTTTCCCCAGCGTTCCCAATTCATCAGTCCGTTGTTCATCAACCATCCAATCCAACTGCAAATCAGACATTTTTTCGGATATGTGGCTGATTTCCAGGACGGGCTTTGTAATCATACGAGAGTACAGCCAAGATATGACAAGGGCAATCGCCAATACTAATAGCAAGATAATCGGAAAAACACGGATAAAGGATTGTTGTAGTTCCGAAATTTGTTCTGCCTCACCATAGACAACGAGAGTATAGCGGTCACTGCAATCAGAAAAAGAAAAATAGTATTGGTTTGATAAAACGGGAGAGGTTTCACCAGGGCCAGCGAATGCCGTTTGTGCGATATTCCCCGTCCATTCATTGTCAAATTCTTTTGAGGGTAATGCAACCCAATCGCCGCCACTGTTGTATAACTCAACTGAGTTGATTTCCGTATCCGCTACAAATTGGTCGAACAAACCGCCGCTATCCGAAAAAGGCACTTGTTCCAGTTCAGAAATAAAGTCCTGCGCCCGTTTATCCAGAATTGTGTTCAGTCTGTTGGAATAGGTCTGCGGCATTAGCCACGCCAGCATTCCGAACACCAGCAGCGATATACACAGCAACATAACCGAAGTAATTAGAAATACTTTTGCAAATAAACTGCTTTTAATTTTCTTTGTCAATTTTATATCCCACCCCTCGGATTGTCTGGATAAATTCAATTCCCAACTTCTTCCGCAAATTCTTGATGTGCGTATCAACCACGCGCTCGTCCCCATAAAAGTCATACCGCCACAGTTTATCCAAAAGATTTTGCCGGGTCAGAATACGTCCTTGATTAGTGAGCAGTTCTTTCAACACTTCAAATTCTCGTTGCGTCAATTCATAAGCGGCCCCGTCCACTGTGGCCGTATAATTGTCGCAATCCAAAATAAGATTTTGATAGGAAATCGTTTTGTGTTCATCCTCTTGTGGCCCGCTGCTCCGCCGCAGGACGGCGGCAATCTTCCGAATTAAAATTGGCATGGAAAAGGGCTTTGTGATATAGTCGTCCACTTGCAGATTCAGTCCCCGGATTTGTTCTTCCTCTCCGCTCAATGCAGTAAGCATGATGATAGGAACCTGGGACTGTTTTCTTATAAATTCGCAAACGGCAAACCCATCAATTTTGGGGAGCATTACATCCAGTAACACCAAATCAAACTGTGCGGTTGAAAATACGGAAAGGGCCTCCACACCATCGCTGGCTAAAATGATCTCATATCCTACCTCTTGCAGAAAATTCTTCAATAGTTCTTGAATGTCCAAGTCATCCTCGACAACTAAAATCTTTTGCATAACAACACCTCCAGGAAACAGCATAACATAGAATTTTGTGATTAGTGTGTAGTTTTCAAATTTCTCATTTATTATACCATGGTTATCTGAACAGAAAGCGGAAGGACAAGTCCCACTGTGCCTTGTCCTTCCGTTTTATTGTAAGAGGGATAATCAGAAAATTGCTCCGCCGCCCCAAACCTGGGCCTGTGTGATTGCCAGAACAGTTTCCGTGGGAATACCGGCAATCTCGCTGCCGAAAATTTCCCGCAGATTTCCTCCCGTCAACATAGCGGCAAGCTGGGACTTTGCTGCGGCGGACGAGGCCATTTGAGATGCCTGTATGCGGCGCTCAATCTGCTTTTCTACCGCCAGCTCCATAAGCTCGGCGTGGCGGGCCATACGCAAATCCCACCAGCTTTCTCCATCGTCAGAACCGCTCTTGGAGTAGGTAATCTCCCCGCCCGCGCTGGAAGAACAGGCATTACAAATATTACCGTCCTCCCCGATGGCAACGGCCTGGGACATATCCCATGTACTCCCCGGCATGATGGCCTCGTTTCGTGCCACGTCAAAGGCAAACCATGTGTCGATCTTCGCAAAAATCTCCTGGGCGTAGGCCGGATCTTGCTCCATGCGCTCCTGTACCTTGGGATGGATGACCACAGCCTTACTCCCAGGCGGGACGTTGCCCAGGGCGTGAATCTCTTTCGGAGCAGTAAATCTGCCATCTATGGAACCGTAGAAGGGATTGGCCCCGGTTGGCTGCCAATTCTCCAGTGTTTCCTTGGCTTTGTCCCCGTCCTGGTACAGCAGGTAGTGGGGATAGTCGTTTCTTGTTCTCCAATAGCCGCTGCTGGCATCAAAGACGTGATAATGGATGTTGGGATATTTGGCTTTCAGCATGGTTTCCAGAGAAGGAGCCTCCGTTGCTTCTGTTGCCTCCACACTCCCTGCCTGAACCTGCCCGGTAGCCCGCACCGACAAATCCATCATCAGGCTGGTAGGCAAACCCGCCATACCCATAAGGCCGCTTATGCCGGTTGTCAGCGTGTCCGTTCTGCGACCACTGGTCTGCGCCGCCATATCAAGAAAACTGTTGGCCTGTGTCCCGGTCTGTTTTGTCTCACGGGCCTTTGTGGGGGCGCTATATGCTCTTGTCGCGTAATTCGGTTGGATGATACTGCTCATAAGCTGCTCCTTTCCTGCAATAAAACCGTTGCGGAGAATATCTGCTGATCCGCTTTCAGCTCCAATTCTCCCATATACTTCTCCGCCTCCCGGCGCACGTTGGACAGGCCGATGCCGTGCATGGGAACATCCTCTTTTTTCGTTGTGACAGGCAAACCGTCCTGTCCGAATACCACCTCGCCCGCAAAAGAGTTTTTGACCTCGAGCAGAAAGAAACGCCCTTTTCTCTTCCCGGTCAGTATAATAAACCGCTCACCCTCGCTGACCTTCTCGCAAGCCTCCAACGCATTTTGCAGAAGATTTTGCAGGATGATACCCACGTTAAAGGCGTCATAGGCCCCCGGCTCCGGGTAATGGAAATCCATTTGAAAGCGGATGCCCAAATCAAGGCTCCGCCGTCGTGTATCGTTGACGATCACATCCGTGACCGGGTTTCCCGTTTGAAGCGTCAATTCAAAGTCGCTGATACTCTCGTTCATCCGGGCGATATAGTCATCCAGGCTGGCGTACTCGCCCTGACCGGCCAGCACCTTGATATTGGTCATGTGCCCCCGCATTTCATGTTTCAGTTGACGGATGCGGGTATAGAATTGCTCCGCCTCATGGATACGCGCTCGGATTGCCTGCGTCTGCTGGCGTTCTACGAAATAGTTGGCCTGTTCCTCCCGCAGCGCCGCCATGCCCTGCTGAAAGGCGATGGTCAGGTAGGCCCCTGCGTAGAACAGCAGGGCCAGCACCGGAATCACCGCCAGAAATGCCGGGTGACGCTCATAGAGCTGGAGCAGAGCGCCGTCCTTGAACTCGATCAGCAGCCGGGAGATCACCTGTCCGAACAAGATCCCCGCTGTTGGCACCAAGCTGATATAGCACAGCTCCCGCCAGTGGAGCGTTATGCGCCGTTTCCGTATTTGACGTTGAAGGGCGTAGAGCATGACAGCCAGCATAGCGGCATGAGACACCAGGAACAGCACAACCAGAAAAGCGGCCCGAAGAAAGATCGCCTCCGGCGGTTCCGGTTGGAAGGGCAGCGACCGTTCCACAATGAAGTACAGACTTTGCACCATCAGGCCGCTGGAAATTCTGGCGTTGAAATAGAGCAGCGTCAGGAGGAATACAAAGGGCTTTTCCAAGTCGATCCACTTTGATACCGCCAGCAGCAGCGCCATCAAAATCAGCCCGAAAGAACCTTGCGGGAGCGCGGCCCGGTTGCAGACGATCTCAAACAGGATGTAGACGGAAAATACAAGGAGCAGCTTTCGACACTTCCGGCCCTGGGAGGGGATTAATGGCTTGAAAAAGGCGGTGAGCAGGACTGCGTAGGTCAATTCTGCCCCAGCAGAAAAAGCACTGTTGAAAATGCGGAATCCTGTTTCACTCATAGGCCCGCTCCTTTTTTCAAGAAATGGAGATACGCTTTAACAAAGTCTTGGTACTTATACTTTGAGAGCAAAAGCCGTTCCCCATTTGTCAGTGTCACTTCCGTTTTGCTGTACCCGGCCACATAGGAGAGGTTGACCAAATAGCCCTTGTGGATGCGGAAAAACTGATCTTGCAGTTCCAGCTCCAAATCTCCGATTTTTGCATAGCAGGCAAATTCGCCATTCTTCAAATGCAGCTCGACCTTATGATTGCTGCTTTCGATGTAGTAGATGCTGTCCAGCGGTACGGTTTTGCTGGTGTTGGCGGATTGGAGCGTCAGCACACGCCCCGGTTTTTCCCTAGCAGTTCCGATTTGTGCAACCGCGCGGGAAAAGACCTTGGCAAACTTTTCCTCGTCCACCGGTTTCAGCAGGTATTGGAACGCCCCCACGTCAAAGGCATCGAATACATACCGCTCATAGCCAGTCACAAAGATAATGACCGGCTGTGTCCCGGTTGCACGCTCCCTGATCTTCCGAGCCAGGGCCATACCATCCAGGCCGGAGCGGTCGGTGGTCAGCTCTATATCCAGAAAGAGCAGGTCAATTTCTTGGGTGTCTGCAAGGCAGTCGCCGGCAGAAGCGTACTCCACGATCTCACAGGGGCAGGACTGCGCCCGGATCAGTGAAATGAGATAGGCACGGATATTGGCTTCATCATCACAAATCGCTATTTTTATCATGTTGATATTCCTCTATGTATTTATTCGTTCATATGGGCGCTGGAGTAAAGCCGGTTGACGTGACTGGACGGTTTGAGAGCGTGACTGGACGGCAAAGGGCTTCTTAAAGAGTATATCATATACTTGCTACATTACCCATCCCTTTGTTCCGTGTCCCCTGTACTCCGTACTAATAGAGCGAACTATAATAGAAATCTGCTAATTCTTGAAGAATAGTGTATGACCTTGACGGAATTTTGACTTTTCCCCGTATAATGAAAAAGAATGGAGGTGTCTGCATGGTATATCGAATTTTAATCGTTGATGATGAGCCGATCCTGACCGAATTGCTTTCCACCCATTTGCAGGATCACGGCTATACGGTTTCCGTTGCCAACAGCAGCAATGAAGCCATGGAAAAATTGAATACAAAACCAAATCTTATTCTTCTGGACATCAATATGCCGGGGATGGATGGGCTGGAGCTGTGCAAGGTCATTCGGAATCACATCGTCTGCCCTATCTTGTTCCTGACGGCGCGGATCACAGAGCAGGATAAGGTCAACGGCCTGCGGGCCGGAGGGGACGACTACATTACGAAGCCATTCAGTTTGCAGGAATTGACCGCCCGTATTGAAGCGCATCTGCGCCGGGACGAGCGGAACATGCGCCCACCAGAAGTTGTGGCCTCTCAAGGGCTGATTATCAACCTCTCTGACCGGAAAGTATTTTGGAATGAGCAGGAGCTCTCCTTTTCAAAGAGGGAATTTGACATCATTGAGTTTCTCTCATCTAATCCAAATCAGGTTTTTGACAAGGAGCGTATTTATGAGACGGTATGGGGATATGACGCGGAGGGTGACAGCAGCGTGATCAAGGAGCATATCCGCAAGATTCGCGCAAAGCTCATGCAGGCCAGCGGAAGCGAGTACATCGAAACAGTTTGGGGGATGGGCTACCGATGGAAAAAATAAAAAGGCAGTCATTGAAACGCTCTTTTATGAAGGCTGTGGCGTCCACAATGCTGATTGTGTTCTTTTGCAGCGCCCTTGCGATTTTCGGCTGTTACCGCTTTCAAAAGCATATTCTCCCTGATTCCAATGAGGTCTGGCTGACGCAGCAGACAACCGTCCCGGATGGTACGATTACAGAGGCAAAGATGAGATATGTTCTTGATGGCTCACCAGCGCCATTCGGTCAACTGGTAGCGGACGGTCAGGAACACGACGAGAGTCAGGAACAGACGAGCTACCGGATAGAGCGTATTGAATCCAGCTACTCCATGCTTTCCCCGAAAGCGAGAACGGCCTACCGTGTTTCGCAGGTTTGTATGGTGCTGCTGCCCTTCCTGTTTGCTGTGATTGGAATTGCTTTGTGCGCGTGGTGGTTTTATCACAAGATATTGGAGCCGCCAATCACTGTCCTGATGGATGCCACCACGCATATTCAAGACCAGGATTTGAATTTTCAGATCAACTTTGACGGGCGGGATGAGTTGGGCCAGCTCTGTACCGCGTTTGAAAAAATGCGGCAGACTCTATATGAGAATAACCGTCAGCTCTGGAGTATGCTGGAGGAACGCCGCGCATTGCAGGCGTCCGTGGCCCACGATCTGCGTAATCCCATCGCCATTATGACAGGCTATGTGGAATATTTACAGGAGAACAACAAGGGCGGAACCTTGACGGACGAAAAATTAGAAAAGGCGCTCACCAATCTCGGCATTACTGCGGAGCGTATGGGCCGCTACACAGATACCATGCGCGACCTGGGCGCGATTGAAGAAACAGAAGTCCGCCGCAGAGAAGTGGAACTTCCGGAGTTTTTACAGCACATGGCGGACTCGCTATCCATCCTGTTTCAGAATACCGAGGTGCGTTTTTCCTGTGACCTCCATGTGCCGAAGGGGAGGGCCATTCTTGACGGGGAGCTGTTGTACCGAGTTCTGGAAAATCTGATCTCCAATGCCCTGCGTTTTGCGGAACATCAAATTGAGCTTGCCTTTTATCTGGAACACGGAACGCTGTCGGCCACCGTGACAGACGATGGGCCGGGTTTTTCGGAAAAGCTGCTGCAAAAGAAAACCGCCCTGTTCTACTCCGAAGATACCTCCGGCAAGCACCTGGGCCTGGGGCTTGCGGTGAGCCGGGTGCTGTGCCAAAAGCATGGGGGAACCATAGAGCTTTCAAATCAACCGCCCCATGGGGCCTGTGTGAAAGCGACCATCACCATCAATCAATACAGATTGTAAAAATCGTTCCTCCCAGATGCCGCCCCAAAAACCTGGGCGGCATTTTTCATTTCTTGACCGAATCTTGACCTTTGCCCATTATGCTTAGTCTATCAAAGCAAAGGAGGTCATTTATGCGAAAACGATTGATTGCGGTTCCCCTTTTGTGCGGCGCTCTTTTATCCCTCGCCGCCTGCGGGAACTACGCCATTCCAGACAGTACGCCCCCACCGTCACAGGCCGCCGCCGCAAACCCGTTTGATGCTGCGGAGGAGGATGCCGGATTCTTGGGGATGCTCACTCATGCGGCTGCTTCACCTGATTTTTCTGAGGGTGGGGAGCGTCTGCCATTCCCCTATGACGGCGGCGAGTTTCGGCTGGAGTATCAGTTTTCCCTCACCGGCAAGATGGATACCGTTGGATTTCTTCTGTTCTTAGACGGCCAGCCCCAGCCCTATAAGGTGAACGAACCCACAGCGGAGTATGAGTATTGCCACAGCTTTCCCGCAGGGGAGGACCAGAGCTTTTCTTTCCTCTTTGAGCCTGTGACCGGCAGTACCGGCGATTCGCTGGCCTTGACCGTGGTGAGCATCACAAACCCGGACTTCCAGCCGGATATGGAATCCACATCCAGCTATGGCTGGTATCATAAAACGCTGGATTCCCGTGTTGAATTGCAGTTCCATGCGGACGCGCCTGCCGCCCATTCAGACCTTCCGCCTGTCCGGGAAATCTTCGCGCGGAGTGATGTGCGGGAGGAAAAAGTTACAGCGCAGTATGTGGAAAGCGAACTTCCCAAATACGGCTGGGGCGGCGTCAGCATGGACGCGCTGGACAGCGGGATCTACTATACGTTCTCCTGTGACGGCGGCATCACCTATGACAACCTGCGGGTCTCCGCACCCGTTCCCCTGCGATTTACTATGTGCGGCACAGCCGGATCAAGTTACAGCATTGCCTTTTTCCTGGATCACCAGCCGGTGAAAATTGGCGAAAGCACTTCCTGTTCCATCACACTGAGCAAGGGGGGCGTCATGGAGCTTGAGGCCGTGATCGACCCGGACAAGCTGGGGCAGTTTAACACCTTCTACTGTGTGGCTGTCCCCCAGAACGGAGCCTCCGCTCCATTCTTTAAGGCCAATTCTATTTTATTGTATAAGGAGAACTGAACATGAAAAAGACACTCTGCATCACATTGTCGCTGCTTTTTACCCTGGCATTGTCCGCCTGCGGTAAGGCGGATTCCCCGGCTCCTTCGGTTTCGGGAAGCAATCCCTCCAATACACCCGTGGTTTCTGTTCCAAACGCAGGCAGTCAGCAGGGACAGTCCCCTTCTTCCTGCACCTTCGATCCCGCCCTGTTTGGCGGCAAGCTCCAGAGCTGCGCATATGCCGGGGATGGAACGCTTCTCGTACTGGCGGACAAGCTGTACCTCTATGACACGGGTGCTGCCTCGGTGCTGGCTACCGCAGAAGCGCCCTTGCGCGACTTTGAAGCGCAGGCCATTGACGGGGGCTACGTCCTGACCGGCATGGGCGATGACGGCATGATGGCGTATATCTATGACAGCGCCCTTACGTTGACTAAGGAAATTGCGGTGAATGAGCTTTTGCCGGGAGATTTTGTTGTCAGCGAAACCGGAGGCGTAGCGGCCTCCACAGATGGGAAAAAGCTGGCCTTCGCCGCCTTGGGCGGGCTGTATCTGTATGACCTGGAAAGCGGGAGTTTGGCGACGCTCCTGGATGTGGCCCAAAACGCCGGGACAGCCAGCATTGGAATTTCCATGCTGAGCGGCGCTGCCTTTGCCCAGGATAACAGCCAGATCGTGTTCTATGGCAGCGGCAGCTCAATTCCCGCGGTAGACAGCGAGGAAGACTTTTCCATCTACGGGAGCATCGCCGTGGATGGCAGCGGTCTGAAGCTCACAAAACCGTCCGGCTATGAAATGGAAGAAATACAGAGCAGCGCCAGCCGGTTGTTTTTCCCGCAGACCTTTACCCAGGCCGATGGAACGCTGCTTTGGGTGGACCGGGCAACCGGCAGCGCCAATACGCTTTCCTTCTCCGCCAGCGGTGAGGGCAAAGACGGCGTGTACGGCTCGGAGCAGGGGAACTATGTGGCCACCGCCGTTTTAGATGGCAGCCTGACCGTTCGTGTCTACGATGTGGCCTCCGGCGAACTGATTGCTACCGAAGTGATTGAGAACTCCGATCCCACATATTTCAACCGCATCCCCAAGATTTACCTTTTGGACGATGCAAAGACCGCTGTAGTGCTTCTCGGCAGCAGTATCAACGAGGTCAATACACTGGTATCGACTTTTAAGTTCGGTGATTAACATGGAGATTACATTGAGCGGTGTATCAAAGCGATATAAGAGCAAGTATGCGCTGAAAAACTTTACCGCTACGCTGGGCGAAGGTGTGTACGGCCTGCTGGGTGAAAACGGGGCCGGGAAAACAACGCTTATCAATACCTTTGTAGGTATTTTGTGCGGTGACAGTGGCACGATCCGGGTGGACGGTCAGGACGTGAGAACGCTGGGCAAAGCGTTCTTGTCCCAAATCGGCTATATGCCGCAGTATCCTATTTTTTACCGGGATTTTACTGTCAAAGATTTTCTGCTCTATATGTGTGCGCTGAAAGACATTTCCGCCAATCAAGCGCAAGACCGGGTTTCGGAGCTGCTTGCCACGGTGAACCTGACGGACGCGCAGGACAAGAAAATCGGTGCGCTCTCCGGCGGTATGCGCCAGCGCGTTGGCATCGTGCAGGCCATGCTGTCCGACCCAAAGATTTTAATTCTGGACGAGCCTACCGCCGGTCTTGACCCCAGCGAACGGATACGGTTTCGGAACCTGATCTCCCGGTTTGCCCAGGGCCGGACGATCCTGTTGGCGACCCACATCGTTTCAGATGTTGAGTGCATCGCGCGGGAAATCCTGCTTCTGAAACAGGGGACGCTGCTCATGCAGGGGACGCCCGCCGCGCTGGAGCGGAACATTGAGGGCAAGGTATGGAATGTGACTGTCGGGGCTGAGGACGCTGTATTGCTGACTGATACGTACTGCGTCAGCAACATGAAGCAGGAGGGCGAACATTTTACGCTCCGCATTGTCGAGGATGGATGCCCGATCAAGGACGCACAGCCTGTCCACCCCAACCTGGAAGATGTGTTCTTGTACTATAATCAAACGGCATGAAAAAGATCAATATCTTTTTCATGCGCTGCGGCGTAAACGCCGCAGCAGGCCGCATTTGGCGGCCTCGGTTTGGATTTCATCGTCAAACACAGCGTGTTTCACACGCAGACGGGCTTTACCCGTCTGAAAAACAGCAACGCTGTTTTTCGCGTTGTTTGACGATATTGCAGAGGAGAGAGCCATGATACGTCTGATACGGTATGAATTTATCAAGCAGTTCTGCAAGCGTTCCATTCTGGCGCTTTTTGTGGCGTTCAGCCTTGCCAACCTGTTCAAAATCTATGGTGAGTACACGTCCTACTCCTATCTGGCAGACGGGAGCGGTGCGCAGAGCTGGCACACGGTCTATTGGCAGCTCTACAAGGAATACCGGGGCGAGATCACCCCAGAGAAGATCGAACAGCTGCTTGCGGTCTATCAGCCGTTGGCGCAGGCTACATCGGATATGACCGCAAGCACAGCCACTGATGACCCCAACACCATGACCGGGAACCTATACAGCGACAGGAACCTGTTGGACAAGTATTATGTGACGCCTATGCAGTATTTCTATGAGTACGGCGGTCGGTCGGAGCAAGTATCAAATAGAGCGCGGCAAAATGCCGCGCTCTATGAAGAACAGGGAGCCGTCTACCGGCAGAGGGAGAGCGGCGCAATCTATCATCTTTACGCAGGACGCACCATCCCCGCCTTTGCCTACCAGGAAATGTGCAATTACTATCTGAACTATGATTTTTCCATCGTTCTGACCCTCATGCTCTGCCTTTACGGGATCATCGGCACCTTTGTGAGCGAGAGGGAGACGCAGATGGATATGCTGCTGCTGGTAAGTTCCAATGGCGGCAGAAAAACCACCCTGGCAAAAATCCTTGCGGCCACCCTGTTTCTGTTCCTGACATCGCTGTGGTTTTCTCTGATTGATCTGATTGGCTTTGCGGCCTCATTCCAGACGTTTGAAGGGCTGACCCTCCCGGTATTCGCAATTCCGAACTTTGTGGAGGCATCCGTTAATCTCAGCATTTTCCAGTATGTCCTCTTGTCTGCGGCACTTAAATGCGCTGGCACATGGGTGATTGGGATGCTCTGGCTGTTGGTTTCGATGTTCTGGAAAAATGCCCTGCTTCCCTTTGTCATTGACTTTGCCCTCTGTATGGTGCTGATCGTCAGCGGAGCCGTTTGCGCCTACTCCAATTTCTTCTGGGCGAAGGTGCTGAACCCTTACTCTCTGCTGACCAACCGTGTTCTCCTGGGGAAAACGGAGTTTGTGAACCTGGGCGGCTTTCCCGTCCTGACTTGGCAGGCCGCAGTTTGGATTTCTTTGACAGCGGGCTTTGTGCTTGTTGCCGCAATCTATTTTCTGTCAGCGGAAAACTGTCACCGCTGTGTTGGGAGGGCAAAATGAGTGTTTTCTCTTATGAATGGAAAAAACTGATGGTCATGCAACGAGGCCTATTCTATATCCTGGCTGTGCTCCTGGTCAGTACGGTTTGGCTGGCTGCAGCCGACAGGCCGCAGAACAGCGCGATGGAAGAATATCGCGAGGAATACGAGTGGTATCTGGAACGGCTGGACGGGGCGTACACAGAGGAAAAGGCCGCTTGGCTGGAACAGGAGGCCCAGGCCATCACGGAGGCCCGCAGTACCCGCGCCCAGTTGCAGGAAAGCTATTACAGCGGCCAGATCACAGCGGAGCAGTATGAGCAACAGATCGCGGAGGTCAACACTGTATTGACCCATGAGAATGGGTTTGAAGCTGCGTACCAGCAATATTTATATATCTGCGAGAACACCGGCAATCATTACTTTCTGAACACAAACGGCTGGGCGGGGCTGTTTGCCGCCCAAACGCTGGACTTCCCGCTGTTCCTTGCCGTTCTGATTTTGGCGACCACGGTTTTTTGTTCGGAGTATAGCTGTCAGATGGACGCGCTTTTGCGGACTGCGCCGCAGAGCCGTAAGAGTGCCGGATGCAAAGTCGTGATGACCCTCTGCGCCGTGTTCGCTCTCTGCGGAGGGTTGGCCCTGATTCGCTTTGCTTTCTTCGGAATAAAATACGGCCTGCCCAATGGGGAGTACCCTGTTCAGAGTATCGCCAGTTTCGGGGGCAGTACAAAAAATATTTCTTTGCTGGCCGCGTATCTGATGCTGACCGTCCTGCGCTGCTTTGGCTCGGTGTACCTCGCCGCCCTGCTGCTCTTTCTCTCCGTTTTGGTGAAGAAGTATGCCCTAACAGTGGTGATCGGAGTGGCATCCACCTTGATCCCGTATATCGGCCTGTCCAGACAAATTTGTTACCGTTTGCCGCTGCCCCTGCCGTTCCTGCTGGCAGCCGGCTTTTTGGAGGGAACTTCCTCCGTGGAGGATTCGTTGACAGGAGAACCCATTGTGACTTTTTTAGAGCGTTCCCCCCAGGAACTGCTGGCCCTGCTCGGCCTGTCTGCTGTGTGCTGCGCCCTCATGGTATGGTGGGTGCTGCGGCAAAACACAAACTGCTGGCAGTCTGAAAGAAAGCCCGTCAGAGGTTACAGAGCTGCCGCATTGAGCCTGCTGCTTCTGATTTCGCTATCCGGCTGTTCTTTCGGAACGTCCGCAAACGGAATATACAATTCATCTTCGCCAAGTATGTCGGAAACCTACAGCGTGATCTTTGATGACCAGACGAGGACATACTCTCTGGAGAACCGGGCAACCGGCACTTTGACGGATTTGGCTCTCTCTCCGCTGTTTGGGGCCTTTTCGGATGGGGAATCCATCCAGGCCGTTTATGTGGATGCCGCCTATATTTACTATATGACCTCCCGCACAGAACAATATGTTGACCGGGTTGGCAGCTACAACAGCACGTTTACCCAAGTGTCCATCGTCCAGCTCAATACGGAAACCTTTGAGGAACAAGTTGTTTTTGAGAAAATAACGGACAGCGGGCGATCTCTGCTGGGAATTGATTATACCGTGGGGGATACCTGGATGTTTCTGCAATACTGCTACGGCTTTTTCTTGAACGATGACAGCCTCTTTTTCATTACGAATGATGGGATTACGGAAGTAGGCAGAACAATCCAGCTCACGAAAATGCTGGACATCCCCACCAGGGAGAATATAGCGTTTGATGGGCGGACGATCTTTTACATCAACGAAAATTCTTTGCTGACGGCGTATGATACTAAGACCCACAAGGCCAGGCCATTTCGGAATATGGTTGCCTCTGACTTTTGTTTGACCGATCAAGGGCTGTATTTCACCAATCGCATGGATTCCGACTGTGTTTATCTATGCGGCAGGGATGGTGTTGGCAGTCTGAAGATTTCAAATGAGCCAGCTTTGTCTGTTGAGTATGACGGCGAGAAAGTTACCATGATTCTAAAATCAGACATGGAGAAGGTGGTTTTTGAGCCGTGACGGTACGGGATCGCCGAGCATCCGTCAAAGCGGAGATCATTCAAGTTCAATGCGGAAGGTGAGGACGGTAATTTCCTCCGTTCTAATCAAGGTTGGATTTTTGACAACAAAGAGCTTTCAAAAACAGGTACACCATAAAGTCAGCTGTTTTGTCGGACGAGGGCTTTCATCATCTTGCGTGTAGAGCTGGTAATGGGGTATACTGCTTTCATCAAAATCTATTTGGTTGTGACTTTCCTGTGACATTTTAGTGAGATGTAATGTATAAAGGGTGGTTTCACCACCGAATACATTACATGACCGGCGGTTCATTTGTGGCAAAATGGCACAGGTTGGAAGGCGGTGATCGACCAGCAGGAGGAAACCGAAGCGGGAGCGTCCGGGGGTGACCTGGGCGCTCCGTTCTCTTTGTCAGCCCTCTCGAAGAGCGCACTTACTCACCACCGGCCAGGGGCCTGCGGTGGTACTGCCTGACGGCAGCCGTGCGCCCTCCGGGGGATGGTTCCGCCGGGGCGTCGTCCCCTGCCAGTATATACCAGCAGACGCCAACAGCGGCTTGTGCATCGGGCGGAGCTACGCCGATGCACCGGGGGCTTGGGGGCCATCGGCCACCAACAAGCTGCGCCGGGTATATACTGGCACATTGCTTGCTACTACTATCAGCGCCTATAAATGAGAGTTGAAAGCTACCAGTATTTCTGGTATACTTTGCTCATGTCAATTTGACAAACGGAGGTTTGTTGTAACATGAAGATGAAAAAGCTATCCATCGCCATTGCGGCATTGGGAGGTTTGGCTGTCGTAATATGGGCGGTGGTGGTTTTTACACAGCCAGACAAGCCTTATTTTCCACCAAAACCAGAGGACACAACTCTGGAATTCTGGATATGCGATGACGGGTCGCTGGTGGACTGGAGGGGATACGACGAGATAACCGGCTGGATGGGGGCCCAGGAATTTCTGGGAAAGGACTACCACATGAGTGAGCAGGGAGAACGGCCCCATGTGCGGGTGTCTTACATTCTAACCGCTTGGCCGGACCACGCCGATGGGGGAAGTTATGTCACAACAATAGAAATAACTGACCCGGCTGTGTCTGTATACGGACTGACGGTAGAATCAGAGCCTGTGGAGTTTGAGCGGGTGATGACATCTATGGGGTACAAGGTTGAGCAGGTAAACGACAGTCTCCAAAGGGCCGTCAGGGATGGTTTCACTTTCTCCCTGTATCGCGGTGACACACCGGAGTTTAGCATTTCTGCGGAGGTAAGCAATCGCGAAGGAATCGTATATTGATTGACAGACTCCAATTTATCAGGGGGGATTTTACCTTTTGGTGAAATCCCCCTTGACAAATGTTCTCCTGGTATTCTGATTTAGGAAGGAAGTGAAGCCATGAAACTCTTAGTTGTTGAAGACGATCACCTTTTAAACAATACGCTTTGCTACAACCTCTCTGCAGCTGGATATACTGTGGATGCCGCTGTAACAAAGAAAGCGGCAGTATCGTTCTGCGAGGTACAGGACTATGATTTGATTGTTTTGGATGTCAACCTGCCTGATGGGAATGGGTTTGACCTATGCGAAAAAATCAAGGAGCGCCGGCCTGATACCGCTGTAATTTTTCTGACAGCGAACGACATGGAGAGCGACATGCTGAAAGGCTTTGAGTTGGGAGCGGATGACTACGTAACAAAGCCGTTTCCGATCAGCGTATTCCGCAAAAAGGTTTCAGCGCTGCTGGCCCGCATCCAGAAGCAGACAGGCGGCGATTGCTACACAGACGGTACTCTATCCATCAATTTTTCGGAATTGACTGCCACCCTCGCGGGGGAACCAGTGATCTTCACTCCGATGGAATACCGCTTACTAAAAGTGTTGGTGAGAAATCCGCAAACCGTTTTGACCCGGCAGATCCTTCTTGAAAAGTTGTGGGACGCGGACGAAAACTTTGTGGACGAACATGCATTGACTGTAGCGATCAGCCGCATCCGGGGGAAAATCGAAGCAGACGGCCTGCAATATATCAAGACCGTCTATGGTATGGGTTATATGTGGATTGGAGGGACGAAAAAGTGAGTGCTGGCAAACTTTCTATCAACCGCGCCTGTGCGGTGGGGATAGCTTTTTTAGGTTTGCTCTCCATTGTGACCATTATTTCGGCTTACCTCTTTGTCAGAAATCCAGCAATCGTGTGGCTGTGTCTGCTGTTTATTCTGCTGGTGTTCTTCTGTGCTGCCCTTTTCGTGGCTTTCCTCCGTCACAAGCTGGTTTTGTTTTCGGACAACCTGTGTCAGACGATAGACGATATGCTGAATGGAGCAGCAACGCCGCCACAAATCTACGAGGAAGAAAGCCTGTTTTATAAAATCAATCACCGGCTGGCTCACCTCTATGACGTACTGCGGGAGAGCCAGAAGAGCATGGCGAAAGAGCGGGCTGATTTGCAGGAATTGATCTCCGACATATCCCATCAGGTAAAAACACCAATCAGCAATCTTAAAATGGTAAATGCCACGCTGCTGGAACAACCTATGCCAAAGGAAAAACAGAGGGAGTTTTTGCAGGCTTCCAGCGGCCAGCTAGAAAAGCTGGATTTTCTCATGCAGGCCATGATAAAGACCTCCCGCCTGGAAACCGGTGTTATTTTACTGGACATAAAGATACAGCCGCTTTATGATACTCTGGCGGCGGCGCTGGGCGGTATTTTGCTGAACGCGGAAAGGAAACATATTCATGTCAGTGTAGATTGTCCAGAAGACATCATTCTGCCCCACGACAGAAAATGGACAAGTGAAGCCCTGTTCAACATTCTGGAGAATGCTGTGAAGTACACGCCAGCGGGTGGCACTATTCGGGTGTCCGTCCAAAGTTGGGAGTTCTATGTGAAAATCGACATAACCGACAGCGGAAAAGGAATCGCGGAGAACAGACAGGGGATCATCTTCAAACGCTTTTACCGAGAAGAAGAAGTACACGACATTGAGGGCATCGGAATAGGACTGTACCTGGCCCGCGAGATCATCACCATGCAGGGAGGATATATTAAAGTCACTTCAACAGTGGGTTGCGGTTCCACATTTTCCGTATTTCTGCCGTATAGATGAATTTTTCCGAGA
This sequence comes from bacterium 1xD42-67, assembly GCA_003612335.1. GTDB lineage: Bacteria > Bacillota > Clostridia > Oscillospirales > Oscillospiraceae > Lawsonibacter. Next base: position 19,715 of record RAYO01000036.1, read on the forward strand.
AAACCTGTGATTGTGACATTTCTGTGAGAATTGACTGTTATGATAGTGGTATCACAGACAAGCAATGATTTTGTGTAAAATTTCAAGATACTAGGAGGACAGTGTTATGAGCAAAAAGCGTTATCAGATTTCCCCCATAGAACTGGTTCGTTGGGCCGAGCCACTGTTCGGCTTTGGAGAGGGGAAAGCAACAGGGTTTTCCGAGAAGACAGTTACCGCCTATGAGGCGGCGGCAGGGATACGCCTTCCCGCTGCCCTGCGGGAATATTATCGCACCTGCGGCAAGGCCAGCCTGAACTGCGCACTGCATGAGATATTCATCCCGGACAAAAAGGCCAAACTCTTTAAGAAACGTCTGACCTTTTCTTACGATCACATTGACGAAGACTTGGAGACTTTCAGCAAGCCGGGAGAAGAGGACTACCCGGAGCTGGTGAAGATACGCGCCCTGCCCCGGGAGCGGTGGGGCGAGGTGACCGGCAACTATCTGCTGTTCTGGTGCGAAAATCAGGGCTGCTGGTATGCAGGCATCAAAGCGGAGGATTGGGATCAGCCCAACCCGGTGGTGTACTACAACGACCAGGACGATGTATATAGCTGGGCGCCCTTCTCCGATTCGGTTCAGTCCTTCCTCCTGGACATCCTGCTTTTAAATCTGGAGCCAAAGGCCCAGCCGGACGAGATTGAGGACCCCGCCGAGATTCAAACGGTTTTGTTCGAGGGTGGCGTGGACTTCCAGCGCCTCCAGGAGCCATACCCCTTCCCCAGCGGGCGCTACTGCCACACCTGCCTGGACACGGAAAGCGACACCCTGTATGTCTATGGGGAGCCGGCAGAGAACCGCCCCGCATATTTGAAAGTATTCAAACCGGACGAGAACGAATGCCCCCAAGGCCCATCGAAATAGCTTTGGCTACCGTATATCGAATCTTTTTGAAATATCACAGAATTGTGATATTTCAAGTGCAAAAAACAACGACCTGTGACATTTCTGTGAGAATAGATGAAGAAACAATGATGTTTCATTAGGAGGAAATGGTATGCTGGAATTTTCCCCCAATACTTATATGCTGGAATATCGGGACGATGCCTACCTCTGCAACGAAACGAAACGAGTAGAAGCGCCGCTGAATTTGGAGACACTTGAAGAGGCCGTCAGGCAATGCCCAAAACTTCAGCAGGTCTCCTTGGAGGATGCCCCGTTTGGGGATGGGTGCTTTCCTATTCTGGCACGGATTCCCAAGCTGAGTATGCTGGCCCTGCTGCGGGGCAGGCAGATTGCCGGACATGGGCTGGAACTGTTAAAAGACCATCCTCTTAAAGATTTATTTTTGCAGCGGACTGCCTTGGATGACGAGGGACTGGCCCAAGCTGCGCAGATTGGAAAACTGAAGAATATCTGCATAGCTGCCTGCCATCGTGTTACCCCTGCGGGACTGCTGGCAATTTCCTGGAGGGATAAACTGCGGGTCAGTGATACCGACATGCAGGATGAGGAAGGCCTGGCAGGGCTGTTTACAGAGGCGGAGCGCAAGGCTTATGAGGATGCTCGTACCTACAAAGCCATGAAAAACAGGATCTCACTGGACAGTCCTGAACTACAGGATGCTGTCCATGCTCTGCAAGAATTCTTTGACGATATGAACCAGTGGGAGCGGATGGCAGAGCAAAAAGGTTACGGCAGCCAGGCGGATATTGATGAGCTGTTTGCCAGACAGGTGAGCTGGACTCCCCGTCCTGGCTGGCGTCCCATCCATCTTTCCTGGAGAAGAGGCGGGACTTATACGGATTATCATCTGGTTGCTGGTGAGCGGGTCACAAAAAGCAAATTCTGGCTTTATGCAGAGCAGGGAATTTTCTATTATCGTTATTTAATGCGTCTGATTGACGGCAAATGGATGGTTGATAACGCCCAGTGCTGCCGGGAGGGGCACTGGTCATTCTGTGGGCTGTAACCCGGACGGACAGTGCATGGATTCATGAAAGGAGAAAATTTATGAAATTTGAAATCATTCCAAAATCAGATATTATTCCATCCTATGACCCTAACGCAGTAGCCGTAAAGTACATTGAAGACAATTCTCATGGTGAACAATACGAGAAAGATGAAATTACGCCGGACTTGATCTCTAAGATATTACACGAGGTACCTAAAGGGATTGAAATCATTTTGTATCTGGACCCTGACGGAGAAGGACGCTGTGGCTGCCTGGAAGTAGTATCAGATGGGGATTGGCTGTCTCTTTGCTATGACTATAACGAGACAGAAACCTATTTTTGCTACAATTCGGAGTTTGCTGATACCGTGGCGCAGCTGGAAGAAGTTGATTTGAGAGATGAAAATGTATATAGCCCCATCGACTATGATGGTCAAATCCCCGTTCCAAAATGTCAGGCCATCACGGATATGGATGCCGGTGTGAAGGCCATTGAGTATTTCATCAGAACCGGAATGCGTTATCCGGGAATTGACTGGGGATATTGTCTTTAATCATTTCAGCTTGTGTGGAAGTTATACGGCAAAAGAGCAACTTTTGAAATGTCACAGACTTGTGACATTTCAGGGGTAAAAAACCGGCGCCCTGTGACATTTCTGTGAGAATTGGCTGTTATGATAGCGGCATCACAGAAAGGATGGTGCAACCCATGAGCATTTTGCAAACAACTGACCTCAAAAAATACTATGGCACAGAGCCGAACATCACAAAGGCGCTGGACGGTGTGACCCTCTCCATTGAGCAGGGAGAATTTGTCGCCATTGTTGGAACCTCCGGCAGCGGCAAGTCTACCTTGCTGAACATGATGGGCGGTCTGGATGTGCCCACCTCCGGTAGCGTTCAGATCAAGGGCAAAGAGCTTGCCAAGATGAACGACGAGCAGCTTACCATCTTCCGCCGGCGCAGCATCGGTTTCATCTTCCAGAATTACAACCTTGTTCCTGTTCTGAACGTCTATGAAAACATTGTCCTACCCGTAGAGCTGGACGGCGATACCGTAGACAAAAAATTCATGAACGAAGTAGTGCGCCTCCTGGCCCTGGAGGACAAGCTGAACAATATGCCCAACAACCTGTCCGGCGGACAGCAGCAGCGCGTCGCCATTGCCCGCGCCCTTGTTTCCAAGCCCGCCATCGTCTTGGCAGATGAACCGACCGGCAACCTGGACAGCCGGACAAGCAGCGATGTGCTGGGGCTTTTGAAAGCGACCAGCAACAAATTTCATCAAACGCTGGTGATGATAACCCATAACAACGAGATCGCCCAGCTTGCCGACCGCATTATCCGCATTGAGGATGGCAGGATTTTTGAGTAAGGGGGTGCTGATGATGAATGACATTTTATTCGGCAACAACAACGGCGCGGTGATTAAAAAGCTGTCAGGCCGCTATTTCAAAGCGAGCAAGAGCAGAAATATCATTGCAATCATCGCAATCATTCTGACTACGATACTGTTCACCACAATTTTCACCCTGGGTTCTGGCCTGATGGACACCGTTCATGACCAGAATATCCGTAAGGCGGGCGGCGATGGGCAGGCGGTATTAAATTATATCAGCGATGAAGTTTACAACAATATGGCGGGAAATCCCCTGATCGACCGTATCGCCTACACAAAAGCGATTTCCTACCGGCTGAACAATCCGGGTCTGGAGCGTTGGCGGTCTGACCTGTGGTATATGGATGATACCGCTCTGGAATTTGCCCGCTACACACCCACAACAGGCCATCGGCCCGAAGGGTCAAACGAGATCATCGCGGATACAAAGACGCTGGATGCTCTGGGTGTACCGGCGCAGGTCGGGGAAACTGTTTCTCTGACCTATGAAGTAAAGGGACAGTTATATACCACCGATTTCACCCTCTGCGGCTTTTGGGAAACTGACAGCTTGAGCAACATCGGGCGGCTGGTCGTGTCGAAAGCCTTTGTGGACGCCCATTCGGACATTTTGACCTATACCTATCCCGTGGACAATGATTATTCCGGCGTTGTCTCCGCCTATGTGATGTTCAGAGGGAACGGCGACATAGAAGCCCAGCTCCACCAGCTTCTTTCCGAAACCGGCTATACCTGCGACACGATGGGCGGCAGCAAGGAGAACGGCAATTATGTGATTGCCCATGTCAGTCCGGCCTATCAGAGCGGCGCATTAACGGACAATCCTGCCATGCTGATTTCCGGCCTTGTTGGCGTCGCGTTGATTGTCGTAACAGGGTATTTGATTATCTACAACATTTTTCAGATTTCCGTTATTCAGGATATTCAGTCCTACGGACAGCTAAAAACGCTGGGTACAACAAAGCGGCAGATTAAGCGTCTAATCAACCGGCAGGCGCTCCGCCTGTCCCTGATTGGTATTCCCATCGGCCTGCTGGTGGGCTTCTTCATTGGCCGGGCCTTGGTGCCTTTCCTGATGAACGGAACGAGTTATACTGCGGACGCCGGTGTTAAAGTAACGGTAAATCCTCTGATTTTCATTGGTTCTGCTGCTTTCGCCCTTTTTACCGTCTTTGTCAGCGTCCGCAAGCCCGCGAAGATCGCCGGAACGGTTTCGGCAATTGAGGCCATCCGCTACACGGAAAATGATACGACAGCATTTGGAAAGCGCAGAGCCAAAGACAAAAAATCGACCCACGGCGCGAAGCTCCACTTTATGGCGCTAGCAAACCTGGGCCGCAACCGAAAGCGTACTGTGCTGGTGATTGTGTCCATGACATTGAGTTTGGTGCTGTTCAACACGGTATTCACCCTGTCCAGCGGCTTTGATATTGACAAGTATATTGCAAAATTTATGGATACGGACTTTGTGATTTCCAACGCAGAGTTTTTCCAGTACCAGGTTGAAAAAAGCGAACATGATCTGTCCGATACCTTCATTGAGGCCGTCAGACAAAACAGCAGTTTTGAGGACGGCGGCAGGCTCTATTCCTCCTGGATGATGGAAGAACCGTTTTCAACAGAACACAATGCTTTTTTCAGCTATAACAAAGACCTGAACGGAAATCCTTTTGTAAGACTGTATGGCGCGGACGATTTTCTGTTGAATGGAATGGAAGTCATAGAGGGAACCATCGACCTGGAAAAGCTGAAATCAGGAAAGTATATCCTGTTGAGCGTAGAGTGTAACGACGATGGAACTGTCATAGAGAACCCCAATATCAGCGTGGGTGATACAGTACGGATCAACCACCTGAAAGCGGAGGAACTTTCCACCACCATTACAGACAGCTATGACTTTATCATCATGGCAAAAGTCCGGGCCAACGAGAACACGGCCACCACCCGCAACACAGGTGAGTCTCGGTTCTATCTCCCGACAGAAATCTTCCTGCCGCTGTGCGAGAACCCCCATCTGGTCAGCTTTCCCTTTGATGTGAAAGAGGGAACGGAAGCGGAAATGGCAGAGTTTTTGAACAGCTATATCGACAGTGTGGAGCCGAGTATGGATTTTGAATCCAAGGCGACCTATACCAGCTCCTTTGATGACCTCACTTCCCTGATCATTACCATCGGAGGGGCATTGAGTATCACCATCGGAATTATCGGCATCGCAAACTTTGTGAACTCTGTCCTGACAAGCGTTATCACCCGCAAAAAGGAATTTGCCATGCTGCAAAGCATCGGTATGACCGGCAAGCAACTAAAGCGTATGCTTTCTTTTGAAGGGCTGTATTACGCAGTGGGAACAATCCTCACATCGGCTGTTCTCGGCGTTCTGTTTTCTGTAATAGTCGTGCGGGGAATTTCCGGTGGGATTTGGTTTTTCACCTATCGCTTTGTTATGTGGCCCATGCTGGTGATTTATCCTTTTCTTATCCTCCTGACCGTAGAGATACCGGCGCTGCTGTACCGGCAAATCGCCAAGGTCAGCATCATAGAACGGCTGCGCCAATGAGAAGAAAATGCTGGATTCTTTCAAAAATGAACCAATTTGCAAACAAGGAGTGAATGTAAGATGAAGAAGATATTAGAATGGACGGTGCTATTGGTTGCGCTTTTTGCACTTGCAGGCTGCGCTGAGAAGGAGGCGGCGGAACCCAAGTGGGAGGAATCCCTTTACCGCACAGTGGTCTATAACAGCGGAGAAGATGAAAGCGATGCAAAGTATTTGGAAATTGCACAGCGCAGCCAAAAATTACTGGCTTTGCTGGAGGAAAAAGCAGGAGCGTTCGTCATGGACGCATACAACTATCAGACTGTTGATGATGAGGGTACTCCCCTATACGCTATGAATAACCCGGAGGTTCCAATCGAGATTGCTCCTGCCGGGATGTCTGTGCAAGTGAGCGGGGAATATTTCAAATGGAATCCAATTGAAACAGCGGACGGTTCGGAACTGGCAAAACAGATCGTGCTGGATGACTTGACGCTGAATCTGCTTGTACCGGAGCAGTACCGTGACATGGAGCAGGAAATATTAGCCGCATGGAGGGAATATTTCTATTTTGAAAAGGTGGAGGCCGAGAACGATTACAATGAATTAGCTGGCAGGGAAGAACGGCTGGACATCGCAGAAAATCAACTGACTGTGAACATTATCTATGTGAAGGATGGTCAGAGGTACTTTACTTATCGGAGTGATTGTGCATCTGCTGATGGAAGTTGGATCACCGATCCTCTGGTACAGATTTATACCGGGAATATTCACTGCAACTATGCTCACAGCTTTCTGACACAGTGGACATATATCCCGTCAGAAGCAGGTTCGCCAGAAAAGGCTTACCAAGAGATTGCTCCTTATATTTTGGAGTGCGGCGCACAGGAGAGTTTGAAGGAACTGCGCTCCTTGCGGAATAAGTAAGGTAAACAGTATTCTTCGAGAACAAGACAATATAAAAAGGAATCTGCCCATCGGCAGAGCAGGAAAGAAAAACCTCCGTTGGGCAGACCGGTTTCCCATATCTATTTGCTTTATGCGGCGGTTTTAAGATTAAAGACGCCGTTTTTTATATTGTGAAAGGAGCGGCATGTAATACACTATCGGCCATCTGAGACGCGATTCGCCAGAGACAAGCAATATTGTTCAAAGACTACATGGAGATTGAAATTTTCAGCCATTTGGTTAATATTCACTTCTAAGTCAATCTCAAGTTCACTTAAACAAAGATCAAGGGTGGCATTGCAAAATTAGTAATCAGAAACGGAGGGATAAATATGCGTATATTGATACTTGAAGTGACGGAATCTGATAATGTCATTCTGGAAGATGTTTTTGAATTGCTATCTGATCGGACAGGTATTCGGGTTGTAGACCTGTCCCATGAGGCAAAGAGCCGTATTAACCTGGAACAGCAAGTGTTGACCTTCTCTGATTTTGAGATTCGTGTGAGAGAGCAGACTGTTTATAAAAATGGTGTTTTCATTCCCATGAGTCACTACGAATTTTTTGCCCTCTGCTATTTGGCAAAACATCCTGGCTGGGTATTCAGCAAGCAACAGATATATGAGGCAGTCTGGGATAATCCAGATGGAGATGGTAATGCCGCCGTTACCAATATAATCAGTCAAATCCACAAGAAACTGAACCCTGGTAACCCTATGCACGGCTATATCAGGACGGTTGTGAACAGTGGATACAAATTTGTCGAAGACGATTCCACATAGAAATTGCCGAAAAAACGAAAACCAGGAAAACCGGGGAGCGCAATCTTTGCCCACATCCGCGGTTTTTCTGGTTTTGTATTTTTATGGTGTCGGTCGGGAAACAACCTTTATCTCTGCCGTGTCTGGACTGATATAGATGATTTCAAGCCCCCTCTTCTGCGCATACGCCGTTGCCTGAAATGAGTTAGTTTCCTGCTCCTCGCACTCCTCACTTACAGTTACAAGATACTGTGTATGATCAACCAGATAGCGGTTTTGGCTGATATAGCTCTCCCGGCAGTCGCCTGTACCGACGGTCAAATGTTCTGTGCTGTGTCGGATCAGATATTCCAGTCGTTTTCGGCTTCGGGCATCCCACTTGGCGTCATGGTTTGGGAAAGGCAGTACCACGACTAACTCCAAATCCTCATATCCAGGCTCATCTTTTAGCTTCAGCAGTAACTCACCAGCCCATAGATTGACGCCAATGGCACCACCGATATAAAATCGTTGAACACCCTTTTTACGATATAATCTCCGAAACTACCGAAGCATAGCCTTTTTGATTTTCCGGCACAATGAATTATCTTCCTTATATCCAAATTTGAACCGGGTTGGCTTTGGCCCGGCAACAGCGCATGATTCCATAGTCAGACCTCCTTTGCAATTCCTCTATTCTAATACTAAAGTTTATAATATTCTACTTTGTTATGTTAATAATTTGTAACAAAGCTGATATGATAAAACTAAAGTAGGGGAGTGGAGGGACAAATGGATACAAAACTGTTAGAAATCGGACATCGGCTCTGTACCCAGCGAAAGAAAAAAGGACTGACACAGGATGCCTTGGCCGAAAAAGCCAATGTCTCCGCACAGACAATCTCACATGCTGAATTGGGGAAAAAGGCTATGCGGGCAGACACTATTATTGGTGTCTGTGGCGTGTTGGAAATCAGTGCGGACTATTTGCTGTTCGGGAACACACCCCCTATTGATTTTTCCGCCTTGAACTCAAAAATATCCCAGTTGTCCCCTGAGCAGCATCGCTGTTTGGAAGATATTATCAACAGTTTCCTGACTGCGGTTACTCCCAATGAAAAGTGAGGCATGACCAGCTGTATCTCCAGCTTGCCATGCCTCATTTTATTGCTTCCGGAAGGCGTCCAAGGTTTGCAGAATAGCCTCCTTGTCAGCATCTTCTGCGGGATTGCTGGCTTCGGACAGCGAACCGCCTGGTTCTTCCCAGGGAGCAGCCGCTGCTCCAAACTCCTGGCCTCCCTGCTGCAAAGATGGAGGTATGGCCGCCTGCTGCTGGGCAAGGACTTGACGGACAATGCGCTCAATTTCTGTACTGTCCACTGTTGCGGCACTCCGTATATCCGGCGTTTCAGAACAGTGAACATAGTGTAAAATCGCGCTGGTAAGAAATTGCGCCTTATAGCGCCCCTGCTGATTCAGAAGGTCAATCACGGCCTTCTGCTGGGGGTCTGCCATGTTGAACCGTACTGTAAATTTACCGGGATCTTTCTTCTCGAAGGCCGACATCACGATCACCTGCCATTCACTGCGTACTGATACAGTTTCTCAAAGCCTTTGGCGTTGGCCTGGATGTCATCAACGAACAGAGCCTTTCCAATCTTGCCAGATGCCTCAATTTGACGGCGCAGCCGGATAGAACCGCCGCCAACAAAGACCACAACACCAGATTTCAACTCCAGTCCCCGCTCCCGCAGCGTACTGAACAGGTCGTTGATGAAGTCCTGGGCCTGCTGCTCCACAGCATTTGCCACGGCGGGCGGGACATGCTCCACCTTGCCTTCCAGAATGGCGTCAATTTCACTTTCCTCCAGGAGAATATCCTGATCCGAGCTTATCCTTGAAATGACCTTGTTGTAAAAGGAAATGATGCCATTCTCCAGAGAATCGCAGACGGACAGATCCCCGGCCCCATTCTGTATTCGCAGATAGTCTGCTGTAAAGCCTCCCAAATCCAGGATAAGGGCCTTGGGAATTGTGCGGATGGAGCTTAGAATCGTCGAGGCGGCGGCATAGGATTGGGGGAAGCACAGCGCCTTCTCAATATAGATGGAATAGCTTCGTCCCTTAAACTCAAATTTGACGGCGCCCCGGTTGGTGAAGTACTTGGTAAACATCTCGCATTGTGCGCCGTAGTGGGCCGGGGGCAGACCTACCGCCAGCTGGATACGGATGATGTTTTGAGAGTAGCCGCCCACAGCCTCAATTTCATAGGCTATGGCGAACAGCGTCAAAATCCAGAATCGGTCATCCTCCGTTTTGTCCCGATGGTAGGGGATGCGTTTCTCGGAAAGAGTATAGTATTTCCCCTGGTATTTCAGCGTCTCGCCTCCAAAGGGCGGTACGTCACTCTCCTGCAAGCCGGATGTAAACGGAGCGTGATGCAGGACTTTGATCAGCTTATTCCCATGATCCACGGATATTAACATAGACTTTCGCCTCCTTATACTACTCTTATACGATTTGGATGCGTATAACTTCAACAGCTTTTATAGGGTTTCCCAAAATAAAATCAGGTATCCTCTGGTACGCTTTGTCAAGAGTGTTTAAGAAATTTTCTCACAGTCATTCAAAATAACTTCCGCGATGCCATAGTATGTTTTTGCTTTCAACAAGAAAAAGGGCCGCCACAAAAGTGACGGCCCCCGATGATATGTTACCCGGCGCGCAGCAGTTCCATCGCCTCGTCATATTCCATGACACGAATATCCTGAGCGAGCTTGCTGTCAAAGGCCAGCGGCTCCCCAGTGTCAGAATATGCACAGGCCCCGTCGATCAGCACTGCCGCACTCAGTTCACACAGATAGAGGTAAACATGCCCTCTCCTGTCAATGTAGTGGGATCTTCCGCCTCCCATTTCGTGGCTTCCCATCATCAGGTGGGCGTTGTCTGACAGTTCCATCAACGGCTGCGGCTCCTTCCGGGAGTTGAACCGCATATTCCACAAGGTCATTTCCTCGCCCCAAAAACTTCCAGTCAAGGAACTGGAGTACAACCCTCTGTAAGCAAACCGCTCTGTGCTGGTAAGAACGATTTCCCGGACCCGAAAGATATTTTCTTCCATCTGGTCCAGACGCACATACTCATGCTGGCGGTGCTCATTGTAGTAGCCTGCGCTGATATTGACCGCAGCGACATCAAGGTGTGGGGCCACAACGGAGATGTCACTGAAACTTCCCCTAGCTTCCCCGAACCCGAAACTGCAGATAAACTTGATAAATTCCCGGTTATTACAGCCGTAAAATACTGCGTCATTTCCACCACGCCGGTCCAGCTCGATCAGGTAGTTGACCACCGGACGGATACTGGAGCGTTCAAATTTCCGGGCGCCTTGGCCGCCAATTTCCTCGTCCTCACAGAACAGAACGTGGCATTTGGCCTCCTGCAAAATCCGCAGAATCATGTAGACTCCGGCCCTGTCATCCCCGCCGATGCCCTCCGGGGACATCATCACGGTGCCATCCTCGGTGTAGCAGATATGCTGCACCAGCTGGCGGTGAACAGTGTCCATGTGGGCGATCAGCATAACCGGCAGTTCGCCGGAGGCGTAGAGATACCCCTTTCTGGATTTGGGTTTATAACCCAGCGCTTTCAGCTCACCCACTAGGGCCTCTTTCAAGTTGCCCTGGGAAAGCTGAAAGATCTGCTCAAACTCCAAAGTATGGAGCTGACCCTGTAAAACCTGTTGACCCATTTCTGTACCTCCCATCACGCGGCGGTAGCCACGGCATATTCTGTGTGCGGGCAGAAGCGCCCGGCGTTAATAATCTGACAGATTTCCCGGCTGCTGCACAGGTCGCAGGTCCCTGTTGCGGACGTGTGGCAGTGTTCGCAAAGGCGGACAATGCGCCCGCTCCGGCTGATAGCCTGATGTACCTCAGCACCTTGTATCCAGGAGCCGCATAGTTCGCACTGCGCCACACAATCCCGGCAGAAAAAGGCATCATCCATATAATGCGCGGAATCTCTGGAAACTGTACTGCCGCACTCTTTGCAGACAATAACAGATTCACATGTTCCACACTTCAAGGACGAGGAATCGTTGTGGGGCTGACCGCAGCAGGTACACAGTGACTGGCTGCCAATCGTCAACTTCCGATCTGTCGGTGTTCCATTCAGAAGGGAAACAAGGCCATAGCTATACTCATAATCAGGATAGTGCAAAGAATGCTCTGCAGTTTCCAGAAATGCCCTGGATTCATCCGGCTTGCTTTTTACATTCCACAGATTTGGAACGCCCAGACATTGTGCGATTGCATTCTGTACAAGTCCGCGATATAGCTTCCTGGTCTCATCGTCGTTGTTCGGGTACAATCTGGACTGAAGCAAAAGGCCGTCTTTGTAAGCGAAAATTTGCCGTGTCAGACGCGGAGCGTGGTAGAAGTCAGCTTTTACATCATCATCTACCGTGAAGAAAATCATACTGACAGCATCCCCCATATAGGACTGGCAACCGGCCCGATACCCTCCGCCATTCAAGCGATGACAGGACTGCCACGAATTCTTCTGGCTAGACATTTCCAGAAAGTCACAGGGGTGAACAGAGAGAATACCGGTTTTCGGAATCCGAACGGGATCGAGGGAGTCCGCCAACCGGGCGAATATGGCATTGTAGGGTTTGACCATGACAGTGGTAGGATCGTCCCCATGCTCACCCTGTATCCGTTCGATCTGGTACTGATCCAATCCGAATTTGACGCAGAGCCGGTTGATGATCCGGCTGGCCTTCTGACCCTCAGCACACTTAATGCGTCCGTGGGTCCGAATGGTTTCCAAGCGGCTTGCATCCGGGATGGTGGCATAATCCGCTGTGGCCGCATCCAGCGCGGCTTGGAAATCGGACAGTTTGATGTCGTCCAGGCCGGCGTCATGGGCGAGCATGATCATCTCGAACTTGTTTTCGTCTACGGAGTTGTGGTCGATCTCCCGGCTCTCCGCAAAGTCAAAGACCACCGCCAGCTCCTGCTCATTCCAGTTGGGGTGTCGGCGCAGTAATTCCACCAGAGGCGTTTTGTTCTCCCGCCATGCGGTCAAATTGGCCGCCACGCCCTCCGGGCTGAAGGGGAGTCGATACTGGTACATCACGTCATAAAAAGCAGCTGTCAAAGAATCCATTTCAAATATCCTTTCCATTTTAAATATTTAGTCCTTGCTTCCGCTGTTTGCTGCCAGCAGAGCAAGCATTTCCTGCTCATAATTCAAAATCTGCTCCATGGTCAGCCACTCGGGTTTTCCATCCTCCGGGAAGCTCTCCCACAGGGCCTTCATGTATCCGATCTGGTCTGCCACGTTTTCAGCCCACAGATGATTACCGTAGATTTGCCCGTTCCCAAGAAAATAGTCGCAGTCCGCACGCATCCGGTCCAACAGCATATACCGGAACCGGTCATCCCAGCCTTTTTCCTGGATGTACTGTTCATACTGATTTATGGTCATCACACCTCCATCTGAAAAAACATTGTTAAGGAAGCGGAAGGGAACTATACTGTTCCCTCCCGCTCCATACTCACCTATACCCCGGCCATCTCGAAGAACTGCGTCGGCGTCAGCACAGTCACACCGAGGGAACGGGCCTTCTCCAGCTTGCTCCCGGCATTCTCACCGCAAATCAGGTAGTGGGTCTTGCTACTCACCGAACTGCCCGCATGAGCACCCAGAGCTTCGATCTTCGCATTGATTTCTCCACGGGTGTAAGGCTCCACCTTGCCGGTGACCACAACGGCCTTTCCCACAAAGGGATTGTCCTTTACCGCTGCAGCCTCCGGAGCAGCAGGCGGCACGATATGTACCAGCTCCCGCAAGCCCAGCCAAATATCCCAGTTTTGCTCCTCCTGGAACCACTGATAGATATTTTGATGAAGCGTTTCACCAAAGTCCGGCAACTGCTTGAAGTCAAACTGGCTGTAAATGGCCTCTTCAAACTCCTCTAAGCTGCTGTGGAACCGCTGGGCCAACGCCCGGCTGGCGGTGTTGCCAATCATGGGAATGTCCATAGCGATCAAATACCGCTCAAAGGTTGTTTCCCGGCTGCGTTGAATGGCTTCCCACAGGCGCTGCCAGGATTTCTCCCCAAAGCCGTCCATCTTCATAATGTCTGTCTGATGCTCGTTTAGACCATAAATGTCCATCGGGCTGTGGAGCCAGCCCTTGCCAACCAGCCGCTCCAGCGTCGCCTCAGACAGTCCTTCAATGTCCATCGCCTTTTGACTGGCGAAGTGGACGAATTTCCGCAGGCGGCGGGTTTCACAGTCAGGATTGTCGCAGAACAGCGTCTTGGTGTCGTTGTTCTCATGGATGCGGGTGGATTGGCCGCAGCAGGGACACTGACCGGGAATGGCCTGTTCCATACAAAAGCCGCCCCGATCCAGATTTTCCTCCACATGGGGGATAATCATGTTCCGCTTGGACACCAGCACCCGGTTTCCCGGCATCAGTTCCAGGCCCTCGATGAAGGAGAGGTTATGCAGACTGGCCCGGGAAACGGTACAGCCGTCGATTTCCACTGGCTCAAAGACCGCTACCGGGGCAATCTCCCCTGTACGGCTTGGAGTCCACTCAATGTACTGGAGCCTGGTTTCAAACAGGTCATCCTCGAATTTGAACGCAAGGCCGTCTTTGTAGTGGTGGCCGGTACGCCCGCAGGTTTTGGAGTAAGCGATGTCGTTATAGGTCATCACAATCCCATCAATCGGAACGTCATTGTCCTCAGCGTACTTTTTCAACAGTTGGATGCCATCATCAATCTCCGCCTGCTTCAGCGGCCGATTGGCGACCATGAATTTACAGAGATCGAAACCCAGTGACGGCAAATAGTACAGCTTGTCCGATTTGCGCTCTTTCCCCATGAAACCTTCCAATACGTTGAAAGGCATAAATGTAACACGGCGTTTCCTGCAATCGGCGGCATCCAGCAGCCGGACAGAGCCAGCGGCCAGATTGCGCCCATTTTTATACGGCTTGCCTGTACTGTCCAGCAACGTCGTTTTCAGAGTCTCGAAATCGCTGGGGCGGATGAATGCCTCGCCTGTGACCACTAACCGGTTTTTGTAGGGGATCTGCGTGGGAATACCTGTGATGCCGCAGGCATTGTGCGTGATGATCTCGCCCTCGTTACCATCACCACGAGTAGACGCCTCTACCAGAACTCCGCCCTCATAGGTCAGCTTGACTGTCAGGCCGTCCAGTTTCAACATCAGCATAATCAGCTGGTCACCCATGAACGACACCAATTCCGCACTGCTTTTCGTTTTGTCCAACGAGAGCAGGGGAACGATGTGGATGGTCTTTTCCAGCTTGCTGACCGCCGGCCAGCCCACCGTCTGGGTGGGGGAGTTTGCCATCTGCACCCCAGTAGTCTGCTCCAGCTCCCTCAGCTTGTCAAAGAGCCGGTCATATACCTCGTCGCTCACGGTGGGAGCGTTCAGGTTATAATACTCATGCCGGTACTGATTGAGCAGGGCGTTCAGCTCCTGCTGCTGTGCGATCTTAGATTGCTCCATTATGTTCCCTCCTATCAATAGTTCCTGTACTTACCGAAGTTCAATTCGTGGATAACTTCCTCGATCTTCTTATCATCATCCCAGCACAGATAGAAGCTAGGGCTTCCCGGGGCCTTGCGAATGGTGACACGCACTTTGCCGCTCTCCACCATAAACAGAATGGAGCGTCGCTGAGCGCAGACAATCGCCAAATTACCAAGCTGCTTCATTTGCATAGCCTCCTTTTGGTTTAAGCTGCGATCCGCATTTCCCAATACGGATCAGACTCTTCCAGTGCTTCCATAGATACCACTGCATTCGGGAGAAAATAGGGAGCCTCCCGGAACCCATACTGCGCTTGGGACCCGCCGCAGGTGCGCAGCGCATAGCGCAGGCTCATAAAGATGTAGTTCTTCAAGGTCTTGCCAGCCTTGTTATCGGGGTTGTACAGCTCCACGGCCCGAATTAGACGAATGGCGAGGGACTGGTACACATCGTCTAATTCCAAACGGGCCGCCTGAATCAAAGAGTAATTCTGCCAGATCACACTGTCGATACACCAGAGATGTTCTTCAACCAGCGTATTGCGCTGTTTAATAGATAAGTTGCTCATATCAATTTCCTTTCTATGATTTCTTCATATATAGTTCTTTTTATATCTGGGTGTACTCATGTACTCTGCTTGGAATACACCCAATCAGCTATTTATGCGGCATTTTCCATCAAGTCGGCAGTTAAAACATCGACCAGACGTCTGCCAGCTAGACTGCCAGTGTAGATAATGACATTATCCCGGCGCATCTGATCAAATTCCTGCTCCCGGAGAACGCGGCTGACTTCCGCCTTTTTCCGGTCACCCCTGGTCAGCCGTTTCGTAACGACTTGCTGCCATTCGGCGAGGAATTTCTTCGCATCCTCAATGTCGTCTTCCTGCCGGTCAAATTTGGTCCGTTTCTGACGGACAGTGCCATCTGGCTCAACCTCCAGGGTGTAGTAGGGGGTATCGGGGGCGGAAACCCGGCGCAGAAACAGGATATAAGATTCATGTGTCTGAATCCGGTCCCAGTAGCGGTCACTACCCCGCAGACAGTGGCAAAGCATGTCACCCTCAACGATAATATCCAGCACTCCGTTGGGCGCGACCACAGCATATTCATCGTTGGCGTACTCATACTTGGCCTTGATAGATTGGCAGATACGATCTACCTTGGGGAAATCCTTCAAAACTTCGGTGGCCTGTTTTTTCCTATCCATCTGCTTGCAGCGCAGCACCAGTTCATCGTGTCGCTGACGGAGCAGTTTCACACGGTAAACGATCTCATCATTGGTGTCGAGCCCCAGCCGCTCCGCCATGGAGAGGTAGTCCCGCCAAGTAGTGAGTACCTGTTGAACTGGCTCCTGGCTGTTCTCTGTCTGACGCTGTAGATAGTTGTAGATTTGAACAGCGGTCATTTTGCCCCAGATAAACTTCAAATTCGATTGGCTGATTTCCTGCTGACAGAACCAGTTGAGCACCTCGTCGGAGATTAGCTTTCCACTTTGCTTTTCTGCCTGCAGCCATTTCAGAAGGGCAGTACCTCCATCATTCTGGCGCAGCCGCTCTAGCCTCTGTTTGTCAAGCCCCAATGCTTTTGTGAGAGAGGTCGATTCCGGCTCTCTTATAAGGCCGTACATACAACCAGAATTATGCTCACATTCATCGGCCAACTGGGACAGTCCAGCTTTCCAGATTTGTTCAAACTGAGGAATCTTTTTGCGAAGTGTAAAATATGCGTCCGGGTTAGCCACCATGCGGTGTCCATAGATCCATTCCAGCAGCCCAGTCTGTCTCAGTATAGGCTTCAAAGGGGGCAGCGATTTACCGTAGACTCGCCCCGGCTTGTCACCGTGGCTGTTATAGATAGCGTTGACCCCCATCCAGGAATAGGCAGGAACTCCAGCGATCCAGCGCATGGTAAGCTGCTTATATAAGCTCCAGTAATAAGGGCGGCGATTCAAATTTTCATCGTAGATAGTGCGCCAATGCTCTTTGCAGTAGATCTTCGGAGTTTTAATATCCTTTTTCAGATACCGCTTCCCGGCCCAAAACTCCCGAACAACAAAACCGTCCGGTCGGGCCTGAATCAAATAAATACAAACTTCCTCGGTATCCAGCCGCCAGCCCAGCTTACCCATTGCCTTGTAGGTAATCTCATGTCGGCAGCAGGGACAGCAGCCTGTCTTGTTGTGGCGGGGTTTCCCCTTGATCAGCACATCCCTTTCGCAGTAGGTGCAGTAGCCCGTTTTGGCTCCTCCTCTCCGATACTCATAGAAAATGTAATTTTGCGGGATACCGACTTTAGCCACCCAGCGTTCCCAATCCTTGGGCAACGTTGGAGTCAGTGCCATATCCGCATCCCAGGCATTCGTTTCTTTCTTGTATCGGCGTATTCGGGCCTCTTCCCGCTGCTTCTGTTGATATTCCAGGATTGCCTCATACCCCTTTTTGTCAGAAGGGCCGAGATAGGTTTCTATAGCTTTGGAATCAGTGGAAGACACCCATACATTAGATTCATACCACATTTGTGAACGCTCCAAGCGGTCTACCTTGGCCTCACGCCATTTGCTGTTGATACAGTCGTAAGTAATAAAGCGTCCGGTGCTGCGGTCAATGTAAATCTCGTAGGACGGCTGACGGCCATTGACCCGCAAGTTATCAGGGTAAAAAAGTGATGCTTTCAAAATATCGTTTTCAATACAACAGCGCATATAAAGATGATACTTTTGACGCAACTCCTGACGGGTGCCCCAGTATGTGTTGACCGTAACTTTTTGTGGTACATCCTCTTTGGCAGTGGCAACCATTTTGGTGGTGGCGTACAACTGCCGCATAGCAAGTAGTTCCCGCTTCTTCATGGTCACTTCACTTTCCTTTCCTTCAAATTGACGTCGTACCAGGTATCGGACTTGATTTCCTTTCCATCCACACGGACCAAGGCAATCTGGAGGATATTACCGCTGCCTGGAGCTTCCTTTGCAAAGGCCAGAATATCTCCCTTTTTACCGGAAGCAACAGGGTCGGCACCACGGACCACCGCATAGCCATGCATAGCCATGCCTTGGTCTTGGCAGACGTTCCCGCTCCATTTACGTCCTGGATGATCCACCATATAGGCCAAGGCATGGAGGAAAAATTCCACCCGTTCCAGCTTTTTGATAATAGTTAGCTCCGTACAGGCGATCTTGGAATCCCTTTCGTCCTCGTCGATATCGCCGCCAGGTCGTACCAGGTAGTATTCCGAGTCGTCCAAATCCTTGTAATAGGACAGGCAGTCCAGCGGGTCCTCTGCACAGTGAAAACCGTTATGGGCACAGTTGGCCTCAGCCGTTGTATTCAGACCCATCACATACTGATATCCCATGCAAATCAGGCCTGGATGAAATCCTTTGTAAGCAATCATCCGGCCTTTTCCTCCGGCATCACAAAACCACCCAATGTAATCTGCTCAGAAGCAGCAGATTTTTCAGGTTCGACTTTTTGGGGTGCCATCTTTTTCGGGACCGACTCCTTCTTGGGCTTGGGTTTCGCCTTGCTCTTACCCGTAGATTTCGCAGATTTTCCAATATAAGGCTTGGACACAAACTTCTCTTCCTTTTCCTGATCCTCCTCGGCATTCGGGTCGTTGAAGTAGTCCACAGCCCACTGATAACAGAGATCGTCCGGAACATCGCTGCCATAGACGCCATTCTCAGGCTTGACATCGTTATCCTTCATCTCCCTCTCAATGTACTCCCTGGCCTTGCGGTTGACATACCAGATGCAGTGAATCATGCTTTTGCGCGGGTGTCCAACGCAACGGGCAAAAGCCGGGTCCTCTAAGCATTTCGTCTGGATGTGCTTGGACAAACAATCCTTCATGTTGCGGCGGGTGAGCCGTTCCGTGTCGGCGCTCACGCGCTTCATGGAGGCGATCATCCCATGCTGGTTTGCCCCAGCTCGTTCCGGTAGACTTCACGGATCAGCTCCGCAACCTCCTCCTGGGACTCAGCCTGGATAAAGGCGAAATCCCGGCCATAGTACAGGTCGCACTTGCCCTCCTTAACAAATTTAGCATTGTGGGCAATCAGGCTGTCCTTGGCCTGACGGAAAATCTGGTCAAGCACCGTCACCGGCACCAGACCGCAATCAATCAGTTCCCGGAACACACTGCCTGCGCCCACGCTTTCCAGCTGGTCGGCATCACCTACCAACAGCACTTTTGTCCCAGGTTTCAGCCGGGAAAACAATTGGTAGGCCAGCCACATATCCATCATAGAACACTCGTCCACAATCAGGAGGTCAGCTTCCAGCTCCTGCTTCTTCTGCCATCCGGCGTCCTCACCGTGGAGGCCCAAGAGGCTGTGCAGGGTCTGGGCGCTGTCTATTCCGGTGGTTTCCGCCATGCGGCGGCTGGCCTTGCCGGTCGGTGCGCCCAGCTTAATGATGTTCTTGGGATAAAGGCGCTGGTACGCTTCGATCACGGCCTTCAAAATGGTACTTTTACCAGTACCGGGACCTCCGGTGATAATAGACAGGTTGTGCCGAAATACCATCTCCACACCCTCGTACTGCTTGGATTTCTAGTGATAAGGAACTATATGGCAATTATCCTTAGCTGACAGTTAGTAGTGCAGAACACAAGGGCGGCTATGGCAAGTTGACGCTTGTCATAGCCGCTCTTATATTTATCAATCAATAACTAATGCCGTTGCCCAAATTCCCGATCAGCTAGTGCTAATTGGTTATGAATTGCCTGATCTAAATACTCACAAGCAGCTTTTATGTATGACCTGTCAGCTGTTGGTTTGAATATTTTGATAGTAACATTATCGTCCGCTTGTTCTCTACTATCGCTGCGAATATCATCCGGTGAAAATACTACTACTTGCGACACTGGGCGAGGGGAAAATGCTTCAAACTTCCCACCATAATAAAGGGGCGACTTCGAATCGTTATGGTAGGCTTTTATTTGGTCTCGGCTTGACCAAGTGCGTCCCTCCCAAAAAGATGCCAGTTTACGATATTTGCACTCAATTGCAAGTGATCCAATATACCAAGTTGATTTCTTAGAATATAAATTGATACATATATCGGGGCGACAATGTTTACCTGTGATAATAATGGATTATTGTATAATTCTACTGTGCGAGACTTTTTAGGTAAACAAATATCATACACAATTTCAAGTATCAAATCATCGTTCTCTAAACTTACTTTTGTTCCGGATTCTAAGAATGGAAATAACTGATTTTTCGTAAAAATATCATCAAATTGGGAATTCATCAAATGATACTCCTGAAGGAAATATCTACACACGCAAATGTAGCACCACATCTCATAAAGGGAACTACTTTTCTTCCAAGAATATGAATATTGGGGATCAAGCTGAAATCGTCTTCCCCAGCTACGATGTGCGCTTCATCGCCGTGAATGACGCGGTGGACAGTGCCAAGGGAGATAACGATTTTACCGTAATTCGCAATGTTTTTAATGATTTTTATGCCAAAGATACCAGCAAAAAGGTTCGGGCCATTCTGAAAGCCAGAGGCACCAGCGGCAAACACTTGGG
>RAYO01000037.1 GCA_003612335.1 bacterium 1xD42-67
GTGTAAGTCCGGTTCGGAGGGGAGTTCTCGGAAACCTGCCATAGTGATATGGTAAGGCGTCGGGTTCTTACCCTACTTGTGACCTCGCTGGGGCCTATCCCCCTCGCCACCATCGGCAACAGCGAATGGCGGGGCATGGGGCAGGGCTACTTGAAATCCCTGTTCGCCCTGGGCTTCCAAGCGTTCCTGATAATGGTGGTGACGGGCATCTACGCCGTCCTGGTGCAAAGCATCGCCCTCTCCGCCGACGTTTCCGGGGCGATATGGGGCTGTATGGGCTATACGGTGCTGCTGTGCTTCTGTCTGTTCAAGACCGGGAGCATCGCCAAGGCCGTGTTTGCCGCCCACTAAAGGAGGCTTGATAATTGAGACAGTACACATTAGCATCTCTTTTTGACGGCATAGGGGGCTTTCCCTACGCCGCTTCTTTTTACAATATCACATCCCTGTGGGCAAGCGAGATCGTCCCGGCCTGCGTGTCGGTGACGCAGAAGCACTTCCCGGACATGGCCCACGCCGGGGACGTGACCCAGCTCCACGGCGGGAAGCTCCCGCCTGTGGACATCGTGACATTCGGCAGCCCGTGTCAAGGGCTGTCGCTGGCAGGCCAGCGCCGGGGGCTGGCGGACGAACGGAGCGGCCTTTTCATGGAGGCCATACGGATCATTGATGAAATGAGGGAGGCGACACATGACAGATACCCAAGGTTCGCGCTGTTCGAGAACGTCCCCGGCGCTCTGTCGTCCGCAGGAGGACGTGACTTTGCGGCTGTGCTGCAATCGTTCACAAAGACCGAAATTCCAATGCCTTATTCTGGACGGTGGGCAAACGCCGGGATGGTACGAGGCGGAGGCGTTGATCTCGCTTGGTGCGTGTACGACGCCCAATATTTCGGCACAGCACAGCGGCGCAGGCGCCTGTTTCTTGTCTGCGATTTTGCAGGAAAATGTGCCGGAGAAATACTCTTTGTCCCCAAAAGCCTGCGCGGGTATTTTGAGGCGGGCGGAACGCCGCGGCAAGGACTTGCCGCCTTTGCTGAAAGCGGCCCTGATACAGCAGGCGGGCAACTGGTGAGGCCCCCAGCCGTCACCATGCGTATACGGTGCGGCTGTGAGGGCGGCGGCAAGGGGCCTCTGCTCCAAGTGGAGAAAAGCGGGACGCTGGCGACGGGGAACGACCAATACCTGTTTACGCCGCAGACGGTGGAGATATTGAACGATTAGGGCGGGGCGTCGCTGACGGTGGAGCGTTCCGGCCTCTCTCCCACTCTCCGCAGCCAGACCCACGGAAATCTCCCGGTGGTGGCCGCAGGCTTTGACTTGCAGCAGATCACCAGCAAGACCAACCGCTCCACCCTGCGGCCCGTCCAGCCCACCCTATGCGAAACGGGACAGCCCCATGTGCTGACGATGGCGACGGGGCAGGCCAACGCGGAAGTGCTGGCGGACATCGCCCCCACCCTCAACTGCAACCATGAACAGCCCCTTTTGGTGCATCCACAGATCGCCGGGACGCTGTGCGCCTCCGGCGCTGGCCTCTCCCGGCCCGCTGGCATGGGGAGCGAACCCGACTTCTGCATCACCAGCGCGGGCTTCCGCTACAAGGCCGGGAGCGCGGCGGGGAGCCTGGGCTATCAGGAGGAAACCGCTCCGACCCTGCTTGCCGCACAGCAAAGCGGCGTACTGCATCATCACTACGCCGACCTGATCGTGCGCCGCCTGACGCCATTGGAATGTGAGCGGTTGCAGGGCTTCCCGGACTTCTGGACGGAGCAGGGCGGCGGGCGGAGTATCAGCGACACCAGCCGCTACCAAATGCTGGGAAATTCTATCGCCGTCCCCTGTGTGGCCTACATCATGCAGGGCATCTATCACGCTCTGGAAAGGAGGAATTGACCTATGGCCTATGTGTCCGTCCCCAAGGACTTGACCCATGTAAAAAGCAAGATGCTGTTCGGCCTGACGAAACGGCAGATCGTATGCTTCGGCGCGGCGCTCCTGATGGGCTTGCCGCTCTTTTTTATGCTCCGGGGCAGCGTCCCCACCAGCGCCGCCGCCCTGGTGATGATCTTCGCCATGCTCCCCGGCCTGCTGTTCGGGCTGTACGAGAAGCACGGCCAGCCGTTGGAGGTGGTGATCGGGCAGATCGTCCGAAACCGCTTCACCATGCCGAAAGTCCGGCCCTATCAGACCAATAACCTTTACGCCGTGTTGGAGCGGCAGCGTCAAATGGAAATGGAGGTGAAAGCGGTTGTCCAGAAAGCAAAACGCAGACAGGCCGGTAAAGCTGTCCCGCGCCGAAAAGCGGGAGATACAAGCCATCATCCGCAGGTATAAGGGCGACGGCAAGCCCCATACCGCCCAAGAGAGCATCCCCTATGAGGTCATGTATCAGGACGGCGTTTGCAGGCTGAACCAGCGTTCTTTCTCCAAGTGCATTGAGTTTTCCGATACGAATTACCAGCTTGCCCAGCCGGACGACCGCACGGCCACCTTTGAATACCTTTGCGACCTCTATAACTATGTGGACGCCTCTATCCACGTCCAGTTCTCCTTTGTCAACCGCAGGGCAGACCCGGCGCAGTACGCCCGCAGTTTCGAGATCGCCCCGCAGGGGGACGACTTCGACGACATCCGGGCCGAGTACACCGGCATCTTACAGCGGCAGTTGACACGGGGCAACAACGGCATCGTCAAGACCAAGTACCTGACGTTCACCATCGAGGCGGACAACCTGAAAGCGGCGCGGGCGAGGCTGGAACGCATCGAAACCGACCTGCTGGGCTACTTCAAAATGATGGGAGCCGCCGCCCATGTGCTGGACGGGGCCGAACGGCTGGAAGTTCTGCACGGCGTTTTCCACCCGGACGGCGAATTGTTCCGCTTTGACTGGAAATGGCTTCCCACGGCGGGGCTGTCCACCAAGGACTTCATCGCCCCGTCCTCTCTCCGTTTCGGGAACAGCCGGGTATTCGGCATCAGCGGCAAGTACGGCGCTGTGAGCTTCCTGCAAATCCTCGCCCCGGAGCTGTCCGATGAAATGCTGGCGGACTTCCTCAACACGGAAAACGGCATCGTTGTCAACCTCCATGTGCAGGTTATTGAGCAGACCGAGGCCATCAAACGGGTAAAGCGGAAGATCACCGACCTGGACGCCATGAAGATACAGGAGCAGAAAAAGGCGGTGCGCTCCGGCTACGATATGGATATTCTGCCCTCCGACCTTGCCACCTACGGCACGGACGCCAAGCAGTTGCTTTCCAAATTGCAGACCCGGAACGAACGCCTTTTCATGGTGACGTTCCTTGTCCTGAATATGGCCGACACCCAGCGGAAGTTGAGCAACGAGGTATTCCGGGCCGCTGGCGTGGCGCAGAAGTATAACTGTGCCCTGGTGCGGCTGGACGACCAGCAGGAACAGGGCCTAATGGCCTCCCTCCCCCTGGGGCAGAACCATATCAACATCCAGCGGGGACTTACCACGTCCAGCGCCGCCATCTTCGTCCCCTTTGTGACGCAGGAGCTCTTTCAGGGCGGCGGGGCCATGTACTACGGCGTCAACGCCAAGACCCACAACATGATAATGCTGGACAGAAAACTTGCGCGCTGCCCCAACGGTCTAAAGCTGGGGACACCCGGAAGCGGCAAGTCCATGTCCTGCAAGTCCGAGATCGTCAGCGTGTTTCTCACCACGCCGGACGATATTTTTGTCTGCGACCCGGAGGCAGAATATTTTCCCCTTGTTCAGCGGCTTCACGGGCAGGTTATCAAGCTGTCCCCCACCAGCAAAGACTATGTAAATCCGCTGGACATCAACCTGAATTACAGCGAGGACGAAAACCCGCTGGCACTGAAAAGCGACTTCGTGCTGTCGTTCTGCGAGCTGGTGATGGGCGGCAAGAATGGTTTGGAGCCTATCGAAAAGACGGTGATCGACCGGGCCGTGCAGGTGATCTACCGGCCCTACCTGGCAGACCCCAGCCCGGAGAAAATGCCCGTCCTCTCCGACCTCCACGCCGCCCTGACCGCCCAGCACATCCCGGAGGCCGACCGGGTGGCGCAGGCCCTTGACCTCTATGTGTCCGGCAGCCTGAATGTGTTTAACCACCGTACCAATGTGGACATTGAAAACCGGCTTGTGTGCTTCGACATCAAGGATTTGGGAAAACAGCTTAAAAAGCTGGGGATGCTGATTGTCCAAGATCAGATTTGGGGCCGTGTCACCGCCAACCGCAGCATGGGCAAGGCGACCTGGTACTTTGCCGACGAGTTCCATTTGCTTTTGAAAGAGGAACAGACGGCGGCGTACAGTGCCGAGATTTGGAAGCGTTTCAGGAAGTGGGGCGGCATCCCGACCGGGGCCACGCAGAACGTGAAAGACCTGCTTTCCTCCCCGGAGATTGAAAACATCCTGGAAAACAGCGACTTCATTACCCTGCTCAATCAGGCCAGCGGCGACCGCAAGATTTTGGCCGAGCGGCTGAACCTGTCCCCCGACCACCAGAAGTACATCGACAATTCCGAGCCGGGGGCCGGGCTTCTGATCTTCGAGAACGTGATCTTGCCCTTTACCAACCCCATCCCCAGCAATACCGAGCTGTATAAGATCATGACGACCCGGCTTTCCGAGGTCGTGGAGGGCGGCGCATGAGCAGGAAGCACCTGAAACCCCGCGACAAGGTGACGCAGCGCATGACCCGCGACGGCGTGGTGCTGGAAAATCAGACCACCGGCGAGGAAATCAACATTTCCGACCGGGAGGCGGAACAGGACTTCACCCCCGCCGGGGCCACCGGCAGGGCCGAAAAGGTGCTGGAACGTGCTGACCGGGTGCAGGAGCGCCGGGCCGGGAAACGGGCGGCGAAACAGGCCGGGCAGGTGGAGGCCGACACCGGCCCCCGCCCCTCCGCCCGCCTGCAATTCTCCGAGGAAGAACGCTCCACGCCGGAGCTGAAGAAGTACATCCGCAAATCCGACCAGCGGGCCGACCGTCTGGACGCGGCGAGGGCCGCTATCCCGAAAGAAACCGTCAAGATCAAGGAAAAGGTCTTTGACGAGGCCAGCGGCAAAGCGAAAACCCGTGTGCGCCGGGAAACGAGGGACAAGCCACCTCCCGCCATGAAGCCCAACCCGGCCAGCCGCCCCGTTCAGGAGGTCTTATTGTTCACTCACGGCAAAATCCATGAGGTGGAGCATGAGAATGTAGGCGTGGAGGGCGGTCACAAGGGGGAGGAATTGGCCGAGCGGCAGGCGGGCCGGGCCGTTCGGGGCGCGATCCGCCGCCACCGCATGAAGCCCTACCGGGAGCTGTCCAAGGCCGAACGCCTGGCGGAAAAGGCCAACATCGAATATTTTTACCAAAAGGCCCTCCATGACAATCCCCAGCTTGCACAAGCGGCCAGCAACCCCATTTCCCGGTTCTGGCAGAAGCGGCAGATCAAGCAGCAGTATGTCAAGGCGGCGAGGGCGGCGGGCCAGACGGGGGCCGGGGCCACGCAGGGGGCGGCGAAAGCGGCCAAGTCCGGCAGTAAAGCCGCAAAGGAAGCGGTCAAGGAGAGCGAACGGCTGGCCTCGTTTGCCGTCCGGCACTGGAAAGGCTGTCTTGTCGCCCTGGCGCTGCTGATTATGGCGGCGTTCCTGATGGGCGGCTTACAGTCCTGTTCCTCCATCATCGGCGGTTTCGGTTCCGGCTTCACAGCTACCTCCTACCTCTCCGACGACGCCGACCTGATCGCCGTGGAAAACGCCTATGTGGGCATGGAGAACGACTTACAGCGGCAGATCGACAGCATCCCCAGCACCTACCCTGGCTATGACGAATACCGCTACGATCTGGACGAGATCATCCACAATCCCCATGAATTGGCCGCTTTCCTGACCTCCATCCTCCCGCGTTACACGCTGGCCGAGGTTCAGGCGGAGTTACAGCGGGTATTTGCCAAGCAGTACACCCTTACCACCACCACAACGGTTGAAGTCCGCTACCGCACGGAAACCCGAACAGACAGCGAGGGCAACAGCTACACCGTCCAAGTCCCCTATAACTATTACATCCTGAATGTGAAGCTGACCGCCCGCTCTATCGTTTCCGTCGCCCCGGAGCTGCTGACCCCGGAGCAGTTGGAAATGTTCAATATCTATCTGGAAACTCGTGGGAACAATCCCCTTGTGTTTGGCGGCGGTTCCTACGACACCAGCGCGTCCGAGGACATCAGCGGCGTTCATTTTGTGGACGGCGCACGGCCCGGAAATACCGCTGTGGTGGACATCGCAAAATCACAGGTGGGGAATGTGAACGGCCAGCCCTATTGGAGCTGGTACGGCTTTGACAGCCGTGTGGAGTGGTGCGCCTGCTTCGTGTCCTGGTGCTATAACCAAATGGGCCTGACCGAGCCAAAATTTGCTGGCTGCACCTCCGGGGGCATGGCATGGTTCCAGTCACGGGGCCAGTGGGCCAACCGGGGGTACAGCGACATCGCCCCCGGCGACGCAATTTTCTTCGATTGGGACAACAGCGGCAACGCCGATCATGTGGGTATCGTGATCGGCACGGACGGCACAAACGTCTACACTGTGGAGGGCAACAGCGGCAACGCCTGCAAAATCAAGAGCTATCCCCTGAACAGCAGCGTTATCCGGGGCTATGGCCTGATGAATTGGGATTAAAGGGGGAATGTCGATTGCTTGCATTATCTCCCATATCCCTGAAAGACGCCAACGCCTTTGTCGCCCAGCATCACCGCCACCACAAGCCCGTGACCGGCCACAAGTTTTCTATCGCCTGCACCGAGGCCGGGCGGCTGGCTGGCGTGGCTATCGTGGGCCGACCCGTCAGCCGCTATTTGGACGATGGCTATACCCTGGAAGTCAACCGTCTTTGCACGGACGGCACGAAAAACGCTTGCAGTTTTCTCTATGCCGCCGCGTGGAGAGCGGCGCGGGCGATGGGCTATCGGAAGATCGTCACCTACATTCTGGACACGGAGAGCGG
Organism: bacterium 1xD42-67; assembly: GCA_003612335.1. Taxonomy (GTDB): domain Bacteria; phylum Bacillota; class Clostridia; order Oscillospirales; family Oscillospiraceae; genus Lawsonibacter. The sequence continues at coordinate 6,991 of RAYO01000037.1, forward strand.
GGCCAGTCTGCGGGCCGCTGGCTGGGCCTGCGCTGGGCTGGCGGGCGGCAAACGCTGGACGGGGAGCCGACGCCCCAAGGAGGACTTATACCCGGCGCAGATGAAATACCGCTATGAAAAATCCATCGGAAAGGAGTTTTGACTATGGCGAATAAACTTGACCGTATCGAAAAGGACATCCAGAAAGTGAAGTCCAAGATCGCAGAGTACAACAAGCAGCTTCGGGAGCTGGAGGGGCAGAAAACCGAGCAGGAGAATTTGCAGATCATCCAGCTTGTCCGGGGCATGAACATGACGAGGGAGGAATTTGCGGCGTTCCTGCGGGGCGGGGCCTTGCAGACCGCCCCCACCCTGACGCCCTATCACGAAAAGGAGGACACCAGCCATGAGGAATAAGATCATTTCCCGTTTTCTCTCTGTCATTCTGGCCGTGGGCCTATCCGCCGCCATGTTCACCACAACGGCCTTTGCCGGGGGCGGCGACGAGGAAGGGGAGGTCATACCCACCGAGCCGACCGGGGAAGTGGTGTCCAACCCTGACCCCAAGCCCCTGACCCCGGAGGGCAATCTATCCCTGGTGGACGACATCGACGGCGAGGCGTCCGAGGATAAACAGTTTATCACTGTCGTTTCCAAGACCGGCAATTATTTTTACATTATCATCGACCGGGCCGGGGACGGCGAGAATACGGTGCATTTTCTTAATCAGGTGGACGAGGCCGATTTGCTGGCCTTGATGGAGGTGGAGGAAGCACCGCCCGCCGTCTGTACCTGTTCCGTGAAGTGCGAGGCCGGGGCCGTCAATACTGCCTGCCCTGTCTGCGCCAACAACATGACCGCCTGCGCCGGGAAAGCGCCGGAGCCGCAGGAGCCGGAAGAACCTGAACAGCCCATAAAGGAAAACAAGGGCGGCATGGGCGGTCTGCTGGTGCTGCTGATCGTGGCCCTGGCTGGCGGCGGCGGGGCGCTGTACTACTTCAAGCTCCGCAAGCCCAAGGCGGATGTGTCCGGCAGCACCGACCTGTCCGAATATGACTTTGACGACGAGCCGGAGGATGAAGAAATGGAGGGTGAAACTTAATATTTTGTGTGTGCCATTAGGTATAACGCCTATGGCACACATATTGAAAAAATCCATCAAGGAGAGTATAATAGCGACACCAAGTATTTTTGGAGGAAACCATGTTTATAAAGTACGGAGCAGAAGCTAATTTGAAATCCTTGATGGAATTTGGAAAGATGTATTTTAATCCGTGTAAATATTTTAGGGCTTTAGAAGCAGAACAGTTACTTAAAGGCATTGGAGATTGCAACGACGGCGGTATTGTTACCAATGCTGGCAGAGTTTTTGTGCAAGACAAGGCCAATAATTTCTATGAAGCTGAGGAACAATGTATTGCTTTTGTTATTCAACGGTGTCTGTCTATCCCTATATTTTGCTTAAAACAATCTTCCGACGTTACACTTTCTGCGGATGAATGCGCTGAAATACATAAACAATTCCCGAACCACACCCATGCTTTGATTATTGAGGATGAAAAATCTTTTTTGGAGAATATTCAGAGCAGTTTCCAACAAAAAGCATTTAGCCACCATGTTTTCTATGAAGAAAAATTTACTATTGATTTTTTGGATTTTTTAGAAGCAGGGTTGTCTGATATTGACTTCAATATACCGAAGTCAAGTTCAGAGTATTATGCAGAAATTTTTACTGACCCTGTTGATAAAAATGCAGAAAATCTTAAGGTAAAACATTTTCGCATTGATAATTCCAATTTCTTCAAAACAATGTATCGGAAAAAGCCGTTTTTTTCAAGTCAAGCTGAATACCGAATTGTACTTCCATACGAGAAAATTGGGACAGGTACAGTTTATAAAATCCATCCATTCGGTGCTACATTGTGCAAGATAGATGATTTAACACAATAAATACTTACACATTAGAGTGCCGTGCTATTGAACAGATAGTGCGGCATTTCTTGTTTTTTAGGAAAGGAGCAAATTGCTGTGCAACTTGTAATTGCAGAAAAACCCAGCGTGGCCCGGAGCATCGCCGCCGTGATCGGCGCGACCGACCGGCAGGAGGGCTACTTGCAGGGTAACGGCTACCAGGTGTCCTGGTGCATCGGGCATCTGGTGTCCTTTACCGACGCCGGGATGTATGACGAGCGTTTCAAGAAATGGCGCTATGAGGATTTGCCCATCATCCCGGAAAGCTGGCGGCTGACCGTCCCCCCGGACAAGCGGGAGCGGTTCGACACCCTGCGGACGCTGCTGCGCTCCGAGGAAGTGAGCGAGGTAATCAACGCCTGCGACGCCGGGCGGGAGGGCGAATTGATCTTCCGCACGGTCTACCATCTGGCGGGCTGTACCAAGCCCATGAAACGGCTGTGGATTTCCAGCATGGAGGACAGTGCCATCCGGGAGGGCTTCGCCAACCTGAAACCGGGCCGGGACTATGACCCCCTGCATCAGTCGGCGCTGTGCCGGGCCAAGGCGGACTGGCTGATCGGCATTAACGCCACCCGGCTTTTCTCTGTGCTGTACCACAAGACCCTGACCGTGGGCCGCGTCCAGACCCCCACCCTGAAAATGCTGGTGGACAGGGACGCCAAGATCACCGGCTTCCAGAAAAAGAAATATCACATCGTCCATATCGCCGGGGGCGGCGTGGAGGCGGCAAGCGACCGTATCACCGACCCCGCCGAGGCGGAGAGCGTCAAGACGGCCTGCGGGGGAGCGCAGGCCGTTTGTGCTTCCGTGGTGCGGGAGAAGAAAACCGAACAGCCGCTCAAGCTGTACGACCTCACCACCTTGCAGCGGGAGGCCAACCGGCTTTTCGGCTTCACGGCGAAACAGACCCTTGACTACGCCCAAACGCTCTATGAAAAGCGTCTGCTGACCTATCCCCGGACAGACAGCCGCTTTCTCTCCGACGACATGGAGCAGACGGCGGCGGGCATCGTGGCCGGTATCGTCCCCATCCTCCCGTTCATGGAGGGTGCGGCGTTCTCTGCGGAGATCCGCCGCATCCTGAACAGCGCCAAGGTGAGCGACCACCACGCCATTATCCCCACGGCGGAGTTCGTGAAACAGGGCTTTTCCGGGCTGGCGGACAGCGAAAAGAAACTGCTGTCCCTGGTGTGCTGTAAGCTGCTGGGCGCCGTGGCCCCGGCCCATGAGTATGAGGCCGTTACCGCCACATTCACCTGCGCCGGGCATGAGTTCGCCGCCAAGGGCAAGACCGTTCTTTCTCCCGGCTGGAAAGACATCGACCGCCGTTTCCGGGCCTCCCTGAAAACCGACACCGACGAGGACAGCGAAACAGCGAAAGAATTGCCGGAGCTGGCCGAGGGGCAGGTTTTCGAGGATGTGGCCGCTTCCGTCACCGAGCATTTCACGTCGCCCCCCAAGCCCTACACCGAAGATACCCTGCTGTCGGCTATGGAGCGGGCCGGGGCCGAGGATATGCCTGACGACGCCGCAAAGGGGAACCCCACGCAAGCCCAGCGAAGCGGGTTGCGTGGGGAAAAGGAGGGGCAACGGAACAGAGCGGATGCCTGCCGACAGGCAGGCGTAGCGGAGTGTAGTTTGTCCCGACGCGGGCTGGGGACGCCCGCCACCCGTGCCGCTATTCTGGAAAAGCTGGTGCAGACCGGCTTTGTCCAGCGCAAAGGCAGACAGCTTTTTCCCACCAAGGACGGCATCAACCTGGCGACGGTTCTGCCGGAGGCCCTGACCTCCCCGGTCCTGACCGCTGAATGGGAAAGCCGCCTGACCGAGATTGCCAAGGGAGAGGCCGACCCGGACGAGTTCATGGCCGGTATTGAGGCGCAAGCCCGCGACCTGGTGAAAACCTATTCCTGCGTCAGCGAGGACAAGCAGAAATTGTTTCAGGCCGAGCGTGTGGCCGTTGGGACGTGTCCCCGCTGCGGCGAAGCCGTCTACGAGGGCAAGAAAAATTATTACTGCGGCAACCGAGCCTGTCAGTTCGTCATGTGGAAAAACGACCGCTTTTTTGAGGAACGGAAAAAGGCGTTCACCCCGAAGGTCGCCGCCGCCCTGCTTAAACATGGAAAGGTGAAGATCAAGGGCCTGTTCTCTCCCAAGACCGGCAAGACCTACGACGGCACGGTGCTTCTGGCCGATACCGGCGGGAAGTACGTCAATTTCCGTATGGAGTGGAAAAAGCAATAACATTTTCAGACGCAAGGCCCTATCCGATTGGATGGGGCCTTGCGCTGTAATCAGAAAGGAGCGACCGAGTGAGCGAAGTGTTTTCTATACAGTTGAGCAATCACACCACCCAACCGGACGGCAAAACCGGCGTCTGGCTGGACTTGCCCGCCACGGCGGAGCAGGTGCAGGCGGCGATGGAGCAGATCGGCGTTACGCAGGGTAATCCGTGGGACTATTTTATCAGCGGCTTTTCCTCCCCGGAGGGCCGACACCTGGCTATTCCCCACGACATGGCGCTGGCCTCCGGCGTGAACGAGCTGAATTTTCTTGCCGCCCGGCTGGAAAAGCTGAACGACTATGAGATCGGCACACTGAACGCCGCCTTGCAGCAGAAGGACACCGAAATGCGGACGATTTGGCGCATTATCGACTACGCCGACAACTTGGATTACTATGTCAATCTTCCCGATGTCCGCACGGTGGCACAGTTGGGGGACTACTATCTGAACCGTTCCGGTATGGTAGATATGCCCGACGCCTGGAAACCCGCCATCGACACGGCTGCGCTGGGAAAGCACATCGCCGGACTGGAACAGGGGGCCTTTACCGAGTACGGCTATATCGTCAAGAGCGGCGACCCGTGGAAGCAGGTCTACGAGGGCCAGATCATCCCGGAGGAATACCGGGTGCTGTCCTTTCCGCCTCCGCAGGTGGAGCGGGACGAGGCCAGCCGCCCCCAGCCGGAGCAGACCGCCCCGGCCCCCCAGCCCGTCATTCCCATTGTGCTGACCGGCAAAAACAACGCCGAGCGCATGAAAGAGATCACCGACAGACTGGAAGCCGGTATTCAGGCCCTTTTTGAGAGCGAACAGTACAAAAACTACCTCACCGCCATGTCCAAGTTCTACAATTACAGCTTCAACAACACCCTCCTGATCGCCATGCAGAAGCCGGATGCCTCCTTGGTGGCGGGCTACAACAAGTGGAAGGACGACTTTGAACGCCAAGTGAAGCGGGGCGAAAAGGCTATTAAAATCCTTGCCCCGGCCCCCTACAAGGTGCGGCGGCAGGTGGAAAAGCTGGACGCCAGCGGCAAGACCATCCCCGGCCCGGATGGGAAGCCGCTGACCGAGGAAAAGGAGATCACTGTACCGGCGTTCAAGGTGGTGTCCGTGTTCGACGTGTCCCAGACCGAGGGCCGGGAGATACCCGACATCGCCGTGGACGAGCTGACCGGCAGCGTGGAGCGGTATCAGGACTTCTTCACAGCCCTGGAGAGAACTTCCCCCGTCCCTATCGCCTTTGAGAACATCGAGAGCGGGGCGCACGGCTATTACCACCTGGAGGAAAAGCGCATCGCCATCGACGAGGGCATGAGTGAGCTGCAAAACCTGAAAACGGCTATCCATGAGATCGCTCACGCCACCCTCCACGCCATTGACAAGGACGCCACGCCGGAGGAATTGGCCGACCGTCCCGACCGCCGTACCCGCGAGGTGCAGGCCGAGAGCGTGGCCTACACCGTCTGCCAGCACTACGGGCTGGACACGTCGGACTATTCTTTCGGCTATGTGGCCGGGTGGAGCAGCGGCAAGGAGCTGTCCGAGTTGAAAGCCTCCCTTGAAACTATCCGGGCCACGGCCAATGACCTGATTACCAAGATCGACGGCCACCTTGCCCAGCTTCAGCAGGAGCGGGAGGCCCGGCAGGAGCAGGCCCCGTCCATCTGGAACGGGCTGGACGGGCTTATCAACGACAAGCCTTTCATGCCGGGGGCCACGCCGGAGCAGCAGGCCAACGCCCTGATGGACTTTGCCGAGCGCGACGGCCAGCGGCTGGGCAACGAGGAACGCCGTCTGATCGTGGATTATGCCAATGTTGTCCGGGACTATCACAAGGTTGCCGACCTTATCAATGAGCTGTGCGAGGATGGCTACGAGTTACAGCACGGCGGCGTGGATATTGCGGTAAAAATGCGGGTGGAGCGTGAGATTGCGGATGCGCCCCCGCTTCTCCTTGACCCGGACGCCGAGCCGCTGGTGACGGTCATTTGGAGCGAGAGCGCCGACCTGCGGGACGGGGAGCAGATGCCCATTTCCCAAGCCGACGCCATTTTCAAGGCCCTGGACGACGCTATGCGGGATAAACCGGGCTATGACAAGACCAAGTTCCGCATCGACTTCACCATGAACGGCAAGGCGGATGACTACGAGGGACGGCAGGACTTTGGCGACGGGGACGGTTCCCTGATCGAGCATATCCAAGGCTACCATGAGTATTACGCACAGGACGAAAGCTGGAAAAACCATGTGCTTCACCATGAGGGGCCGGAGGCATGGGAGGCGGACAAGGCTGAACGGGACATGATTTTGGGCGAGTTCATTCCCTATCTGAAACTGCATTGTAACCTCTCCGCGATGGAGCGGGAGGCCCAGCGTCCCTTACAGTCCGGGGAAACTCTGCCCCCGGAACAGATCGCCTATTTCAACGCCGTTCTGGACTATGTACGCCAGTGCCGCCCGCTTCTCAATCAGGGCCAGTATCAGCTGCCGGAGCCGCCCCACCTGGCAGACTTTGACGTGGAGTTGCAGGAGTACAAGGCCCACGTCATGGATGAAATTCAGCGGGAAGCCGCCGCAGCCGGTATGACCGTGGAGGAATACGCCGCCAACGGCTACGAGCCAGCCGCCCAGCCGGAAGCGGCGCAGGCCAACGATACGCCGGAGCAGACGGAGCCTGCTGCTCTGCCCACCGTGGAGCCGACGCCGGAGGGCATTTCCGCCGAGCTGTACGACCTGATGTGCGCCTATGACCCGGAATTTATGAAAGACTACGCCAACCGGGAAGATCAGATAGGTGGGACTATCCGGGAAATGCAGGCGGTTGGCCCCACGTCCTTTGAGCTGGTGATCGTGGGCATCCGGGACGACGAGCAGGCCCCCGCCGCCCTCCGGGAACGTGCCGCCGCCCTGATGGACACCATCGACCGCTACAAGGAGTTGAACAACACCTTTTCCATCTATCAGGTGCGGGGCGGGCCGGAAACACGGGATTTCCGCTTTGAGCCGTATTATCGCCTGCTGGCGACCGGGCGAACGGTTGACCCGGCGAATTATGACCTGGTATATACCGCCCCGCTTCGGGACACCGATACCCTGGAAAGCATCTACCGCCAATTCAACACCGACCACCCCGCCGACTTCACGGGACACAGCTTGTCCGTTTCCGATGTGGTGGTGCTTCGCCACGGCGACCGGCAGGAGGCCCATTTTTGCGATGATGTGGGCTTTCAGGAAGTGCCGGAGTTTTTCGTCCAACTGGAACAGCGGCTTACGCCGGACACCCTTTTGACCGGGGAACGGGTGCAAACACCGCGGGGCAGTTTCCGTATTACCGATATGACCCGTGAACAGATGGAAGCCGCCGGATATGGCTTTCATCATCAATCGGAGGACGGCAAATATTTCATCATGGGTAATGGCACGAATGCTTACGCTATTGCCGCCCAGCGGGAAAATCCCCTGCGTACTGCCGAGCTGTCCACCGAGCAGAACGAGAACATGATCGACGGCGTTCTGAACAATGCCCCGTCCCCCGGTGAGGTCGAGGCCAAGGAGGAAGCCGGACAGCCGCCGCAGGCCGACGCCCCGGAACAGCCGGAGGCCCCGGAGCAGGCCCCCGTCCGCTATTACACCATCAACGAGGGAGCGGCCCGCCGTGCCAAGACAGCCAACAGCTTTGACGACTACCGGCCCGGCAGCGCAACGGCGGAGTACCGCAGTATGGTGGACAAGGCGGTTGAGATCGCCCAGCGGCAGAAGAAGCGGGTTGACCCGGAATTTCACGATAAGATAGACCAGCTTCTTGACACCTACGCCCGCCTGCTGGCGCAGAACATGAACAGGGGCTATGAGATCGCCGCCCGTGTCCCCTCCGTGATGATTGCCGGGCCTGCCAATTTCCCCGTGAAGAAAAAGCAGAAGCAGAACGCCGCCGATGATAAGAATATGCGGGAATGGCAGGATATTCAGGGCTTGCTTGATAAAATCCGCAGTACGGGCATGGGCGGCATCAGCGCCGACGACCCCAACGCCATTGAGAAGCTGCAAGCCAAGCTGGAAAAGCTGGAAGCCACGCAGGAAATGATGAAAGCGGTAAATGCCTACTACCGCAAGCACAAGACGTTGGAGGGCTGTCCCCACCTCTCCCAAAAGAGCATTGAGGCGTTCCAGCCCGGCATGGCCGAGGGTAGCGGGGGAAACCCCTTTTTGCCCTGGCAGTTGTCCAACAACAATGCCAACATCCGGCAGGTACGCAGCCGCATTGAGCAGTTGACCCGCCAGCGGGAAAATATTTATGTGGGCTGGGAGTTCGACGGCGGCACGGTGGAGATCAACCGGGAGGCCAACCGCCTGCAAGTTTTCTTCGAGGGCAAGCCCGACGAGGCCACCCGGAACATCCTGAAAGAAAACAGCTTCCGTTGGTCGCCCAAGGCCGGAGCGTGGCAGCGGCAGTTGAACGACAACACATTTTGGGTGGTTGACCGTATTTCGTTCCTGCGGCCCCTATCCGGTGAGAAGCCCAGCGAATTGCAGGCCAAGGCCCGGAAAGCGCAGCAGGAAAAGCCCTCCATCCGGGCGCAGTTGAAAGCGGCCAAGGAGGGCCAGCAGCCGAAAGCCCCCACTAAAGATAAATCGCAGGATTTGGAGGTGTGACGATTGCGAAAATATGAGGATGTGGACATCATCGCCTCCCTGGGGGCGGTGATGGAGCTGAACACCGAGCATTACAAGAGCGATTTCCGCTATGATATGGAAATGTTCATGGAGGCGGCGCGGCATCCCACCGAGGAAAACACCCATTTGCTGTGGCTGTCCCGCCGCTGTGGAACCGAGTGCTTCCGGGAACGTGACGCCTATCTGAAAGAGAGCCAGGCAAGCCACACCTGGGCGTTCCACGCCACCACTTGGGACAGCATTTTGGCCTACGCCGTAGAGATCACCGGCCTGCGGGACGGCAAGGTGGTGGGCAACCTCTATGAGCTGGATTACCGCCAGCACGCCGCCAAGCTGGGGCAGCAGGCGCTTCCCATTCAGGGGGTCAGCCTGAAATTTGAGGATGGAACCGAAACCCGCTGTTCCTATGAGCAGTATAATCATGGCATCTATGGGATGGTGGCGGAGCATGGCAAGGTGGTGAGCAGGCACTATGAGCCGGAGAGCGAGGACGCCTTGCGTGGTCTGCTTTCCGCCGCCCGCCAAAGCAGGCAGAAGAACCGTGCGGCCACGTTCAAGATTAAAATTGGCCGCAAGCCCTCTATCCGAAAGCAGCTTGCCGAGGCCAAGAGCGCCGCCGCTCCGAAAAAGGCCCCGGCCAAAACGAAAAATCAGGAATTGGAGGTGGGATGATGGTACATTTTACGGTTGAGGAAGAAAACCTGGTCTGCGTCTACTACAAGGCCGACCGGCGCAGGACGATGGGCCGCATGACCGCCGCCCTCCCCGATATGGACGGGGATATGCAGGCGTTGGCCCGGCAGACGATCAGGAAGTTGGAGGCCATGACGGACGCCGACTTTGAGGACGTGCGCTTTCTCTTTACGGACGAGTAACAGGGAAGCCGCCTGCCTGATGATAGCAGGTAGTCAACAGGGATAGGAATACAGACCTGCAGAAAAGGTACAGACGCAGCGCGGGTGTACCTTTTCCGCAGGTGCCGCGAGCGGCCCGCCCGCAGGCGGGGCGCTTGCGTAAACGGTAGGACGCTGGGGGTATCAGAAAAGCAGGACGTGGAGCCGGTAGAATGGCCCCATGTCCTGTCTTATTTTTTTGCCTGTTTTCTACGCATTTAGAACACCGTTTCAGCGAGTATTTGATAAATCATTCAGCCACCCCATCGACTGGCCCTTGAAAGCCTTGAAAACAGCGGGCTTTTACCCCTCTAAATGCGTAGGCCGATGTGCTGCTTTGCTCTTATCCTGCTTTCTCAATAACGAGAGTATTCTTGCGTTGTGCGGGCTGTAGAATCATGCTATAATAAGCTGAAATCAAAAACGAGGTTTGGAAAATGTATGATGTAATTGTTGTTGGTGCTGGCCCCGCCGGGAGTACAGCCGCAAAAGTTTTAGCCGAAAAGGGTATGCGGGTTTTGCTTGTAGAACGGCATAAACTTCCCCGCTATAAGTCTTGCTCCGGCGTACTAATTCAAAAGTCAATAGATTTAGTACAACGCTACTATGGAAAAGAAGTTCCCCTGTCTGCAACGTGTACCCCCGTGGAAAACCGGGGTATGATATTCACAGATGATAAAGGCCGGGAGTTCCGTTTTGAACAGGGCGGATTGAACGTCTGGCGCAGTTCTTTTGATAACTGGCTGACGGAACAGGCGGCAGCATCCGGCGCAGAAGTCCGGGACAACACCAGCGCCATTTCCAGCGAGGGACAGGATAATTGTATTTCTGTTACTTTACGGGGTAAATCCTTTTGCACGGAGCAGGCCAGATATGTCATTGATTGCGAGGGCGTCACCGGCGTACTAAAGCGGCAGCTCCTTGGAAACAACCGGGATTTCATTACAACTTTCCAGACTTTCAACAGGGGAACAATTCAGTTAGACCCACACTACTTTTACGCCTATTTACAGCCGGAGCTGTCCGAATATGATGCGTGGTTCAATGTGAAAGATGAAATGTTAGTATTGGGCGTTTCAGTCAAGGATATTGGCCGAATTGAGCATTTTTATCAGCGATTTATTTCTTACATGGAAGTACATCATGGCTTGCAGATCAGTCAGCAGGTCAAGGCGGAAAAGTGGCTAATGCCCCATATCCGGCCCGGTTGTCCTGTCACCTACGGTCAAGGCCGAATGTTGTTTGCTGGCGAGATTGCCGGTTTCCTCAATCCAATGGGCGAGGGCATTTCGGCGGGGATGGAAAGCGGCTATTGTGCTGCCTATGCCATAGCAAATCATTTTGATACTTTGAATATGATCTATGCAGATTACAAACGGGACACCCAGCAACTAAAGTCTTACATGGAGCGTCAATGGAACTTTGTGGGGCGGATGGCTGGCACTTTTTCGGAAATGATTATTTGAAATAGAGGCAAAAGGACAAGGTACGCGCCTTGTCCTTTTGCCTCTATTTATGAGCGTATAGCTTGCTGGTATCTTTTTCTCTGCCGTTCAGCCTCCTTGCGGCATCGCACTTTCTTGGTGCAGGCGGGACAGTATTTCGCCCGGTTGGACTTCGGCGTAAAGCTGGCCCCGCACTCGCAACAACGCTTCACCGTGTCATGCTCCTTTAGAATTTCAGCGCACAGAACAGTGTCCAGCGGGAGGACAGCCGCCCGGAACCAGCGGCACAGCAGGGAGTACGAAATGCTCTGAACGCAGATACATTCCTCCCCGTCGTCCAGCAGGAGGCAGTTGCCGCCCACATTGTTGCAGCACTCCCGCGTTAGCCTCCGGGCCTTGCGGTACTGCGGATAGTTCATCTTCGGTATGCTCACAGTTCTTGCTTCCTTTCCTGTTGCCGGGGCGTCACCCGCAAAATCCCGTCCACATTCTGCTTGATGATGCCGTACTCTTTCAGTTCCTTTTTCACTTCGCCGTACCTGGCGTACAGCTGTTCCTTTTCCTCCGACAACCGGGCATACTCCGTTTTCAGAGCAGCCAGATCGGGCAGTTTCGTCACGCCGCTCTCCCGCAAGGCACGGCCCGCCGCCTCGTACAATATCAGGGCGCTTTCATGCTCCTGCCGGAACCGGGCCTTGTCCGCCGCCCGCCGGTATTCCATCGCCACGGGCCGGGTCTGCTTGTAGGTGGTGACGTTCTTTATCAGCACGGCCATTTCTCCCAAACGCCGCTCCGCCGTTTTCAGCGCGGCGGCGGCTTCCTCGCTGGCGGCGCTGATCTCTGCCACCCGGCTTTCCAGATCGGAATAAGCGTCGATGCCATGCTCAGTCAGGAAGTTCATAGTCTTTGCCGCCTGCTGCAAGTTGTGTATCTTCGCCCACCGCGCATAGCCCGCCGATTGCTGGGCCTTGATGCTGTTCTCAATGTCGATATGCAGGGAAATACCCTTGCGGGCTTTCGGCTTCCGGGTAGCGATGGCCCGGCCCTGGATGCGCTCGGTGATGGCTTCCTCGGTGTAGGCTTCGCCCAGCGTCTTGCACCTGGTAAACCGCTCCTGGCCGGGGGCGCGAAACGACACGAATTTGCCTCGCCTGATTTCATAGCCCTGCCTCTCCATGAGCCGTAGGAAGTCGTCAAAATCCTTGGCCTGGGGGATGGCGGCGTCAATGGCGATTTTCAGCTTCGATTTCCAACTCCGGCCCCGCCGCTGGGCGTCCCACTCGGCATAGGACTGGCCCCTGTCCCGGCCCGGCTTCACCACGGACAGCCCATATTCCCGGCACAGCCGGTCGCTGGTGCGCCGGATGAAGGAATAGCTTTGCTTGTTGGAAACATACTTCCGGCAGTTCACCATATCCACGGCACAGAAAATGATGTGATTATGGACATGGCCCTTGTCGATGTGCGTTGTCAGTACATAGGGATATTTGCCTTGCAAAACCTCGTCTGCCAACCGCTTCCCGATCTCGTGGGCCTGCTCCGGCGTAGCCTCGCCGGGAGCAAAGGACTGTATCAGGTGATGGCCCAAGTTGTTGCCTTTCTGGATGGCCTGGGCAAGCAGCATTTCAAACTCTATGTCCGCCGTTTCATAGGAACAGCTAAAGGAGGACACCAGCATTTTGTCCTCGGTTTTCTCCGGGTTTTCGATGTAGTCAAGAGCCTTTTTCAGCGTTGACTTGATAGGATGTATCTTTGTAACCGCCATATCTCCGCCAGCGCCCCCTTGATGTCCTCCATGTCCTGCGCGTACACTGTGCCGGTGCTGTTCACCCTGCGGGCGATCTGATTGACATTGACGCCGATCTTCTGTATCTCCGCCGTCTGCGCCCGGATCTCGCTGGTGTCCACGTTGACGATATAGCCGTCAATCAGCATCTTCCGGGCGTAGGCCGAAAAATTGGCCGTATGGAGCAGGGCCATTTTCTGCTGTATCAACGCCTGTTCCTCCGCCGTCACCGGGACGCGCAGCACGATCTTCCGCTTCCTGTTCGCCATGCGTCACCTCCGTTCTGCATAAGGGTTTGGGATTATCCCAACAAGCGAAAACGGAAACGGCCCGGCAGGGGCCGGGGCGGGCCGTTTTCCGGGAGTGTGGCTACACTCCCTAAGATTGCGTTTTATTAGGAAAACACACTGTCAAAAGGATTTTATGCTTTGGCGGGTATCAGCCCGCCTCGGCGGTGTCAGTGGTGTTGATTTCAATATACTCGGCAATCCGGCGGAACTCGTCCGCAAACTTAAAGTGAACGCTGATATTGCCGTTTTCGTAAACTTTGATATGGTCTACCAGCTCAATCAGAATTTCGCGGGTCAGCTTTTCGATGTTCTGATATTTTGCAAAAGCTACCAGCGCGGGATGCTGCTGGTCAACGCCGTTTGAGAGCTCTTTCCGTTCAGCCGTCAGCCGGGCCAGCAAATCCGAGAGCCCAGCGGCCTGCCGTTCATAATCGGCTTTCATTTCCCGGTATTCCTGCTGGGTGATTTCCCCGTCTTTCCAGTCTTGATACAGTGACTGCTTGTAGCGGGTGATTTTCGTCAATTCCTTTTCCTTTGTGGCTATCTGGTCATTAAGGCGGTGGGATTGACTTTTTTTCAGCGGGGCCGCATTGATACGGGCTACTATTTCCGAGTAGGAAACGGCGGTGCTCACTTGATACTGGATGGCAAACAGAACGGCGGCCTCCAGACGGTTGTGCTTGATAGAGTGCATGGTGCAGGCTGTACGGGAGCGTTTCTTGTAAGTGGAGCAGGAATAATAAACATTCTTCCCGCTCTGGCTCCGGGTCACGGCCTTGCCGCAGTCCGCGCACCTCAGAAAACCGCTGAATAAATGGAGCTCCCGCTTTTTAGGGGCCGTCCGGGTGTCACGTTTCAGAAGTTCCTGTACCCGTTCAAAGGTTTCGTGGGTGATGATGGCCTCGTGGGTATCGGGGACGCGTACCCATTCATCCTCCGGCACAGCCTCAATCTGGTGTACCTTGTAGCTTTTCACCCGGCGGCGGCCTTGTACTAAATCCCCGGTGTAAATAGGATTTCTGAGAATATCCGTTATAATCTTGTTCCCCCACATGGGAGCGTCCGATATAGCCGGGGAGTAGGGCAGGCCCTTTAGCTTTCTGTATGCCGTGGGGCTGGGTATGCCGTGGTCGTTCAGGTACATCACAATTTGAAGTTTAGCCATACCTTGCAGGCACAGCTCGTAAATCTTCTTGACGATTTCAGCGGCCTCCGGGTCAACGATTAGCTGGTGTTTGTCCTTGGGGTCTTTTATGTAGCCGTAGGGAGCAAAAGAGCCGATGTACTGACCGTTGCGCCGCTTATAATCAAAAACCTGCCGGATTTTCTTTGAGGTCTGATAACAATACTGGTCATTCATCACGTTTGTTATCGGAACGATAATGCTGTTCACGCTATCCGGGTTTAGGTAGCTGTCCACGCCCTCGGCCAAGCTGATAAAGCGGACGCCCATCTGTACAAAAAGGTTATCAATCAGACTTCCGGCATCGCTATAATTCCGGGCGAAACGGGAAAGGTCTTTCACCACAACGCAGTTGATTTTCCCGCTCATTACATCCCCCAAGAGCCGCTGGAAACTTTCGCGCTCCGTATCGGTTCCCGTGTGGCCGTCATCCACATACTCGGTGTAGCTTTCAAATTCTTCCGCATGGTTGAAGTGAAAATCATTGAGAATGTCGCGCTGGTTTTTCACGCTGTTGCTATCGTCAAGCCCCCGGTTGATTTTCTGTAAATCCTCTCGGGAAAGCCGGATGTAGCCGCCCATTTTCCAGAGCCGGGCCGTATAGGTAGGGGTCAAAGTCTGCTGATACCCTCTGTTTTTTGTTCGTGCCATTGTTCCTCCTTCCCTATCACATTACACTTATATTATACCTCTGCCCGGGGCAATCAACAAGGATGTCGATGCTTTGGGACAGTTTGTCTCGAAGTAGGAACGGGCCGCAACAGCAGTTACAGCCCGCTCTTTTGCCGGATAAGAAAGGCGGTCAGCGTCTCCTGCAGGGAGGGGCCGCCCTCGGCAAATTCGATTTTCACGCCCACGCCGCCCACGCTAAAGCAGTAGGGATTGACGGCCCGTTTTACGAACCGGGCCAGCCGCTCCTCCCGGGGGAGGGTGCGGTCAAAGGCCATACCGCTCACGTCAGCCAGCGCATCCGCGCTCACCGCGCCGATGTTCACGCTTTTCATTTGTTCCAGCTCTTGTGCGGTCAGTTTCACGGCAAAACCTCCTTTTGCGTTTTTGGTTGGTGGGGAAACGCGAAAAGGCAGCACTCCGAAAAGTGCCGCCCTTTAGCCTGTCCTCACCTTGGGACAATTTGTCTCGAACTTGTTTGAAATGGGGAGCGCCGGGCCCGTATGTTTGGCCCGTCAAAAGACAGCAGGTAGCGGCCCGGCGTTCCCTTGTTTTGTGCGGCGGCCCCAAGCGGCAAGCGGCCAGCTTGTCCCTCGCGGATCGTGGCCGTGGGGTTGGCAGTCTCCCCACTTGCGGCGGTGGTGTTGGTCGCTCGTCCTCCTGTGGGAGAAGTCCCAGCGCACCCGCCGCCCGGCTCCCCGCGTTCACCCGGGGCCGCCCGCTATTCAGTTGTGGAGAAGAAAAAACTTCCTCTCATATACCACCAGAAAAATGGAGCAAATGGAGACGGCAATCACGGATTTTTTCTCAAATATTTTTTCATCTGTGCGATGCCGCTGAGAACGGAGCGCCGCACCGCGCTCTTATCCACGCCCTCGGCCTGGGCAATCTCCCGGTAAGTCATACCGAGGATAAAGTGAGCGTCCACCCGGCGGCCCTGGGTTTCCGGCAGGCTGTTCAGCGCGTTCCACAGACGGCAGAACCGCTCCTTGAGCTCCAGAACCTCGTCCGGGGTGAGCTCGTGCAGGCAGGCGGAATACTCAATGCCGTCATCCGCATCCAAGGAATAGTACGCCTTGTTGTAGCGGGCCCGCTCGGTATAGGCCGCCTCATAGCGGACACTGGCCCGGAGCGCCTCGGCCACATCGTCAGAAACTTCCATATATTCATCCTGGGTGTACCAGTAGTAAAAGTCGCGCAAGTTGATGATAGTCATTGTATGTACCTCCATATCGTTTTTGTGGTTGGGTTGCCGGGAAACGATATGGAGGGCGGCGGGGAGCGACACCCGGGGGAGCCGTTCCTCACCTTGGGACTGTTTGTCTCAAAGTGGAGCCGACAAGAAACGACAACGCCCGCACAGCGTTGTACTGTGCGGGCGCATGAAATGACGCAGTTCTTTATGTACTTACAAATTTCGCATTGATGTCCGGAGTAACCCGGTGGAGGGTCTAAACTTTTTTTGACAAATTGAACGCACTAAAAATGGAAAAAGACACAGCAAAACCTCCTAAACGGTCGCCGTATCTTTCAAATGGAAAGAGCCGATAACCGCATTTTACATCTGCGTGTTATCGGCTCTGCGTCTATGCGTCTGGCTCTTGAATAACGGATATATTCAGTTCTTTCACATTGATTAAGCTCTCTTTTCTACATTTAGGGCAAAACAAGGGGAAGTTTTTTAGTTCAGTATCAGCACGAATTTTCAAGCGTGTTTTGCTACCACAAATAGGACACAATATCCACTTTGCAATATATTCCATTCCCTTTGTGCGGCTCAATATTCTTTCCTCTTGAAGATAGCGGTTGTCACGGGATAGGATAGAACAAAAACCGTGAGTGAACAGGTAAGCATTATCATAGTCCCCAATAGTATCTGCACAATGGTCATTTCAGGGCCAAATGTAATGTTGATAAATGTGGTAATTCCCATGACAATCCCAATCGCGCACAATAGGCTGATAATTAAAAATGCCCCGTTCCGTTCTTCCCCACCTAAATAAAATAACGGAAAGAAGATTGCCCCAGCAAATAGGCTTATACTAATTCCTGTAAAAAACACCATAAGGGCATCAATACTTCGATCAAAGGGACAGCCATGTAAGAGCCAGGACAGTCCCATGCCACCCCCGGCAAAAATCATCCCGACAAGTAGCCATATAAGCTGATTGATAAAATAGCTCTTTACAATATCGGCCCTTTTCACTGGAGCGGTCAGTTTGTACTTCCCCCACTTTGAAACATAATCTTTGCCCATACTGGCGATTGCGTTGATTGAAAAACCGATAATCCCCAACAGCATATAGAAAATCAATAGCTGCTGGCTGATAACGACTGTGACAAAAGCACCCAGCAACAGCATAAAAATAGAAAATGTTTTTGCGCTGGAGCGCACGGCGTAAAAGTTGTTTTTGAGAAGTCCTTTCATATCCGTTCCCCCTTTACCAATAACAGCATGATTTCATCAACTGAAACGTGATCTACAACAGAGCCACGATATTTGCGCTCGGCTTCCTTCCCATTTGCTACCAGCACATCGGTTTGAAAATCACGCTTGCGGTAGGCGATTACATCGCTGGGATCTAATTCGAGAAATTGACTTTCTTTACAGCGCATGACAGCAAAGTTATATACAAGGTCATTTTTGGTTGCGGTCATAATCAATTTCCCATTGTGGATAAAAGTTATATAGTCCGCAACTTTTTCCAAATCGGTTGTGATATGGGAAGATAAGAGAATGGAATGGGTTTCGTCCTGCACAAAGTCAAGAAATACGTCCAGCATATCATCCCGCATAATTGGGTCTAACCCGCTGGTTGCCTCGTCTAAAATCAAGAGTTGGGGATGGTGCGACAGAGCGGCGGCAACCGCTAACTTCATTGTCATACCCCTGGAATAGTGCTTGATTTTCTGTTTGGGCAACAATCGAAAATTCTCTAAATATTGGTGGAACAAAGCATTGTCCCATTTTTTGTATAGTCCTTGCATGACGTGAGCCAACTGCTCCGCAGTCCAATAGGTGGGGAAATTATCGCCATCATATACCACGCCAATATTCTCCCGCAGCTCCGTATCAGCATCGGACAATTCTTTTCCAAACAGTTTAATCGTCCCGCTGTCTTTCGAGATGGTGTTCAAAATGCAGCCGATGGTTGTTGTCTTTCCGGCCCCGTTTTCTCCAACAAATCCCATGATAGACCCATACGGAATTGAAAAAGACACCTTATCCAAAACGAAATTTGTCTTGGGAAAGGATTTGCAAATCTGTTGTACTGCTAAAATGTTTTCCATGCTATTCGTCCTCCTGGTAAAACAAAGTCAACAACTCTGTCAATTTTGCAAGCGGTATATTGCTGACCCGCCCAATTTCAGCGGCAATTTGTAGATGCTCCTCCGCAAGACGTTGTTGTTCCTCTTGATAAAATTCTTTGTTCTGTGCAGACACAAAACTCCCTCTGCCAACAGTAGTTTCAATGAAACCATCTCTTTGCAAATCCTCATAAGCCTTTTGAACGGTGATAACACTGACATGAATTGATTTTGCTAATGAACGCATGGAGGGAATAGCCTCTCCGGTTTGCAGTTCGCCGCTCATTATCATAGCTTTGATTTGTGAAGTGATTTGTTCATATATTGGCTTGTTGGCGTTGTTACTGATTATGATTTCCATTGTTCACCCCCCTGTCGCAAAATGTACTTAGTGTACAAGTACATTATAGCTACTCAAGAGCTTGTTGTCAACAACGAAATTAAATACTACTAAAATATAAAATTGTATTTCGTTCTCATATTCCACCCCGAAATGTAAAATAATATAGGGGTGATGTGAGAATGTACCAATATGAAAAACGCCTGGACTGTCATGCCCTGGGCCAAGAAATCAAGCGCAGACGAAAAGCCAAAGGCTGGACGCAGGAGCATCTGGTCCAGCTTGTAGACCTCACCCCTCGCTCCATCATGTATATTGAGAACCGGGGCCAGCACACCAGCCTCAACGCCTTTTACAAACTCGTTACCCTTTTTGATATTTCCGTGGATGAATTTTTCTACCCGGACAAGCTGGGCGGCGAGAGTGAGCGCCGGAAACACATTGACCGGATGCTGAACGGAATGGACGAAAAGGAGCTTATCATCATAGAGGGAGCCGCAGAGGGTATCAGAAAAGCCAGAGAAACGGAGGGAGCGTAAGGAAAAGCGCGGCCTCCGTTTTTCGCGCCATGTATAGGGGAGCGCACAAACGGCAAGCAATTCGGGTGTGGCCACACTCCGAAATTTTTGCTGGGCCGCAGGCCCGCAAAAATGCTTGTTGGGGAGCCTCCCCAAACCCGGCTCTTTGGGACAAAATGTCCCAAAGAGGTTGGCTGCGTCACCGCCGCTATCGCGTCTGTTCCTTATCGGTGCGCCCGTTCGTAAGGCCGAGCAGATGGTCTATGTTGGCCTTGACCGCCACGGCCTCCCGCATATCCCGCTGGGCTTGCCGATACTCGGCATAGAGGGCCTTTTTCTTATCCGCCAGCTCCCGCCGCTGTTTTTTCAGCGCGTCCATTTTGGGGAGCTTTTCACCGCCTAACAATTCATTCATAGCGGCCCGGGCCGCCCGGTAGGTGGCAAGCTCCGCCTCGTGCTCGGCCAGATACTTTTTCGAGTACCGGGCCGCCTTGTAGCCGTCAAACACGGGCCGGGCCTTGGCATAGTCCACCACGGCCCCCATCAGCCCGGAGACTTTGGAGAGGGCGGCCTCGGTGGTCTGGAGCTCCCCGGCCAGCGCGTGGGCCCGGTCAACCGCCGCCGTGGCCTTGGCCGCCAGCGCGTCATAGTCGGTGAGATTGTTCTCCTGCAAGAACTGGAGGGCGGCGGCCATCTGTTTTAGATTGTAGACTTTCGCCCACCGTTCATAAGCCGGGCCCTTGCCCTCGGCCATGCGCTTTTGAATGTCAATGATAAGCCCCACCTGCCGGGCCGGGGGCGGCGCGTCCTTGGGGAGCTCCGGGAGGGGCCGCTCCCCGGCGATCACTGCCCGGATGTCCTCGGGGTCAAAGCCCGCGCCGAGGGTGGATGCCCGGAGCCGGGTGTATTTATCCTGCCCCGGCGCGAGGAACGACACCACGCCGCCCCGCCCGCGCTTGACAGCAAAACCGGACTCCTCCATCAGCCGCAGGAACGCGGCAAAGTCGGCGGGCTTTTTTTCGAGGGCCGCGATGATTGCCAGACGCACTCGCTGTTGAGCGGAGGGCGGTTTTTCCCCTACCCACTGGCCATAGTGGAGGAAACGGCCCTTGCTGTGCTGTTTGGGATTTTGTATCACGGACAAATCATGCTCCAGACATACCCGGTCGGACAGCCGCCGGAGGGCAAAGCTGGAGCCGAGGAAGTTATGGAATTTCCGGGAGCAGTCAAAGGCCGTGGAATTGAAATAGATGTGGTTATGAATGTGGCCCTTGTCGGTATGGGTGCAGACGAAAAACTGGTACTTGTTTTTCGTCCAGCGCATCGCCGTTTCATAACCGATTTTGTTTGCTTCGTCCGCCGTCACCTCGCCGGGCGGGAACGCCTGCCGGATCTGGAAGAACAGCGCCCCGCGCTCCACGGGCCGGGCCGTGGCCGCCTGGTATTCGCTTTTCACCAGCAGAAACTCAGCGGCGGCTGTGGCCGGGTCGCAGAGGTGGGAGGAAACGGCCCCCAGCTTTTGGGGATTGAGCCCGTAGGCGAACCGCTCCTCCATCGTCTGGACGGAGCTCAGTCCCGCCGCCTGCTTGTAGGGCCGGATGTAGGTCGTGGCCGTGGTAGCACCTCCTCTCGTTGGGACTTTGGGACAAAATGTCCCGAAGTATTTTCTATTTTAAATCTGATTGCACTTATGAAGTTTTAGCAGTATCATATAATAAAAATTGTAAGGGGGAAGTGTAGATGGATACACAACTTGATACCACTATTGAGATGGCAGAATTGCTAATAATAAAACGGGATTTTGATTTGTTAAAAAAAATTGCAACTCTACTTAAACCTGAACTTCAAATGCAACTAATACCATATACAGCATTATTTTGTTACGAAGTAATAGATTACTTAAACAAGAAAGGTCAACAAATAGAAATTACTTCCACCAGCCGTTATTCAATAAAGCAAATAAGACAAAAAGCAAAATTCTTTGATTTAAGTGTCAACAAGCTTTTACAAAGTGTGGAAAATATAGATGAATTGCAAAATGATTACTTTATTAGCCTCATGCGCTATCCACAATTAGGTTATTGGAATGTGCATGACAATCTCGGTATTTGTTATGACAAGCAAGGAAATATTGTGAGTAACACACATTATGCTTTCTACGTCTTTCAAGATGAAAAAGCAATAAGCAAACCTCACGATACGATGAGTGGGCACAATATTAACGGTGAAGAAGTAAAAGCTTTTGCTTATGATATGGGGAGAATAATTGGGAGCATATCTTCTGCACTTAGTAGTATAAGTGATTTCGTGGTTTCTGATATTGCTCCTCAAAACATTATCCTTTACAATCACGATTTTAATACAAATCGCTGTATCAATGTGGGTGAGGAAAAATATAAAATTGTGAGATTATTTTTACTGCACGTTCTTTCAAGTATCGGTTTTATTCTGTACGCATTAAAGCCTGCAATTATTCGAGAAACAGGTCTTTTAGTTAGACTGGAATACATCGCTTATCACTATGCCTTGTTGCGGTTGGATGGTTTAATGAAATACTGCATCGAGAATCCGACTGCCCTAAACGATGCAAAACTTACTAATATGTTCAATAGCATTGATTTTACAAATGCAGATAATCTTAGGAAAACGGACTTTAGAAATTGTATGATGCATTTTGGTCTGATGGATAAAACCGGAAACTCACTTATAGCTGAAGAAAAGGTTAATCTTGCACTTCCGCTTTGCGGTCTTGTAGAAAGTCAATTTAATATGTCCTATGCAGATTATAAAGCAAAACTTGAAATGCAACTAAATCTTTTATACAACCTGATTAAAGATTATTTAGATTTCGACTTGCTTTTACTGACCGACAAAGAGTAATATAGAGTCTCCACCTTTGGGACAAAATGTCCCGAAGTACGAAAAAAGCCGGGGAGCGGCACAGCACCGCTCCCCAGCAAGTCACAGCTCCACCAGCGCGGCAAGCTGTTTCAGCAAATCAGACAGAGGGCCCCACAGAGCGGAGTAGTCCCGTTGCAGGGCCGATATTTCCTCGGGGTAAATCCCCCCGTAGGTGTTGGCATGGATAGCCACTTGATTAAGGTTGTTTGAGCACCGCCGCTGGAGGGACACCAGCTCCCGGACGGGGGCAAGGTCAATCTGGAGCACATAGCCGCACAGAGCCATCCTCCGCATATACGCGCCCATGTTGCGGATGCCCGCCTGGGCCATGCGTTCCCGGATAAGCGCCTGCTCTTCCTCGGACACCATCACATGAAGATGGACGGGGCGGCGGCGCTTTTTTCCGGCCATGCCTACCTATCGCCCCGGTCGGGCGCGTTCCGTTTGGGTGCGGCGGGGGCCTGCCGTTCCCCGGCCAGTTTCCCGGCCTCCCGCAGTTGGGCGGCAATCGGGGCCTTTTCCTGCCGGGCCCGTTTGCGGCCAGCGGCCTTCTGCTGGAGCTCCACCCCACGGGCACACTCGGCCAGCCGCTCCGGGGAAACAAATTCTTTCACCACATAGCTCCCAAAATCCGGGTAGAACCATGTCAGCCGCTTTCCCTCGGGGACGCGGCCCGTATCCTCCCATTTCCCCACCACCTGGGCCTGCGCGTCCATCAGCCGCCGCATATCCGGGTTGTCGCGGGAGGGCTTGAGCTCGTAGTTATAGAGCTCCTTTTCCGAGAGCGGCCGGGCATAGGCCAGCTCGCCCCACGCAAGCCGGGTATCATGCTCCACCCAAATCCGGCCCTCGTAGTTTTCGATCCGGATGGGCGGGTTGTCCTTATCCTTGGGGAATGTGCCGATGTCAACGGGCCGCTGGGTAGAATAATACTTGTATTCCTGCGCTTTTTCCAAAGTTACCTCCTCTCAGATGTTAGCTTTTGGGCCGGGAAACGGGGGCCGGACATAGAAACATACCGGGCCCCCGTGAACCGCGCCCGGAAAGCCTTGATACAAGCGGGTTTTCAAGCGGCAAAAGCTAACAGTCCAGCCGCCTTTTCCGCATATAGTCGCGCTGGCGTTTCCGCCGCGCATTTTCGGCGCAGGCCGCCGAACAGAACGCCTTTTTCCCCTCCGGCGCAAAAAGCCGCCCGCAGACGGCGCAGGGCCGCAGGTCGGGGGCCGGGCCGTCATTCAGCGCGGCCTCCAGTGCGGGGTTTAAGGGGAGCACCACCTCCCGGAAGTAGCGGCAGTAAGCCCCCGTCCAGCATTTCCCCAACATATAGCACTCACAGTCGAGGGGCAGACAGCCGTATTCCCGGTCATAGTTGGCGCACCATTTCACTACAAGGGAGCGGATAGCGGCCTTTTCCTCACGGGTCAGCTCGCGCAAAATATCACCTCCCGCCCGGCTTTTTCAAAAGGCTCTGAAAGCAGGAGCCGCAGGGGATGCCGCGCCAGTAGGGACAGCCACAGCACCGGGAGCCCTCCCGGGGCTGTTCCGGGCGGGGAGCCCGGGGCCGGGGGCGGCGTTTCATTTCCCGTTCCAAAGGGTTCGATGTAAAATTCATTCTCCGTCCTCCTTTTCTTCTTCCTCATCCCACGGGGGGAGTTCGTCATATTCACCGCCGCCATAGTCCTCGCCGTATTCCTCCGCCTCGTCAAAGTCCTCGCCGGGCGCGGCGGCCTGCTGTTTGGGGCGGTATATCTTGAAGTACCACCCGGCCCCGCCGCCGATAGCCAGCACCGCCAGCACCAGCAGGAGCGTCCCCGCCCCGCCGGATTTTTCCGGCTCGGGTTCCGGTTCCGGCTCCGGGGTGGGAGCAGGCTCCGGCTCCGGGAGCGGTTCGGGTACGGCCTCCGGGGAGGGCTCCGCAAGGGCCATAAGGTCGGCCACGGTGACGGCGTTCAGAAAGTAGACATTCTCCGTCTCCCGCTGGCGGTCAATCACCAGATAGAACACGGACTCGTCAGCCGCCATGATAGTGAAAAATTCCTTGCCGTCCCCGTCCGTGGCGTTATCCACCATCGTCCCCTGGCCGTCCGGGGTGAATGGGTTGGGCTCGGGTTCCGGCGCAGGCGTGGGCTCCACGGGGTCAAGCCCCTCCCACTCCGGCCCGCCCGTACCGTCCTCCCATTCCTCGCCGCCCCCGGCGTAGGCCGTGGTGGTGATGCCGCACAGCAAAAAAGCGGCGCACAATGCCGCCGCCATCACACGATATTTTTTCAGTTTCATTCCGCGTCCTCCTTTTCCGGCCCGGCGGACTTCGGGACATTTTGTCCCAAAGCGTCCCCGGCCTTGATGCGCTGGAGCACCAGCGGGAGCTCCTCAAGGGAAATGCTCATGCCCCGCACAATGTCAACGATTTCCTCGTTTTCAGCCTCCTTGTGTTTCTGCTCCAGCTCTTTCAGCCGGGCCTGCTGGTCGCTGATTTTGGCCTTGACCTTTTCCATCTCGGCCATGATTTTTGCGCTTTTGCTTATCGCCATTGAAAACCTCCTTTTCATGGTAAACGCCCGTAGGCGTAGAAGTGGGACTGCCAGTAGCTGCTGTTCAAGTTGGCGTAGCTGATAGGGTCGCCACAGTGTATCATCATCCCGTCCCCCACATAGATGCCACAGTGGGAGACGCCCGGCGTGTCATAGGTTCCCTTGAAGAAAACAAGGTCGCCGGGGCGGGGGGAGCTGGTTCTGGTGCAGATGTTGTAAAGCCCCTGTGCCCCCAGCCGCCCCACGTTCCAGCCGGAATGATTGACTACCCACGACACAAAGCCAGAGCAGTCAAAGGACGTGGCCGGGGAGCTCCCGCCCCATACATAGGGATAGCCCAAAAATTTCTCCGCCTCGGAGAGCATCGCCGCGAATGTTTCATCGTCCAGATATTCCCCCGGCACTTCGTAGCCATCCGGCGGGCTGGTGTATTTCCCCACATAGGACGAGCCGGGAAAGAGGTCGGGGCGGTTCCCCAGCGTAGCCATGTAGAGGGAATACCGGGAAACCTTGTCCTCCCCCATGATGTAAATAGGGAGATGGGAAAGGTTGAAGTTATCCAGTGTCACAGTACAGATGTAGTAATCGTAATACACCCGGTAGCTGTCGGTGTGGGTATTGCCGTCCTCGTCCGTCCATGTATCCGTTTCGATGTAGTACCGCCGCTCCTTTACCACGTTCTCGGTCAGCGTGTACTGGCGGTCAAAGAGCATCTGCAAGGTGGGCTGGACATCCGCCAGCGTCCATTCCCCCTCATGCCATGCGCTCAGAATGGAAACCAGCACATAGGGGTCGTGTTCGATAGCGTCTAAATCAAAATGGTACTCGTCATAGTCGTGGGTGCTTTCGTAGGTATCGAGATAATGCTGGAGCTCAGCCTCCAGCGAACAATAAGCGGCCTCGGCCCCCAGCATATCCCCATCCTCGGCGGGGTAGGTGGTGGCCCCCACAGCTCCTGCGGCGGCATTCCCCAAAGAGACGAGGGAGGACGCGCAGGACTGGAGGGATAAAACGAGCACCACGCAGGCCAGCGCGATAAGCGCCCCCACGGGATGCCGTTTCACGAAAGCCACAGCCCGCTCCGCCAGCTTTTCCGTGGCGGCGGCGGTTTTCCCGGCGGCCTTGGCCCCTTGTTTCGCGGTCTGCTTTGCCGCCTGCCGCGCTTGTTTGGCGTACTGCTTTTTCAGCTTTTGCTTGTGCCAGTAGCGGGTGACGGCGTTTTTTGCAAGCTCCGGGTTCTCCTGGGCGGCCATGCGGAACTGGTAGTCCGCCCGGGCCTTGATGTACTGCGCCTCGGCCTTATGGACGGCCCGGGCCGGGTGCTCCCGGATGCGCTTTTTTACGGTATGCACCGCCGCCCGGCCCACGGCCTCGCCCACAAGCTCGGAGCGGTGGGCCCCCTCGGTTCCCACGTTTTCATGCTCCACCTCGTAGACCTTGCCATGCACAAAGCCGTGGACGTTCCACCCGGCGGCCCCCAGCACCCGGCGCACCGGGCCCCGGGGGTTGGGGGGCTTTTTCCCCTCCAGCTTCTTCCGGGCCCGGTTCAGCTTGTCCTCCCGCGTCTCCATGCGGAGCTTGGACTTGCTGATTTTCTCTTGTTCGCTTTCCATGCGGAACTTGGATTTTTTGTTTTTCAAGCCTTTCGGGGACTTTGGGACATTTTGTCCCGAAGTGCCTTTGTCCCCGGCGGGCCCGGCGTTATTCGTTCCTCTGGTCATTGGCTATGTCCTCCGGGCGGGTGGTGAGCAGGTTGTAAATCTCACCCTTGGGGAAACGGTCAACAAAGGGGATGGTCACATTCCCATAGAACAGCAGGCCCTCGCCGGAATTGCTGTGGGTGATATAGGAAAGCTGGTGCTCGGAAATGCCGAGCTGTTTTGCGATGATGGCCCGGTCGCTCTGGGCCTGGGAGAGCAGAACAAGAAAATCGGTGTTATCCAGTATGTTCTCGATTTCCCGGCTGGCCAAAAGGTCTTTCACGTTCTGCGTGAGGGCCGAGGGCACACAGCCCTTTTTGCGGAGCATCTTCCACACCGCCACAAAGTAGCTGGCGGTCAGCGGGTCGCGCAGGAGGATGTGGAACTCGTCAAAGTAGCACCATGTCGCCGCCCCGTTCTGGTAGTTGGTATGCACCGCCGAGGTGACAAACTCGTTGGTGACGTGCATCGCAATCTTGCGGAGGTTCTCCCCCAGCCCTTTCAGCACGATGCACACCACACGGGAGCTCAAGTCCACGTTGGTCGGGTGGTTGAAAAGATTAAGGGAGCCCGTACAGTAGAGCTCCAGCGCAGTCGCCACACGTTTCGCCTCCGGCTCCGGCTGTTTGAGTAATTCCTCGTACAAGCTCTGGAGCAAAGGCATCTTTGCGCCCTCCAGCCCCAGCGCAAGCTCCCGGTACACCAGCCGCACACAGCGGTCAATCACGGTCTTTTCAATAGGTTGCAGGCCGTCCTTGCCGCCTACCACCAGCTCACAGAGGGAAAGCAGAAAATCCGCTTTCATGGAAAGGGGGCTGTCCTCGTCATTAAGCCCCATCTGAATATCCATCGGGTTGATGTGGTGGGGGCTGTCCGGGGCAATCTCAATGACCTGCCCGCCCAGCCGCCGTACCAGCGGGGAATATTCCCCCATCGGGTCAACGATAACGATGCGGTCACTTGTGGCAAGAAAGACGTTTATCAATTCCCGTTTGGCGGCAAAGCTCTTGCCGGAGCCCGTGGAGCCCAGATACATCCCGTTAGCGGATTTCAGTTTTTTCCGGTCAGCCATGATGACGTTATGGGAAAGTGCGTTCATGCCGTAGTAGAGGGCCTGCCCGCCCATGCGGAGCTCCCGCGTCATAAAGGGAATGAAAATTGCTGTGGAGCTTGTTGTCATGCCCCGCTGTATCTGCACCTCGTTATAGCCGAGGGCCAGCGAGGACATAAAGCCCTGCTCCTGCTGCCAGTCCAGCCGCTTTAAGGCGCAGTTGTATTTCTGCGCGATGCCGGAGACGGTGAACACGTCATTTTCCAGCCGCTGGCGGGTGGGGGCGAGGTTGATGACGGTGAACGTCAAGAGGAACATCCGCTCATTCCGGGACTGCAAATCCCCCAAGAGCTCCGCCGCGTCCTTGCTGAACGTGATAAGGTCGGGTGGCAGTATGTCCATGTCATACCCGGCGCGGACGGCCTTTTTCTGCTCCTCCACTTTCATCTTGTCAATGTCCGAGATTTTCCCCTTGATGGTCTTTATCGCCTTTAACTGGTCAACGGTCTGGATGTGCATGGTGACGGTGAGCTCCGCGTCCAGCTCCAGAATTTCCCGCAAAAGGCGGTCAGAGAGCTCGGACGCCAAAATCTGAAGATAGGACGCCGCGCCCCAAAAGCCGCCCACACGGAAGAACCGGGAGCCCCTAAAGTCAAAGCCGCCGCTGGGGGTGATAAAGTCCTTTGTCCCCATGCCCGTTTTGGAAATATCGCCCCATGAAAAGCGGAACGGCTCCCGCCGTCCGGGGTGCATCTGCCCATGCAGGAGGGCCAGCCGCTCCCGCCCGTCCAGCGGGGACGAGGGAACGCCCAGCCGGTGGAGGTTCCCCATCACGTCCGCCTCCACCCGGTCAAGCCGGGGCCGGGCGGCGGCAATCCCCTCGGCGGGCACGCCAAAGGTGATATATTTGGAGCGTTCAATCCCGTTGTTGCTCCGGGCAATCTGCCGTTTGAGCATCCCCACGAACTCGCCCCGGATGCTGTCAAAATCGTCCGCCTGGGCGGGGATGTTCACATGGTAGCGGCTGGTGGAGTGGGAGCGGCGGTTGATAAAGGAGAGCTGGACGGGGAGCGCGCTGTCAAAGTAGTTGAGGAACGAGCTCCACCCGCTGAAAATCGCGGACTGATCCTCGGTGGATGCCACGGAGTAGTTGATGTCCTCATATTCCACGGTCTTTGTGTAGAGCCCCCCGGGGAGCTGGCACACCCCGTCCGGGTGCATCGCCACATAGGGGATGGACTGCTGGGCGGATAAGGCCGCCCGGCCTTTAGCCCCTTTGGGGCCGCGCTGGTTGTTTCTGCTTTTCATTCGGTTCCTCCTTTCCCGCCCCGTCCTGCCCGGTAAAGGGCGCGTAGATATTCCCGGTCTTGTAGGGCCTCACGCCGGGCCGCAGGTACTTGGCCCG
Source organism: bacterium 1xD42-67 (assembly GCA_003612335.1). Classification (GTDB taxonomy): domain Bacteria; phylum Bacillota; class Clostridia; order Oscillospirales; family Oscillospiraceae; genus Lawsonibacter. The sequence goes on from RAYO01000037.1 coordinate 35,927, forward strand.
GATGATGTTCTTCACCACCTTTTCCAGCGGCAGGCCGTCTTTCTCGTACATCGCCAGCAAAAACGCCGGGAGCATGATGCCCAGCATCAGGAACAACGCCGCCGTATTCCCAAACGAGCTCCGGGCCAGCAGGTAGGAGGGGACTCCCACAAGGGCCGCGCCGCCGAAACACACAAGCTGGCGTTTCGTCAGATTGAAAGCGATTTTGGTCTTGATTTTCGATAGGTCGTTAGGTACGTTCACATAGGGCAATTTTAAGCCTCCTTTCTTTGGGACAAAATGTCCCGAAGTCCCTCCGTGGGCTCCACCTCGTTCCCCCACACGTCCCAGCCGGGGGCCGTCTGGCGGGCGAACAGCTCCACCCGGGGCACATCCCCCATAAGGGCCACGATTTTCTCCCGGGCCTCGTCCGGCTTTTTGCTGTGGCCCTCGATAGGGGAGATGATGAACTGGTGGACGTTGGGGGCCTTTCGCCGGGGATGCCCACGGGTCGCCAGCAGGCACACCTCCGCATTGGCCCGCGTCCAAAAGCCCAGCCCGTAAAACCAACTGTCCGCCTTTTTGTTCTTTTTCAGCCAGACAAAGCCCACGGACTTATACTGAAAGCCCCACGCCTTGATAAGCCGCAGGGCCTCCGGGAGCTGGGGGAACGTGGCCCACAGAAAAAGAACGCTGTCCGGGGCCGCCAATTCCGCCACGGGCAACGCGCATAATTCCTCAATCCCCATTGTGGGGTAGTGCCGCTCCGCCGCGCCTTGCAGGCCCTTTTGGGCGTACCGCCACGGCGGGTCGGCATATATCACGTTATATTTACCGATAGTCACACCCCCTTTCCGCCAGCGGCCACAGCCGCCCGCGCCTGCGTGATGCGCTCCGTGGCCGGGCCGTAAAAGGCCGGGGCTGTCTCAAAGCAGATAAATTCCCGGCCCGTGTTCAGCGCGGCGATGGCCGTTGTGCCGGAGCCCGCACAGATGTCCGCCACCACCTGGCCGGGGGCGGTGTAGGTCTTTATCAGATACTCGCACAGCTCCACGGGCTTCTGGGTGGGGTGGACGGTATGGGCCACGGTCTGGAATGAAAGCAGGTTCCCCGGGAACCGCCGCCCGTCCTCCGAGCCGCTGCCGGAGCGGACAAACTTCCCATAGTTGGGGCTCTGGTCGCGCTGGGATGCGATTTTCTTATAGGGCTTGCCCTGCTCAAACTGCGGATTGTAGAGGGGGAGCTTTTGGTAAAACACTAAAATATTCTCCGTCTTTTTCAGCGGGGCGCGGCGGGCGTTGAGAAATCCCGTACAGCGGCTCTTGTACCACACCCATTCATAGCGGAGCATGGAGAGGTTGGACGCGCCGAGGATTTTGTCATAGGGGCACTGCGCGAAGAACAGCACCGCCCCGGAGGGCTTGACCGCCCAGCGCACCGCCTCCCATAGCTCCGGGAGCGGCAAGGGCACATCCCAATAGTTGCGGGTCGTGCCGTAGGGCGGGTCGGTCAACAGCATATCAACCGAGTGCTCCGGGAGGGAGCACAGGCCCGCGATGCCGTCCATAAGGTATAGGCCGGAGGGTTCCGGTTTAAGGTTTGGGACATTTTGTCCCAAAGCCGGGCTATCTGCCATCCCGTCCCTCCTTTCCCTTTGCCGGGGCAGGCCGGGCGGCCCGGCTCTTTTCCGCCTCCTTTGCCGCCTTGTCCATCTGCTCCCGGATGGGCGCGGGGCGCACCGCCTCGGCCCGGGCTATCAGTTTTTCCACCGCCACATTGTAAGCCTCCACCCCCGCCGCGTTCAGCCGCTCCTGGGTGGCCCGGTCGTTGATACGCACCGTGGCCCGGTAGCCCGTCCTGCTGGTGGGGTCGGGTTTTGAGGGAGCGCCTAAGAAAATCCCGTTCTGCCCGTTCACCACCTTGAAGTCGTCCACCACCACGCCGCCGAAGTTGACGCTGGCAAAGCCGATCAGCTTGCCCTGGGGCTCAATGGGCCGCACCGACACCTCGATGGGGATGACGGCGGCGGCAAGGTTCTGCTCCACCCGGAGGGCCACGGCCTCGTCAATGCTGATGCCCTGGTTTTGTGCCAGCTCCTCAATGGGGGCCTCGAAAATCAGACGGCGCATTTCCTCCTGGGCCGCCGCCAGCTCCTCAGCGGTCTGCACCGCCGTCTGCGTGTTCGCCATAGATACATCCTCCTTTCCGGGCCGGGGTATGACGGCCCCGCCCTTATAGTCGTAGCCTGCCGCGTGTATCGCGGACAGGGTTTCCGCTGATACCTCCCCTTGCAGTTGCAGGTCGGTTTCAGCCATAAAAGCCAGCGTGTCCCGCTGGGTAAATTCCTCCGGGAGCTTGCCGCCCCACGCCCGGCGCATTTCACCGTCCGGGCCTAACTTGTACCGTCTCGGCACAGCCCACCTCCTCTCCGGGCCTTTGGGACAAATTGTCCCGAAGTGCCGCTAAATCAGTGGGCCCCGAAGATGCTGCGGGCGATTGTCCCGGTCTTGAACAGCATGAAACAAAGGAGCACCGTATAGCCCACGGTTCCCCATATCGCGCCGATGGGGTCGCCCCCGGCGGCGATGCCCTGCACCAGCACCGCATAGATGCCGACACAGACTAAAATCAGCATCCCTTGAAAGCCCACGGCAAAAAGGGATTTTAAGTAGTTCTGGCCCATGCCGCCCACCTCCCGGTTGGAGAGGGTCGCCACGGGGATGGGTGCAAGGCTGGTCAGCAGTAGGGTAAGAACCCGACGCCTTACCATATCACTATGGCAGGTTTCCGAGAACTCCCCTCCGAACCGGACTTACAC
>RAYO01000038.1 GCA_003612335.1 bacterium 1xD42-67
CCTCGTACATTTTATCCCTCATCAACTTTGTGGCCTGTCTGGTTATGAAGCCAGACAGGCCTTTTTTCGACAGGCTGAGGAACGCCGCCCATAGGGCGGCGTTCCTTTTTGATCATGGTCGGATCAGGACCGGCAGGCCCTCCCTGGCCGGCAGATCCCCCAGCGGTGTGTGCCGGGGGAAGAGGGGCTGGGAGACCGACCGAATCGGCTTAGAAATGGGTCTGGTACTCCTTGAGGTTGTCCTGGAGCAGCCGGGGGGTGTCCAGGCCGTAGGGGCACTTCGCGGCACACTGGCCGCAGTGGAGACAGTCCTCGATCTTCTTCATCTTCCCCTGCCACTCCTCCGACAGCCAGCCGGCGGCAGGGGCCCGGCGGAGCATAAGGCTCATCCGGGCGCACTGGTTGATCTCGATCCCCACCGGACAGGGCATACAGTAGCCGCAGCCCCGGCAGAAGTCGCCGGTGAGCTCTGCCCGGTCTTTCTCGATGACCGCCTGGTGCGTCTCCGTCATGGTCGGGGCATCAGGCACACAGGAGAGGAACTGGTCCAGCTCCCACTCGTGCTGCACCCCCCAGATGGGGACGACCCCCTCTCGCTGGGCCATCCAGGCTGCCGCCGCCACGCCGTCCCGAATCAGGCCGCCGGCCATCCCCTTCATGGCCACGAAGCCCATCCCCTTGGCCCGGCACTTGTCCACCAGCTCCTGCTCCTGGGGGCCAGAGAGATAGCTGTAAGGGAACTGGAGCAGGGCGTACAGGCCGGAATCGATGGCCTCATGGGCCACCGCCAGGCGGTGGTTGGTGATGGCGATGTGGCGGATCTTGCCCTGGACCTTGGCCTCCAGGGCGGCGTCGTACAGGCCGTCCTCCCCGCCGGGACGCGGACAGAAGGCCGGGTTGTGGAACTGGTAGACGTCGATATGATCGGTGCCCAGGTTTTTCAGACTGATCTCCAGGTGCTCCCGCAGCTCCGCCCCCGTCTGAGCGTGGGTCTTGGTGGCGATGATCACCTTGTCCCGGATCCCCTGGAAGGCATAGCCCACCTTCTCCTCGCTGTCAGTGTAAGAGCGGGCAGTGTCGAAGTAGTCCATCCCGCCGTCCACCGCCTTGCGCAGCAGGCGGGCGGCCTCCTCTTTCGAGATCCGCTGGATCGGCAGACAGCCAAAGCCGTTCTTCTCGATCTGGATCCCAGTGGAGCCCAATTGGATCTTCATCTTGTCTCCTCCTATCTTTTATCATACAGCTCCAGCTCATAGAGCCGGACGGTCTCGTCCCCGGTCCCGCTGGGGTCCAGGACCCTCAGCCAGAGGTTCTGGGTGGTCACCGGCGGGAAGGTGCGGGTGGTGACATCTTGAGTATTGTCCCATACCTCATCGAACTGCACCCATTCTTTTGTCTTGTCATCGTAATACATGAGGCGCCATGCTCTCGTGTTCTCCCGGCTGTCCCCCTGGCTCCCCTCATGATAGAGGGTGTAGGTGTCAAAGGTCATGGGCCTGCTCAATGTGATGCCCAGCTCATGATGTCTGTTCTGGTCCTTGAGGTCCTTTGGGCCGGCCTGCCATTTTGTGGAGCGGTCACCGTCCACCAGGCTGTTGCCCACAGTCTCGGCGGACATCTCTCCCGAGACTCTATATATATGTGCGCCGGCACAGAGGTTGAAGTCTCCGTTGGAGGGGTAAATGGGATCGGCCACCCCGGGCAGGCCCTCGGTGATATAGTTATCGGCATAGTCCTTGAACCCGTTGAAGGTCCATGTCCCGGCGTCCAGCTCCTTGATATACTGCTGGTGCAGGTCTTTGATGGTGTCGTATCCCGTCACCCGCCGGACCACCGCGTTGAAGGCCGGATCGCTTGGGTCGTCATTGGCGATCTCCCCGGCAATGATCGCGTTGTGGATGGAGTCGATCAGACCGAAGCCCTTGGAGGTCGTGGGATATCTGCTGTCCATATAGGCAAAGAACCATTCCCCTCCATATGCCTCAAAGTACCAGTCCCGCTGGGCCGGATCCCCCTGCCGATAGTAGGAATCCAGGACCACACGGTCCATGTCCGTCCAGACATAGTAACGAAATTTCCCGTAATCTGCCAGACACTCGGTCCACCAGGCAGACTGGAGGTATCCATAATTCTGGACGATATGGGTCAGCTCATGGGTGAAGGCCCAAGAGGGCTCGGTATCCTGGTTGCTCGCATCGATATCGATCCGGCGTTCCCAGATCCCTGTCTTTTCATCGAGCTCCACATAGGCTGTCTGCATAAAGGCGCTCCCTAAGTCCTTCTCCACAGCGATAGGGACTGTCTTTTGGATCGCCCTTCCCATAGCCCACCGGGCAAGCACCCGGGGATAGGTCTCATAGAACTCATCCTCCAGAGCCTTCCGGTAGGCCGGGTCGGGGATCAGCTCCCAGCCCTTACCGTAGACGATCTGATACTCCTGCTGGAGGTCGCCCTGGGCGGTCTCCTGCCTCTCTGCCAACCGCGTATAGATCACCGCAGCGCTGTCCCGATAGATGGTCCCCTTCCCAGCGAAGGTCCCATCCTCGTCCACGCCGGAGAGGATCCCGGCGGCGTAGGCGGCGGAGACATAGTAGGGCCACGCATCATCCTCCGCCTGGACCGCCGCCCAATCACCGATCCTGGCAGCGGCCTGCTCCCGTTCCTGGGCGCTGGGGAAGGGGATCCCGATGTCCTTCATCAGCTTGACGATGATATAGGACGCATTGTAGCGGTCGATGGGATGTTCGGCCCGCCGCTGGAGCGTCTCCTCGGAGAAATAGGTCAGCCCGTGGTCCTGGGCCACCTGGAGGGCCGGGGCGTACCAGGGACCGCCCAACTTCTGTGCCCGGGCCACCTCCTCCGGATAGAACGCCCTGGTCAGGATGGTGAAGAACTGCCCATAGGTCAGCTCCGTGCCAGGGGAAAAGGTCCCGGTCCCCTTCCCCGGGTCGCCTCCGGTCCCTGAGATGGCCCCATCCTGATAGGCCCGCTCCACATAGGGGAAGGCCCAGTGACTGGAGGGCACATCGGTGAAGTGGACCGTGACGGCGGCAGACGCCGGGACCGTCATGAGGCTGATCGCGGTCAGCACGGTCAGGAGCAGTGATGTCAGCCGTTTTTTCATAGTATCTCCTTCCTGTGAGGCCCGCCGTCCCGGCGGGCCATGTTCCAGGTCCTTACATCCCCTTCAGCTGGCTCTCCAGCTTGGCCACCAGCTCGGTGAGCTGGACGGCCCGCTCCTTTTCAGCCTCCACCACCTGGGCGGGGGCCTTGTTCACAAATCCCGGGTTGTTCAGCTTGGCGTTCAGCTTGTCCAGCTCGGCGGACTGCTTCTTCAGCTCCTTCTCTACCCGGGCTTTCTCCTTTTCGATGTCCACAAGGTCGGCCAGGGGCATATAGATCTTGGCGTCGCGGGTCACGTCGCACACCAGACCGGTGACGTCGTCGGGCTCGTCCCCCCGCACGTCGATGGAGGAGGCGTACATCAGCCGGGGCAGGTAGCCCGCGCCGGCGGCGAACTCGTGGGAGTATTTGGTGACCACAGTGACGGCCGCCTTTTTGGAGGGGGGCACGTTCAGAGCGGCTCGCCGGGCCCGGATGGCCTTGATGACGTCCATCACCCGCTCCATGCCCTCCTCGGCCACCTTGTAGTCCATGTCCTCCCGATATCTGGGCCAGCCCTGGAGCATGAGGAAGGAGTTCTCGGGCACCTCGGGGGCGTGGGGCAGGGCCTGCCAGATCTCCTCGGTGAGGAAGGGCATGAAGGGGTGGAGCAGCTTGAGCATCTCGGTCAGCACATAGCACAGCACCTGCTGGGCCTGATCCTTGGCGGCGGGGTCGTCCCCCTGGAGGCGGGCCTTGGTCAGCTCGATATACCAGTCGCAGTAGTCGTCCCAGATGAAGTCGTAGATCTTCTGGGCGGCAACGCCCAGCTCGTACCGGTCCATGTTCTCGGTGATCTCGGCGATGCAGCGGTCCAGCTTGGACAAGATCCACTTGTCCTCCCGGGTGGTCTGCTCGGGCAGGACGCACTTGTCGATGGTCAGGTTCATCATCAGGAAGCGGCTGGCGTTCCAGATCTTATTGGCGAAGTTGCGCATAGCCTCGCACCGCTCGGTGAAGAAGCGCATGTCGTTTCCGGGGCTGTTGCCCGTCACCAGGTTGAAACGTAGGGCGTCGGCGCCGTATTTGTCGGCGATCTCCAGGGGGTCGATGCCGTTGCCCAGGGACTTGGACATCTTCCGGCCCTTGTCGTCCCGGATCAGACCGTGGATGAAGACGGTGTGGAAGGGGGGCTTTCCCGTGTGCTCGCAGGCGGAGAAGATCATCCGGGCCACCCAGAAGAAGATGATGTCATAGCCGGTGACCAGCACGTCGGTGGGGTAGTAGTACTGGAAATCCTCGGTATTCTCCGGCCAGCCCAGAGTGGAGAAGGGCCACAGGGCGGAGGAGAACCAGGTGTCCAGCACGTCGGGGTCCCGCTCAATGTGCTGGGAGCCGCACTTCTCGCAGCAGTCGGGATTGGTCTCAGAGACGGTCACATGTCCGCAGTCAGCGCAGTACCAGGCGGGGATCTGGTGGCCCCACCACAGCTGCCGGCTGATGCACCAGTCGTGGACGTTCTCCATCCAGTTGGTGTAGGTCTTGGCGAAGCGGTCGGGGACAAACTTCGTCTCCCCCTCGTTGACCACCCGCAGGGCCTCCTTGGCCAGGGGCTCCATGCGGACGAACCACTGGGCGGAGATGAGGGGCTCCACGTCGCTGTGGCAGCGGTAGCAGGTGCCCACGTTGTGGGAGTAGGGCTCGATCTTCTCCATCAGCCCCAGGGCCTCCAGATCGGCCACCACCGCCTTCCGGGCCTCGTAGCGGTCCATGCCCTCATACTTTCCGCCGTTGGCATTGACGACCCCATTGTCGTCCAGGACGCGGATGGTCTCCAGATCGTGGCGCAGGCCCACCTCGAAGTCGTTGGGATCGTGGGCGGGGGTCATCTTCACACAGCCAGTACCGAAGTCCATCTCCACATACTCGTCGGCCACAATGGGGATCTCCCGGTCCATCAGGGGCAGGATGCAGGTCTTGCCCACCAGGTGCTTGTACCGCTCGTCGTTGGGGTTGACGGCCACGCCGGTATCGCCCATCATGGTCTCGGGCCGGGTGGTGGCCACCACCAGATAGCCGGAGCCGTCGGCCAGGGGGTAGCGCATGTGCCACAGGTGGCCGGGCTTGTCCTGATACTCCACCTCCGCGTCGCTCAGCGCGGTGACGCAGTGGGGGCACCAGTTGATGATCCGGGAGCCCTTGTAGATCAGGTCCTTCTTATAGAGGGAGACGAACACGTGGCGCACCGCCCGGGACAGCCCCTCGTCCATGGTGAAGCGGGAGCGCTCCCAGTCGGCGGAGATGCCCAGCTTCTTCTGTTGCTGGACGATCCGGGCGCCGTATTTGGCCTTCCAGTCCCACACCCGCTCCAGGAACTTCTCCCGGCCCAGGTCGTAGCGGCTCAGCCCCTCGTTGTTGCGCAGCTCCTCCTCCACCTTCACCTGGGTGGCGATGCCCGCGTGGTCAGTGCCGGGGAGGTACAGGGCGGCATAGCCCTGCATCCGCTTGTAGCGGATGAGCATGTCCTGGAGGGAGTCGTCCATGGCGTGGCCCATGTGGAGCTGGCCGGTGACGTTAGGGGGCGGCATGACGATAGTGAAGGGCTTCTTCTTGGGGTCCCGGCGGCCCTTGAAACAGCCGTTTTTCTCCCAGGTCTCGTAGATGCGGGCCTCCACCTCCTGGGGCTCATAGACCTTTGGCAGTTCTTTTTTCATATAAATATCTCCTTTCCTGCACGGTATCTCGGTATCTTTTCGTGTCTCTCACGGGGCCGGCAGGCCCTATCGAAAACAGCGCGGTCTTTGGGGAGGGCCCTGTCACGATCCCACCGCTCCCTTCAGCTTGTCCGGGATCTTATAACGCAGCCAGATAGCGGCGTATGGCCTGAGCCACCGGCGCAGATCCTCTGGAGAGGCGTCCACCAGCTGGGCCTTGGGCAGGGGGAGGCCGAACAGCTTCTTCCCTGCGATCCACACGATCTCGTCGCACTCGATGGCCATGCGGAACTTCCGACAGTCGAAGAGCTGATAGAGCTTGTCTCCCCCCTCCTCCTGGAAGTATACCCGGCACTCCCCCCGGTCCAGCTCGATCCGGAAGGGCAGATCTCCATCATAGCTCCCCTTGGCCCGGGCCGTCTCCCGGGATCTGCGGTTCTCGGCCACCGCCTGGACCGGCTCCTCTCCGGTGGTCTTGCGCATCACCGCCGCCCCCACCAGCACCGCCAGGATCACATAGACCACCGTCCGGGTCAAGTTGTCCCGCTGATACCGGAGCAGCGCGGCGCAGACCAGGAACAGGGCCACCAGCGGCCCCAAGATCTGGCCGGTCCGCCGGCTGCGCAGATAGCTGAGGATGAGGACATAGTCCCCCGCCTGCTCCAACTGGTCCGCCGTGCCCCGAAAGACGATCTTCTCCGGGACCTCTCTCTTGGTCTTCATCCGTTACCTCCCGATATCCATCTTTTCTCTCCATGTCTTGGGGATCTCCAAGGTCTTCCACTTTCTGATATAGGGATCGAGCCAGATGCGCAGCTCCTCCTCGGTGCCCTGGACGAGCAGCCCCTTGGGCAGGACCAGGCCGGGCATCCGGCGGCCGGCGATCCAGAGGATCTCTTCGGACTCCACCGCGCTGCGGAACCGGCGGCAGTCGATCACCTCCCGGGGCTGGGCCTCCTGACACCAGATCCGGCACTCCCCCTGGATCAGCTCGATCCGGACCGGTATGGCCCCGTCATACTTCCCCTTGGCCTGATACCGCTCCCGGGCCCGGCGGCTGGAGCGGGCGTCGCGGACCGCCTCCCGCCCCGTGTCCCGCCGCCAGAGGACCACGCCCACCGCCGCCAGGGCTGCCAGGCAGAGGATCCCCCGGGGGTCCTGCTGCCACAGGGCCGCCACAGCGCCCAGGCCGAAGATCAGGGCGAAGACCGCTCCACAGGCCCGATTCGTCCGCCTGTCCAGGAGGGCCCTCAGCAGGTGGACATCGTCCCCGGCCGCCTCCAGCTGATCTGCGGTGCCCTGGAAGATCAGCCTGTCCGGGGCACCTCTCTCTTCTCCCATCCTGCACCTCCTGACGGCCAGCGCCCCTCCATCACCGCATCTTCAGGATCTTCAGCCCAGTCTTCTCCTGGATCCTGGCCCGAAACTCCTCCGGTGTGCCCCAGGTGAAGCCCTCTTTGCTGAAGACCTGGCCCCGTCCCCCCTCCAGCAGGAGGATGAACCAGTCTGCCATCTCCACCCCGATCTTGATCTGCTGATAGAGCCGCCACTCCTCCCCCGCCTGGCTGCGGCAGACGAAGGTATTGTCCTCCTGGAAGGTGGCGTTCACCTCACGGCAGTCCGGCGAGATCTGCCTTAGAGCCACCAGACCGTTGGCCCAGTCCTCCCCCAGGATGCAGACCAGCATGATCAGGCCCAGCAAAACGTTGGTCTGCCAGCCCTCCTGCCCGCCTCGGAGATAGACTGCGGTCAAAAAGCTCTCTAAAAGCACCACGAACCAGGCCAGCATCCGCACCGGCCCGTTCCGGCCCCGGCGCAGGGTCTTCCGGACCGCCCTGGCCAGGGCGGTCATGGCCCTCCGGTCGAGCGTGGTCTGTATGACGATCATCCTGTCACCCCTCTGATCTCAGCTTCTGGTACGCCGTTGACCCACTCCACCGGCTTTCCGGTGTTCTCCTCCACTGTGTGATTCGACTGGATCTCAAATTCCACGACCCGATCCTCCCACTAAAAAACGCCCTGAGCCTTACCAGACTCAGGGCGATCCAATGACCGCGGTACCACCTGAATTTCCCCGGGGCGGGGACGCTCCTATCTTCTGTAACGGGAAGTCCCGCCGCCCCTTACTGCCATTCGGGGGCGGGGCGCGAGAGCCACCTTCTCCGGGCCGGACCGGGGACTTGCACCGTCCGTCCCCTCTCTGAGCGCCCGCACGCCGGATACTCCTCTCCCGCATCGCCTTTTCAGTTGATTATATGCAAAAAGAGAGGAGTTGTCAAGAGGATCTTACCGGATGGGCCCCTCGATCCGGTCCGCCGCCCGGTCGATCTTATCCTTCAGCCGCTCCACGGTCCTCTGCAGCGTCTCCCGGTCCAGGTCCGCCTCACTGGCCGACAGCTCCGCCAGGAGCAGCATCTGGTCCAGGGCCCGACCGATCTCCTCCGCTGAGCGGACCGCCTCCGGCCCGGGGAGCCGGGACCTCTCTTGGGGGGCCATGGCCCTCCCTCCTTTCCAAAACAGGGCCGGCGCGGTGCGCCGGCCCTGTCCTCATCGCTTCTGATTCTTCTGATAGATGATGCTCAGTCCCTTGAGGAGCAGGTCCTTCTCCAGCTGGATCTCCCTGCGGCAGAGCGGGACGATGAACTGGGCCATCCCGCCGGTGGCCACCACGGTGGTGGAGAAGCCCAGCTCCTCCTCCACCCGGTCCAGCATCCCGTCCAGCATGGCGGCGGTGCCGTACATGATCCCGCTGCGCATACAGTCCACCGTGTTCTTGCCGATCACCTTCTTGGGCTGGTCCAGACGGATCCCGGGGAGCTGGGCGGTGCGGGAGGTGAGCGCATCCAGAGAGATCCGCACTCCGGGGATGATGCACCCCCCCAGGTAGGTGTTCCCTTTATCCACCACCTCGATGGTGGTGGCGGTGCCCAGGTCCAGGAGGGTGAGGGGGGGCTCATACTCCGCCAGAGCGGCCACCGCGATCACGATCCGGTCGCTGCCCACCTGAGAGGGGGCGTCCATCTGGATGTTCAGCCCGGTCTTGATCCCCGGGCCCACCACCAGAGGGGCCTTGCCGGTCACCTTGACGATCCCTGTGCGCACCGAGTTGAACACCGGCGGCACCACCGACGAGATGATGCAGTCGTCCACGTCCCGGGGCTTCAGGTCGAACAGGTTGAGCATGCTCTTGATCTCCGCCCCGTACTGGTCGGAGGTCTTGATCCGGTCGGTGGCGATCCGGGCCTCAAAGACGATCTCTTCCCCCCGGATCCCGCCGATGACGATGTTGGTATTGCCGATGTCGATGGCTAAGAGCATAGCGCTCACCCGATCCCTCTCGTGAAAATGGCCTCCTCCCAGGAGAGGCTCTCATCAGTCCCCATTGGCCTGGACCTTGGGCCTCAAGGCCGGGACATGGAACAGCGCCTTGCAGATGGCCGTGACCAGGATGACGGCGCCGATGGCCTCCGTCACCCCCGAGGTGCCCACCACGCCCATGATGGTGCCCAGCACCGCCTCCACAGGGATGCTCTGGGCCGCAGCATACTCCGGTGTCAGGAGCACATAGATGCTCCCCATCACCAGGATCGTGTTGGTAAGGGCTCCCGCCGCCCCTACGATGGGCAGGGCGATGTAGTCGCTGACCTGATACTTCTTCAGGGCGATCCACAGCCAGCCGGCCACCACACCGATCATGATCCGGCAGCCCAGAACGATCCACAGGGACTTCACCGCCCCCATCGCACCGGTCTCCTGGGCGGCGATGATGGGCGAGAAGGCAAAGGACAGCACTGCGGGGGTCATGGTGTTGTTCCAGATGGAGCACAGCCCGAACATCCCCCCCAGGATCCCGCCGGCCATCGGGCCGAGCATGATCGCGCCGATGATCACAGGGATGTGCAGGGTGGTCCCCTTGATGATCGGCAGGGGGATCAGTCCGATCCCTGAGATGTTCAGGAACAGCTGGAGCGCGATGAACAGGGCCATCAGGGCGATCCATCGGGTGCTACGGTCTCGGTTCTTCATATCTAACATTACCTCCTGCTGCCGCTCCGCCATCTGCGGATGCAGCGCAATATCGTAGAGGGAAAGGGCACAGGATGCCCCCGCCCTCTCGACCGTCCATTATACAGGATAGCGGGCCGGGATGCAAGAAAAAAATTGCCCCTCCGGGCAAAAGGGACCGCCGCACACCTTGCAGGTCTGCGGCGGCTATGGGATGTTCAGTACATACGCTGCACACAGATGCTCTGTGCGCTGATCTGGGGCGGAAGACTGGCGGTCATGACGCCGTTGAAGACGATCCGCACCTGATCGCCGGGGACCAGGCCCCTGGTATCGTACTCGGTATTCACCAGCACCTGCTGCCCGTTGGCGTTGTCGGTGACCAGCACCTGGGTGGTGTTCCAGGACTGGACGACGGTGGCCAGCATAGTCACCATGGAAGTCACCTCCTGTTGGATCGAAGTCCGTGATATCCTATGCGCCAGAGCCGGAGAAGGTCACTCCCTCTCCTGATAGAGGGCCAGGAACTGCGCCAGGCAGTCCTCCGGCGGCCTGTTGGCATCGATGGAGCGCAGGCCGGGGAGCAGGGCCAGCCGCTCCCGGGAGAAGTCGGCCTGATCGGCCAGAAAGCGGCGGCAGACCTCGTCGTAGTCGGGCCGCTCCTGGCGGCCCTCCCGGTCGATGCAGCGCAGCAGGCGGGTCCTGTCGTCCGTATGGAGGAAGACCACCTGGACATGCCCGGGCCCATAGCAGTCCATCAGGGCCCGGGCCCCCTCCAGCGTGGTGATGAGTACCCGGTCCCGGTCCAGCTGAAAGCGGAGGGTGAAGTAGGTCCACAGCCCCTGGGTGGTGTGGTACTCCCGCTTCTCGGCCACCTGGCCCTCCGCCTCATACCGGCGCAGCTGGTCCTCGCTGACGAACCGGTAGTTCTGGCCGTCTGTCTCCCCTGTCCGCCGGGGGCGGGTGGTGCAGGGGATCACCGGGACCAGTTCAGGGCAGCGCTCCAGGATGCGGGCGTAGAGGGTGTCCTTGCCGGAGCAGCTCTTGCCCACCAGACAGAAGACACGGTTCATCACGGCGCCGTCCCTTCCCTGATGGCAGCTTGAAAGAACGCTTTGATCTCCTGCCGGGAAGCCTGAACAGACCCCTGGACAAAGTCGTCCTTGCCGCCGCCCCGGCCGTTGAGGGCCTGATTCAGGCTTTTTACCCAGTCCCGCAGGTGTCCGTTAGGTTGACCGATGGCGTATTTATACCCGGAGGAATCGTCCCCGGAGAAACAGGCGCAGAAGCAGCTGTCGCCGCAGGCGTGGAGGACCGCACCGCACAGGCGGCGCAGGGCGTCGGGGGAGAGGCCGTCCTCAAAGAGGACCACGTCCCCGGGCCCGGCGTACTGTCCGGCCAGCTGGGCAAAGCGGGCGTCCTCCAGCGCCATAATCCGGGACTTGAGGGCGGCGTTCTCGGCCAGCAGCCGCTCCGCCGCCGCCCCGGTCTCGAAGAGCTTGGCGGACAGGAGGTGGGACACCTGGGCGTTCTGCTCCAGGACCCGGCTGAGGCAGCGGAAAGCGCGGCCGCCGCACACCAGCTCGATCCGCACCCCCTCCCGGAACTTCTGCATGGACAGCAGTTTCACCAGCCCCACCTGAGACGGACGATCTACGTGGGTGCCGCAACAGGCGCAGCAGTCCGCCCCGGGGAACTCCACAATCCGCACCTGTCCGGTGAGCGCCTTTTTGCTCCGGTACTGGATCTGCTCCAGCTCCCCGGGGGAGGGGTAGGTGATCTTCACAGGCAGGTCCACCTGCCAGAGGTGCCAGTTGGCCGTCTTCTCCAGGGTAGCGAACTGCTCCTCGGTGAGAGGGCGGTCGAAGTCGATGGTGACCACCTCCGCCCCCAGGTGGAAGCCCACGTTCTCGCAGCCCCAGAGGGAGTGGGCCAGCCCGGAGACGATGTGCTCCCCCGAGTGCTGCTGCATCAGGTCGAACCGCCGGTCCCAGTCGATGATCCCGGTGACCGCCGTCCCCTCCTCCAGAGGATGGCCGCAGATATGGACGATCTCCCCGTCCCGGCTGTGGACCTCCAGGACCTTCACCTCGTCCTGGGTCCCAGCCACCTCCAGCCGCCCGGTGTCATAGGGCTGGCCGCCCCCCTCGGGGTAGAAGGCGGTGCGGTCCAGGATCACATCAAAGCCCTTTTTGCCCTTCACACAGGAGAGGACCTGGGCCTCAAATTTGATGAGAAAGGCGTCCTGTTCGTATAATTTTTCCAATCTATTTCACCTTTTGCGTAGGGCGGGACGACCTCGGCCCGCCGTTTTATGATGGACGTAAGATGCTGGGCGCCGGGTCGTCGCCCCCTACAGTTTATCAGAGATAGCTCTCATCCCTCTCGGACCGCTTGGCCCGCTGCATCAGGTCCTCCACCACGGCATGGACATCCCGGCCCTCATAGAGGACCTCGTAGGCGGCCTGGGCGATGGGCATCTCCACCCCCGCCTTTTGAGCCAGGGTGCGGGCGTTGTTGGCGGCGTAGTACCCCTCCACCACCGCGCCGATCTCCTTCACAGCCTCGTCAACAGGCTTGCCCTGGCCGATGAGGATGCCGCACCGGCGGTTGCGGGAGTGCATGGAGCAGCAGGTGACGATCAGGTCGCCCACCCCCGCCAGGCCGGTAAAGCTGTCCTTCCGGCCCCCCAGGGCCACGCCCAGCCGGGCCATCTCGGCCAGGCCCCGGGTCATGAGCAGGGCCTTGGTGTTGTCGCCGCAGCCCATGCCGTCGCAGCAGCCGGCGCACAGGGCGATGATGTTTTTCAGGGCGGCGCAGATCTCGGTGCCGATTTTGTCGTCGCTGGTGTACACCCGGAAACGCTGATTCATGAACAGGTCCTGGACCTGTTCCGCGACTTTCAGGTCCTCGGAGGCCACCACCACTCCGGTGGGGATTTTCCGGCCCACCTCCTCGGCGTGGGAGGGTCCGGAGAGGACCACCACCGGGCACTTGCCCTGGACCTCCTCCTCGATGACCTGGCTCAGGCGCAGGGAACTGTCCTTCTCGATGCCCTTGGACACGGAGACTAAAATGGTGCCCGGGTCGGCCAGCTCCCTGAGCTGCTTCGCCGTGGACCGCACGGCGAAGGAGGGGGTGGCCACCACCACCAGCCCGCAGCCCTTCACGGCCGCCATGTCGGTGGTGAGCTTCAGCTCCTCAGGCAGGGGGACCCCCTTGAGCATGGGGTTCTCCCGGGTCTCCCGGAGGACCTTGGATTCCTCCTCCAGGTAGGACCACAGGGTCACGTCGTTGCCGTTTTCCAGCAGCAGGAGGGCCAGAGCCGTCCCCCAGGCGCCGCTGCCAAGGACTGTGATTTTCATACCGTTTTCCTCCCAATTCGTTTTGTAGGGGCGGATATCATCCGCCCGTATAGACTCGTCATTGGCGGGCGGATGATATCCGCCCCTACGATTTTTTGTGCAGCGAAAATTTATTCTCCGTGCCGGTCAAGAGCCGATGGATATTGGCCCGGTGCATGTACAAAATGAGCCCGCCGATGACGATGGACAGGACCAGCAGGAGCGCGTCCTGATAGACGAACCAGGTGGCGAAGGGGAAGGACGCCCCGGCCCAGCAGGAGCCCAGGGAGACATATTTCGTCACCACTGCCAGCACGATAAACCCGCCCCAGACGACGAGGGCGATGCGCCAGTCCAGCATAATGGCGATGGTTCCGCCGGACAGGATACCCTTGCCCCCCTTGAAGTGGAACATGCAGGGAAACATATGCCCCAGCAGACACCACAGGCCCGCCCAATATTTGGCATACATCAGGTCAAAGCCAGCGAAGCCAAAGCAGGAGGATATCCACACGCCCAACAGGACAGCCGCGATCGCTTTCAGCACATCGCAGGAGATGACCACCAGAGTGAGAGGGCCGCCAAAGGTGCGGTAAAAGTTGGTCAGGCCAGCGTTGCCGCTGCCGTGGGTGCGGATATCGTCGAGCAGGATATACTTGGAGACGATGACCGCACCGTTAAAGCAGCCGCAGAGGTAAGCGACAGCGGCAACGATGACGGCGCCGTAGATCAGGTCCGTCATAACGTCATTTAATATATCCGTCAGCATCCCTTACCCCTCCTTCTCGCTCCGCTCCCGGACGGTGAGGCGCACCGGGGTGCCCTCCAGGCCGAAGGTGGAGCGGATCTGATTCTCCAGATACCGCTGGTAGGAGAAGTGGAACAGCCGTGCGTCGTTGCAGAAGCAGACGAAGTGGGGGGGCTTCACCCCCACCTGGGTCATATAGTAGATCTTCAGCCGCCGGCCCTTGTCAGTGGGGGGCTGGACCCGGGCGGTGGCGTCGGCCAGCAGGGAATTGAGCATGCCGGTGGTGATCCGCATAGCGGCCTGATCGTTCACGTAGTTGATCAGCTCGAAGAGCCGGTCCACCCGCTGGCCGGTGAGGGCGGAGATGAACAAAATGGGGGCGTAGGTCATATAGCTGAGGTCCCGCATCACGTCCTGGCGCATTTTGTCCATAGTCTTGCCGTCCTTCTCGATGGCGTCCCACTTGTTGACCACGATGATGCAGGCTTTTCCGGCTTCGTGGGCCAGACCCGCCACCTTGGTGTCCTGCTCGGTGACCCCCTCCTGGGCGTCGATCATGATGAGGCACACGTCGCTGCGCTCGATGGCCATGGTGGCCCGGAGGACGGAGAACTTCTCGATCCGGTCGTCCACCCTGGACTTCTTCCGCATCCCGGCGGTGTCGATGAACCGATATCTGCCCTTGCTGTTCTCAAAGGCGCTGTCCACCGCATCTCGGGTGGTGCCAGCCACGTTGGAGACGATCACCCGCTCCTCCCCTAAGATGCGGTTGATCAGAGAGGACTTGCCCACATTGGGCTTGCCGATGACGGCCACCTTGATCGCGTCGTCCTCTTCCTCCTCCCCATCCACGGGGGGGAAATGCTCGAAGCAGGCGTCCAGCAGGTCGCCGGTGCCGTGGCCGTGGACGGCGGAGACGGCGATGGGGTCGCCCAGCCCCAGGTTGTAGAACTCGTAGATGTCCGGGTTCTCCCGGCCGGTCTGGTCGGCCTTGTTCACCGCCAGCACCACCGGCTTGCCCGAGCGCAGCAGCATATTGGCCACCTCCTGGTCGGAGGCGGTCATGCCCGTCTTGATGTCACAGACGAAGACGATCACCGTGGCGGTGCCGATGGCGATCTCCGCCTGCTCCCGCATGAAGGACAGGATCTGGTCGTCGGTGCCCGGCTCGATGCCGCCGGTGTCCACGATGTCGAAGACGCGGTCTCTCCACTCGCACTGGGCGTACAGCCGGTCCCGGGTCACCCCGGGGGTGTCCTCCACGATCGACAGCCGCTGTCCGCACAGCTTATTGAACAGCATGGACTTGCCCACGTTGGGCCGGCCCACGATGGCAACTAAGGGTCTCATATGGTCACTTCCTTCTTAACTCTCTCGTCCCCCGCAGGGAAAGGCCTCCTTTCGAAAGGAGGTGCCCCAGTTCGCAAACTGGGGCGGAGGATCGATTTCGCCGCAGGCGAAATGTGCGAAGCAACCAAGGCTTGCATAAACCTGATTTACTTCGTATGTTTTGCTTCGCAAAACGCAATCCTCAGTCACGGCTTCGCCGTGCCAGCCCCTTTCCAAAGGGGCCTTTGGGCGCTCCCCTACGGATTATACCGATAAAATTCCTCATTTTCCCAGGCGGCTTTCTGGATCTCGGGGGTGAGCTCGATGCCCAGCATGGCGTCCAGCAGTTCGTAGCCGTCCTGGGGGACGGGGACCACGGGCACCCCCAGCTCCCGCTCCACGTCGGCGGTGGTCACGTCGTCCAAAAAGACATTCTCCCCTGAACGGAGCATGCTGGCGGGGATCAGGAGGCGTTCCCCCAGCGCCTTCCCCCGGAGCTGCTGGATGAGGTCCCCCCCGGTGACCAGCCCGGCCACGGTGATGGTCTCGCCAAAGAAGCGGTTGACGATGGGATAGACCTCCCCTCTTATCATACCACATTTTTGCCGCGCCATGTCCACCAGTTTGGCCAGATAGGGGGCGGCGGACACCCCGGTGGCAACGGAGAAGGGAGCGGCCCCCTCCATCTCCTGGGGCTCCATCAGGTCCAGGGCCCGGCCAAATTCCCGGCTCAGCAGGGTGAGCATCCCCACCCCGTTGTCCAGCTGGGTGAAGCCCTCGAAGTAGTCCTCGGGGGGCAGCTCCCGCCCGGCCAGCAGGTAAAACTCGTCGGAGCACCACACCAGCCTGGTCCCCTTCTCCTCCAGGTGCTTGGCGGCGAAGGCCTCCACCTGGCTGACGAGGGCGGCAGCAGTGTCCCGGGTGTAGGTCTCCAGTGGATAGAGCCCCTCCCGGTATCTGGTCACCCCCACAGGGACCACCGAGACGCTGTTCACCGCCGGGAACATGGCCGCCAGGTCATGGAGGGTCTTGTCCAGGGCAGGACCGTCGTTGATCCCAGGGCAGGAGACGATCTGGCAGTTCATGGTGATGCCGTTTTGGGCGAAGCGCTCCATAATATCGATACCCTCCCCGGCCCGGGGATTTTTCAGCATCTCTGCCCGGAGGGCCCGGTCGGTGGTGTGGACCGAGACGTTGATGGGAGAGATCCGCAGGTCGCAGATCCGCTGGACTTCCCGGGGGGAGAGGTTGGTCAGGGTGAGGTAGTTGCCCAGCAGGAAGCTGAGCCGGGCATCGTCGTCCTTGAAGTAGAGGGAGGGGCGCATCCCTGGAGGCATCTGGTCCACGAAGCAGAAGATGCAGTGGTTGGCGCAGGACCGGGCCCGGTCCATGAGATAGGTCTCGAACTCCAGCCCCAGGTCCTCCCCCTCCTGTTTTCGGATCCGCAGGGTGCGGACGGTTCCGTCCGCACCCTTCAGCGTCAGCTCCAGCCGGGGGTCGTAGCTGTAGAATTTATAGTCCAGCACGTCTATGATGGGATGGCCGTTGATATGGGTGAGGACGTCCCCGATATGGACCCCCGCCCGGCAGGCCGGGCTGCGGGGATCCACCGATCTTACGGCCGTCATGCTCATGGACGCGCCTCCTTTTTCCAGATTCGTTTTATTTTACTATAAATGAATCGGTAATGCAAGAGCGGAAAACAGAGGTCCCTTGTAAGGAAAGTGTTGCTGGGATATAACTTCAGCAGTTTCTACAAAAGCACATTGATATTATGGAAACTATCCGCTATAATCAATTCGGCAAATTGGGATTTAAGGAGAAAGAATATGAAAAACTTTTCTATGCCAGAGCAAGTTTCTCCGACCTTAGAAATAGATGAATCGATGAGGTTGGAACATAGTTTGGAAAAGAATATATCAAGGGAAGTTGCAGAAAGCATACTAAAAGAAATTCCATTATCTGTAAATTCAACGCCGGACATTCGAGCTGAGTGGGTAGAAAAGCTATCTGCTATTCTTGAAAATAGATTTGATAAGGAAACGGTAAAAAACATTCGCCGAGAGTGCTATTGTAATGAAAATGGCAGGTTAGAAGATACAGCAAATAGCTTGAAACAGCTCTATCTCTCTGTAGATAAGGATTTGCATAGATTTGTCAATGCTTTGAATGAAAATGGTGCCGGTTGGTTTATTAAAGATAATCAATTGTATACAAAAATGTTTTCTTGTGAATGTCCTATGTTAGAAAGAGCAAAAAATTCAAATTCATTAACATGGTGTCACTGCACTGCTGGATATAACAAAAAACTATTTGAGATTGTTTTTGAAAAACCTGTCTATGTAGAAATTGTGCAAAGCATACGGCAAGGATTTGATTTTTGCCTTTTAAGAATTACAGTTCAATAAATCCCGATTTATCGGACAGTCATCCATCAACAGGGGATTGCCCGCTTTGGATATTTTGACGCGCGGTTTGACGAAGCGGCTTTTCGTAACACCAATCTGAAAAGGGATAAACAGAGCGGGCGCAGGAGGCTCTCGGTCACCGGTCCGGCGGGCCTGTCCGATCCTCTGGGGGCGCTGTCCGATGACCTCTGCGCCCTCCGCCGCATAGGATGGGATAAACGGCGGAGCGCCTCCGCCGTTTTTAGGAGGTATCATCATGCAAGCAACAGGGACCTTGAGCGTCCGGGTCTATACATCCCAGGCGCAGATCCCCCTGGAGGGGGCCACTGTGGTGGTCGCCGCGCCGGGGGAGGAGGGCAAGTGGAAGCTGCTCTCTCTACAGAACACGGACAGCAGCGGGATGATCCGTCCCGTCGCGATCGACGCCCCAGCTCTGGGGGAGAGCACCTCCCCCGACGGCCTGCCCGGGAACGGCGCTCCCTTCGCCCTGTGCGATGTGTGGGCGGAGCAGCCGGGCTACGCCATGCTCCAGATAGAGAACGTACAGATATTCCCCGGCGTGGAGACGATGCAGGATATGGAGCTGATCCCCCTGCCCCAAGGGCTCTGCAGCCTCCAGCAGCGGGACGAGCGGGACATCCCCGCCCAGGACCTGTGAGGGGGCCGCCGCCATGCCCATCATCATCCCATATGTGCCCCGCACCATCACGGTGCATCTGGGGCTCCCCGACCAGTGGGCGGAGAACGTCACCGTCTCCTTCCCCGACTATGTGAAGAACGTGGCCTCCAGTGAGATCTACCCCACCTGGGAGCCCGCCGCCATCCGGGCCAACATCCTGGCCATCATCTCCTTCGCCCTGAACCGGGTATACACCGAGTTCTACCCCAGCCGGGGCTATGACTTCCAGATCACCTCCACCACCCAATATGACCAGAAGTTCATCCGCGGACGGAACATCTTCGAGAACATCAGCCAGATGGTGGATGAGATCTTCAACGACTATATCCGCCGCCAGGGCTTCATAGAGCCCCTGGCCGCCAAATTCTGCAATGGCACCACCTCCACCTGCGACGGACTGTCCCAGTGGGGCAGCCAGGAGCTGGCCCAGGAGGGGGCCAACTCCATGGAGATCCTCCGCCATTACTACGGGAACGACATCGAGCTGGTGGTAGACGCTCCCATCCAGGACCTCACCACCTCCTACCCGGGCGCCCCTCTCCGTCTGGGATCCGTCGGACAGAACATCGCGATGTTCCAGTCCATGCTCAACCGAATCTCTCAAAACTACCCGGCCATCCCCAAGATCTCCCCGGTCACCGGGATCTTCGGAGAGGACACCCGCGACGCGGTGCGCACCTTCCAGCGCATCTTCGCTCTGGATCCCGACGGGGTGGTGGGCAAGGCCACCTGGTATAAGATGGTCTATCTGTATTCCGGGATCCTCCAGCTGGCAGAGCTGGTGAGCCAGGGACAGCGGTTCGTCACCGTCCAGTTCCAGTTCTCCGGTCCCCTGGAGGAGGGAGACAGCGGGCCGGAGGTGGGGATCCTCCAGTATATGCTGGCCCTGCTGGCCCAGTTCGACAGCTCTCTGTCCCCCATCACAGTGGACGGCGAATTCGGTCCCGCCACCACCCGGGCAGTGCGGACCTATCAGCAGCTGGTGGGCCTGACCCCCAACGGCTATGTGGATGAGGACACTTGGGGCTCTATCTACCGCAACTTTGCCCTGGCGGATTATTTCCTCCGCCGGGACACGGTGCGGGCCCAGTCTTTGCGGGAGGATGCGGTCCCCGTCCTGGCCCGGTCGGGCGGAGACCGGCCGGAGATCCCGGACCGGTGGGCCGACACCCCGCGCATGGCCCAATATCCTGGCCGTCCTCTGGAGCCGGGCCAGACCGACGGCCGGGACGGACAGAGAGGAGCGAAAGTATGAGAGACACCACAGCGAGCCGGGAACTGCTGGAGCGGGATATGCTGGCCAAGCCGGTGAGCAGTCTCCAGTATATGCTGGACCAGCTGTCCAGGACCTATCAGTTCCTGCCCCAGCTGGCCCCAGACGGCGTCTATGGCGAGCGCACGCTGGAGGCGGTGATGCGCTTCCAGAAGGAGGCGGGCCTGCCCGTCACCGGGCGGGTGGACCAGACCACCTGGAACGCCATCCGAGACGCATGGCTGGCCCAGAAGGCCAGGACCAGCTACTCCCGGGCCACCCGGATCTTCCCCTCGGAGGGGATCCAGGTCCAGGAGGGGGCCACCAAGGAGTATCTGATCGTCCCCCAGACCATGTTCAACATCCTGGCCCGGAAGTTCCAGGGCATCACCACCTGTGAGGCCGACGGCTGCAACGGCCCCGCCACGGCGGCCAACATCCGCTGGCTCCAGCGCGCCGCCGGCCTGCCCGCCACCGGCTGTATGGACACCGCCGCGTGGGACGCCCTGTCCCACCTGTATGAGATCTTCGTGGTCCAGGATACTGACTGCCAGCCCCAGTTCACCGGCGGCTGGGGATGACGCCGGGAGCGGCCCTTCGGGGCCGCTCTCTCCTCTTACGCTCGCCTCATACATCTAGGCAAGTAGGGCAAGGGCTCTGCCCCTGCCTTACCCCGCCCCCGTTCCATCTCCTCTCGACCGACATTGACAAGGGCCGCCGGGACGATTATAATGGCAGTGATCTCCGGTCCCTCAGGGGCCGCAGCGGGAGGCAGCGCTATGGTGGGACTCGGGACCCTCGTCAATATGGCCGCCATCATCCTGGGCGGACTGCTGGGACTGCTCTTTGGGCGGTCTCTGTCGGAGCAGAAGCAGGACACTTTGTGCCGCGCCTGCGGGCTGTGCACCCTGTTCATCGGGATCAGCGGCGCGCTCCAGGGGATGCTGACGGTAGAGGAGGGCGTCCTGGTGGGGGGCGGGACCTTGAAGATCGTCCTGTGCCTCTCCGTGGGGGCGCTGTTCGGCGAGATCCTGAACATCGAGGACCACATCGAGGACCTTGGCGAGTGGCTCAAACGCCGGAGCGGCAGCGGCAAGGACGGCCAGTTCGTCCACGCTTTCGTCACCGCCTCCCTCACCGTGTGCATCGGGGCCATGGCGGTGATCGGCTCGATCCAGGATGGAATCATGGGGGATCCCTCCACGCTGTTCACCAAGTCCACCCTGGACCTGATCATCATCATGGTCATGACCTCCTCCATGGGCAAGGGCTGTATCTTCTCGGCGGTCCCGGTGGCCCTCTTCCAGGGCAGCATCACCGCCCTGGCCCGGCTGATCGAGCCGGTCATGACCCCGGCAGCCCTGGCCGACCTCTCCCTCATCGGCTCTATCCTGATCTTCTGCGTGGGGATGAACCTGGTCTGGGGCAAACAGATCCGGGTGGGCAACCTCCTGCCTGCCATCGTCTTGGCCGTGGCCTTCTCCTACCTGCCTATCGCCGGATACCTCGCATGATCCCCAACAAAGACCGCCGCGCCGCCCTCTTTCGAGGGCGGCGCGTTCTCTTTTCGCCGGAAGGCCCATGGTGCGGCTCAGCTGGCGTATCGGATGCTGTTGAAGATGCTGATCGCGATGATCACCGCCATCAAGGCGATGAACAGCCGGTCCACCAGCCGGTCATCCATCCTTTTGTTCAAGACCCGGCCGATCATGCCGCCGCCGATCCCTCCCGCCACCATCAGGACCAAAACCAGGGGACGGAAGGGGGGCACTGTGTCCGCAGCCAGGGTGGCGAACAGGCTGAACAGCTGGCCGAAGAGGATGATGTACAGGCTGTTGGCTGCGGCGGTCTTGGTGTCCATGCTGAAAAAGAAATACAGCACCACCAGATTGATGGGCCCGCCGCCGATCCCCAAAAAGCTGGACATACACCCCAGGAACAGCCCGATGACCAGACACACCGCCTTGCTCCTGACCTCCAGGGTATGCACCCGCTCCTTGTTCACTGTATAGATCAGGGTCCCGGCGGTGACGACCGCCAGACACACCGCCTGGACCGAGCCCACCGCGTCAGGGTCGGCGAACATGGCCTTCACCGCGGAGAACAGCTGGCTGCCCAGCAGTCCCCCCACGGCCGCGCCCAAGGCCAGCGGCGTCCCTGTGGACAGGTCCACTCGCTTCTCTCCGGCCAGCATGGCCCGGCCCACTGAGTAGCAGCTCATGGACAGCACCGTGCATCCGGACAAAAAGCTGATCGTAGCCACCGGCGCCAGATGGAACAGGTCCAGCACAGGCTTGATGATGACCCCGCCGCCGATCCCGCAGATGGCCCCTGCTGTGCTGGCCAGCAGACTGACCAGCAGGAATATCAGCATATCGATCCTCTCCTCACAACTCGATATAGGTCTCCAGATCCTTGCAGATCGCCATGGCTGCCGCCCCCATGGCCCCGCTGAGAGGGTCGGGCTCCACGAAGATGAACTGGGTGGCAGGGTGGACCGCGCCGCACAGGTTGCACCCCACGATCTTCAGCAGGCGCTCCCAGTTGGCCGGCCGGCAGAACAGCTTGCCCTCGATCAGCATCAGGCTGGGACAGGCAAAGTTGTTGATGTTGGCCACCGCCACCCCCAGGATATACACCGCCTCCTCTACGATCGCCGCCACATCGGCGTCCCCCTCCTCCTGAGCGGTCAGGACCTGCTCCATATCAGGCGGTCCGCCGCCGCACAGCCGGCGCAGGACAGGAGCGTCTCCCCGCTCCAGCGCCTCTCCGCAGCGGCGCAGGACGGCCGTATCGCTGGAGTAGGCCTCCAGACAGCCCCGGTTCCCGCAGCTGCACGGGGCGCCGTTGGGGACCATGACCATGTGCCCCACCTCGCCGGCCCCCACCACAGACCCGAAGTCGATGGCCGTGTTCAGCACCAGAGGACAGGCGATCCCCTGGCTCAGGAAGAGATATGCGAAGGTCTGGGCGTCCCCCAGGGCCTCCCGGCGGAAGAGCTGCGCCCCATAGGCCCGGGCACAGGCGTTGTTCTCCACATGGATCGGCCCCGGATACCCTATCCGCGCGGCGATATCCCCGCGGATGTCCTTATGGGTCCAGCTGTAGCTGGGCCGCACCTCCAGCACTCCACGGCGGGTATCCACCAGACCCGGCAGACACGCCCCGATCCCGGCGATGCTCTCCAGGCCCAGACCGCAGGCGGACAGGGCCCTGCCGACCATCTCACAGGCCATATCCATGTTCCTGTCATAATCCCGCTGTTCCCCCAAACTCTCCCGGGCATACAGGGCCCTGCCCCGGTAGTCCAGCAGGCAGACGGCCCGCCGGGCCCCCTGGATCTCCAGTCCCACGAAGTGCCGGGACCCCGGCACGATGTCCACCAGGTGGGCCTTGCGGCCGGCGAAGCGGGTGCTGGAGGGCTCGGAGCCCGTCTCCCGGACGATCCCCCGGGCCATCATGCTGTTGACATTGGTGGTGATGGTGGGCAGGGTCAGTCCCAGCCGGCCGGCGATCTCAGACCGTTTGATCGGCCCGCAGTGGTAGATGGTCTTCAAGATAGCGGACTGATTCGCCGCCTTCACCCGTGCGGGGTTCGTGCCCTGCTCGAACTGCATCCTGCACCCTCCTTCTCATGATGTCATCGATCTGTTCGGAACTGTGTCCCCCTCAGGAACACGGTCTCCACCTCGTTCTCCTCATCCAGGACCACCAGGTCCGCATCCTTCCCGTCCGTGATGGAGCCCTTCCGGTCGAAGACGCCGATGAGCCGGGCGGGATTCTCGGTCAGCAGGGGGACCAGGTCCTCCAGCGGCCGGCCGGTCCAGGCCAGCAGGTCACGCAGGGCGGCGTCCTGGGTCAGGGTGCTCCCGGCCCGGGTGCCGTCGGAGGCCAGCTTGGCATCCCCCTCCTCCACCACCACCTCGTTGACCCCCAGATGATATCTCCCGTCAGGCAGGCCGGCGGCCATGATGGAATCGGTGACCGCGACCACCCGCTCCAGCCCCTTGACCTTCAGGAGCAGGCGCACGATCCCTGGATGGAGGTGCCGGCCGTCGCAGATGGCCTCGCAGTACACATCGCTCTCCAGCACAGCCCCCAGGATCGCGGGCCGGTGCTGGTGGAGCAGCTGCATCGCGTTGAAGGTGTGGGTGGCGGCAGCAGCTCCGGCGGAAACGGCCGCCATCGCGGTGTCATAGTCCGCCCCGGAGTGGCCGATGGCGGTGACGATCCCCAGCTCCTTGGCCACGGGGATCAGATCCAGAACGCCCTCCACCTCCGGCGAGACGGTGAGGTATCGGATACCTCCCTCCGCCCGCTCCTGATAGGCCCGCAGCAGGGCCGGGTCGCCCCGGCGCAGCAGGTGCTCCGGCATAGCGCCCTTATAGGCGGAGGCCAGGAAGGGCCCCTCCAGATGGATCCCCAGCAGCTCCGCCCCGCCGGGCCTGCCCCGCCGGTATGCGCTGCACTGGTCGATGCACCACCCGGTCTGCTCCTCGGTATCCGTCAGGATGGAACACAGCCAGGAGGTGGTGCCGTTCCCGGCAAAGAACCGTCCGATCCTGTCCAGATCCTCCGGCGCGGCGCCGTTCACGTCCACTCCCACCGCGCCGTGGGTGTGGATATCGATGAAGCCGGGGAGGATCTTTTTCCCTGCGGCGTCATAGATCTGGCCGGACACGGGGGCGTCCGGGGGCAGGACGCGCAGCCTGCCCCCCTCCATCGCCACCGTCTTCCGCTGGAACTCATGGTCAAGATAGACTTGACCGCCAGTCAGATAGTATATACCCATTTCCATCTCCTATCAAGTAGGATCTGCGTCATCCCGGCAGCTGGGCGACGGCCTCTGTGATCCTCAGCAGGGCGTCCGGGTGCTCCTGGAGCAGGGTGACGGGGAAGTGGGCGGACACCTCTCCATAGGCCGCGTGGCGCACCACCGCGCGGTGCCAGTCCCGGAAGCAGCCCAGCCGCACCTTCCTGGTGCTGCAGATCTCCCTCATGCCGATGGTGACGCACCAGCGGGGCATGTCGTCCACTGCCCCGTTCAGGTCGCCGATGGCGTTGGCCGTCCGGGTCTCCCGGGAGATCTGCAGCACCCGGGTGGGCAGGGCCCGGAACTGGTCGGGCGTCAGCTCGTCCTGAGCCTCGTTGAATGCCACATGGCCGTTGATCCCGATCCCGCCGAAGCAGATATCCACGCCCCCCAGCTCCTGGATGGTCCGCCACATGTGCTCTGGGTCCTTAGGGTCGGGGAAGATGCGCTGGGCCTCGGGCATGATCAGGGCGGGATCGATCTTGGAGTAGACCGCCCGGTCCATAAAGCCCCGGAAGCTGAGGGGATGGCCCTTGTCCACCCACTCCTTCCCGTCGGTGAGATATTCGTCCATGTTGAGGAACCACACATCCTTCAGGCTGATCCCCTTCGTGTTCACCAGCTCGACAAAATAGGGATACTGGCCCACCGGGCCCACCGGACAGATGAATACGGTCCGCTCCCCCAGGGCGTTCTTCCGCTGGATCTCCTCCGCCATCTCCTGGGCGATCGTGTGGAACACCGCCGCATCGTCCTCCATGACGGTGATGGGCAGCCTGGGCGCGGCCAGGAGCTGCTCCTTGCTGTAATAGTAGTAGTCGTGACGCATCATATTCCCCTCTTTCAGGCTCCCGCTGGGGAGCCGGTCTATTTTCCCCTGACCTCCGCCTGCCCAAACAGGGCTGGGGCCCAGGCCGGCCCCAGGGGGCGGGCCCGATCCCTGGAGCAAAGATCCCTGCCGCAGACAGGACGGATCTCCATCCCACGCTGTCTTCAAAAATGGACCCGATGGAACGCCGCTCCACCGGGTCCATCCCGTATCTTTCGCGGGGATGAGCCGCTTTTCCTTACTGGACCGCCTCTTCGATCACGTCGAACAGGACGAACTGAGACACATCCTCCACGACCTCCTCGGGCTTCAGGGTCTCGGCTTGGACGAAATCGTTCTGCATGTTCTCATAATAGCCCTTGATGGTGCCGTCGCTGGCACCAGTCTTGATGTCGTCCAAGTTGAACCAATGGGCGTCGCCCACCTGGGCCAGCTGAGATTCCACGTTGCTCTTGATCTGATCGGCGCACAGCTTGGCCACAGCGTCATAGTTCTCGGGCTTGGAGCCCCAGTCCATGCCCTTGTACAGGGCGCGGGAGAAGCGGACCAACACGTCGTGGTTCTCCTCGGCGTACTTGGGCAGGCAGATCCAGCTGGAGATATTGGTGGAGCCGTCGGAGAACTCGATCTCCTTCGCGCCCTCGACCTGCTCCAGGATCTGGCCGGAGTAGGGGTTCCAGCACACAGCGGCGTCCACGCTGCCAGACACCATAGCGGGCACCATGTTGTCGATGCTCATGTCGTAGCCGTCCACATCGTCCCGGGTCAGGCCGGCCACCTTCAGGGCATTGTCGAAGGTGGTCTCGGAGGTGGAGCCGGAGTTGAAGGCGATGGTCTTGCCCCTCAGATCCTCCATCTTCTCGATCCCGCTGTTGGGGTGGATCACGATCTTATCGGTGGTGTGGACCGAGCTGGGGGCAAAGATGACGGCGTTGCCCAGCACGCACAGACGGTGGGCGCCCTTGCCGATGTAGGCCAGGTCGATCTTGCCGCTCTCCATAGCCGCGATCTCAGAGGGGCCGTCCGGGAACTCGTTGAGCACCACGGTGATCCCCTCCTCAGCGAAGAAGCCCTGGCTGTCAGCGGAGAGCACGCCCCAGAGGGAGGCATAGTTGGGCATGTAAGCCAGGTTCAGGGTGATCGGTTCGGGACCGGCAGGCTCCTGGGTCCCGGAGGCGCCGCCCTGGCTGGAGCCGCCGGAGGGAGGGGGAACGTTGGTGCCGCTCTTGTCGCCGCCGGAGTTGCCGCAGGCGGCCAGAGCCATCACCATGGCGGCGGCCAGCAGCAGCGAGGTAAGTTTTTTCATTTCAGTTTCCTCCTTGATGTTTTGTTGATCGTCTGCCTGTATCTTCGCCGCTCACGCGGTCAGGCACTTTACTTCCGGACCTCCAGATACTCCTGATAGACCTCGTTCCAGATCTGGGCCTTCAGCTCCATGAAGCGGGCGTCGCTCTTGGTGGCCTGGTCCCGGGGGTATGGGATGTCGATATCCACGATCCGTTTGATCCGGCCGGGCCGGGCGGACATGATCACCACCCGCTGGGCCAGCAGGACGGCCTCGTCCACGTCGTGGGTGATGAAGAAACAGGTCTTCTTCTCCTCCTCCCAGGTCTTGAGCAGCTCGGTCTGGAGCTGGGCCCGGGTCTGGGCGTCCAGGGCGCCGAAGGGCTCATCCATCAGGAGGACCTCCGGGTCGTTGGCATAGGCCCGGGCGATGGCCACCCGCTGCTTCATGCCGCCGGACAGTTCCTTGGGGAAGGAGCCCTCAAAGTCCTCCAGGCCCACCATCCGGATGTATTTCCGGGCGATCTCCATACATTCCGCCTTGGGCAGGCGCTTCATCTGGGGGCCGAACATGACGTTCTGGAGCACCGTCTGCCAGGGGAACAGGGCGTACTGCTGGAAGACCACCCCACGCTTCACGTCGGTGCCGTGGATCGCCTCGCCGTCCAGACAGCATTCGCCGCTGCTGGCCTCATGGAGGCCGGCCAGGATGTTCAGCAGCGTAGACTTGCCGCAGCCGGAGGGACCGACGACGCAGACGAACTCGTTCTCCATGATATCCAGGTCGACGCCGTTGAGGGCCACTGTGGTGCCGTGGTCGCCGCGGTACTCCTTTTTGACGGCCTTGATCTGGATCTTCACCCTTCTCTCTTCTCCTGCCACGAGGTCAGCCTCCTTTCGATGAAGTCTACGAAGATGTTCAGCAGTGTGCCGATGATCCCGATGATGATGATATAGCCCAGCATGGCGTTGCTCTCAAAGGTGGTGGACAGGGTGCGGATCCGCATCCCCAGTCCGGCCCGGGCGCCGGTGGATTCGGCAGCCAGCAGGGTGGTCAGCGCTGCGCTCAGGCCCAGCCGCACGGCGGTGAGGATGAAGGGCATGGTGGCGGGCAGGGTGATGCGGAAGAAGATATCCACATCGTTGGCGCCCAGTACCCGGGCGGCCTTGACCAGCGTGTTGTCGATGTTTCGGATCCCGTGATAGATGGTGATGCACATGGTCATGAAGGTGCAGATCCAGATCAGCACCACAGAGGGGGTGCGGCCGATCCCCAGGATGATGACCACCAGCGGGGAGTAGGCCAGGGCGGGGATGTTGCGGACGAAATTGATCCAGGGCTCGATGATCTTGCGCACAGGGGCATACCAGGCCATGAGGAAGGCCATCGGCAGGGCGGTGAGGAATCCCAGCCCGAAGCCCATCACCACCGAGATCATACTGCTGACGAAGTCGCCCCACAGGGCCTTCCGCTCCACCATGGTCGCCAGGCCCTTGAGGACCTCCGGCGCGAAGGGGAAGCCGCGGCCGGTCTTCTCCCCGATGGAGAGCAGATACCACACCGCCAGAGCCACCAAAAGGGAGATCAGCAGCCAGACCTTGTCGCTGATCGCGGCTCTCTTCCTGATCTTTGTTTCGCTGCTCATAAGACACCTTCTTTATCTCGTTTTCAGTCTCGCCTGTCAGTCCTGCCGGCCGTTGGTGCCGTCATAGGGCTGGTCCTTCATGCACAGATGGACCGCGCTCACTTTGAAGGTCTTGGGCAGGGCCAGGACCGCCGGATCCGGTCCCACGAATTTCTTCTTCGCGTCCGCCAGGGCCTCCTCGAAGGTGGCCCGGGTCTTGAGCCCCATCCCTCGGGCGATCCCCGGCTCCTGGGCCCCCACGATGTAGATGGCGGCGGTCTCCATCTCCGCGATGTGGCCGCAGGACATCATGGAAAAGCCGTGGAAGGGGTGGAAGGCGTTGCAGTAGCGGTATTTGCGGATGTACTCCTCATTGGTGGCGAAATATTCCCCATACCGGTCCATATCTGGCAGGATATCCATATAGTCGTGCTGGAACAGCTCATACAGCTCCCGCAGATAGGGCCACCGCTCGTCATGGAACCAGCCGTTGCAGATGGAGGAGCAGATGATCACGCAGTTGTCCTTCATCACCCGCTTGTGGCGGATCACCTGGGCGGACAGGGCCTGCATCATCTGGATGGGGTTGGTGCCCATGCCGTCGCCGTAGTGGAAGGACTGGGGCATCCCGAAGACCATCACATCGTATTTTTTCTCCGCCCAGGGGACATAGGTGCGTCGATCCGCCGTCTTCCAGGATACGGGCATCATCTCCTTGGCATAGCCGGAGAAGACGGCGATCTGCCGGGAATAGGTGTCCAGCACCGCGTCGCAGCAGAAGAAGGGGTGGCCCATCTTCTCCTCCATCCACATGCCGATCTCGTCGAACTTGGTGCGCATCAGGTTCTTGCCGGACACGGGGGTGAAGTCGGTCCGGTGCATCACCTTCGGCACATGGTGGCTGGCGATGGACCGCCAGTGGGTGATCCCGGTGGCGCAGTGCTTATAGCCGCCGGAGTACCCCCCATAGGGGTTGCCCTGAGTGTGGCCGATCAGGATCGGGATGTCACACTCGAAGACATACCTGTTCATCAGCACCGGGTCCCCCCGCCGGGTGGTCCCCAGGTCCACCATGTGGTCGGGATCCTCGCTGTCGTGGCTGGTGAGCTGGCCGGTGCAGTAGAATTCATCGAAGAGCTCCTCCCCCAGGATCTGCTTCATCTCCGGCACTGTGGCCCGGGGGTGCAGACCGTTGGAGATCAGCAGGAGGACGTCTTCCTTCGCCACTCCCGCCCCATACAGCTCATCCAGACAGGCCCGGATGGACACCTTCCGGTGGCTGGTGGCCTGACAGCCGCCCTTAACGATATCGGGGATGACGAAGACCACCTTCTTGCCCGGACCGGCCAGCTCCCGCAGGGGAGGCATCCCGATAGGGGCCCGGATGCTCTCCAGGGTGGCGGCATACAGGCTGTCCCAGTCCTGCGGCAGACAGGGCGGGTCAGCCACTGTCTCGCCGGGGATGAACACATCAGTGCTGTTGGGCAGGTCCGCATCCATCAGGCCGTGCCCATATTCAAATCCCAGTTTCATTCATACCCTCCTTCATGCTCCAAGATATAGCCGGATGATCTCCAGATATTCCTCGGGATAGAAGCCGATCTCCCCCTGGAACCGGGTGAGGGCGATCAGCCCGCCGTCGATCTCCTCGATAGAGGCCAGCATCGCGGCGTTGTCCGCCTTCAGTCCCCCGCCGTAGACCACGTCCATCCCACCTGTGCGCTCCTTCACGAAACGGGCGATCTTGGTGATATAGTCCTTGTCCGCCGGGGTCTTGCCCGGCCCGATGGACCACACCGGCTCATAGCCGATGACCACTCTGCTCCGGTCCGTCCCCTCCAGGCCCACATCCAGCTGCTGGCCCAGGACCTTCTCCCACTCCGGCTGCTCCTCGCTGGTCTCGCCGATGCAGTAGAGGACGGTCAGCCCCGCCTTTTGGGCGCACCGGATCTCCTGGTTCAGCAGGCGGTCCACGGCGGACATATCCTTCGCCCCCGCCTCGGCCAAGATCCCCTTCTTATCATTGCGCTCCTCGCAGTGGCCGATCAGGGTGGAGGTGCAGCCCATGGCCTTCACGATGGAGGCAGGCCGGTTGGTGGTGAAGGCCCCGAAATTGCCCCCCACCGCCGTGTCCATCCGGTAGACCCCCTGGCTGCCCAGCTGGACCGGACCGGTTGGGTCGAGGGCGGAGACCGCACCGATCAGGTGGGCTTCCGGCAGGTACTGGACGAACTCCACCTGGGCCGGGTCATACCCCTTCAGCGCCTCCTGGGTGCCTCTGACCACGGCGGCCCCCCAGTCCTTGACCGGGGCCAGCCGGTTGACCCCTCCCAGCTCCACGGGCACATCGAACCGCTTCAGATTCAAATAGATATGTTTCATGCTCTCCTCACCCTCTCAACAGCGCATATTCCGGGAAGTCCCCGCCCATCAGGGGCAGGGCGTAGTCGAAGAACGCGTCTCCGATCCCGTTCCCGTCCGCGATCCACTCCAGGGGGAACTTCTTCTCCACGTTGGCCACCTCCGCCAGAGGCGCCAGGAAGAGGCTGCTCTGATAGACCGGAGCCCGCTCCGCCGCGATGGCCACCATCGAGCCGCTCTCCCCCTTCAGGGCCGATTCCAGGGCGAATCTGCCCACGGCATAGGCCTCCTCCCGGTCTGGGACGGAGACATAGGGGATGCTGGCCCGGCCCAGGAGCCCCGGCTTCTCCGCCCGGGACTTCAGGCCCAGCTTCTGGACGATCTGGTCGGTGACATGCTGGGCAGTGCCGCCTGGGACCTTGTGCCCGAAGCCGTCCACGATCCCGGTGTCCGCCAGAGGCTCGCCGTCCAGGCCGTAGATCCCCTCGCTGACGGTGACCAGCAGGCCCTTCCCCTTGGCGTAGCACCTCTCGATATCGGCCAGCATCTTATCCTCATCCACCGGGAGCTCCGGCAGATAGGTGAGCACCTGACAATCGGTCAGCCGTCCGGCCATGGCGCTGGCGGCGGTGACCCAGCCGGCGTTGCGGCCCATCAGCTCCAGCACCACCACATGGATGGGCAGGGCGGAGGCGTCCAGGGCCAGCTCCGCGGCGCTCAGCGCCGCATATCGGGCGGCGGAGCCGAAGCCGGGGCAGTGGTCGGTGAGGTCCAGATCGTTGTCCATGGTCTTGGGGATCCCGATCACCCGAAGGTCCAGGCCCTCCTTCCTCGCCAGCTCGTCCACCTTGTTGCAGGTGTCCATAGAGTCGTTGCCGCCGTTGTAGAAGAAGCAGTCGATCTCGAACTTCCTCAGGGTCTCCAGCACGGTGGGGAAGTCCGCATCGGTGAGCTTCCGGCGGCAGGAGCCGATGGCAGAGGCGGGGGTGCGGCTCAGCTTGGAGATCGTGGAGGCGGGCACGTCCGTCAAGTCGATCAGGTCCCCAGCCAGGATGCCCTCCGCCCCAAACCGGGCGGCGTAGATCTTATCCACCTGGCCCGAGGCCCGGGCCGCCTCCACCACCCCCTGGAGGGAGCAGTTGATCACCGCCGTGGGCCCGCCGCCGTGGGCGACAAGGATGTTCTTTCCCATCAAATCCCCTTCTTTCTGTACCGCTCGGCCATCTCGTCCAGACTGACCAGCTCGATCAGCGGGGCCTTGCCCACGGAGTCGAACTCCACCACCAGGGTGCCGACGACCTCCTTCACGCCCCGCTCGATGCAGTCCACGATCCGGGCCACCTCCCCGTCGGGGACGTTCCCATACATGACCGTGTCCATGATGGGGGGGAAGAAGACCCGGGGATCGAACGCGGAGGGGTTCTGACACAGCAGCTCGTAGATCCTGCCGATAGAGGCGCTCTCCCGGAGGGCGGCCTCCTTCCAGAACAGCTCCCGCAGGTTGCGGGTGACGGCCAGACGGATATCGGTGTCCACATTGATCTTTCGGATGCCCAGCTTGGAGACCTCTTTCAGCTGCTCCTTTTTGATGCCGTAGGCGTCGTGGATGTCGCCGCCCAGGGCGTTGATCTCAGAGACGATGTACTGGGGGACGGTGGAGGATCCATGGCTGACCAGAGTGCCCTCGATGCCCTCGTGCATCATGCACTCCTTGGTGGCGATGGCGATCTCCTTGCGGATCACGGTGTCCTTGCCCTTGTTGGCCCCATGCTTGGTGCCATAGCTGATGGCCAGGGCGTCCACGCCGGTCTGGCGGAAGAACTTCACCGCGTCCATGGGGTTTGTGTAGGTGGAGCTGGCGGCAAAGACGTGGTCCTCCACCCCCGCCAGGACCCCCAGCTCGCCCTCTACCGTGACCCCCCGCTCGTGGGCGTACTTGACCACCTCGCGGGTGAGCTCCACGTTCTCCTTGAAGGAGAGGGAGGAGCCATCGATCATCACAGAGGTATATCCCCCCTGGATCGCGGCCACACAGGAGTCCAGATCCTTGCCGTGGTCCAGGTGCAGGGCCACGGGGATGGGGGAATCCACCGCGTATCTCTTCACTGCGTTGGCGATGTTCAGCGCGCCCTTCTTCTTGTCCTCCAAAGTCCCCTGGGCGAAGTCGGTCCGCCCGCCCATGAAGGCGTTGGCCAAGTCCGCCCCCTGGAGGATGGCCGCGGAACGGAACATCTCGTGGACCTCGATCACGGCCTTCGCCTGACAGACCGCATTGACATTGAAGGCGCCCTGCGCGTAGTTGTATCTCTCGGTGGCATCCAGGATCGCTCTCATCGGGACCAGTGGCATGATACTCTCCTCCTTGATCTTGGCGGCTCTCCGCCTGTTCGATCTTTAATTAATTTAAATAATTTACATGTCCATAGAATACACCAAAAGAGTTCCCAGTACAAGTTGGTAAATGCGCCAAAGATCCTTTTCCGTTTTCGTGAGAGATCACCAAAGCGGGCCTTCCCCTGCTCCTCCCCTCCAAAGCGCTCCAGGACAGCAGAAGGCGGCAGACACATCCGTGTCTGCCGCCTAGCTATTCCTATCTGACCAGATCGCTCCCAGGAGCCCCTCGGTCCTCGCCTCCCATCGTCCCGGCCAGGAGGGCCGCAGCCCGGTCCAGGATGCAGGAGGCCGCTTCCTCCTTGGACATGAGGGGGAGCTCCTCCGCCCCCGCCCGGGTGATCAGGGTCATCACGTTCGTGTCAGTGCCGAAGCCTGCTCCGGCCACCTTCAGGTCGTTGGCGCAGATCATATCCACGTTCTTTTTCTCCAGCTTGGCCCGGCTGTTCTCCACCATATTTTGGGTCTCCATGGAGAAGCCGCACAGCACCTGTCCCGGACGGCGGTGCTCTCCCAAATGCTTCAGGATATCCTGGGTGCGCCGCAGCGGGATGGACAGGTCGCCGTCCTTCTTCTTGATCTTGTCGTCCGCATACTGGGCTGGGGCGTAGTCAGCCACAGCGGCGGCCTTGAAGATCAGATCCGCCCAGTCCTGCCGGCCGGCCACCGCCTGGAACATATCCTGGGCGGAGACCACCTCCACCACCTCCACGAAGGGGGGAGGGGGGAGGGGGGTCCGCCCGGACACCAGCACCACCTCCGCCCCCCGGAGCATGGCTATCCGGGCGATGGCATATCCCATCTTGCCGGTGGAGTGGTTGGTGAGATACCGGACCGGATCCAGGGCCTCCTGGGTGGGGCCGGCGGTGACCAGGACATGCTTCCCCGCCAGGTCGTGGGGCAGGGCGGCCGCCCGGAGGATGTGCTGGAGGATGTCCTCCGGCTCGGGGAGCTTCCCCGCCCCCACCGCGCCGCAGGCCAGACGGCCGGAAGCGGGAGGGATCACCTCCCAGCCGTAGCGGCGCAGGAGCTCCAGGTTGTCCTGGGTCACCGGGTTCTCGAACATCTTGGTGTTCATGGCCGGGGCGATCAGCTTGGGGCAGGTGCAGGCCAAGACGGTGGTGGTGAGCATGTCATCAGCCAGGCCGTGGGCCAGTTTCCCGCACACATTGGCCGTCGCCGGGGCGATGATGACCAGATCTGTCCGGTCGGCCAGAGCGATGTGCTCCACCTGATGAGAGAAGTTCCGGTCGAAAGTGTCCACCATACACCGCTCTCCTGTGAGCTGCTCGAAGGTGAGCGGTGCGATGAACTGTGTGGCGTGGGCGGTCATCACCACCTCCACCCGGGCGTGCTGCTTCACCAGGGCAGAGGCCAGCGCCGCCGCCTTATAGGCGGCGATCCCCCCAGTGACCCCCAGCAGGATGGTCTTTCCCTTTAACATAGCGGATCCCTCCCTGCGGCCCTGTCAGAGGGCCGTTCTCTTGTTTCGTCGCTATGACGAAGGGCCGCCCCTTCGGGCGGCCCTCCATGTCATGGCCTCACTTCAGGTTGAAGAAAGCCTTGCGGCCGGGATACTCAGCGATGTCGCCCAGCTCCTCCTCGATGCGCAGCAGCTGGTTGTACTTGGCCACGCGGTCGGTGCGGCTGGGGGCGCCGGTCTTGATCTGGCCGGCGTTGAGGGCCACAGCGATATCGGCGATGGTGGCGTCCTCGGTCTCGCCGGAGCGGTGGGACACGATGGCGGTGTAGCCGGCCCGGTTGGCCATCTGGATGGCGTCCAAGGTCTCGGTGAGGGTGCCGATCTGGTTGACCTTGATCAGGATGGCGTTGCCCACCTGCTTCTCGATGCCGGTGGCCAGACGGGCCACGTTGGTGACGAACAGGTCGTCGCCCACCAGCTGGACCTTGTCGCCGATGGCCTTGGTCAGCATGGCCCAGCCCTCCCAGTCGGTCTCGGCCATGCCGTCCTCCAGGGAGATGATGGGATAGGTGTCGGCGAACTTCTTCCACATGTTCACCAGCTGCTGCTGGGTCATCTTCTTGTTGCTCTTGGGCTGGACATAGCACTTCTGCTCCTCGTCCCACCACTCGGAAGAGGCGGCGTCGATGGCGATCATGAAGTCCTCGCCGGGCTTATAGCCGGCCTTCTCGATGGCCTCCACGATGACCTTCAGAGCGTCTTCGTCCTTCTTCAGGTTGGGGGCATAGCCGCCCTCGTCGCCCACGCCGGCGGCGGGGGTGCCGTTCTCCTTGAGGACGGTCTTCAGGGTGTGGAAGACCTCGGCGCAGCGGCGCAGGGCCTCGCGGAAGGAGGGGGCGGAGACGGGCATGATCATGAACTCCTGGATCTCCACATTGTTGGTGGCGTGAGCGCCGCCGTTGAGGATGTTCATCATGGGGACGGGCAGCTGCTTGGCGTTGACGCCGCCGATATAGTTGTACAGGGAGACGCCCAGCGACTCGGCGGCGGCCTTGGCGCAGGCCAGAGAGGCGCCCAGGATGGCGTTGGCGCCCAGCCGGTCCTTGTTGGGCTTGCCGTCCAACTCGATCATGGCCTTGTCGATGGCGGTCTGGTCCAGCACGTTCATGCCCACCAGGCACTCGGCGATCTCGGTGTTCACGTTCTTCACCGCGGTCTCCACGCCCTTGCCCATGTAACGGCCCTTGTCGCCGTCACGGAGCTCGCAGGCCTCATAGATACCGGTGGAAGCGCCGGAGGGCACGGCGGCACGGCCCATGGTGCCATCCTCCAGATACACCTCCACCTCCACGGTGGGATTTCCGCGGGAGTCCAGGATCTCGCGGCCGACTACGTCTACGATCTCGATCATCTGCTTCATGGTGTTCGATCTCCTCTCAAAATTTCAAATAGGATATCATCTCATCAGGCGGATCCCCGCCGGGTCAACAGGTCATTTGGCGATCAGGGTCTCCCCGTCCATCTCGGCGGGCCTCTCAAGGCCCATCAGGTCCAGCATGGTGGGGGCGATGTCGCACAGGCGGCCGTCCCGCAGGGACACGTTGGCCCCCACGATATAGAAGGGCACCAGGTTGGTGGTGTGGGCGGTGAAGGGGGAACCGTCGGTGTCGATCATCCGCTCGGCGTTGCCGTGGTCGGCCGTGATGAGGGACACGCCCCCCATCTTGGAGGTGGCCTCCACCACCTTGCCCACGCACTCGTCCACTGTGGACACCGCCTTGCAGGCGGCCTCATACACGCCGGTGTGGCCCACCATGTCGCAGTTGGCGAAGTTGAGGATGATCACGTCATAGTTCCCGCTGAGGATGCGGTTGACCGCCTCCTCGGTGACCTCGTAGGCGGACATCTCGGGCTGGAGGTCGTAGGTGGCCACCTTGGGGGAGGCGATCAGGCACCGGTCCTCCCCGGGGAAGACCTGTTCCACGCCGCCGTTGAAAAAGAAGGTGACATGGGCATATTTCTCCGTCTCGGCGATCCGCAGCTGGGTGAGCCCCAAGTCGGAGATATACTTGCCAAAAATGTTCTCCAGCTTCTGCCGGGGGTAGGCCACCGTCACATTGGGCATGGTGGCGTCATACTCCGTAGTGCAGACGAAGTCCACGGGGATGAAGCCGGTCCTGCGCTCCACCTCGGTAAAATCCTCGTCCACCAGGCAGCGGGTGATCTCCCGGGCCCGGTCGGGGCGGAAGTTGAAGAAGATCACCGAGTCGTTGTCCCGGAGCTGAGCGTCCTTAACGCACACCACAGGGACCATGAACTCATCGGTGACGCCGGCGTCGTAAGAGGCCTGGACCGCATCGGCCGCGTCGGCGGCGAAGGGGCCCTGGCCGCAGACCATGGCGTCGTAGGCCTTCTGGAGCCGGTCCCACCGCTTGTCCCGGTCCATGGCGTAGTACCGGCCCATGACCGTGGCGATCTGACCGATCCCCAACTGCTGTATCTTGGCCTGGAGCTGCTCCACATAGCCCTTGCCCGAGGAGGGGGGCACGTCCCGGCCGTCCAGGAAGCAGTGGACATAGACCTTCTTCAGGCCCTGGTCCTGAGCCATCTTCAGCAGGGCGTACAGGTGGGTGATGTGGCTGTGGACGCCGCCGTCGGACAGCAGGCCCATCAGGTGCAGGGCAGAGCCCCACTCCCGGCAGTTCTCCATGGCCTCCAGATAGGCTGGATTCTCGAAGAACACGCCGGTCTCGATATCCCGGCTGATGTGGGGCAGGTCCTGGAAGACCACCCGTCCTGCGCCGATGTTGGTGTGGCCCACCTCACTGTTGCCCATCTGGCCCTGGGGCAGGCCCACGTCCAGCCCGGAGGCAGACAGCTTGCTGCCGGGGCACTGAGAGAAGATCCGGTCCAGATTGGGGGTGGAGGCGTTGACCACCGCATTCCCTGCGGAGGGCCCTTCCATACCGAATCCGTCCATGATGATCAAAGTAGTAGGTGTTTTCATAAACAGACCTTTCCTTTTTGTCACGTTTCGCCTGCTCGCGACGCGCTGCTCACGACGGCTCCGCGCTTCCTGTCACGCTTTGCCTGCTCGCGACGCGCGGCTTCCCTCCGGCTCGGGGCACGGACATCCGGGCCA
Organism: bacterium 1xD42-67; assembly: GCA_003612335.1. Classification (GTDB taxonomy): domain Bacteria; phylum Bacillota; class Clostridia; order Oscillospirales; family Oscillospiraceae; genus Lawsonibacter. The sequence goes on from RAYO01000038.1 coordinate 37,450, forward strand.
CCGGCCCTCCTTGGTCCGTGCCC
>RAYO01000004.1 GCA_003612335.1 bacterium 1xD42-67
TCGGGGGGCACGGCGGGGCGGATCTCCCTCCTGCAGGAGCTCGTTGAAATCGAAGTCCTGCTCCTGCTCTTCCTTCCAGGGAGATGCCGCCGCCTCTGAGGCGGGCTCTGGCGGCGGAGCGGGACGGGCACGCGCCTGCCGCTCCCGCTGACGGGCCATACCGCTGGCCGCCTGATAGGCGGCGTGGAGGCGCTGGAAGCCCTCCGGATCCTCCTCCGGGTGGGCGGTCTTCAGCCGTTCCGAATAGGCCCGGCGGACCTCAGACAAGCCGCAGGGCCCGGACAGGCCCAGCTGGCTCCAGGGCCAGCTCATCCCTCCTCCTCCCCGCTGTCAGACAGGGGATCCAGGTCCTGGGGCGGCAGATCCCCCACCCCCAGATAGGCCTCCACCTGGTCGAAGAACGCTCCGGCCCGGCGGCTGGCCTTTGCCACCCGCATGGGCTCCTGGGCGGCGATCTCCCCTTGGAACCAGTCCAGCATCTCCCCCACCCGGTCCCGGACGCCCCCCACCGTCATGGCATAGAGACGCTGGGCCCGGGCGATGATGGCCCGAGGGCCCTCCTGGTCCCTGGGATGGAGCTTCAGCGCCTCCAGCTCCTTCAGCCGGGCCTCCACCTCCTCCTCGGTCATGCCGGAGCCCTGGAGGACCAGCCGGGCGGACTGGCCGTCCTTCCCCGTCACGATCACCTCCAGCAGGCCGTTGATGTCATAGGTGAAGCGGACCCGGATATACTGCTCCCCCCGGGGGGCCGGAGGGACCGCGATCTCCAGATGGCCCAGATAGGTGTTGTCCTGACAGTAGCGCTGCTCTCCCTGGTATACCTTGACCTCGATGCTCCGCTGTCCGTCTCGGGCCGTGCCATAGGTCCCCTCTTTGCTGGAGGGGAGGACACTGTTGCGCTCGATGATGGGGGACATCAGGTCTTTGGCCTGTTCTGCATGGTTCAGGGTGGCAATGCCCAAGGTAAAGGGGCACACATCGGTGAGGACCAGCTCCTTGAGATCCTTGGCCCGGACCTTCATGCCGGAACAGATCCCCGCTCCGATCGCGACCGCAGTGTCCGGCCGGGCCCCGGGGGCGGGCTCCCGGCCCAGGGCCTTGGCGATGTACCGCCGGACCGCCGGCATGTGGCTGGAGCCCCCCACCATCACCAGCTCGTCCAGCTCCTCCAGGCTCATCCCGGCATCCAGGAACACCTTGCGCACCGGGGCCAGCAGGCGCTGGAACAGGGCGCTGCTCTTGCGGATGACCCACTCGTGGGTCAGGGCCAGGGAGGCGGAGATCTCTCCGTCGTCCACCGCCATGATCACCGGCTCCCGAGCAGTGAGGGCCATCTTGCAGGTCTCGGCCTGGCGGACCAAGGTCTCCTGCCGCTGGCGGGACAGGGCGTCGAAGTCCAGACCGCAGTCCTGGCAGAATCCCCGGGCGATCGTCTCATCGAAGTCCCGGCCCCCCAGATAGTTGTCTCCGCTGACGGCGGTGACGCTGACCACATCGTCGAACCGCTCCACCAGTGAGACGTCCAGAGTGCCGCCGCCAAAGTCGAAGACCAGGCACAGCTTGTCCTCCTCTCCCTCACCGATCCGGCCAGCCACCGCCGCGGCGGAGGGCTCGTTCACCAGCCGCTCCACCGTCAGCCCCGCCAGGGCCCCCGCCCGCTTGGTGGCGGCCCGCTGGGCCTCGGCGAAGTAGGCGGGGACACTGACCACCGCCTCATCCACCACTTCCCCCAGATAGGTCTCCGCGTCCTCCCGCAGGCGGCGCAGGATGAAGGAGGACAGATCCTCCGCCGTGAAAGACTTCCCTCCCAGCTCATACTTCCGGGGGGTGCCCATGGCCCGCTTGAACCCTGCCGCTGTGCGCTCCGGATGGGAGATCAGCCGGTCCCTGGCCGCCGCCCCCACCAGGATGGAACCGTCCTCGTCCACACTGACCACGCTGGGGGTCAGATAGTCCCCCGACGCGTTGGGGATCAGCTCACACTTCCCATCGCGCCACACCGCCGCCAGACTGTTGGTGGTCCCTAAGTCGATCCCGATGACAGCCATGTCCCTCACCTGCTCTTTCCCCTTAAAGGAGGTATTTGAGGTCTATTATAATGCGGTCCAGGAAAAAAATCAATGGGACAAGTTTGGACAGGAGGTCTTTGCGGTCCTGCTCGATATGGTCATCTCCCCATCCGGTCCCGTGCCCTTCCGATCCTCCAGACCGATCCAGAGAAAAGATCCCCGCCCCGCACACTTTCCCCGAAGGGACATAGGATGGTACAGCCGGGAACGGCGAGATCTAAAGGGAGGGGAGGCGTTTTCATGGGTATCGTGGTGGTACGTTCCCCCCGCTGCCTGCGGGGGCTGCTGCGCAGGATCTTCAAAGTGAGATAGGCGGCATACCGACAGGCTCCCTGGCATATAGTGTCAGCAAAGTGGAAGTCCTGAACGGACTTGTGCCTCTGTCCCCCAGACCAGGGGGCAGACCGACACTATGTATGACAAGGGAGAGGACAGCATGGAATTCGAACGTGATACCATCATCAGCTACGACACTGCGGCAGAGGTCACTTTGTGCCAGGAGGAGACTTTGGAGAGCATCGTGCCCGACGCCTGCCCCGACATCCTGCGCATCGTGGACGTCTGCGGCCAGGCCACCCTCAGCGGCAAGCAGGCTCGGGAGGGGTCGGCCCAGGTCACCGGGATGGTGCGGGCCTCCATCCTATACCAGCCTGAGGGGGGCGGCGGTCTGCGGAGGATGGAGGTGGGACTGCCCTTCACCTGTCAGGCGGAGGCCCCCGGGCTCACCGAACGGGGGACGGTCCTGGCCCGTCCCCGGCTGCGCTGCGCCGAGGCCCGGGCCCTCAACCCCCGGAAGGTACTGCTGCGGGTGGACCTGGCGGTGGACATCACCGCCTGCCAGCCAGTGGAACGGCCCATCTGCTGCGGCGTCACCGGTCCGGAGGGAGAGGGGATCTGCCAGCGGCAGTTCCAGGGGGAGCACTACCAGCTCAGCGCCGTACAGGAGAGACCCTTTACATTTTCTGACCGGGTGCGGCTCCAGACCAGCTCCGGCGAGGCCCCCATGCTCCTGGCCGCCCGAGCCCAACCGGAGTGCAGCGAGAGCAAGCTCATCGGCACCAAGCTGATCTTCAAGGGCATGGTGGAGCTCTCCTTCCTCCTTCAGGAGCCGGGCGGGGCCCTCACATCCAGCCGGGAATCCCTCCCTTTCTCCCAGATCCTGGAGGTCGCAGGGGCCGGTGAGGAGGGAGACTGTCAGGTAGAGGTGGAGGTGGTCTCTCTCCGGTGCGAGCCGGACACCGGGGACAGCCGGGAGCTGGATGTAGAGCTGGAGCTGCTGGCCCAGGCCCAGGTGCGCTGCCGCCGGCCGGTGACCCTCCTCCAGGACCTCTACAGCACCAGCCATCTCATGGAGGTGGAGCGGGAGGATCAGCCTCTGTGCCGCCTGTCGGAGCAGATGGTGCGGCCTCAGACCGTCCGGGAGCTGCTGGAGACTGGAGAGATGGTCCGTTCTGTGGTGGATGCCCGGCTGGCCCTGGGCCAAGTGCGCCAGAGCCGGGAAGGCAGTGAGCTTGTCCTCGCGGTGGACGCCTGGCTCACCGTCCTTTACCTGGACGAGAACGAGCTGGTCCAATGTGTCCGCCAGTCCCTCCCCGTCGCCTGCCGCTTGGACTGTCCCGAATCGGTCCGGTGCTCCTGTTTCTGCACCTGTCCCGGGGAGGTCTTCGCCGCCCCCGCCGCAGGAGGGGTCGAGGTGCGGTCCACTGTGGAGTTCCACTGTCTGGCCACCCAGACCACCGCTCTCCCCTCAGTGTCCTCCGCCCAGCTTGGGGAGGCGCGGAGCGCTGGGGAGGGCCGGCGGCCCTCTGTGGTGCTGCGGATGCCCTCCCCCGGTGAGGAGCTCTGGGATATCGCCAAAGCCCACGGCACCACTATGGAACAGATCCTCCAGGCCAATGAGCTGGAAGAGGACGTCCTGCCTGTGGGCCGGATGCTCCTCATCCCCAGTACGAGATGAGACCAAGAGGCAGGCCCGGCCGGGCCTGCCTCTTTTTGCTGTCAGATATCAGGTTTCCTGATCCTTTGCCTCTGCAATGGTGTCGATCAGATCGCACAATTCCTGGTTTGTGTAATCCTTTCCGCTCTTTTTGATCAGCCGGCGCAGTTCATAAAGAACAGCTTGTTGTGTGTCCTTGCGGTCCTTTTCGGTCCCCATGAATTTCACCTCCGCTGTTGTTCAGCTCCATTTACCTGTCTCTATATTATTATAGCATGGTTTTTACAGTGGCGCAAGGGGGAAATGAAAAGCGGCGGGGCGCCTTGCCACGGACCGTCATGTTCGATCTCGGCGCCGTGGACGAGGCCGTTGACAGGGGCGTAATAGCAGAACACAGCGCCCCCATTGATCTGGTACTCCTTGACCATTGTCTGTCCGTTCTGGACCACCACCTCCTCAGTCAGTCTGAACATGGGGTGTATGACAAAAAAGCCGGCGAGCGGAGCAAGGAACATCACAGCCGTTAAAAGGAGCGCCGCACACATCCATAGGGGCGAATGTTCTTTGTCAAAGGAAATGCGGGTAAGACGGACAGCCGTCACCAGCATCAGCCCCATCAGGAGAAAGTCCATGGCGTACCGGGGCCCGCAGCGCCAGCACGGCCCCGCCGCCGGGGGAATGAGAGTAAGAATCAGCCGTTTGCGTTCGATACTCATAAAGTAAACCTCCATATCTCAATTATGTACCGTTATTATACAGGAAAGCGCCCATAATCGAAACTGTTTTTTGATTTTTGGATACTTTTTTAACTTTTGTTATATTGCATAGCTTATCCTCATAGATTGTAAGGAAATACCGGCTCAAACAGCCGAAGGAGGAATCGCAGTGGAAGACCGCAAGATCTATGAGGATATCGCGCTCCGCACCGAGGGCGACATCTACATCGGCGTCGTGGGGCCGGTCCGGACAGGAAAATCCACCTTTATCAAGCGCTTCATGGAGACGCTGGTGATCCCCAACATCGACAACGTCTACCGCCGGGAGCGGGCCCGGGACGAGCTGCCCCAGAGCGGATCCGGCCGGACCATCATGACGGCAGAGCCCAAGTTCGTCCCTGAGGAGGCGGTGGCGGTGGCCGTAGAAGGCGGCGCCGCCTTCCAGATGCGGATGATCGACTGCGTGGGCTATATGGTGGACGGGGCCATGGGCCAGCTGGAGGGGGAGACGGAACGGATGGTCACCACCCCCTGGTTCGACCATGAGATCCCCATGGCGGAAGCGGCGGAGATCGGCACCCGGAAGGTGATCTCAGAGCACTCCACCATCGGCGTGGTGGTCACCACCGACGGCACCATCACCGACATCCCCCGGGAGGACTACTTAGAGGCGGAGGAGCGGGTGGTCTCTGAACTGAAGGAGCTGGGCAAACCCTTCGTGGTCCTCCTCAACTCCGCCAGCCCCAACTCCGACCGGGCCCGGGCCATCCGGGCCGACATCGCCCAGCGGTATGACGTGACCTGTGTGGCGGCCAACTGCCTGGAGCTGGACCAGGAGGAGATCGATCACATCCTGAAGAGCGTCCTCTATGAGTTCCCGGTGAAGGAGCTGGACCTGTTCCTCCCCCCTTGGGTGGACGCCCTGCCCCAGGAGCACCCCATCCGCTCCGCCCTGTACACCGCCATCCGGGAGGGCACCGCCCAGCTCCACCGGGTCCGGGACGTGGACAGCGCCGTGTCTTCCTTCCGGGACTGCGAGGTGGTCAGCGACGCCCGGATCTCCGCCATCGATCTGGGCACTGGGGTCTCCTCCGCCGCCCTGGAGCTGCCCAGGACCCTGTTCTACAACACGCTGTCCCAGCGATCCGGTTTCGATATCGAAGATGACGGAGATCTGATGGCCCTGCTCACCGAGCTGGCCGGTGTGAAGAAAGCCTACGACAAGGTGTCCGACGCCCTCCAGCAGGTGGAGGAGACGGGCTACGGCATCGTGGTCCCCCCCATCGATTCCCTGGTGCTGGAGGAGCCGGAGATCATGAAGCAGGGAGGGCGGTACGGCGTGCGCCTCAAGGCCAGCGCCCCCTCCATCCACATGATTCGCGCCGATATCGAGACAGAGGTCTCCCCCATCGTAGGGGGAGAGAAGCAGAGCGAGGACATGATCCACTATCTCCTCCAGGAGTACGAGGGGGACTCCAGCCGGATCTGGGAGGCCAACATCTTTGGAAAATCCCTCCACGAGCTGGTGAACGAGGATCTGAACGCCAAGATCAAACGAATGCCTGACGACGCCCGGGCAAAGCTCCGGGAGACCCTCCAGCGCATCATCAACGAGGGCTCCGGCGGACTGATCTGCATCATCCTATAACGCACAAAAACAACGGCCCCCGCCTAAAAGGCGGGGGCCGCCGATCGTCAAGGGAGGGGATGGGACCGCTCCCAGCTCAGGGAGGCCACCCAGAGGTCGCATCCTGTCCCAGAGGGCCCAAAGGGAGACGCCTCTTCCGGACGAATCCCCCCGGCCCCATCGGGCCAGACCCTTTCACATCAGCTGGAACAGACAGCCCCACAGGAAGTCCAGATCCTCGAACCGGCCTTCCGGATCCATCCAGAACTGGAACTGTTCCTCCACCAGGACGGCCCGGATCCCAAATCCCTCCAGGTCCTTCAGGAGCTGTTGGGCCTCCCGGCCCGGAAAGCGGGCGGTCACCAGGCCCAGATCCTGGTCCATGCGGACCACCGGGCCGTTCTCCCCCAGATCCTGGAATCGGGCGAACAGATGCCGTGTCATCCGGGCCAGCCGGGGGGACGGCCCGGGCGCGGGACTGTCCCATACGGTCTTCCTCTCGATCCTGCTCATGCTCTCACCTCCATGCTCCCGGACATCAAAGCCTTGTCTCCATGGGGACCGCGATGCTGTAGCGGCTGTCGCCCAGCCGGCGAAGCAGGGTGGACAGCACCCGAGCGGTGTCCGTCCCCCCCTCCAGGGTCAGATAGACGGTGCGGCGGCGGTCCCCCAGACGGTCCAGCACACTGTTGGCGAAGGTATTGGGGCCCACCGTGCCGCTGGGGGCCAGAGACAGGGTCTCTCCCCAGCACACCCAGCCCTCCTGCTCCAGGGCGGCGCGCTGTCCCGCCGGCACATAGGCCAGCGTGGTCCTGGTCTGGGCCGCCCGTTCTAGAGCCAAGCTCCCCTGCTCCAACAGGGGCCGGACCTCCTCCCCCTCCGCCAGGATCCCCACACTGTGACCGGTGCCCAGGATCCTGCGGACCAGGTCCCCCTCCTCCTCCAACACCTGTGGGGAGAGGAAGAACGCTCCATAGTGCCCGGCGCGGTCCAGCGCGTCCAAGATCCCGGACAAGCCCTGACCGCTCTCGCAGCGGAAGGCCAGGTAGGTGGCGGTACTGGAACCGTCCACCTCCGGCGGCGGGGAGGGCTGGACGGGAGCGGGATCCGTGGTCTCGGCAGAGCTGAGGCTCTGGGTGTAGTCCCGCAGGCGGTTGTTGATCAGGTCCCGGGCGTTCTCGATGAAGCTGCCGTCGTCCAGCACCACGTCGGCGTTCTTGATCCGCACCAGATAGCCCTGGGGGATATAGGGCAGCTGATGGTAGCTCCACTCCAGGCCGAAGAAGGAGCACACCATGTTCAGCGCCACATAGGGTTTGTTGTTGCGCATGATGGCCCGAGAGGAGTATACCGCTCCCCCCAGCTCGTCCCGGCAGTTGCCGGTGTTCAGGTCGAAGGTGAGGATCTGCCGCAGATTGTAGAAGGTGACGGTCCGGTTGGTGCGGTTGTAGCTGGTGACCAGTCCCAGACTGATCCCCACCTCGTTCCGGCTGGAATCGAAGACCGTATAGGGCACATAGAGGGTCCCCCCAGACCAGAAGGGCATACTGTCTGAAGTGAGGGGGGCCACGGTGTCGTTGAGGCCGGTGAAATAGAGGTTGGCAGCTGACGCAGGTGCAGACGTCGCCAGGAAGAGCGCCAGCACCGCCAGGAACGAGCAGATCTTGATCTTCCAGCGCCCCATGGATCTTCCTCCTTCTTCACAGTTGCGTTCTTGGCCCTGTCTATAGTATAATCATACCACAGGATAGAGGAATGGGCAAGCAGACAAATTTTTTCGCTGGGATCCGCGTCCCCGCCCCCATCCTGTCCTCAGGCCAGGCCGCCCGAGTCCTGGCAGGGAGGGATTTTAAATTAGATCTTAATGTAACCTAAACGATCTTTTGACCTGATCGTGGTATACTGCTCTCCAAGAAAGGCAGATATGGCCCGAAGAAAGGAGCCGCAGACATGGAGATCACACTGGAGATGGTGGAGCGCCTGAAGGAGAAGGCCGACGTCAGCTATGCCCAGGCCAAGGAGGCTCTGACATACAGCGGCGGCAATCTGCTGGATGCGCTGATCTATCTGGAGGAGCAGGGGGCCATCCCCCGGGCGGAGGGCGCTTATTACTCCACTCGGAGCGAGTCGCCCCCTCCCCCGCCCCCGGCAGAGCCCCCCTCCCCCCATCTGCTCATCCAGGTGAAAAAGCAGAAGGCCCCCAGGGGCCCAAGGCCCCCCCGAGCCAGAGGGGAGGGCGGCCGGCGCTTCTTCCACGCCCTGCGCCGCTGGCTGGTGGACAACGAGCTGGAGATCTGGCGCCGGGACCAGCCCATCACCGCACTGCCGGTGCTGATCCTGGTGCTGCTGCTGTTCTGCGCCTTTTGGATCACCCTGCCGGTGCTGGTGCTGCTGCTGTTTTTTGGATTCCGTTACCGGTTCTCCGGTCCCGACCTGGAGCGGGACGGGCTGAACAACGTCATGGGCTCGATGGCGGACACTGCCGCCGACCTGGGCCGTCATGTCATGGAGGAGCTGAAGCACGACTGGCACTCCGACGAAAAATAGATCAGATGATGAGGTGGAAGGGATGGCAGAACGTATCCTGCTGGTGGAAGATGAGGAGAAGCTGGCCCGGATGGTAGAGATGGAGCTGCGGTATGAGGGCTATCAGGTGGAAAAAGCGCCGGATGGCCGCAGCGGCCTGGACCTGGTCCTGGGCGGAGGCTTCGACCTGGTGCTGCTGGACATCATGCTGCCCCAGCTGTCCGGGATGGAGGTGCTGCGCCGGCTCCGCCGGGAGAGCCAGGTCCCGGTGATCATGCTCACCGCCCGGGACAGCGTGGTGGACAAGGTGGCCGGTCTGGACTCCGGGGCGGATGACTATATCACCAAGCCCTTCGCCATCGAGGAGCTGCTGGCCCGGATCCGGGCCGCCCTGCGCAGCAAGGGGGGCTCAGTCAGCCAGGAGCTCCCCCTGTCGGCGGGACCTCTGGTGCTGGACGTGGAGCGCCACCAGGTCACCGTCCGGGGCCGGAACGTGGAGCTGACCAAGAAGGAGTTCGACCTGCTCCGCTGTCTGCTGGAGAACAAGGGCCGGGTGCTGTCCCGGGAAGTGCTGCTGGACGCGGTGTGGGGCTTCGATTTCGTGGGAGAGACCAATTCCGTGGACGTCTACATCCGATTCCTGCGCTCCAAGCTGGACGACGCCTTCGGGCTGAAGCTGATCCACACCGTCCGGGGCGTGGGCTACGTCATCAAGGAGGAGTGACTATGGTCATCATCTATCGTTCCAACACCGGCTTCACCAAGGAGTATGCCGGGATGCTGGGCAAGGCAGAGAAGCTGAAGGTCTGCAGCATCGCTGAGGCGGAGGGCAAGATCGGTCCTCAGGAGCCTGTCTTCTTCATGGGCCCTCTCATGGCCGGGCACATCTCCGGCATCGACCAGGCCGTGAAACGATACGCCGTCAAGGGCGTGTGCGGCGTGGGCATGTCCCCTCCCTCCCCGCAGATCTTGGAGGTCCTCTCCAAGGCCAACTATGCCCCCGGCGTTCCACTCTTCTATCTTCAGGGAGGCTGGGCCCCTAAGAAGGTGAGCTGGATCAAGCGCCGGATGGTGGGCATGGCCACCAAGTCTATCCGGGAGGCCCTGCGGGACAAGGGGAGCCGCCGTACCCCCGAAGAGGACCGGTATCTGGATCTCCTCCTCCACGGCGGCAGCTATGTGACCTTCGAGTCTCTGGAGCCCATCCGGACATGGATGGGCGGGCTCGCCCTGTAGAGCCGCATGCCGTGCGTCTGCCCGACCACGGACCTATCACGGCGGACGAAGTCCGCCTTCACGATCGAGAGGTGAGCCCCATGCCCCGCAAACGCCATCGCTTCCGATCCCCTCCGTCCGATCCCATCGCCGCCGCCCGGGATTCCTCCCTGGCCCTCCGGCTGAACATCGGCTTCTTCCTGCGGCAGCTGGGGATCTTCATCGTGATGGACCTGCTCCTGCTGTTCATGGCCGTCTTCGGGATCTTCGCCTACGCCGAGGGCCGCTGTGCCGATGTGGCGGCCCTGGTCAACGAGCGGGGCGTGCCCACCAAGGAGGCCCTGGCCTGGATGGAGGCCAGCGACTATACCATCACCATACTGGATCAGGCCCCTTATGGGGAACACACCGCCACCGGCTCTGTCCTGCTCTTCCCCGGCCGCTGGGAGACCGAGGACGGCCTGCGCTCCTGGGATCTCAGCCAGTATTACACCATCGAGCTGCCCAACGGTGGTCAGCCCTACGCCATCACGGTGAGCACCTCCGGGATCTTCACCAATCTGTACTGGGCGGGGATGGCGATCTTGATCTGTCAGGGGCTCTCTCTGGTGACCAATCTCTTCCGCAGCCGCCGCTCCATCCGCAAGATCCTCCGGCCCATCCAGGACCTGGCCGCCACCGCTGCCCGGCTCAACTCCATGACCCACATGTCCAAGCGGGAGATCGAATCCCTGGCCGGTGAGCTGGGCAAGATCGACGCCGCCCATCTGGACAGCCGAATCGACCTCCCCGGCACCCAGAAGGAGCTGCGGGCCCTGGCTCAGGCCATCAACGAGATGATGGATCGGGTCAATCAGGCATACGGCGCCCAGATGCGCTTCGTCTCTGACGCCAGCCACGAGCTACGCACCCCCATCGCCGTGATCCAGGGCTACGCCGCCCTGCTGGACCGGTGGGGCAAGAGCGATCCGGAAGCCCTCCAGGAGTCCATCGACGCCATCCGGGGGGAGGCCGCCTCTATGGAGCGGCTGGTGGAGCAGCTGCTCTTCCTGGCCCGGGGAGACAACGACTCCCAGCCCGTGAAGAAGGAGCGGCTGGACCTCACCGGTCTGGCCGGAGAGGTGCTGCGGGAGGAGGAGATGATCCACCCCCAGCGCACCTTCTTCCCCCGATGGGGGGAGGAGCCGGTGGAGATCTTCGCCGACCCCGGCCTGATGAAGCAGGTCCTGCGGATCCTCATGGACAACAGCTTGAAATACAGCCCGGAGGAGGGCCGGATCTACCTCCGGGTGGGCCGGACGGGGGAACATGTCCGCCTCACCGTCCAGGATGAGGGGATGGGCATCCCTCCCGAGGGCATCCCCCATATCTTCGACCGCTTCTACCGCACCGACCTGTCCCGGGACCGGAAGACCGGCGGCACCGGCTTGGGCCTGTCCATCGCCAAGTGGATCGTAGAGCGCCACGGCGGCTGGTTCGAGGTGGTCTCCCGCCTCGAGGCGGGCACCCGGATCACCGCCGTCCTGCCTGCCCTGTGAATCGTCCCGCTCTAAACATGTCTGCACGGCCCCCCTTTCCAAAAGGGGGGCCTCCTCATGCTCCCCCTCCAAAAAGACCAACGTTCCAAAAAGTGGAGATATTTGGAGACTTTTGCAGGTTTGGGGACGGTCCTTGATCGTTTTCTCCGTTTTTGCAGATTCGGTCGTCAAAACTCCACAAATTCTTATTGCCTTTTATCGCCTGATATGGTAATATATACACAGCATGATTCGCATCGTGCCGCAGGCCGTCCAACAGGAGGCCCGCGCTCCGCCAAAAAGCGCCCTAAGCTGCGGCGGAGCAGGGAAAGGAGGGAGACCGGACCAGCTCCGGCCCTGGCAGAAACGTCTGCCGATCGCACCGCAAAAAATTTTAGGAGGGATCTGTCATGTATAAAGTTGACCTGAACAGCGACCTGGGCGAGAGCTTCGGTGCCTATACCATCGGTATGGACGAGGCCGTCATCGCCCATGTGTCCTCCGCCAACGTGGCCTGCGGCTATCACGCCGGCGACCCCCTGGTGATGGACAAGACCGTGGCCGCCTGCAAAGCCGCCGGCGTGGCGGTGGGCGCCCACCCCGGCTTCCCCGATCTGATGGGCTTCGGCCGCCGGAACATGGTCTGTTCCCCCAAGGAGGCCAAGGCCTACATCCAGTATCAGATGGGCGCTCTGCTGGCCTTCACCGCCGCTAACGGCGTCAAGCTCCAGCATGTGAAGCCCCACGGGGCCCTGTATAATATGGCCGGCAAGGATATGGACCTGGCCCTGGCCATCGCCGAGGGGATCGCCAGTGTGGACAAAGACGTGATCCTTTTGGGCCTGGCGGGCAGCAAGATGCTGGAGGCCGGGAAGCAGGCGGGCCTGAAGGTGGCCAGCGAGGTCTTCGCCGACCGGGCCTATCAGGCCGACGGCTCCCTGGTGCCCCGCTCCAAGCCCGGCGCAGTGATCCACGACAAGGACGAGGCCATCGCCCGTACCATCCGCATGGTCACCGAGGGCAAGGTCACCGCCATCACCGGCGAGGAGGTCTCCATCGACGCCCACTCCATCTGCGTCCACGGCGACAACCCCTCTGCAGTGGAGTTCGTCAAGAACATCCGCGCCAAGCTGGAGGCCGAGGGGGTCGCCATCGCCCCGATCTCTGAGATCGTGTGACACAGTCAAGCAGCATCTGAGAGGAAAACAGGATAGGAAAAAGGATCTCCTTTGTCCAAAGGAGATATCATTTGCGGAGCAAATGACGGCCGCCTGTCCTGGAAGAGAGGAAATTCGTTTGGAGGTACTATATGAGCAATAACACCAATCAGTCTGTCGCCAAGCCAAGTATGTCCGTGCTCTTCGGCGCGGCCTTCCTGATGGCTACATCCGCCATCGGCCCCGGCTTCCTGACCCAGACATCCAAGTTCACCGCCACATACGGCGCTCCCCTGGTCATGATCATCCTGGTCGCTATCCTGATGGACATCACCGCTCAGATGAACATCTGGTCCATCATCGGCGTGTCTGGTATGCGTGCCCAGGATATCGCCAACAAGCTCCTGCCCGGTCTGGGCGTGTTCCTGGCCATCATCGTGGCCATCGGAGGCCTGGCCTTCAACGTGGGCAATGTAGGCGGCGTGGCCCTGGGCTTCGACGCCATGATCGGTCTGGATCAGAAGGCAGGCGCTGTGATCGCCGGCTGTTTAGGCATCATCATCTTCCTGAACAAGAACGCCAAGAGCATCATGGACAAGGTGGCCACCGTCCTGGCCGCCGTGATCCTGGTCACCGTCCTGGTGGTGGCCGTCATCTCTAAGCCCCCCATGGGCGAAGTCGCCGCCGGTCTGACCTCCTTCGGCAAATTCCCCACCATGTTCGTGGCTCTGACCACCCTGCTGGGCGGTTCCTGCGGAGGCTACATCCCCTTCTCCGGCGCCCACCGCCTGGTGGATGCCGGCGTCCAAGGCGCGGGCAACTTCCGCCGCTCCGTGATCCAGGGCGTGTGCACCTCTGGGGTCGTCCGTATCCTGCTGTTCCTGGCCGTCTTGGGCACCTGCGGCCTGGCCGTTGGCAACGCCGAATCGATCATCGGCGCTGACAACCCCGCCGCCGAGGCCTTCCGCCTGGCTGCCGGCGATATGGGCTACCGTCTGTTCGGTCTGTGCCTGTTCTCCGCCGGTGTGTCCTCTGTGGTAGGCGCAGCCTTCACCTCTGTCTCCTTCCTGAAGACCCTGCATCCCATCATCATGAAATATGAGAAGTGGTTCGTCGTGGGCTTCATCGCTTTCTCCACTTTGATGATGGTCATCGTGGGCAATGCCGCTCAGCTGCTGATCATCGCCGGCGCTGTCAACGGCCTGATCCTGCCCATCTCCCTGGGCTGTATGCTGGCCGCCGCCTACAGCAAGAAGATCGTAGGCGACTACAAGCACCCTGTCTGGCTGACCGGTCTGGGCGTGATCGTGATCTGCATCTCCGGCTACGTGGGGATCCAGGCCGTCCCCGGCATCATGGATCTCTTCGGCGCCTGATAGATATCCATCCATATCACACAGGCCGGACCAAGACATGGTCCGGCCTGCCTTGGAAAGGAGCCGCCTATGGCTGACGTAAGATTCCTGCTGACGGGCGATACCTCTGTCTGTGTGGAGTTCGGCAACGAGATCAGCGAGCCGATCAACGCCCAGATCCGGGCCTTCAACATCGCTCTGAGCAACAGCAGCATCCCCGGCATCGTGGAGACGGTGCCCACCTACCGCTCCCTCATGGTCCACTACGACCCGGAGGTCATCCGCTGCGCCCCCCTGATGGACGAGCTGAAGGGCCTGCTGGGCCAGCTGGACAAGATCGTCATCCCCCCCAGCGAGGTGCTGGAGATCCCCGTCCTCTACGGCGGGGAGATGGGCCCCGACCTGCCCTTCGTGGCCGAGCACGCGGGCAAGACGGAGGAGGAGGTCATCAAGATCCACACCTCCACCGAATACCTCATCTACATGCTGGGCTTCACCCCCGGATTCACCTATCTGGGCGGCATGAGCGACGAGATCGCCACCCCCCGGCTCAAGACCCCCCGGGTGAAGATCCCCGCCGGAGCGGTGGGCATCGCCGGCAGTCAGACCGGTGTGTACCCCATCGAATCCCCTGGCGGCTGGCAGCTCATCGGCCGCACCCCCGTCCGGATGTATGATTCCGGCCGGGAGACCCCTATCCTGCCTCAGGCGGGCCAGTACATCAAGTTCTATGCCATCGACCAGGCAGAATATGACAAGATCGCCGCCCAGGAGGCGGCGGAGGGCTACACTGTCAAGCGCCACCCCAGGAAGGAGGGCGGAAAATGAGTATCACCGTATTGAATCCTGGCCTGCTCACCACCGTCCAGGACCAGGGCCGGATCGGCTATCAGCAGTTCGGTGTGTCCGTTTCCGGGGTCATGGATCCCCGGTCCGCCGCCCTGGCCAACATCATCGCGGGCAACGACCAGGGGGAAGCGGTGCTGGAGTGCACCATGATGGGCCCTCAGCTCCAGTTCGATCAGGCCAACGTGATCGCCATCACCGGCGGCGACCTGGGCCCCACCCTGGACGGGAAAGCCATCCCAGGGTATACAGCCGTGGCCGTCCAGGCGGGCCAGGTCCTGCGCTTCACTGCCCCAAAGGCAGGCTGCCGGGCGTTCATCGCCTTCGCCGGCGGACTGGACGTCCCTGTGGTCATGGGGAGCCGGTCCACCTATATGAAGGCCAAGATCGGCGGCTTCCAGGGCCGTAAGCTGGAGAAAGGGGACCAGATCGGCTTCCGCGCCCCTGTAAAGTCCCTGTCCCACATGGAGGACCGCCATATCCCGCCCGAGTTCTCCCCCAGACCGGTGTATGTCCTCCGGGTGGTGCTGGGCCCCCAGGACGACGCCTTCACCAGCGCCGGGATCGACACCTTCCTCTCCGGCACCTACACCGTCACCCCTGAGTTCGACCGGATGGGCTGCCGCCTGGACGGCCCTGCCATCGCCCATAAGGACGGCGGCGACATCATCTCCGACGGGATCGCCTTCGGCGCTATCCAGGTCCCCTCCGCCGGCACCCCCATCATCATGCTGGGCGACCGTCAGACCACCGGCGGCTACACCAAGATCGCCACCGTGATCACCGCTGACTTCCGCATCCTGGCCCAGCTCAAGGCGGGGGATAAGGTGCAGTTCGTCAAAGTCCCGGTGGAACACGCTCAGAATCTGCTGCTGGCTCAGCGCCGCGCTCTGAAGGCCCTGAGCAAGATCAACGCTTAAGGCAATGGCCGCCTTCGAGGGCGGCCATCCTAAAATAAGGAGGAAGATCCATGGCTTTTGACATCACCCCCTATATCGACATG
Source organism: bacterium 1xD42-67 (assembly GCA_003612335.1). Classification (GTDB taxonomy): domain Bacteria; phylum Bacillota; class Clostridia; order Oscillospirales; family Oscillospiraceae; genus Lawsonibacter. The sequence goes on from RAYO01000004.1 coordinate 15,968, forward strand.
AAGCCCTCCGAGGTCCGCAAGCTCATCCGCGAGGGGGTCATCGACTTCCCCACCGCCGGCATGTGCCGGGGCTACGCCCAGGCCAACCTGGTGATCCTCCCCCCGGAGTACGCCGCCGACTTTGAGGAGTACGCCAAGAAGAACCCCTTCCCCTGCCCCATCCTGGAGATCATCAAGGGCACTCCCGACACCCACGACATGGGCGAAGGGGGCAACATCTGCTCCGACATCCCCCGCTACCGGGTCTATGAGGACGGCGTGTTCACCAAGGAGCTCACCGATGCCTCCGAATATTGGAAGGAGGGCTATGTGGGCTTCCTGATCGGCTGCTCCTTCTCCTTCGAGGAGGCACTGATCCGGGAGGGGATCGAGGTCCGGCACATCGCCCAGGGCCGGAACGTCCCTATGTATAAGACCAACATCCAGACGGTGAAGGCCGGCCCCTTCGAGGGCCCGATGGTGTGTTCCATGCGGCCCATGACCCCGGAGAACGCCAAGAAGGCCTATGACATCACAGTGAAGATGCCCAACGTCCACGGCGCCCCCGTCCACATGGGCGACCCGGCAGGGGTGGGGGTAGCCAACGTGATGGAGCCCGACTACGGTGAGGCAGTGGATATCTACCCTGGCGAGATCACCGTCTTCTGGCCCTGCGGCGTCACGCCCCAGGCCGCTGTGGAGAACGCCAAGCCCCCCATCGTCATCACCCACGCCCCCGGCCATATGTTCATCACCGATGTGCTGAACACCGAGCTCAACGACTACCTGGAGGCTAAAAAGCAGAAATGAGCCCCGACCATACCGGCCCGCCCTGTGGGATCACAGGGCGGGCCCTTTCCTATCAGACCGAGAGGCCGGCCAGCCCCTCCGGCGGCACCCCCAGCAGGAGGAGGGCGCCTGCGGCGGCTAGGGCAGTCAGCTCACCCGCTCCCGGCGGCAGGGCCAGCGGGAACTCCTGACGCTCCACCACCTGGCCGTCCACTGTCACCAGCTCCCGCTGGAGGGCGGCCCACAGGGTATCCCCCTCCCGGCTGGAGATGGTCAGACTGTCCCTAGGCGAGACGCCATAGCTCACTGCACTGGCCGCATGGAGGGGCACGGCCCGCTCCCCCATCTCCCCGGGCAACAGCACCGTCCGGCATCGGGGCGGCAGAGGAGCCCCCTCTGCCGCCGCTCTGGGAGACACCACCAACAGGGCTGGGTGGCCCCCGTTGGCACACCGCCCCTTCAGTCCGCCCCGGGCGGACAGGCCCCTCAGAATCGCTGCTTCGATCCCCTCCCCCGCCTCCAGTACCCGAAAACATTCCATTTTCCTCTCCCCTTTCCCAACAGTTTGCGCTTTTTTGCAGATCTTATGCGGTATCCTTTCGTTGCACAGGGATCGGTCCATACATTTCCACTGCATCCCTTGACTTTTCCCTTGTCTTTCTGGTAAGATGTAGGCTGTTATATTGGGTCGATATGCCCAGAGGAAAACGAGGTATCACAATGGCACAGAAGAAGAGCTACGGCAACGACTCCATCTCCGCACTGAAAGGGGCCGACCGGGTGCGCAAGCGCCCAGGCGTCATCTTCGGCTCCGACGGGCTGGAGGGCTGTGAGCACGCCGTTTTCGAGATCATGTCCAACGCCATCGACGAGGCCAGAGAGGGCCACGGCCAGCTGATCGTAGTCACCCGGTTCGAGGACGGCTCCATCCAGGTGGAGGATCAGGGCCGGGGCTGTCCGGTGGATTGGAACGAGAAGGAGCAGAAGTTCAACTGGGAGCTGGTCTTCTGCGAGCTGTACGCCGGCGGGAAGTACGACAGCGGCAGCAGCGACAGCTACGAGTACTCCCTGGGCCTCAACGGTCTGGGCTCCTGCGCCACCCAGTACGCCAGCGAGTATATGGACGTCACCGTGTGGCGGGAGGGGAAAAAGTACTCCCTTCACTTTGAAAAAGGGGAGAACATCGGGGGCCTCCAGTCTGAGCCCACCGACCGGGGCAAAAAGACCGGCACCACCATCCGCTGGAAGCCCGACCTGGAGGTGTTCACCGACATCGCCATCCCGGTGGACTACTTCCTGGACGTGATGAAGCGTCAGGCTGTGGTCAACGCCGGGGTGACCTTCCGGCTGAGGAATCAGACAGGGGGCAGATTCGAGACCACCGACTTCATGTATGAGAACGGGATCCAGGACTATGTCACCGAGCTGGCCGGCGAAGACGGCCTCACCTCCCCTGTCTTTTGGCAGACCGAGCGGAAGGGCCGGGACCGGGCGGACAAACCTGAGTACAAGATGAAGCTGTCCGTCTCCTTCTGCTTCTCCAACCGGGTGCAGGTGATCGAGCACTACCACAACTCCTCCTGGCTGGAGTACGGCGGCTCCCCGGACAAGGCGGTCCGCTCCGCCTTCGTCTCCGCCATCGACTCCTATCTGAAACAGCAGGGCAAGTACAACAAGAACGAGTCCAAGATCTCCTTCCAGGACATCCAGGACTGTCTTGTCCTGGTGACCAACGACTTCTCCACCGCCAACGCTGTCTCCTATGAGAACCAGACCAAAAAGGCCATCAACAACAAGGGCATCCAGGAGGGGATGACCGAATTCCTCCGGGCCCAGATGGAGGTCTATTTCATCGAGACCCCAGCCGACGCCCAGCGCATCGCCGAGCAGGTGCTGATCAACAAGCGGGCCCGGGAGAACGCGGAGAAGACACGGCTCAACATCAAGAAAAAGCTCACCGGCTCTATGGACATCTCCAACCGGGTGGCCAAGTTCGTCCCCTGCCGCACCCGAGACGTAGAGCGCAGCGAGCTGTATATCGTGGAGGGCGACTCGGCTCTGGGCAGTGTGAAGCAGGCCCGGGATGGGGAGTTCCAGGCCATCATGCCCATCCGGGGCAAGATCCTCAACTGCCTCAAGGCGGACTACGGCAAGATCTTCAAGAGCGAGATCATCACCGACCTGCTGAAGGTCCTGGGCTGCGGAGTGGAGGTCCACGACAAGCGGGCCAAGGATATGGCCGCCTTCGACCTGTCCGCCCTGCGGTGGAACAAGATCGTCATCTGCACCGACGCCGACGTGGACGGCTTCCAGATCCGCACCCTGGTGCTCACCATGCTCTACCGCCTCACCCCCACCCTGATCCAGGAGGGGTATGTCTACATCGCCGAGTCCCCCCTGTTCGAGATCACCTGCAAGGAGAAGACCTGGTTCGCCTACTCCAACAAGGAGAAGGACGACATCGTCGCCACCCTCCAGGGGAAGAAGTACGACGTCCAGCGCTCCAAGGGCCTGGGCGAGAACGAGCCCGAGATGATGTGGCTGACCACCATGTCCCCCGACACCCGGCGGCTCATCAAGGTCATGCCCGAGGATGTGGAACGCACCGCCCAGATGTTCGACCTCCTCCTGGGGGACGACCTGGCCGGACGAAAAAACCACATCGCAGATCACGGCCACGAATTTCTGGAGCTGGCGGATATCTCGTAATGGTCCATTCTTTTCTTTTTAGAAAAAAAGAAAAGGACCAAAAGAAAAAATTTCCCAAAAAACTTCGTTTTTTCTCTTGTAACCCTGAAAATCCCCCCACTGAGTCAGAAGCAAAAGGAAGTTTTGCGCAAAAGTTCTTTTCGGTCCCTTTTCCACTCCGTGGAAAAGGAACAAAAGGAGGATGGTCATGAACCTGTTCGACATTTTAGGCCCCGTGATGGTAGGGCCGTCCAGCTCCCACACGGCGGGGGCGGTGCGGATCGGCCGGATGGCCCGGGCCCTGCTGGGACAGGAGCCTGTCAAGGCCCAGCTGCTGCTCCATGGCTCCTTCGCCTCCACCGGAGAGGGCCACGGCACCCATCAAGCCCTCATCGCAGGGCTGCTGGGCCTGGCCCCCGACGACAGCCGCGTCCCCGACAGCTACGCCCTGGCGAAGGAGCGGGGACTGGAATTTCACTTCAGCACCTGTGACCTGCGGGACGTCCACCCCAACAGCGTGCTCATCACGCTGGAAGGGGATCGGGGCGGCAGGCTGGAGGTGGGGGCCTCCTCCCCCGGGGGCGGACGCATCAAGGTGTTCCGGGTGGACGGCCTGGACACCTCCTTTTCCGGCGAGCTGCCTACCTTGGTGGTCCACAACTCGGACAAGCCCGGCTGCGTCAGCCAAGTCACTGGGGCACTGGCCGCCCAGGGGCTGAACGTGGCCACCCTTCAGCTCAACCGGGGGGGCCGGGGCGGCAGCGCCGTGATGGTCATCGAGTGCGACCAGCCGGTCAGCGAGGCCACTGCTCAGTGGCTGCGCAGTCTTCCAGGCATCCTGCGGGTCAACTGCTACACCCCTGATCAGGAGGTACTGCTATGATCGATTTCACTTCTATCCAACAGATGTTGGAAGACAGCCGTGACGCCGGCCTCCCCCTGTGGAAAAATATCCAGCTGTCCGACTGCCATCACCAGGATATCACACCGGAGGCATCCTGGGCCAAGATGTCCGCCATGCTGGAGGCCATGACCCAGGCCGACGAGAACTACCAGGAGGGCGACCGCTCCCACAGCGGCCTGGTGGGGGGCGACGGCGGCAGGATGGCCGCCTATGGCCAGGGCGGGAATACCCTGTGCGGCCCTCTGCTCACCGACGTGATGGCCGGGGCCCTGCGCATGGGGGAGTGCAATGCCTGCATGAAGCGCATCGTTGCCGCCCCCACCGCCGGGGCCTGCGGGGTCCTGCCCGCAGTGCTCCTCCCCTGCCGGCGGCACTTCGGCGCCAGCCAGGAGGAACTGGTCCAGGCCCTGTATGTGGCCTCCGGCTTTGGCATGGTCATCGCTGCCCGGGCCTCCATCTCCGGGGCCGAGGGGGGCTGTCAGGCGGAGATCGGCTCCGCCGCCGCCATGGCCGCCCCGGCGCTGGTCCACCTCCAAGGGGGGGCCCCGGAGCAGATGGCCAACGCCTGCGCCATGGCTGTGAAAAACCTGCTGGGCCTGGTCTGCGACCCAGTGGGCGGGCTGGTGGAGGTGCCCTGCGTCAAGCGCAACGTCATCGGCGCGATGGATGCCATGTCCGCCGCCCAGATGGCCCTGGCGGGGATCTCCAGCCAGGTCCCCCCGGACCAGGTGCTGGACGCTATGGCCGAAGTGGGCCGCTCCCTCCCCCACACCCTCCGGGAGACCGGCAAGGGCGGCCTGGCCGCCACCCCCTTCGGACTGGAGTACGCACCGAAGGAGTGATCATCTCGGTAGGGGCGGCCTGTGGCCGCCCCTACCGATGGTCGACTGATTTTGAATGGACAAGGATTGAACCAAATGGCCAAGAAGAAAACGCCAAGTGAAAATAAAAGCCGGAAGGCCGACCCCAATGTGATGGGCCTGCGGGCGGAGGTGTTGGAGCAGCCCATCACTCAGACCCTGGAGATCAACTACATGCCCTATGCCATGTCGGTGATCGTCTCCCGGGCCATCCCGGAGATCGACGGCTTCAAGCCCTCCCACCGCAAGCTGCTGTACACCATGTACCAGATGAAGCTGCTGGGGGGCGGGCGGACCAAGTCGGCCAACATCGTGGGCCAGACCATGAAGCTCAACCCCCACGGCGACGGCCCGATCTATGATACGATGGTCCGCCTCAGCCGGGGCTACGGGGCCCTGCTCCACCCCCTGGTGGACTCCAAAGGCAACTTCGGCAAGGTCTACTCCCGGGACATGGCTTACGCCGCCAGCCGGTATACCGAGGCCCGGCTGGATCCCATCTGCGCTGAGATCTTCCGGGACATCGACCAGGACACCGTGGACTTCGTGGATAACTACGACGGCAAGCTGAAGGAGCCCACCCTGCTCCCCACCACCTTCCCCAATGTGCTGGTCAGCGCCAACAAGGGCATCGCTGTGGGCATGGCCAGCGACCTGTGCGGCTTCAACCTGGGCGAGGTGTGTGACACCACCATCGCCTTTTTGAAGGACCCCGACCACGACATCATGTCAACTTTGAAGGCCCCCGACCTGCCCACTGGCGGCGAGCTGCTCTATGACGCTGCCGCCCTGGCCGACATCTACCGCACCGGCCGGGGCTCCTTCAAGGTCCGGGCCCGATGGCGCTATGTCAAGGAGGAGAACCTGATCGAGGTCTATGAGATCCCTTACTCCACTACCTCCGAGGCGATCATCGACAAGGTGACCGAACTGCTGAAGGCGGGCAAGGTGAAGGAGATCTCCGATATGCGGGACGAGACCGATCTGTCCGGCCTGAAGCTGACCATCGACCTGAAGCGGGGCACCGACCCAGAGAAGCTGATGGCCAAGCTCTTCCGGCTCACCCCCCTGATGGACAGCCAGTCCTGCAATTTCAACATCCTGATCGCCGGCTTCCCCAAGGTGCTGGGGGTTCGGCAGATCCTGGAGGAGTGGACCGCCTGGCGGATGGAGTCGGTGCGCCGGCGGGTATACTTCTCCATGAACAAGAAGAAGGAGAAGCTCCACCTGCTCAAGGGCCTGCGGCGCATCCTCCTAGATATCGACCGGGCCATCCAGATCATCCGGGACACCGAGGAGGACGCCGAGGTCATCCCCAACCTGATGATCGGCTTTGGCATCGACCAAGTCCAGGCGGAGTACGTGGCCGACATCCGCCTGCGGAACATCAACAAGGAGTACATCCTCAAGCGCACCCAGGAGGTGGACGCTCTCGCCGATGAGATCGCCGATCTGGAGGATATTGTCAGCTCACCCAAGCGGATCCGGAAGATCATCGTGGACGAGCTGGCCGAGGTGAAGAAGAGATACGCCGTCCCCCGGCGGACCCAGATCGTCTACGACCACATGGACGAGCCCGTGATGACAGTGGAGGACGAGACCCCCGACTACCCCGTCCACCTGTTCTTCTCCCGGGAGGGCTATCTCAAAAAGATCACCCCCCAGTCCCTGCGGATGGCCAGTGAGCAGAAGTACAAGGAGGGGGACGGGCCTTATCTCCAGTGGGAGGCCTCCAATCGGGATGAGCTGCTGGTGTTCACCGACCGGCAGCAGTGCTACAAGACCCGCCTCAGTGACTTCGACGACACTAAGGCCAGCGCCCTGGGGGACTATCTGCCCTCCAAACTGGGGATGGACCCGGAGGAACGGGCCCTGTGGGCCTGCATCCCCGGAGACTATGGGGGACATGTGCTGTTCTTCTTCGAGAACGGCAAGGCCGCCCGGGTGGAGCTGGCCTCTTACCAGACCCAGACCCGGCGGAAGAAGCTCACCGGAGCCTACTCGGACAAGTCCCCCCTGGTCACCGCTTTCCTGCTGAAGGAGGACTTCGAGGCGGCGGCGATCTCCTCCGAGGGCCGTTGCCTGATCTTCCACACCGCCAGCCTCACCCCTAAGACCACCCGGAACACCCAGGGGGTCAACGTGATGACGCTGAAGCCCAAGTATAAGGTGGAAAAGGTCCTGCCCTTGGACCGCACCCACATCCAGAACGCCGCCCGCTACCGGGCCCGTTCCCTGCCCGTTGCCGGCGCCCTCCTCAAGGAGGAGGACCGCGGAGAGGAACAGATGACCCTTTTATAAAAATAGAGAGATGAGGATATCGGGATGTTCCAAAATCTGATCAAGAAGTATCTCTTCATCATCGCCGGCTGCTCCTTCTATGCTCTGGCCTTCAACTGGTGCTATGCCCCGAACAACATCGCTTACGGCGGCTTCACTGGAATCGCCCAGATCGTCCACACTCTATTGGGCTTCCCGCCAGTGGGCACGCTGGTGTTCTGCATGAACGTCCCCCTGTTCCTGCTGGGCTGGAAGCTGCTGGGGGGCGGCCTGCTGGTGGGCTCCCTGATCACCATGACCATCTCCTCTTTCATGATCGATCTCGTCGGCCAGCTCTGGACCTTCCAGCCCATGGAGCCTATCCTGGCCTGTATCTACGGCGGCGTGCTGCTGGGGGCATCTCTGGGGCTCATCCTGTCCCAGGGCTCCTCCACCGGCGGCACCGACCTGCTGGCCCGGCTGCTCAAGCTCCCCTTCGCCTGGCTCCCCATCGGCAGGCTGCTGATGGCCCTGGATCTGACGGTGATCTGCTCCGCCGCTCTGGTCTTCCACAGCCTGGACAGCGCTCTGTACGGCCTGGTGGGCCTGTATATCTCCACCATGGTCCTGGACACCATGCTCTACGGCCTGGACACCGCCAAGGTGGCCTATATCATCACCAGCAAGACCCAGGAGGTCACCGACATCCTGCTCCACGAGCTGGACCGGGGGGTCACCGTCCTCCACGGCCAGGGGGGCTGGTCCGGCGAGGAGCGCCAGGTGCTCATGTGCGCCTTCAAGCAGAAGCAGATCGTAGCCATGAAGCAATATGTGAAGGAGTTGGACCCCGACGCCTTCCTCATCGTCTGCGATGCCCACGAGGTGCTGGGCCAGGGCTTCCGCCGCTATCAAAAACACGATATCTGAACTTATCCCAGGAGGACCCCTATGAAAAAACACGACCCCATCCGCTTGGTGCGGGACTATTTTTGGATCGCTCTGGGCTCTGTGATCTACTCCATCAGCTTCGACTGGTTCTATGTGCCCAATCAGATCGGCTTCGGCGGTCTCACCGCCCTGGGCATGATCCTCAACCACTTCTCCCCCGCCATCCCCATCGGCATCGTAGTCCTGGTGATCAACATCCCTCTCTTCCTGCTGGGATGGAAGTATCTAGGAGGCGGGACCCTGGTCTCCTCTCTCTTCGCCATGGTGGCCACCTCGGTGCTGGTGGACCTGATCGCAGCCCTGTACACCTTCCCCCCCATGGACCCTATGCTGGCCGCCGTCTTCGGCGGGGTGAGCCTGGGCGTGTCCCTGGGCATGATCTTCTCCAAACGGGCCACCACCGGGGGCACCGATCTGATCGCCCGGCTGCTCAAGCTCCCCTTCGCCTGGCTCCCTATCGGCAAGCTGCTGATGGTGGTGGACCTGGCCATGCTGCTGGCAGTGTCCATCGCTTTCCGCAGCATGGAGAGCGCGATGTACGGCATCATCGCCCTGTATATCTCCACCACCGTCATGGACGGAGTGCTCTACGGGCTGGACCGGTCTAAGGTGGCCTATATCGTCACCTCTGAGCCCCAAGCCATCACCGAGGAGATCGACCGTCAGCTGGACCGCGGGGTCACCTATCTCCACGGCGAGGGCAGCTTCTCCCGAGAGGAAAAGCTGATCCTCATGTGCGCCTTCAAGCAAAAGCAGATCGTCCCCCTGAAGGAGCTGGTCCACGAGCTGGACCCCCAGGCTTTCCTCATCGTCTGCGATGCCCACGAGGTCCAGGGCCAGGGCTTCCGGCGGTATCAGAAGAACGACATCTGACCGGCCGGGAGCTCATCAGGCTCCCCAGTCCCTGTTCCCTATGTACGATCGCTGGCACCTGTCGTTATGAACATGCCAAAAGGAGTCGATATCAATGATCAACTGGACCAAGCTCATCGAAGCTTTGGAGCAGCGGGGGTACGCCGACCGCCGCTACGCCGCTAAGGAGGCCGCCGACTATCTGGACAGCCAGATCGATCGGACCACCGCAGGGCTCGGCGGCTCTATGCCGGTTTTGGGCTGCTGACGTGAAAAAACGACTGTTCGCTCTCCTGGCCGCCTCCGCCCTTCTTTTGGCGGGGTGCTCCACTCTGCTGGAACGGGATCTCAGTCAGGTCGATCCCCATAACACCGCCCCCACCACCGAGGGGGATCCCTCCATCCTCCGGGCGGACAGCTATCAGGAGCTGGTCAACGCCCTGATCTACCTGGTGGGCGCCGGAGCAGAGTCTGGCACCATCCGGCTGTATACCGACGCGGAGGATGTGGAGACCTTCCTCTCCGACGCCTGCCTGGAGGTGGTCCAAGAGGACCCTCTGGGGGCCTACTGTGTGGAGTATATCAAATACAGCGTGGACCCGGTGCTCACCTATTTCCAGGCCCAGGTCCAGATCACCTACCGCCGCACCCGGGAACAGGTCTCCTCCATCGTCCAGGCCACCGGCGTCACCGCCATCCGCAGCGAGCTGGAATCCGCCCTGTCCTCCTTCGCCTCGGAGCGGGTGCTGCGCATCAGCTACTTCGAGGGGGACGAGGCCGTCATCCAGGATCTGGCCCGTCAGGCGTACTACGCGACCCCTGCCTCTGCCCTGGGGATGCCCCAGGTATCGGTGTCCATCTACCCGGACAGCGGACGGCAGCGGATCGTGGAGATCCTGCTGGACTACCCCCTGGAGCTCTCTGAGCTGGAGGAGCGGCAGGAGAGCCTGGACTGGGAGCTGGAGCGGCTGGCCCAGCGGCTCAGCAACCAGACGGATCCCCCCGGCCCGCTGGACGCCGCCTCGGCCCTCCTGCGGGAGGGATCTTGGGATCCTCAAGGGGGCTCCGCCCCCTACGACCTCTTCGACACAGGGGCCGCCGACAGCGAGGGCCTCTCCTTGGCCTTCTCCGCTCTGTGCCAGAGGCTGGGCCTTTCCTGCCGGGTGGCCCAGGGAGAACGGCAGGGCGAGCCCCACCTCTGGAACGTGGTCCAGACCGGGGAAGGCTGGCGGCATCTGGACCTGACTGCGGAGGAGCCCGCCCTATATACCGACCAACAGCTCCTGGAGCTGGGCTATATCTGGGAAGAGGACGCCCTGCCCCTATGCTCCTGACCGCCCTGTCGAAGCCAAGATCTTCCTGTTCCGTCTTCCCTCTTGCAAAGTGGACGATCATCCGGTATAATAGAGTCGATTCAAACGATCCTTATCCCACGCACTCAGAAAGGAGCTCTCTCCATGAAACGATATAGACGCTGGCTCACCGCCGCCATCGCCGCCGCGCTCACTGCGGCCCTCTCCCTGTCCACGGCCCTGGCCTACGCCGATTCCTTCGCCGATTTCCGCATCGATGCCTCTGGGATCGACGCCCCTGAGCGGGACATCTCTGTGGACCTCTACCGCCGGGATGAGACCGGCAAGTTCCGGATGGAGGACACGGTCAAGTACTCCTGCAAGCTCAATCGGGTGACTGGAGACGCCAGCTTCTACATCCAGCCCAAGACGGCCGGCGTGTGGGTGACGGTGGACTACCTCACGGATCTGGACGGGAACGGCGTCTATGAGCTGCTGGACGGCGGCGCCGATCCAGTCTGGGACGTGATGGACGCTCAGGGCGGACTGGCCCTCACCACTGCGGAGGGCAGCACCACCCTGTCCAGCGGGCAGACCTATATCCTCTCTCCGGAGGTGCTGATCCTCCGCAGCCGGGAGGCCGTCCAGGCCCGCTCTGCCGGCGGCACTTACGAGCTGGATGCGGGCCAGGGCACCGTCGTCCCCCAGACCTTCCCCCTGTGCATGATCAAACTGCACTACACCGACCTTGCCGACGGCCAGGACCAGACCCAGACCTACTATCTGGAGATCTATGACAAGGTGCTCATCCCTTTCGATATCTCTCCCTCCGACTGGTACTATGAAGCAGTGAAATATGTCCTGGAACAGGGCTATTTCTCCGGCACGGACGGCGGACAGTTCGACCCCGATGGGAAGCTGACCCGTGCCCAGCTGGCCCAGGTTCTGTGGACCATGGCCGATTCCCCGGCGGCTGAGGCGACCCAGTTCACCGATGTGGCCTCCTCCGACTGGTTCTACGCCGCCGTGTCCTGGTGCCAGCAGGAGAACCTTCTCGCCGGTTATGCCGACGGCTCCTTCTCCCCCAACGACCTGCTCTCCCGGGAGCAGATGGTCAGCGTCCTCCACCGCTACGCCAGATATACTGGCTCCAACCTCCGTGGCACCGCCGACCTGTCCCAGTTCTCTGACGGAGAACTGGTCTCCTCCTGGGCCGTAGACAGTATGCGCTGGGCGCTGACCAACGGCCTCATCACCGGCACAGGAGACGCCCTGCGCCCCGCTGACACCGTGGCCCGGGCGGAGCTGGCCAGTGTGCTCTATGCCTACGACCTGAACCTTGGCCTTCGCTGAAACGGCTCCTCCCCCATCCGGCGGCAAAAATGCCGCCGGATGTTTTTATCTCCCCCTGTTTGATCACTGGAATATTTGTCCAGACTATCTTATAGAATATACCAGCAGGAAACAGGAAAGGAGCCGCTCGCCTATGGTCCAGCCCACCCGAAGATCTTCCTCCCGCCGGAACGATCCCCTCCAAGAGGAGGAGCGCCGGGAGCTGATGAGCTCCCTGGCCCATACCCGCACCCTCATCAACCAAGCCTATGGAGGCTTCAACTCCGCCAACGACGCCGACCTCATCGAATCCTATGTCTTCGAGATCAACGCCCTCCAGGCCAGATATAACTATCTGCTGCGCCGGGTGAAGGAGCTGGAGGGGGCCAGATGAGCCCTGTGCCTGGCTATGTGGCCTGGTGTCTGGCCGGACTGCTGCTGTGCGCCGCCCTGCTCCTCCTGCGCCGGCCGGCGGCCCGGCTGCTCCGGCTGGCCTTCCGATCCTCAGTCGGGCTGGCAGTGCTGGCCCTGTTCTCCCAAGTGGGCCACCTCATCGGGGTCACCTTGGGAGTCAATCTGATCAACGCCCTGATCCTGGGACTGCTGGGCGCCCCCGGATTCGCCCTGCTGCTCATGCTCCAATGGACCTTGCGGTGACTGCGCCCCTCCCCTCTGAACGGGCCATATGAGAAAAGACCGCCTGCTGTGCAGGCGGTCTTCCTCTATCCTCTGTCCCGTTCCAGCTCCGCGGCCAGGGCCTCCACCGCCCGGGCCACATAGGCGGGCAGGGGCAGCTCCTCCACCCCGGCCACCACCACGCCGCAGCCGTTCATGGGGACCAGATACTTTTTCCCCCGGCAGCTCCCCACCGCCTCCGCCATCGCAGGAGTGACCTCCCCCAAGATAGCGTTGGCCACCACGATGCCCACGGGGCCCAGCACCCCGTCTGCATCCACCACCTCCCGGACCACCGGATTCTCTCCTGTGGCCCCCAGATCCGCTCCCGCCTTCAGCATGGCGGCCGTGGCGGCGGTGTTGGTGCCCAAGGCCAGGACCTGGGCCTGGGGCAGCCGGTCCTTGACCCGCTCCACCAGCATCTGGCCCAGACGGCCGCCCTGGCCGTCGATCACTACGATCTTCATAAAAGTCTCCTTTTTCCCGTACCTCCTGGCTCGATCTCTCATAAGATGATCCAGGGGTGGTCGTTTTGTCATCCATCTATAACGCCAACAGCGGAGAACTGCTCACCATGGCAGTGGCCCTCTCCGCCGCTCTGGCCCAGGGACAGAGCCAGGCACAGCTGGCCAAACTGGGGGCCTTCTTCACCATCGTGGGGGACACACTGAATCTCTATGCCCTCCAGCCCGGCCAGGCGGACCGCACCGCCACGGCCCTCAGCCTCGCAGAAGAGCTCTGATCTCCTCCATCCGGTCCACGGCTGACTGGTATCCCTCCGCCCACAGCAGGCGCAGCTTCTCCGTGTCCCGCTCCGTCCGGGCCACCCCCAGGGTAGACACCGGTGCGATCACCAGCAGCTTCCCCTCCCGCTCCGCCTGGAAGAGCTTCTCCCGGTCCCGGTTGTAGACCTCCGCCCGGTGCTCCATCAGCTCCACGAAGGCGGGGTACTTTCGATACCGCCTGCGGATCAGTTCCAGCATGTGGTCTGGCTTGCGCCGGTAGCTCCGGGGACGGGTGAGCACTACGATCACCCGGTCGCATCCCTTGTCCAGCGCCCGCTGCCAGGGGATCGCGTCGGCGATCCCTCCATCCAGATAGGGCCGCCCGCCGATTCGGAAGACCGGGAAGAGCAGCGGCATCGCGCAGCTGGCCCGGAGGACCGTGGCCTGCGGGTCCCGCCTGGGGACCGGGAGATAGTCCGCCTTGCCTGTGTCCAGATCGGTGACCACCGCCTCCACCTCCCCGGGGAAGGCGGCGAAGGCGTCGTAGTCGAAGGGGACCAGTTCATTGGGGATCGTGCTGAACCCGAACTCCAATCCGAAATAACTGCGGTTGTTTTTGTCCGTCAGGTTGCGCCAGCCCATATAGCGCCGGTCGGGCGCGAAACGGGTGACCACCTCCAGATTGCGCCGGGGCTGGCGGGACACATAGCTCACTCCGTAAGCGATGCCCGCCGATACCCCGACCACATAGTCGGCCATGATCTTCCCCTCCAGCAGACCGTCACACACGCCGCTGGAAAAAATAGCCCGGAGGGCTCCGCCCTCCAAAACCAAGCCTGTTTTCATAAAGACCTCCCGCGCCCGCCTGGGCGCTGTTTTCTTTATATTATACCTTTTCTTCCAGAGATTTGTAAACCGTTTGTAAAACTATCGATCTCCTTGACACCCTCCGCCTATTGGGGGTAGAATGTAGAAGACTCATCCGATACGGAGGTACATCATGACCACCCAAAAAAGACCATCTGTCCTGCCCATCTATCTGGTGGGCCTGGTGTGGCTGGGCTACGCCCTGCTCTTCCCCCTCCACGCCCCCCTCCATTACGGGCTGTGCACTATACTGTCTTTCGCCGCCTTCGCGGCGGGCAAGGCCATTTTCCCGGATAAGGTCTACCAGACACCCGGCGCGCCCAGGGAGAAGGCCAAGCCCTCCGAGCCTCAAAAGGAGGAGGATCCCAAGGTCGCCGCCCTCCGGAAGGAGAAGGAGCGGGCCATCTCCGAGCTGCGCCGCCTCAACGATGCCATCCCGGACGAGAAGATCTCCGCCCAGATCGACCACCTGGAGGAGGTCACCGGCAAGATCATCGACAACGTCATCGAAAAACCATCCAAGCAGCCCCAGATCTCCCGCTTCCTGGACTACTTCCTGCCCACCACCATCAAGCTCCTCAACTCCTATGACCGGATGGGCTCCACTGGGATCTCGGGCAGCAACATCGACTCCACCAAGAAAAAGGTGGAGACCATGCTGGACACCCTGTGCACCGCCTTCAACAAGCAGCTGGACGCCCTCTTCAGCGACGAGGCGCTGGACGTCTCCACCGACATCACTGTGATGGAAAACCTGCTGGCCCAGGAGGGGCTGTCCGGCGGTACAAAGCCCACCGGCGGGATGGACGGCCCCACGTTGGAGCTGTAGGGCGGGACGACCCGGCCCGCCGTTTCCAGCATTTGCAACGGCCTATGTGCGGCGCGCCGGGATCGTCGCGCCCTACAGGAAAGGAGCAAACCATGAAGAAATGCTCCGATAAAACCCACGCCCTCGCGATGGCAATCGTAAATACGTTCACAGCGGTACTGATCGCTTTGGTCACTTTATTCCGCTATGCAGATCCGTTTCAAATCGTGCTTACCGTACTTTGGGCGGTAACCGCGATATTCTGGTGGAGACAGTACACAAAACAACAACAGGAGGAAGAATATTATGAGTGACGAACTGAATCTGAACACTGCCCCGGAGCTGACCTTCGACCCCGCCGCCGCCCAGGCAGTGGCCGCTCCCGAGCTGACCCTCACCCCCTCTGCTCCGGCGGCCCACCAGGCGGACGAGGCGGCCCAGGCCGCCCGGGACGCCAACGCTGTCCATCTGGACGAGTCCATGCTCAGTGAGGCGGAGAAGAAGATGGTGGAGGATTTTTCCAAAAAGATCGATGTCACCGACTCCAATCTGGTGCTCAACTATGGTGCCGCCGCCCAGAAGAACATCGCCGCCTTCTCCGAGAGCGCCCTGAACAACGTGAAGACCAAGGACCTGGGCGAGGTAGGCGAGGCCCTGTCCTCCCTGGTGGTGGAGCTGAAGACCTTCGGCCAGCCGGAGAAAAAGGGCATCGGCGGCTTTTTCCAAAAGAAGAAGACCGAGCTGGAAGCCATGAAGGCCAGCTACGCTAAGGCTGAGGTCAATGTGGAGAAGATCGTCAAGGTGCTGGAGGGCCATCAGGTCACTTTGATGAAGGACGTGGCCATGTTCGACCAGATGTATGAGCTGAACACCAAGTATTACAAGGAGCTCACCATGTATATCCTGGCCGGTAAGAAGCGGCTGGACTATCTGCGCACCCACGACCTGGCCGAGCTGAAACAGAAGGCGGAGACCACGGGGGCCCAGGAGGACGCCCAGGCCTACAACGATCTCGCCAATCTGTGCGGCCGCTTCGAGAAGAAGCTCCACGACCTGGAGCTCACCCGGATGATCTCCATCCAGATGGGCCCCCAGACCCGTCTGCTCCAGAACAACGACACCCAGATGCTGGAAAAGATCCAGTCCTCCCTGGTGAACACCATCCCCCTGTGGAAGAGCCAGATGGTACTGGCCTTGGGACTGGAGCACGGCAGGCAGGCCACTGCCGCCCAGGCCGCCGTCACCGATATGACCAACCAGCTCCTCCAAAAGAACGCCGACATGCTGAAGATGGGCACCATCGAGACCGCCCGGGAGGCGGAGCGCTCCGTCGTCTCCATCGAGACCCTCCAGCACACCAATCAGCAGCTCATCTCCACCTTGGACGAGGTGATGAAGATCCAGACCGAGGGGGCCCAGAAGCGCCGGGAGGCGGAGAAGGAGCTGGGCCGCATCGAGGGCGAACTGAAGCAGAAGCTGCTGGAGCTGAGGGGGTGAGATCCGATGAAGATGCCGAACGAGCCTGTCGGGTCCCCCAGTTCCCCATTCGACCTGACGGGATACACTTGCGTTTCTATCATCAACTGCCCTGTTGAACAGGCGGTCCAGCTCATAGAGGAATATGAGGGCATCTGCGCCATCGAACATGGACAGCAGTTCCAATTTCTGATCGCTGCCGTGCCGGAGGCTCCAGAGTGGGCCCTGATTCGCTGGCCCCGGCCGGGACGCTTTTATGACCTGATGAATCTGACCATGTGGCTGATGGGCTACCAGGCCGGCTTAGGTGGCGAGAATCCCGTTTTTGTTGCTCTCCCGCCCGCAGAGCGGGCCAGTGAAAGCCCTCTTCTGGCCCGTCCTGATTATGATGACCCCTTCGGGGACTCCATGATAGGCTATTGGCAGGGTCGGTGTTTTGAGTATTCCATGCCAGAACAAAAGCTGGGATGGATCTCCTCGAATGCTCACCCCAACTTCCTGTTCCAGGCCCGGTATCACGCCCTGATCGACTTCCGGCTGGAGTGGTTGGAAGACCTGGAGCGCATCTCCGATTGGACAGGATGCCTGACCCAGATGGAGGATCCCTCCGTCCAGAAAGGAAGCTGAAATGAAACTGTTCCAAAAGCCCCTGTCCGCCTGGGTCCTCACCGCGGTGATGATCGTCACGGCCATCTGGATCGGACAGACCAGAGGAGCGCAGCGCGAGCCTGCGCCGCTGCCCTCCGGCGGCGCCGCTCTGGACGAGGCCCTGTCTACTGAGGACTATGCCGACTACACGCTGGATGAGACGGGGACACTGTCCTACAGGCAGGAGGAGCAGATCAGCTTGTACAACGCCAACTGGGCCCGGCGGTACGACAGCATCGTCGCCGTGGCGGTCAAGAGATCGGTGGACGGCGATCTGGAGGACTACGCCTACGAGCTGGGCATGGATATCGGCCTGTCTGCCTCCGACGCCATCCTGGTGATCGATGCCTCCACCCGGGACGCCTATCTGGCCACCAGCCCAGACTACCCCCTGACAGACGGCCAGATCTCCACCTATGTGAACAGCGCACTCAAGCCGCAGGTCGACAGAGGCAGATATGGCGACGGCATCCTTGACCTGTTCCTGGAGCTGAATCAGTTCTATGCGGACAACTACGGCCTGGGCTATCTGGACGGCAGCGGCTCCTACGCTCCGGGCTCCTCCTCCGGCGGAGACACCATGCTGAGTGTCATCATGCTGGTGTTCATCCTCATCGCCATCGTGGTGGTGGTCAACGCCATCGACCAGTCCCGATATGATACCTACCGCCGGCAGTACTACGGTATTCCGAATCCCCCGGTGGTCTTCCGGCCCATCCTCTTCTGGCACGGGCCGGGCACCTCCTGGTACCGCCGGCGCTGGCGGCAGCCTCCTCCCCCTCCCCCTCCCCCGCCCCGGCCTCCCAGAGGTCCTGGCGGACCTGGTCCAGGCAGCCGTCCCGGCGGCTTCTCCGGCTTCAGTGGTCCCAGAGGGGGAGGCTTTTCCGGCAGCGCCCCCTCCCGGGGCGGCAGCTTCTCCGGCAGGCGGGGAGGCGGCTTCTCCGGGGGCGGCGTCTCCCGAGGCGGAGGCTTTTCCGGCGGACGGGGCAGCGGTCTCTCCGGCGGCTCCAGAGGCGGGGGCTTCTCCCGGGGAGGAGGTGCCCGGGGCGGCGGCTTCAGACGGCGCTGATCCTTCGATCCCAGCTCCCCCAGAGGAGATCTCCTCTGGGGGAGCTCTTTTTGGACATACCCTCTCCCCCGCCTGCATAGGATGGAAACAACAGAGGATATAGCTGATGATTAGGAGTGTTGTTTCCATGCAGACCGACCACAACAAGATCTTCCTCCGGGGGCGGCTGGCCGCTCCCCCCTCCCCTTCCCACAGCAACCATGGTGTGGAATACCTCATGCTCCCTCTGGCGGTGCGCCGCCTGTCCGGAGCGGAGGACACGCTCCACATCGTGGTCTCCCAGGACCTGCTGAAGGGCCGGTCTTTAGAGACAGACAGTCCCCTCTCTGTCTGGGGGGAGGTGCGCACCTTCAACAACCGCAGCGGAGTGGGCAGCCGGCTGGTGGTCAGCGTCTTTGCCCGGGAACTGGACCAGGAGCCTGGGGAGGATGAGAACTGCCTGGAGCTGACAGGGACCTTATGTAAACCACCGATCCTCCGGGCCACCCCCTTGGGCCGCACGATCTGCGACATGATCGTCGCCTCCAACCGCCGCTACGGCCGGGCGGACTATCTGCCCTGCATCTCCTGGGGCAGCCTGGCCTACCGCTGCGGCTCCATGACCGTGGGCAGCCGCCTTTCCCTGGCCGGCCGGCTCCAGAGCCGGACCTACACCAAGGAGGTAGACGGCCAGGTCCAGGAGCGCACCGCCTTCGAGATCTCGGTCATGTCTCTGACCGACCCGGAGGAACCATACATAGCCCCATGAGCCGGCCTGATTCCTGGCAATTTTTCTCTCCGCATAATTTTCCTGAAAGGACAAAACAATAGGGATACATCCATTTACAAGGAGGTATCCCTATGCGTTCCCCTTCTGTCCGCCGGACGGCAGCGCCTCTGCTGGCTGCGGCTCTGGCGTTTTCCCTGATCCTTCCCGCCTCTGCCTTCTTCTGGAACAAAAAGGCTGGGGACCCCTATGTAGCCGATCTCACCAAGAACGGCCTGATCGGTTCGGTCATTTCCTTCCAACAGGAGGATTTCCGGATCCAAGGGGGCGGCAAGACCACCCTAAGCGGCATCACCATCGATGCGCTCCCCGACCCAGGGACCGGCTCTCTGTGTATCGGCGACCAGCTGATCCAAGAGGGCGCCTTCGTAGACGTCACCGCTCTGGACGGCCTGAAGTTCCAGACCTCCAAGGACCCGGTGACCACCACCGCCTCCCTCCTCTTCACCCCCGCCCTCTCCTCGGGCCAGGAGGCTCCCCAGGCCAAGGTGACCATCTACCTCCTCAGCGAGGAGAACGCTCCTCCGGTGGCTCGGAACATGGAACTGACCACCTATAAGAACGTCGCCGTCACCGGCTGGTTCGACGCAGTGGACGGCGAGGGGGACGCCCTCACGTTCCAGCTCACCTCCACCCCCGCCCGGGGGGCGGTCACCCTCAGTGAGGACGGCTCCAGCCAGTTCGTCTATACCCCTTACGAGAACAAGACTGGCTCGGATTCCTTCACTTATGTGGCCATCGACCCTGCGGGCAACGTCTCCCCGGAGGCCAAGGTCTCTCTGCGGATCCAAAAGCCGGACACCAAGGTGACCTATGCCGACCTGTCCGGCCACCCCGTCCAGAAGTCGGCCATCCGTCTGGCGGAGGAGGGGCTCTATGTGGGCCGGTACGTGGACGGCCGCTATTTCTTCGACCCAGACCAGCCTGTGAGCCGGGCCCAGTTCCTGTCCATGTCCATGTCTGCCGCCGGCTTGGAGGAACTGGATAAGGTCACCCTCACCGGCTTCTCTGACGACGACACGATCCCCACCTGGGCCAAGGGGGCGGTCTCTGCCGCCCTGAAGGCGGGGGTCATCCGGGGCTCCCGGGATGAGAACGGCGCCCCTGTATTCGGCGCCAGCCAGTCCATCACCCGGGCGGAGGCCACGGTGATCCTGGACAACCTGCTGGGCATCACCGACGTGCCTGTGGCTGTCTTCTCCACCGGCAGTGACGGCCACTGGGCCGCCCAATCTGCCGCCAACCTATCCGCCTCCGGGATCATCCGGGCGGACACCGCCGGGGCCGCAGCCCTGGCCGATACCCTCACCATGGCCGACGCCGCCGAGATGCTGGACGGCGCTCTGGACGTGATGGAGTCCCGTGAGGGCGGCGGCCTCTTCCCCTGGATGTGATCCGATCGCCACGGCAAAGGGCGGTATCCTTAGGATGCCGCCCTACATTTCTTTTGCCCCGCCCGCTCCTCTGTGGTATAATGGCCATAAAAAGGAACGGAGGGATCCCGATGACCGGACGCGCCAAGTTCCGACTCAAAAAGAAGCAGCCCCTGTGGGCGTTGCCGATCCTGGCCGCTGTCCTGGCGGTGCTCTGCATCTCTTTCGGCCCCTCGTCCCGGTCTGCCATGAAGCAGTACCTGCGGGAGCGGTACGGCAGGGAGTTCGTGATCCTCTCCTCTGAAAAGGTGCCCCGCGACCTGTTGGGCCACCGGGTATACAGCGCCCGCACCTTCACAGCGGCCCCCAAGGACGACCCGGATCTCCGCTTCTTCGCCTCCAGCTACTGGGCCACCGACGGCTTCTGGCCCGTTATCCATCATTACTGCAACGACTCCTATGAGGAGGAGCAGATGCTGCGGATCTGGGAGGAGGAGGCCCGGACCGCGGGAGTGGACTACAGTCTGGTCCTTGAGCGCTACCCCTGCTCCCGCGAGGCGCAGACCTTCCGCTCGGGATACGGCGTGATCCTCTCCTTCGGCCCGAAGGATCTGGACCAGATCTGCCTCCTGCTGTCCCGGAGCATGGAGCGGATGCTGGCCGAGACCCCCGCCCAACAGGGCCGGATGACCGGCTCCACCCTCCGGCTGCGGTATCGGGAGGAGGACTGGCCAGAGGATAACTGCTGCACAGTGGCCCTCACTCTGTTTTACAGCCTCTTCCACACCGGAAACGGCGCCTCCGAATGGCAGAACATCGACACGGACCCAGAGGCCATCCGGGAGTGCATCTTGGAGGCGGCGGCCCGGTATGAACGCCAGTACGATCTCCAGTGATAGTTCCAGGGGACCCCGACGGCGCAAATCAGCCGATATACCAACTTGGTCGGAATTTATGCTATCGATTCTCCTCCGCCAGGGTGGTATAATGGCCACATGGTATTTTGCGGATAAAATGCCCACCGATGATATCGCCCCCTTTTTGAGGAGGGGGAACATACAGGAGGAGAGAACATGCTGAGCGACTATCAAAGCAGATTCGTGACCCCCGAGGTGGCCGCCGCCAAGGCGGTCCGGGACGGGGACTGGGTGGATTACGGCTTCGGCGGCGGCTTCCCCGAGCTGATGGACCGGGCTCTGGCCGGACGGAAGGGTGAACTGAAGGATGTGAAGATCCGGGGCGGTCTGGTGATCCGGCCCCGGATCGAGGTGGTGGAGCAGGACCCGGAACAGACCTCCTTCTCCTACTACAGCTGGCACATCGGCGACTATGAGCGCAAGCTCCAGGCCCGGGGACTGGTGAGATTCATGCCTATGATCCTCCGATTCCTGCCCGACCTCTACCGCCGCCACATCAAAGTGGATGTGGCCTTCGTCCCCGTGTCTCAGCCCGACGACCAGGGCTATTGCGGCCTGGGCATCTCCAACTACGCCTGGCGCACCATATTCGAGAACGCCCGCACCGTGGTCTTCGAGATCAACGAACACCTGCCCAAGCTCCAGGGGGTGGACGGCTCCCACCGGGCCCACCTGTCCGAGGCCGACTTCATCGTGGAGGGGGAGCACGAGCCCCTGCCCACCCGCAGCTATAAGGAGCCCACCGAGATCGATGTGGCCATCGCCAAGAACGTCCTCCAGGAGATCCCCGACGGGGCCACCCTGTCCCTGGGGGTGGGCGGCGTGCCCTTCACCGTGGCCAAGATGCTGGCCAGTTCCGACCTGAAGGACCTGGGCTGCCACACCGGCACCATCAGCGACGCCTTCCTCTTCCTCCACAAGGCGGGCAAGCTGACCAACGCCCGCAAAGAGCTGGACACCGGCCGCTCCACCTGGAACCTGGCCATGGGCTCTCAGGAGATGTACGACTGGATCGCCGCAGAGCCCGAACTCTTCCGTCCCTCCGATGTGGACTATGTCCACTCTCCCGAGCGCATGGGACAGCTGTCCAACTTCATCAGCATCAACGGCGGCGTCCAGCTGGACTTGATGGGCCAGGAGAACGCCGAATCCGCAGGCACCCGACAGCTGTCCGGAATCGGCGGCCAGCTGGACTTCCTGGAGGGGGCCTACCGCTCTCAGGGAGGCAAGGGCTTCATCTGCATCAACTCCTCCCGGGTGGACAAGACCGGCGCCCGGAGATCCAACATCGTGGCCACGATCCCCGCCGGCAGCACCATCTCCGCCCCCCGGACCATGATCCAGTATGTGGCCACCGAATACGGCGTGGTGAAGCTGTCCGGCCTCACCCTGCGGGAGCGGGCCCAGGCCATGATCTCCATCGCCCATCCCGACTTCCGGCAGGAGCTGGCCCAGTACGCTGACGAACACTTCAGGTGATCGGGCTCAAAATCGGCATATCCTCTCTTTTTTCAGAGCCTTTTTGGCCAAGATCACTGTTCTTTGCCAAAGGGATCGCATTTTCTCTCTGCGGCCGCTATACTACTGGATAGACGCAGTCTCACTGCTGATATCTTACAAAATAGGAGTGTATTCCATATGAAGATCGCTATCATGGGCACTGGGACCATGGCATGCCTCTTCGGCTGCCGTATGATCCAGCAGGGACACGAGGTCTGGCTGGTCAGCGGCTGGAAGGAGCAGGTGGAGAAGATCGCCGCCAACGGTCTGGTCCTCAGCGAGAACGACAAGGAGGATGTGGTCCTCCACCCCCATGTGACCCTGGACGCCGCCGACGCTGTGGCCGACGGCGTCTATCCCGAGCTGGTCATGATCTCCAGCAAGGGCTATCAGACCGCTTATACTATGGGACGGGCCATGCCTCTGGTTGGACCGGAGAGCCGGGTCCTCACCCTTCAGAACGGCATGGGCAACGCCGAGACCATCGCCCAGTTCATCCCCCAGGACCGGGTGTTCTTCGGGGCCGCCAGCGTAGCCGCCGACGCCCATGAGCTGGGCCACGTGAAGGACACCACCAACCGCAACCGCACCCCCCTGATCAGCATCACTCCCCTCTCCCGCCGGGACGACCCCTTCTGCGCCACTCTGGGCGCCCTGTTCACCTCCATGGGCTACTCCACAGACGCCTCGGTAGCCGCGGAGAAGTTCGTCTGGAAGAAGCTGTGCCTCAACTCCTGCGGCAACGCCCTGGCCGGGATCACCCAGCTCTCCAACTATATCTACTCCAATGACCAGGACGCCTTCATCCTCCTCAACCAGATCTGCGCCGAGTGCTGCGCCGTGGCCCAGGCCAAGGGCATCCCCCTGGACTACAACGAGACTCGGGCCTATGTCCACGCCACCTACTACAATCAGCGCCACTATGTCTCCATGTGCCAGGACATCCACAACAAGCGGAAGACCGAGATCGACACCATCAACGGCACCATCGTTCGGGAAGGCCGCGCCCTGGGCATCCCCACCCCGGTCAACGAGACCATGCTCCACCTGGTCCGCATCATCACCAACCACTACGACGACCAGTGGAAGTGACGTCCCCTCTCTTTCAACAGACCGGCCGGCAGGCGCTGATAGCGCCTGCCGGCCGGTCTGTCCTAAGCAGGATCTCTGTCAGTTCTCATAGGAGTACAGGGGATTTTGGACGCACAGCTTGGCGCCCGCCACCTCGATCTGGGTCCCACTGATATAGCTGGCGTTGTCCGAGGCCAGGAAGACCATCAGCTTGGCACAGTCCTCCGCCTTGCCGAAGCGCTGCATAGGGATGTCCCGCATGAGGCGGGGACCATTGAGCTCGATGTTCTTCGCGGAGATCTCTGTGGCCGTCATCCCAGGGACATAGGCGATCACCCGGATCTGGTCTTTGGCCAGCTCAGCGGCGAAGGTCCGGGTCAGGGAGGACACTCCCGCCTTGCAGGCGCTGTAGGGGGCCCGGCCGGCGTTGGGGATCACCGCCGAGAAGGAGGATGCGTTGAGGATCACCCCTCCCCCGCCCTGCTCCCGCATGTGCTCCGCCGCGATCTTCGACCCGGAGAACACCGAGACCAGAATCGCGTCGGTCATGGCCCGGAACTCCTCCACGTCGTAGTCCATCAGGCTCTTGATGTGGTTGGAGCCGGCGTTGTTCACCCACACGTCGATTCGGCCGTAGGCCTCCGCCACCTCGTCGGCGAAGGCGGACAGGGCGTCGTAGTCCGTCACGTCCACAGAGCGGATCATCAGCTCATAGCCCAGGGCGTCGTACTCCGCCCTGGCCTGCTCCAGCTTCTCCATGCGGCGGCCGCACACCGCCACATGACAGCCCTCTTTGAGGAACTCTAGGGCGGCGGCCTTCCCGATCCCGGTGCCGCCTCCGGTGATGACTACGGTCTTGCCCGTCAGGCCCATTTCCATCCTTGGCACATCCTTTCTTTGATGGTCCGCCCGTCAGGCAAACACGCCGATGGGCCAGGGGGTGAACTCGCTCTCCCCCACGCCCAGCTCCTCGCTCTTGGTCCGCTTGCCGGAGGCCACCGCCAGGATCTCTTCAAAGATCTGCTCCCCCAGCTGCTCCAAGTCCTGCTCCCCGTCGATGACAGTACCGCAGTTGATGTCCATATCCCCCTCCATGTGCTGGTAGAGAGGGGTGTTGCTGGCCAGCTTGATCACCGGGACCATCACAGAACCAAAGCAGGAGCCCCGGCCGGTGGTGAAGCACAGCAGATTGGCCCCGCCGGCGATCTGTCCGGTGGAGGCGATGGGGTCGTAGCCCGGAGTGTCCATGAAGCAGACGCCGGGGGTGGTGACAGGATAGCCGTACTCATAGACCTCCACCAGGGGGGTGGTGCCGCTCTTCTTGACGCCCCCCAGAGACTTCTCCAGCACGTTGGTCAGGCCGCCCTTGTTGTTGCCCGGGGACACCTTTCCGTTGATCTGACAGTCCCGGCCCGCAGTATGCTCCAGCCACCAGTCCAGACGAGCCACCAGCTTCTTCCCCACCTCTTCCGAGACGGCACGGCGGGTCAGGATATGCTCCGCCCCAAAGATCTCAGTGGTCTCAGAATGGATGCAGCCGCCGCCGTTCTTCACCAAAATGTCCATAGCCTTGCCCAGGCCGGGATTGGCGGACAGACCGGAGAAACCGTCGGAGCCGCCGCACTCCAGCGCCACCAGCAGGTGCTCGGCGGAGCAGGGCTCCCGTTCCACGTCGTTCACCAGAGGGAGCATCTCCTCCACCATCCGAATCCCCAGGTCGATGGAGGCCTTGGTGCCCCCCACCTCCTGGATGACCATCCGCTTAAAGTGCTCGTCCTCTGTCAGGCCCTGGGCCTCCATCAGCTTGTCGATGTTGTTGCGCTCACAGCCCAGGGCCACCAGGATCGAGGCCCCCATGTTGGGGTTGCGGATATAGCCGGCCAGGGTCCGCTGGAGCAGGGCCAGGGGCTCGCCGGACTGCTCCATGCCGCAGCCCAGCTCGGTGATGAAGGGGACCACCCCGTCCACATTGGGGTAACGCTCCAGATACTTGGCGTCGAAATGCTCGCTGATCTTCCGGGCCACGGTGGCGGCACAGTTGCTGCACACCAGGATCCCGATATAGTTGCGGGTGGCCACCCGGCCGTCCTCCCGTCTGATCCCCAGGAAGGTGCGCCTCTGCTCCGGGGGGAGCAGATCCACCGGACGGCAGTCGGCGCCGTAGGCGTAGTCCACCCCCCTGGCGTCGAACTCGTCGTTGTGATTGTGGATCATCTCTCCCTGTTTGATGTCACAGGAGGCATATCCGATCACTGTGTCATATTTGCGGATCTCCTCCCCCTTCTTCAGGTCCCTGGCCGCGATCTTATAGCCGGCAGGGATATCCTCCAACAGGGAGAAGCCCTCCTCCTCCAGGAACAGCCCCTTTTCCAGGTCGTGGCGGGCGATGACCACATTGTCCTCCTTCTCCAGACGGATCACGGATCTTTTCATAACCTTCACCTCACAAATGATCAAGAGCTCCGCCGAGCACAGAGCCGGTCCGGCGGAGCTTGAGAGACTTATAGCTTACGCAGTGCTCTTCTTCATGCGCAGCCGCTCCAGGACCAGCACCCCGGCCAGCAGGACGATGCCCACCGCATCGGTGACAGTACCGGAGACGATCAGGCAGATGGCGGCCACCAGCAGAGCGATCCGTTCATAGAACTTCAGCGAGGTCTTGAGGTAGCCGATCATGGCGCCGCCCAAGCAGTAGCAGCCTACACAGGCGGTGACGAAGGCCCAGCCGATGGTGATCGGTGTGCCCTTCAGCATCATCAGCTCCGGAGAGTAGACGAAGATGAAGGGGATCACGAAGGCCAGCAGGCCGATCCGCACCGCTGTCCAGCCCACCTTGTTGGGGCTGGCCCCTGCGATCCCCGCGCCGGCATAAGAGGCCAGAGCCACAGGGGGAGTGATGGCGGACAGAGCGGCATAGTACAGCACGAACAGATGGGCAGCGGCCTTGGGCACGTCCAGAGAGGTCATAGCCCCAGTGGCCACGGTGGCCGCCACGATATAGGCGGCGGATGTGGGCATGCCCATGCCCAGGATGACGCAGGCGATCATGGTGAGCAGCATGGTAAGGAACAGGCTCCCGCCGGAGGCCTTGATGATGATGTTGGCCAGCTGGAGGCCGATGCCCGTCATATTGACGATGCCCACGATCATACCGCAGACGGCGGTAGCGATGGCCACGCTCATGCCCTGCTTGGCACCGTTCTCCAGGGCCTTGACCAAGCTCTTGGGGTCCAGGCGGGTGTTCTTCTTCAGGGAGCTGACCACCACCAGGGCCACGATGCTCAGGAAGCAGGCGTAAGAGGCGCTGTAGTTCATCATCAGCAGGGCGATCAGCAGGACCACGGGGATCAGCATGTGGCCGCGCAGCTTCAGCTCCACCATGATCTTGGGCAGCTGGTCCTTGGGGTAGCCCTTCAGACCGGTGCGCTTGGCCTCCAGGTCCACGTTGATCCACAGGGCCACATAGTACAGCACCGCAGGGATGATGGCATAGATGATGATGGTACGATAGGACACGCCCAGATACTCCGCCATGATGAAAGCCGCGGCCCCCATGACAGGCGGCATGATCTGTCCGCCGGTGGAGGCGACGGATTCCACCGCCCCAGCGAAGTGGTTCTGATAGCCCAGCTTCTTCATCAGAGGGATGGTGAAAGCGCCGGTGGTCACCACGTTGGCAGCGGCAGATCCGTTGATCATCCCCAGGAAACCGGAGGCCACGATGGACACCTTGGCAGGCCCGCCATCCCGGTCGCCGGCGATGGCCATCGCGATATTGGTGAACAGCTCGCTCAGGCCCGTCTCACTGAGGAAGGCGCCGAAGAGAACGAAGAGGAAGATCGTCGAACAGGACACGCCCAAGGGGATCCCGTAGATGCCCTCAGAGGAGGTGACCATCTGCTTCAGCAGCCGAGTGAAGCCGAAGCCCCTGTGATGTAGGATCCCGGGCAGAGATGCGCCGAAATAGGCATACAGCAGGAACAGGATCGGCAGCGCGCACATGATCGCGCCCAAGCTGCGCCGGCCGGCCAGCAGGGTCAGCAGGACGATGATGATGCACACGATGAAGTCTGTCTGATTCAGCACGTTCCCGCTGGCCGCCAGAGGATCGATCCGGCCATAGAGATAGATGTTGCAGCCCAGGGCCAGTACTGCACACAGCAGATTCCAGGGAACGAAATTGATCAGACGGCCATCCTTGCGCTTATAGATGGGTACATTGAGGAAGATCAATGCTGTCACGAAGCCAAGGTGGATGGCCCGGGCCTTGGCAGAGGGCACCGTGCCCCAGGGACTGGCCAAGTAGAGCTGATATATCGACAGGATGAGGGCCACCACTGTGACGATCCGGGCCATGATGCCCTTGTTCTCTGTCAGTACAGATTCCGAATCGTACTTTTTCAGGTTCTCTTCCACATCGAGCATCTCGATCTCGTTCAAGACGCCCCTATTCTCTTCAGAACTGACTTGGACCGACTCCTTTTTCTCCTTATTCTCGCTCATCAAAGGTCTCCTTTCCAGGTCGATGTAGGCATACAGATAGGCGGATGGATCGGACTCGTGCCCCTCCATCCGCCCATGGAAGCAAGCGTTATGCTGTTATGATACGGTCTTCGGCTCCGCCGCTGTCAAAGTACGCCCTTCTCCTTGAAGTACTTCTCAGCGCCGGGATGCAGGGGGGCGGTCATACCATTGGTCACGTTCTCCAAAGCGATATTGCCCTCACAGATGCTGTGCATCTCATAGACCTTATCCAGATTCTCATAGATGCACTTGACGAACTGATAGACCACTTCCTCTTCCAGGTCGCTCCGGCAGAAGATATAGTTGGCCACAGCAAAGGTCTTGATCTCCTCGTCCTGGTTGGCATAGGTGCCGGCAGGGATGGTGTACTTGTAATAAGCGTCGCTCAGGGCACAGATGGCATCCAGCTGCTCGTCCGTAAAGGAGATCAGGTGATAGTCGCCGGTGGAATACAGCTCGGTGACAGAGGCAGCACCGATGGCAGCGATCAGGTTGGCGCCGTCAGCCTGGTTGTTCTTCAGCAGCTCCACGGACTGGGACTCAGAGGTATACTCCATCCGAGCGTCGTCATAGGTCATCCCGCAGGCGGCGAACATGTC
The DNA here is from genome assembly GCA_003612335.1 of bacterium 1xD42-67. Taxonomy (GTDB): domain Bacteria; phylum Bacillota; class Clostridia; order Oscillospirales; family Oscillospiraceae; genus Lawsonibacter. Next base: position 44,889 of record RAYO01000004.1, read on the forward strand.
CCGGGTGTTCAGCTCGGTCGCGGAACCGGAAGCACCGGCACAGAAGCTCTTGCCCTTCAGATCGGTGAAATCCTTCACACCGGACTTGTTGGACACCGCGATCTGCATCACGTTGGGATATACATAGGTCACGGAGGAGATATTGTCGAAGGTCTCCCCCTCGAAGGCGCCGGTACCTTCGATAGCGGTCTTCACCACGCCCGCCTGGCCAAAGGCGAAGTCGGTCTCGCCAGACTCCATCAGGCGGATGTTCTCAGGGGTGCCGCCGGTGGACTGGGCAGAAGCCCGGAACCACTCAGGCATGGTGTCGTTCATCAGCTGGCACAGGCCATTGGCGATCAGGAAGTAGGTGCCGCCGCTGGTCGCGCCGCAGATCTGGACGGTGTAGGGGGAACTGGGAGCCCCAGATCCTCCGCCGTTGGAGCCGCCCTGAGAGCTGCCGCCGCCCTGGCTGCCCTGCTGCTGGCCGCCCTTGTCGCCGCCGCAGGCGGCCAGACCCATGACCATCGCGATGGCCAGGGCGAGTGCCAAGATCTTCTTTTTCATGTTATCCTCGTCCTCTCTAAAAATATAAATAGCGGAGATTCCTCCGGCTATCCCGGTGGGATGGCCAGGCGGTCTTAGGACCGCCCGGACCAGGGGAAAACCTACTGATTCGCCTGCTTGAACAGCAGCAGATCCCCATTCTCATCGAAAGGCATGGGCATGAAGTCGCCCTCTACCTCGATCATGCTTTTCAGGTGGTCCGGCACCAAGTCCAGCGCCGCCTGAGACATGTACACCTCCCCCATCTCGTGGGTAGAGATACCGATGACCACACTGGCCTTTTTGCGGTCCGGCTTGCCGGAAAACTTCACCGCCGCCTGGATCACCTGTTTGTCAGTGTCCAGGATCATGGGCATCTTGCCGCTGTTGATCGCGGTGGAGGTCAGGCAGTTCACATAGCCCAGCTCCACGTTCATCTTATCGAAGAACCGGCGGGAGGCGATGTCCGCCTGTCCCATGCCGTTGGCGTTGTGGTCCGAGGCATCGGTGAGGTCCAGCACACACAGGCACCGGAAGTTGGGCCCGCCGCTGACGAAGGGGACATTGTACCGGCCGATCAGGTTGCTGTCCAGGCCGGAGCCGGACACGTCCTTGCCCATCTCCATCATCACCAGCACGTCGGACTCGTCCACTGCGAAGCGAGGCATCAGGGCATTGGCTCTCTTCAGGATCTCAGGCTCCTGCTCCATGATCTCGTCCTGCTTCAGGACGAAGACCTCGGACAGGTGGCCAAAAGCGTCCTCGATGGAGGCGATCCCACAGACGATGTTCAGGGTGGACAGTGTGACCTTCCCCACCGAGATGATGTTCTGGGCCATGTTCTCAAAGCCCAGGATGTGGGTCATCTCCGCCCCCTTCTGCTTCGCCAGACCGATGGCGGTCATCTTGGTCAGACCGCTCTCGATGGCTCCCCGGAAGGCTGTATGACACTTCACCCGGTTGAGCAGGATGATCCCATCGCACTCATAGGCGTTCTTGTCTACGTACACCGGCAGGCCCCGGTCGCTGGTCCCGATCTGCACCACCTCCATGGAGGAGAGGATGGGCGCGTCCATGGCCTCCTCGGTGATGCCGTTGTGGTGCAGGACCTCCCGCTGACCTTCGGCGGTGGCGCCGCCGTGGCTGCCCATAGCGGGGATCAGGACGGGCTGGCCCCCCCGGGACCTGACGAAATCACAGGCTGTGCGGATCAGCAGGGGGTATTTGTCCACCCCCCGGCTCCCGCAGGTGATCGCGATCCGCTGGCCGGGCTGGATGTCCAGTCCCCTCTCCTCCAGCTTCGCCATCAGCACCTCCCGGACGTTCTCCAGCTCCCGGTGCTCGAACTTCTGCCTGACCTTGACGATATCAGGCAGTTCTATCGGGTCTAATATCTGAGAAATCTGTGACATATCTCGTTACCTCTGCTGTTCGATCTTGGAAAAGGCTCTCCTCAGGATTTTCAGAGATCCTGTCTTAGGATCGGGAATCTACCGGAGCAATGACCAATAACGGCTCCGATTCCCGCCCCATTATGGTAATATCATACCAAAAATCCCGCGGCTGTCATCAGCCATATGGCCTGAGTTTCCTTCAAATAATATGCAAATCATACGATTTGCGACAAGCTCTTCCAGCCCATCCCATCCGGTCTGGAACTGCCGGAACGAGCCGCTCCTGCCTCAGAACGGACAGGGCACGCCGAAGGTCTGGGACATCTCTCGGAACTCGCCCAATACCGCCTCCGACAGGTCGATCCCGTCCCGCAGAGCCTCCTCTGTCTTTCGGACCTCGATCTCGCCGGGGATCATCACCCCTGGGGAACCAGCGGCGGGACGGCAGGCCTTCAGCACAGCGAACATCCCGTCCACCCGGGCCTTGAAGTCCTCCACCGGGCAGAATCTGCTGATGTCGATGCAGCCCATGAACTGCCCGATATTGGTGAATTGGTCCCGGCACTCGAAGGGACGGGGGATCTTACCGTCCATATCCGCACCGCTGAGGGCGAAGGACAGCAGGGAGCCGATCAGTTCCATGGCGTAGCCCTTGTGGGCACCAAAGGGCATCAGCACCCCCACGTTGGCCTCGAAGGGGTCAGTAGTGGGCCTGCCCTCCTTGTCCAAAGCCCAGCCCTCAGGGATGGACTGCCCTTCCTTCATGGCCAGATGGATCCGGCCTTTGGCCACCACGCTGGTCGCGATGTCCATCACCAGAGGGGGATACTTGCCGGCGGGGATCGCCACCGAGATAGGGTTGGTCCCCAGACAGGGGTCCGCTCCCCCGAAGGGGGCCACCAGCGCCGGAGCGTTGGCAAAGCTGAAGGCGATCATGTCCTCCTCCAGGGCCATCATGGGGTAGTAGGCCCCCAGGCCATAGTGACAGGCGTTGTGGATCGAGGCGAAGCAGGCGCCGGAGATCTTGGCCTGCTCCATACACTTTTTCATCGCCTTGGGCGCCACCACCATTCCCACACCGTATTTCGCGTCCACCACATAGGAGGTGGGCGAAGTCAGGTCGAACTCCGCATCCGCCCCTGGGGTGGATGTCCCCTTCACCATACGGTCGCAGTAGTCCCGCATATGGGTGACGCCGTGGGTGCGCTGGCCCCGCAGGTCCGCCGCCAGCAGCACATCGACACACACCTTGGCGTCCTCAGGGCTCAGCCCCGCTTTGATCCACACCTCCTCACAGTAGCTGCGGATCTGTTCTACCGGATATCTCATGCGTCTCCACCTTTCATCGTCGTATATCCTATAAGATATTTGCCGCCCACCAAGGGTCCCACCCTCCGAAGAGGGTGGGACCGGTGTCCAGCGGCTCTGAGGCTCCTCACAGGCCGTCTGTCTTAAAATGTATAGGGGACGCCGAAGGTATCGGCCATCTCTTTGAGATCCTTCAGCGTGGCCTCAGACAGGTCGATGCCCTCCTCCAAAGAGACCTTGGTGTTGTTCACCTCGATCTCACCGGGGATCATCACGCCCTTGGAACCGGCCGCAGGACGGCAGGCCTTCAGCACGTCGAACATCCCATCCACCCGGGCTTTGAAGTCCTCCACCGGGCAGAACTTGCTGATATCGATGCAGCCCATGAACTGACCCACATTGGTCAGCTTGTCCGGCTGCTCAAAGAACCGGGGGATATCCGTATCCATATCCGCACCGCTGAGGGCGAAGGACAGGAGAGAGCCGATCAGCTCCATCGCATAGCCCTTGTGGGCGCCGAAGGGCATCAGCGCACCCACATTGGCGGCGGCAGCATCGGTGGTGGGGTTGCCGTCCTTGTCCAAGGCCCAGTTGTCAGGGATGGAGCGCCCCTCCTTCAAAGCCAGAGAGATGGCGCCCTTGGCCACCACACTGGTCGCGATATCCATCACCAGGGGGGGATACTTGCCGGCGGGGATCGCCACCGAGATGGGATTGGTGCCCAGCAGGGGGTCCGCTCCCCCGAAGGGGGCCACCAGCGGGGGCGTGTTGGCGAAGCTCACCGCGATCATATCGTGCTCCACCGCCATCATGGGGTAGTAGGCCCCCAGACCGTAGTGGCAGCCGTTGTGGATCGAGGCGAAGCAGGCGCCGGAGACCTTGGCCTGCTGGATACACCGCTCCATCACCTTGGCAGCCACCACCATGCCCACGCCGTGCTTGGCGTCCACCACCAAAGTGGAGGGGGAGGTCTGCTGGATGTCGATATCGGCTCCGTTGGTGGCGGTGCCCAGCTCCATGCGGGTGCAGTAGTCCTTCATATGGGTGGTGCCGTGGGTGCGCTGGCCCCGCAGGTCCGCCGCCAGCAGCACATCGACGCAGCGCTTGGCGTCCTCGGGGAGCAGTCCGGCTTTGGTCCAGACCTGCTCGCAGAACGCACGGATCTGTTCAACAGGATATTTCATCACTCAATGGTCCTTTCCTTCGACCGGTATCCGGTCACTTTTCTTCCTTCTCCGGATTCTTGGAGAATTTTCCAGGCGAATAACCCGTCCGCTTCTTAAAGGCGCGGATAAAATTAGTACTGGTGTGGAACCCGGTCATCTCCCCCACGTCCTGTACCCGCATCCCGCTCTTCAGCAGAGTACAGGCGGTCTTGATCCGGTAGGTCAGGATATAGTCCCCCACGGAGAAGCCTGTCGTGTCCTTGAAGATCTGGCTCAGCCTGGATTTGCTGATGAAGAACTGCTTGGACAGGGAATCCAGGGAGATGTCCTTGTTGTAGTTGGCGTGGATGAACCGCAGGATCTCACTGATCCGATCCTCGCTCTTGGTCATAGGGACATGGGAGATCTTCTCGCTGTTGATGATCCGGGCCATCAGCAGCAGGAACTCGCTGAGCCGGATGTTCTGCTCCACGTCGTCCCCGAATCCGTCGCCGGCGGGGGTGCTGAGGGTGGACAGCTGGTCCAGCATCTTGGCCAGGGTCCTCCCCTCCACCCGGTGGATCACTGGAGCGGAGCTGAACAGCACCTCCATATCCGCCGATTTGGTGGACAGCATCTTGAGATAGTCCTCAGAAAAATGGAGCACATACCGGTCATAGGGCTGGTTCCCTTTGCAGAAACAGCGGTGGATCTCAAAGGGATTCAGGATGAATATCATCCCGAACCGCAGAGGATAACCCTCTTCCCGCACGAAAAACTTCCCCTCATTGCTCAGGGAGATGAATATCTCATAGTGTTCATGAATATGAGAGTCCGGGTGCTTGTCCTGGGTATACCGTAAGATCTCAAAATCCATATCCATTCCTGTCATCCTCCTCGATCCACTTCCTGTTGCTCTCTTGCTGATATCCTTACTTCAGGACGGCTCCCTTCCAGACGCTGGTCACCGACCTGGAGTAGCGCTGGAGATAGGGGCTGTCACACAGCTCTCGCTTGCTCGCGGGCAGCTGGAACCGGGCCCGGCGGCGCTCCAGTTCTTCATCGGACACATCCACGCTCAGCCTGCGGCCGGGGATGTCCAGGGTGATCATATCCCCCTCCTCCACCAGACCGATGGGACCTCCGGCAAAGGCCTCCGGCGAGACGTGGCCCACACAGGGGCCTCGAGTGGAGCCGGAGAAGCGGCCGTCGGTGATCAGGGCAGTGGTGGTGCCCAGGCCGGAGCCCACCAGCGTGGTGGTGGCGGAGAGCATCTCCCGCATCCCGGGCCCGCCCTGGGGCCCCTCATAGCGGATCACGATCACGTCGCCCTTCTGGATCCTTCCGGCCCGGATGGCGGCGATGGCGTCCTCCTCACTGTCGAAGGGGCGGGCGGGGCCGGTGTGGACCATCATGTCCGGGTGGACGGCGCTCTGCTTGATCACTGCCCCCTCCGGGGCCAGGTTGCCCTTCAGGATGCACAGGCTGCCCTGCTCGTGGAGGGGAGCGGCGGTGGTGGTCAGCACGTCGGTGTCCCGGCTGTGGATCCCTTGGAGCACCTCCCGCCAACTCTGGCCAGTGACGCACTCCAGGTCCAGATCCAGGTGGCTCTCCCCCAGCTCAGCCATGACGGCGGGGACGCCGCCGGCCTGATCCAGCTCCCACAGGGTGTATTTGCCGCTGGGCCGGACGTTGGCCAGCTGCGGCGTGGCCAGGCTGGCATCCTCGAAGTCATCCTTGGTGAGCTCGATCCCGAACTCGCTGGCGATGGCGGGCAGATGGATCGCGCTGTTGGTGGAGCCGCCGATGGCCATGTCCACCTTTAAGGTGTTGAGGAAGGTCTCCCGGGTGATATAGTCCTTGGGACAGCGTCCCTTGCGGACCAGGTCCATCACCAGTTCGCCGCTCTGGTGGGCCATGCGCAGCTTCTTCGCCTCGGTAGCGTGGACGGTGCCGCAGCCAGGCAGGGCCAGGCCCAGAGGCTCCATCAGACAGGACATGGTGTTGGCCGTCCCCATCATGGGGCAGGAGCCCGGCCCGCTGCAGGCCGACTGCTCCATCTCATCGTACTCCGCTTCGCTGATCTCCCCGCTGAGCACCTTGGCAGAGGCCTCCCGGATCTGATATCCGGCGTAGTCCTTCCCCTTATAGAAGCCGGGCCGGGCGGGACCGCCGGTCACGAAGACACAGGGGATATCCAGCCGGCCCGCCGCCCGGGCCATGGCCGGCACGATCTTGTCACAGCCAGCCAGGAAGACCAGACCGTCGAAATGGTGGGCCTGGACCATGACCTCGATGGAATCCACGATCAGCTCCCGGCTGGGCAGGACGAAGCGCATCCCGCTGTGCCCCTGGGTGATGCCGTCGCAGATGGCGATGGTGTTGAACTCGAAGGGACGGCCGCCAGCGGCCAAGACCCCCTCTGAGACGGCGGCCGCCAGCTCCCGCAGATGGACGTGCCCCGGGTGGATCCCGCTCCAGGAGTTCACGATCCCAATGAAGGGCTTCTCCAGATCCTCCGGGCCCAGGCCCAGAGCATACAGATATCCTCGGTTCCCGGAGCGCTCCGCACCGGCCACTGTCTCGCCGCTGCGATAGGGTTTTTCCTTAATCATATGGCAGTCTCCTTCCGCTGCATCGTATCCTTAGTATTCTCCCAGATCTGCGTACAACATTCCAGAGCAGAGGACCTGCTCTGGAATGTTGTGGGATATTGGATGGCTCACAGGCTCAGGCCAAGATCCAGGGCCTTGTGGTTGATGGCGATGACCTTGTCCTTGCCCTCGAAGCGGGAGGCGATGGCCTGCTTCACGGCGTCGGGCCGCAGGGCGCAGTGCTTCAGCATCACGCCCAGGGCGATGGTATTGGCGGTCCGCATGTCCCCCAGCTCGATGCTCATGGCCCGGAAATCATAGCCGATGTGCTCCCCTTTAGCCCCTTCTGCAGGCTCGACCATCTCCGTGTCGTAGAAGATCTTGGTGTTGTCGTGGAACTTGTCCACATAGCGGTCATAGGCCACCTGGGCCAGACAGAGGATCACGTCGGGCTCGTCCACATTGGGATAGCCGATGGGCTGGTCGCTGATGATGACGTCCGTCTTGGTAAAGGTGCCCCGGGTCTCGGAGCCGTAGGCGGCGGTCATGGTCGCGAACAGGCCCTCCTCAAAGATCGACGCCGCCTGGCCCATGATCTCACCGTTGGAGATCAGGCCCTGGCCCCCCACGCCGCTCAAAACGATCTGGATCTTCATGCTCTTCTCCTCCCTCACTTATCCATATTCTGGGCATCGATGATCTTCTTGTATTTGGTATAGTAGTCCTCCCGGTCCTTGTCCACCAGCAGGCCGGTGACGATGCGGCCCTCCAGCTCCTCCTCTGTCATGGTCCGGGCCTTCTCCACAGGGACGCTCTGCTCATTCATCAGCTTCATCATATCGGCCGCCTCGCCCTGCCTGTTGTAGCGGCCGTAGTGGGTGGGACAGGCCACCATCACTTCGATCAGGGCGAAGCCCTTGTGCTCCATACCGCCCCGGATCAGCTTACGCATCTGGACGGGGTTGTAGGCGGTGGACCGGGCCACATAACTGGCCCCGGCGGCCTCAGCCAGCTTGCAGATATCGAAGTTCTGCTCGATGTGTCCATAGGGAGAGGTGGAGGTGATGCTGTCGGTGGGGGTGGTGCCGGAGTACTGGCCGCCAGTCTGGCCGTAGTTGTAGTTGTTGGCGATGATGGCGGTCAGATCGATGTTCCGGCGGGCGCAGTGGATCAGATGGTTGCCGCCGATGGTGGTGCCGTCTCCGTCTCCCATGGTGACCAGGACGTTCAGCTCCGGGTTGCCCAGAGCGACACCGGTGGCGGCAGCTAAGGCGCGGCCGTGGGTCACGTGCATACAGTTGATGTCCAGATAGTCGTCCACACGGCCGAAGCAGCCGATGCCGCTGACCAGGGTGATGTCGTGCTTATCCAGCTCCATCTCAGCGAAGACCGCCGCGATGGACTGTAGGATGATCCCGTCGCCGCAGCCGGCGCACCAGGTGTGAGGGAGCTTGTCGAAGAGCATATAATCCTTATAAGTAGCCATAATTACTTTTCCTCCAGTCTGTCAAGGATCTGCTTGGGAGTGATCAGCACGCCGTCGGTGCGGTTGGCCTGGATGACCTTGCAGCCGTAGTCGTTGAATTTCCGGACCTCGCCGGCCAGCTGGCCCAGGTTCATCTCGGGGACCACCACGGTCTCCACCTTGGACAGGACGGCCCGGATCGCCTTCTCCGGCATGGGCCAGATGGTGACCAGCTGGAGCATACCGGCCTTCACGCCCTTGGCCCGCAGGATGTCCACAGCGGTCATGGTGCTGCGGACCGAGCAGCCGAAGGTGATGAACGCGACCTCTGCGTCCTCCAGCTGATAGGAGCGGGTGATGGTGATATCGTCCACGTTCTTCTCGATCTTATCGGTCAGGTAGTGGGTCACCCGGTCGATGTTGGCGGGACCAGGGCCGAACTCGCCCTTCTCATCGTGGGTGGAACCGGTGGTGCGCATCAGCAGCCGGCCGCCCACGGCGGGCATGGGGGCGGGCATGTTGCTGGAGAAGCTGTAGGGCCGGAACTCCGCCTGGGTCACGTCCTCGCCGGGCTGGACCCTGTTGAAGATCTGGGAGGGATCGGGCTCCACCTCGGTGACGGTCTCACGCAGGTGGCCGATCACCTCGTCGGTCATGAACAGGACGGGGGTGCGGTATTTCTCGGCCAGGTTGAAGGCCACGATGGACAGATCGTAGCAGTCCTGGACGGAAGAGGGACTGAGAGCGATGATGCTGTGATCGCCGTGGACGCCGTAGCGGGCCTGCATGATGTCGGCCTGGGCGGGCTTGGTGGCCGCGCCGGTGGAGGGGCCGCTGCGCTGGACATCGAAGATGACGGTGGGGATCTCAGACATGATGCCCAGGCCCAGGTTCTCCTGCATCAGAGAGAAGCCCGGTCCGCTGGTAGCGGTGAAGGACTTCTTGCCCGCCAGAGACGCGCCCAGCAGGGCGGCCATGGAGCTGATCTCGTCCTCCATCTGGATGTATACGCCGCCGTGGCGGGGCAGCTCCTTGGCGGCCCCCTCCGCGATCTCAGAACTGGGGGAGATCGGATAGCCCGCATAGAACCGGGCCCCGGCGGCGATCGCGCCGTCTACGATGGCATTGTTGCCTTCGATGAATTTCTTAACACTCTTACTCATAGTTATTTGACCTCCACTTCGATCGCAAAGTCCGGGCATCTCATCTCGCACAGCCTGCACCCGATGCAGTCCTCCAGCCGGGCGGCCACCGGCACACAGCCGACTTCCTGGTCCAGGACATGCTTGGGACACAGGGCGGCACAGATACCGCACTGCTTGCAGCGCTTTTCACTGACGGAGATCTTGATCTCTTTGCTCATGTTCCTTCTTCCTCCTACTGCATTTTTTAGACATTCCAACAAATACGATCGCTCAGCCGGCCCATCGATCCGGCATGTCCCCAGACCGATCCGTCTCGATGCGCCCCTCTTCTGAACTTGATATCATCATACTTGCAGATCTTGAACTGTCAATCGAATACCAGGACAGCAGGAAGATATGATAAAAAAACAAGATAAATTGCGAGATCTGCAGCAGAAGATCGGAAGAACCTTCCTGGCTCCAGATCCAGCTTCGACGAAACAGAAAAAACGCCGCAGCAAAGCTGCGGCGTTCTCTGATGCGGCATGATCAATAGAATTTCTTACGGTTCTTGCGGGCGGCCTCCGACTTTTTGCGGCGCTTGACACTGGGGCTCTCGTAGTGCTCACGCTTCCGGACCTCGGCCAGCACTCCAGACTTGGCACAGCTGCGCTTGAAGCGCTTCAGAGCGCTCTCCAGAGACTCGTTCTCTCTCACACGGACTTCCGACATTTATATTTCCCTCCCTCCGCGCGCGGCGGGGATCTCCCGCTCACGTAGGGCCATATTTATGGCTTTAACGTTATCATTATATTGCCTTTGGGGCGATCTGTCAAGAGTAGATTTGTAAACAGCCTGTGAAATGTCGCTCATCTGCCCTTTTTGCCGCCATCGAGCATAATGGACGCTCCGATGACCAGGACAGCAGACCTCCCCCCGGTCTCCTTACATCACGCCTGGGGCTTGAAGATCAGGCTGACCAGCTTGCCCTTTACCACGATGGATTTGACCAGGTCCATCCCCTCGGCCAGCTTGGCGATCTTGGGCTCGGCCAGGGCGGCGGCCACCACCTCCTCGTCGGAGGCGTCGGCGGAGACGACGATATTGGCCTTCACCTTGCCGCCCACCTGGACAGCCATCCGGACGGTGGCTGCAACGGTCTTGCTCTCGTCGTACTCTGGCCACTCCTGGAGGCACACCTGCCCGCCGAATCCGTTCATCTCCCACAGCTCCTCGCACAGGTGGGGGGCGAAGGGGGACAGCATGAGCAGGAGGGCCTTGTAGTCCCCCTTGGTGGCTCCCTTGGCGTAGAAGTCGTTGACCAGGGACATGAGGGCGGCGATGGCGGTGTTGAACTTCATGGCCTCGATGTCGTCAGAGACCTTTTTGATGGCCCGGTGGACCGCCATCTCATTCTCCGGAGAGCAGCCGTCGCCCTCTTTGAGCTTCTCGCTCAGATTCCAGACCCGGTCCAGGAACTTCTTGCAGCCCCGGACAGACTCGTCCGACCAGGTGGCGGTCTTCTCGAAGTCGCCGATGAACATGATATACAGGCGCATGGTGTCGGCGCCGTAGTCCCGGATCACGTCGTCGGGGTTGACCACGTTGCCCAGGGACTTGGACATCTTCACCGACGGCCGCAGGGCCTGACTGCCGTATTTGTCGATGAGGGCCTGCTTCTCCGCCTCGGTCTCCACGTTGCCCACATAGTGGGGGTTCTTGCCCAGGATCATGCCGTGGCTGGTGCGCTTAGCATAGGGCTCGGCGTGGGGGATCGCTCCGATGTCGTGGAGGAAGTTGTTCCAGAACCGGGAGTAGAGCAGGTGGAGGGTGGTGTGCTCCATGCCGCCGTTGTACCAGTCCACCTGGCCCCAGTAGTCCAGGGCCTCCTTGGAGGCCAGGGCCTTGTCGTTGTGGGGGTCCATATACCGCAGGAAATACCAGCTGGACCCGGCCCACTGTGGCATGGTGTCGGTCTCCCGCTTGGCGGGCGCGCCGCAGCAGGGGCAGGTGGTCTCCACCCAGTCGGTCATCTTGGCGATGGGGCTCTCCCCGTTGTCGGTGGGCTCGTAGCTCTCCACCTCTGGGAGGAGCAGGGGCAGTTGGTCCTCGGGCAGGGGCACCCAGCCGCACTTGTCGCACCACACCATGGGGATGGGCTCGCCCCAGTACCGCTGTCGGGAGAACACCCAGTCCCGGAGCTTATAGTTCACCTGCTCGTGGCCGATCCCCTTCTCTTCCAGCCATTTGGTGATGGCGGGGATAGCGTCCTTGACGGTCATGCCGTCCAGGAAGTCGGAGTTGACCATGATGCCGGTGTCGTCCTTGGCGGTGAAAGCATCCTTCTGCACGTCCTCGCCGCCGGAGACCACCTCGATGATCTCACAGCCGAATTTCTTGGCAAAAGCCCAGTCGCGGGTGTCGTGGGCAGGGACGGCCATGATGGCCCCGGTACCGTAGGAGGCCAGGACATAGTCGGAGATGAAGATGGGGATCTCCCGGCCGTTCACCGGGTTGACCGCCGCCACTCCCTGGAGCATGACGCCGGTCTTCTCCTTGTCGGCGGACAGCTCGGTGCGCTCGAAGTCGGATTTCCTTCCGGCCTCCTCCACATAGGCGGCCACCTCGTTCCAGTTGGACAGTCTATCCTTCCACTCCTTGACGAAGCGGTGCTCCGGGGAGATGACCATGTAGGTGGCGCCGAAGAGGGTATCGGGCCGGGTGGTGAAGACCACGATGTCGTCCCCGGTGGTGGCCTTGAAGGTGACCTCCGCGCCAGTGGAGCGGCCGATCCAGTTGCGCTGCTGGGTCTTCACCCGGTCGATGAAATCCACGGTGTCCAGCCCGTCGATGAGCTTCTGGGCATAAGCGGTGATCTTCAGCATCCACTGGGACTTCTCCTTGCGGACCACGGGCGCGCCGCAGCGCTCGCAGACCCCCTCGACGACCTCCTCGTTGGCCAGGACGCACTTGCAGGAGGTGCACCAGTTCACCGGCATGGTGGTCTTATAGGCCAGGCCGTGCTTGTAGAGCTGGAGGAAGATCCACTGAGTCCACTTGTAGTAGTTGGGGTCGGTGGTGTCCACACACCGGTCCCAGTCGAAGGAATAGCCCAGCATGTGGAGCTGGCGGGTGAAGTTCTCGATGTTCTGCTTGGTGACGACAGCGGGATGGATGTGGTTCTTGATGGCGAAGTTCTCGGTGGGCAGGCCGAAGGCGTCGTAGCCGATGGGCAGCAAAACGTTGTAGCCGTCCATCCGCTTCTTCCGGGCGATGACGTCCATGGCGGTGTAGGGCCGGGGATGTCCCACATGGAGGCCCGCTCCGGAGGGATAGGGGAACTCCACGAGCCCGTAGAATTTAGGGCGGGGATCGCCGTTCTTACAGGCGAAGGTCCTCTCGTCCTTCCACCGAGCCTGCCACTTCTTCTCGATAGCGCTATGATCGTATTTCAATGTAAACACTCTCCTGTATCTTCTGGCCTGAAGGCCATATCGATGACCACTCCATGATATTATAGCGGAACGCCCCTCTGATTGCAAGAGTTTTGCAGAAAAGTCCGCATGGAGCCGGCCGGCTCAGATCAAAGAGCGGTCCGGATAGCCGGACCGCTCTGTTCATGGCAGGATCGCTGTGAAGATCGCAGACAACAATTCCTCCCGGCCGGTGCCCTTCTCGGCGGAGAAGGGGATCAGCCGGTCCTCCTCCTCCAGCTCCAAAGTGTCCCGGATGAGCTGGAGGTTGGGCTCGATCTCCCGCTTCCTCAGCTTATCCAGCTTATTGGCCACGACGATCAGCGGACAGCCGCTGTCCTTGAACCACTGGAACATCGTGCAGTCGTCAGCGGTGGGTTTGTGCCGGGAATCCACGATCATCACCCCCAGGGTGAGCAGGTCGGGCCGGGCGAAATAGTCCTCCATCAGCCTCCCCCACCGGTCCCGTTCCGCCTTCGACACCTGAGCATAGCCGTAGCCGGGCAGATCCACCAGGTAGAAGGCCCCGTCGATGTCGAAATAATTCACATGGATGGTCTTTCCCGGCGCAGATCCCACCCGGGCAAGATTCTTCCGGTTGAGGAGCCGGTTGATCACCGAGGACTTGCCCACATTGGACCGGCCGGCGAAGGCCACCTGGGGCAGTCCATCCTGGATGAAGTTTTTGGGGGAGACAGCAGACAGCACGAACTCCGCCCGCTGCAGATCGACAGTCATAGCTCTCCCTCCTCACTGGCTCAGGCGCGAGCTCCCCTCCCCCTTGGGCGCGGGGGGAAGGCCGGGCAGCTCCTGCCTGTTCTTCGGCGGACGTCCCCGCCGTCGGGGAGGAGACGCCTCCACAGGCCGGCTGAGGGCATTGGTCAGCACCTGGTCCGCCCGCTCCACCAGGATGAACTGGAGCGCCTTGCGCACCGTCTGGTCGATCTCCTCCAGGTCCTTGGCGTTGTCGGCAGGGATGATCACCGTCTTGATCCCGTTCCGGAAGGCGGCCATGGTCTTCTCCTTCAATCCGCCGATGGGCAGGACCCTTCCCCGGAGGGTCACCTCTCCGGTCATGGCGATGCAGCGCCGCACCGGACAGCCGGTGAGCGCGGACACCATAGCGGTGGTGATCGCGATCCCGGCGGACGGGCCGTCCTTGGGGACCGCCCCCTCGGGGAAATGGACGTGGATGTCCTTCTCCTTGTAAAAATCGGCGGAGAGGTCCAGCCGGTCGGCCTGACTGCGGATGAAGCTGAGAGCGGCGTGTGCCGACTCCTTCATCACGTCCCCCAGGTTGCCCGTGAGCTCCACCTTGCCGGAACCGGGGACGACATTGACCTCCACCTCCAGCAGCTCGCCTCCCACTGAGGTCCAGGCCAGGCCGTTGACTACCCCGACCCGCTCCTCCAGGACCTGGCGCTCCGGGTGGTAGCGGGGGACGCCCAGATACCCCTCCAGATCCCGGTCGGTGACCCGGACCGATCCGACCTGCTCAGATACCACCTTCATGGCCGTCTTGCGGCAGACAGCGGCCAGGCGGCGCTCCAAAACACGGACCCCTGACTCCCGGGTATAGGCGGCAATGATCTCCCGCAGGGCCCCATCAGAGACCTTCAGCTGGCCTTTGGCCAGCCCATGGCGGGCCAGCTCCTTTGGCAGCAGGTGTCTCTTGGCGATCTGCACCTTCTCTTCGTCGGTGTAGCTGGACAGCTCGATCACCTCCATCCGGTCCAGGAGGGGCCGGGGGATGGTGTCTGTGGTGTTCGCTGTAGTGATGAACATCACCTCGGACAGGTCGAAGGGGACTTCCAGGAAGTTGTCTCGGAAGGAGGCGTTCTGCTCTCCATCCAGCACCTCCAGCAGCGCGGAGGCGGGGTCCCCCCGGTGATCCCGGCCCAGTTTGTCGATCTCGTCCAAAAGGATCAGGGGGTTGCAGCTCTGGGCCTGGTCGATGGCGCTGATGATCCGTCCAGGCATGGCCCCCACATAGGTCTTCCGGTGGCCGCGGATCTCTGCCTCATCGCTGACCCCGCCCAGAGACACCCGGGCCAGCTCCCGGCCCATGGCTCTCGCCATGGACATGGCGATGGAGGTCTTGCCCACCCCCGGCGGACCCACCAGACAGAGCACCTGGCCCTTCAGATCCGGAGCCAGCTGCCTGACTGCCACGAACTCCAAGATCCTCTCCTTCACCTTCTCCAGTCCAAAGTGGTCCCGGTCCAGCCGGCGGCGCACCGCAGCGACGCTCACCTTCTCCCGGGTGCGCTTCCCCCAGGGCAGGCCCAGGCAGATGTCCAGATAGCTGCGCAGGACGGCGCTCTCCGAAGAGCTGTAGGACTGTTTGGCCAGCCGGCCCAGCTCCTTCTCCAGCTTCTCCCGCACCTGGTCCGGGAGGTCCGCCTTGGCGATACGCTCCCGATACTCCTCGATCTCGTCGGCCTCCTCCCCTAGCTCGGACTGGATGGCCTTGATCTGCTCCCGGAGGTAGTAGTCCCGCTGGTGGCTGCTCATCTGCTCCCGGGCCCGGTCTTCGATCTCGTGGTCCAGGTTGAGGATCTCCACCTCCCGCTCCAGCAGACAGTAGAGCTTTTCCAGCCGGCGGACAGGGCGCAGCTCCTCCAAAACGGTCTGTTTGTCGCTGTTGCGCATGGGGATGTTCTGGGCCACATAGTCGGCGATATGGCCCGGGTCCTGACTGGCCAGGATGTGTACGATCAGGTCCGGAGACAGCTTGGGGGCCAACTCGGCGTACTCCTGGAACAGCTCATAGGTCGCGCGCATCAGGGCCTCCGCCTTGGCGCTGCCCCGGGCGGAGGTCTCCGGGACGTCGATCTCCCGCACCTCCGCCTCCAGATGGGGCTGGGTGCGCAGCAGCTGGAGGAGCCGGCCCCGGGCCTGGCCCTCCACCATCACCCGCACATTGTCCCCCGGCATCCGGAGGATCTGCCGGATACTGGAGATAGTGCCCACCTGATACAGATCGTCCAGTCCGGGCTCATCCACCGCGATGTCCTTCTGTCCCACCAGGAACACCGGGCTCCCAGCGGTCATGGCCGCCTCTAAGGCTTTCACCGACGCCTCCCGGGCCACCTCGAAGTGGATCAGCACATTGGGGAACACCGTGAGCCCCCGCAGAGCGATGACGGGCATGGTGGAGGTATCCAGGATATCGTATCCTTTCGCCATAGTTTTCACTTCCTTTCCAGGGATACAGGTCTCCTCCTTTACGGGGGAGCTGTTGAGCGGAGCGAGACTGAGGGGGCTTTCCCCCTCCGCCCCCCTTGTGGGGGCGGCAACACAGGCGCCCCGCGCTCCCGCTGAGGGGGACGCGGGGCGCCTCGATATCCACGATGTCAGCCCGCCCAGCCGTGGGGGCCGGACCGCTCCACCTGGACGGTGGCCCTGCCCAGCTTGGGGCGCTGGGTGCGGTCCTGGTCCCGGACCAGCTCAGGGGGCTGGCCGTCTTTGACACAGGGGGCGGTGATGGTCACCTTCACGATGGTGGGGTCGGAGGGGATGTCGTACATGATCTGGTTCATGACCTCCTCCAGGATGGCCCGCAGGCCACGGGCCCCGATCTCCCGGGCCACCGCCCGGTCAGCCACCGCCTCCAGGGCCTCCTGTGTGAAGTCCAGCTCCACCTCGTCATAGGCCAGCAGGACCTGATATTGCTTCACCAGGGCGTTCTTGGGCTCGGTGAGGATCTGCACCATCTGGTCTCGATCCAGAGACTCCAAGGTGGTCACCACTGGCATACGGCCCACCAGCTCTGGGATGATCCCGAACTTCAGCAGATCCTGGGGCTGGATCTCAGCCATCAGCCCGCCCACGTTGCGCTCCTTCTTGCTCTGGACCTCAGCGCCGAAGCCCAGAGACCGCTTATCCAGCCGGTGCTCGATGATCTTATCGATCCCGTCGAAGGCGCCGCCGCAGATGAAGAGGATGTTGCGGGTATCGATCTGGATGAACTCCTGATGGGGATGCTTCCGCCCGCCCTGGGGCGGGACATTGGCCACGGTGCCCTCCAAGATCTTCAGCAGGGCCTGCTGCACCCCTTCGCCGGACACGTCCCGGGTGATGGAGGTGTTCTCGCTCTTCCGGGCGATCTTATCCATCTCGTCGATATAGATGATGCCCCGCTCAGCCAGCTCGATGTCATAGTCGGCGGCCTGGACCAGACGCAGCAGGATGTTCTCCACATCGTCGCCCACATAGCCCGCCTCGGTGAGGGTGGTCGCATCGGCGATGGCGAAGGGGACCTTCAGCACCCGGGCCAGGGTCTGGGCGAAGAGGGTCTTGCCGCAGCCTGTGGGGCCCAGGAGGAGGATGTTGCTCTTCTGCAGCTCCACATCCTCCGCCCCGCCAAAATAGATCCGCTTATAGTGGTTATACACTGCTACGGACAGGGCCACCTTGGCCTTCTCCTGGCCGATGATATACTGGTCCAGGACAGAGTGGATCTCCTTCGGGGTGGGGATCGCGTCGGGGATCGTCCCCAGGAGCTGGTCCGCATGATCCAGTTCGTCCGTCAGGAGAGGCTCGCTCCCCATCGCCTCCATACACAGACTGACACACTCGTCGCAGATGTAGACACCGGGACCGGCGATCATCCGCCTCACCTGGTCCTGGTGCTTGCCGCAGAAGGAACAGCGGATCCTCCTGTCATCATTTTTTGCCATGGAAACACCTCATTTGATAGGTAGTGGGGACGGATAGGGCCTCCCCCCGTCCCGGGATCACCGCTTATCCAGCACCTTGTCGATCAGGCCGTACTCCATAGCCTCCTGGGCAGTCATGAAATTGTCCCGCTCACAGTCGGCGGTGACCGTCTCGATCGGCTTCCCGGTATTCTCAGACAGGATCTGGTTCATCCGCTCCTTGATGATCTCCAGGCGGCGCAGATGGATCGCCATATCGGTGATCTGGCCCTGGGTCCCGGCGGAAGGCTGGTGGATCATGATCTCAGCATTGGGCAGAGCGATCCGCTTGCCCTTGGCTCCGGAGGAGAGCAGAAAGGCCCCCATAGAGGCCGCCATACCGATGCAGATGGTGGACACGTCGCACTTGATATACTGCATCGTGTCGTAGATGGCCATACCGGCGGTGACAGAGCCGCCCGGGCTGTTGATATAGAACTGGATGTCCTTGTCCGGATCCTGGGCCTCCAGATACAGCAGCTGGGCCACGATCAGAGAAGCGGTGGTGTCGTTGACCTCCTCCGACAGCATGACGATCCGGTCGTTGAGCAGGCGGGAGAAGATATCATAGGACCGCTCGCCTCGGTTGGTCTGCTCTACTACATAGGGAACTAAACTCATGATGATGCTCCTTTTTTCAGTTGGGATACCAGAGTATACCCATCCGGCAGAAGATCCATTCCTTGGGATATTCTTACGCCCGGGACGGCAAGAGCCGCCCCGGGACGTATCTCTTTACTCTGCCTTGGGCTCCTCTGCTTTTTCCTCAGTCTTCTTGGTCCGGGCGCGCTTGGGCTTCTCCTCGCCCTCCTCCGCCTTCTTGGCGGGCTTCTTTGCGGCCTTCTTCTTGGCCTTATCCACCTTGGCGCTGGCCAGGACCAGCTCGCTGGCCTTCTTCAGAGCCAGATCCCGCTTCAGATCTTCTGCGGGGACCGCCGTCTTCACCTGCTCGGCGGGCAGGCCGTACTGCTCGGCCAGCCGGGCCACCTCGGCCTCATAGTCCTCGTCGGTGACCTGGATCCCCTCCGCCTTGACCACGGCAGCGAGGGCCACCTCGGTCTGGACCTGCTTCAGAGCCGCGGGACGGGCGGAGGCCCGCATCATCTCAGGGGTCATGCCCATCATGGACATGTACTGGTCCATAGGGATGCCCTGGCTCTGGAGGCGCATGGCGTAATCATCCATCAGCCGGTCGGTCTGGACCTCCACCATGCCGTCAGGGATCTCGCACTCCATGTTCTCCACCAGCTGCTCGATCACGGCGTTCTCAAAGTCGTTCTGGGCCTGGGCCTCCTTGCGGGCCTGGAGCTTCTCCCCCAGATCCTTGCGGAAGTCGGCCAGGGTCTCGAACTCAGACACGTCCTTCGCGAACTCATCGTCCACCTCGGGAGCCTGGGACTCCTTCACCTCGTTGACCTTCACATGGAAGATCACGGCCTTGCCGGCCAGGTCGGCGTGGTAGTCCTCAGGGAAGGTGATGTCGATGTCCTTCTCCTCCCCGGCTTTCATCCCCACGACCTGCTCCTCGAAGCCGGGGACGAACATCCCCGCGCCCAGCTTCAGGTCGTAGTTCTCGCCCTTGCCTCCCTCGAAGGGGGTGCCGTTGTCGAAGCCCTCGAAGTCGATCACAGCGGTGTCGCCCTTCTTGGCCTTGCGCTGGACGCTGACCAGACGGGTGGCCCGGTCGATGTAAGGCTTGATCTCCTCATCGATGTCCTTCTCGGTGACCTTGACCTCCTCCTTGGGGGCGGTCAGGCCCTTATACTCGCCCAGCTTGGCCTCGGGGCGGACAGAGACCAGCGCCTTGAAGGTGAAGCCCTCCTTGCCCACCTCTACGATCTCCATCTTGGGATAGCCCACATCGTCCAGGCCCTGCTCCTTCACGGCCTCGTCATAGGCGGCGGGGTAGAGATCGTTGATGGCATCCTCATAGAACACGCCGGAGCCGTACATCCCCTCGATGATCTTCCGGGGGGCCTTGCCCTTGCGGAAGCCGGGGACGTTCATGCTCTTCCGGTTCTTCAGATATGCCCTTTGGAGCGCGGCCTCGAACGCCTCGGCCTCCACCTGGATGGTGAGCTCGACGGTGCTCTTCTCTTTCTTCTCAACACTGGTGACCTTCATTTGTCAATTTCCTCCTGTCGGTCCCGCCTCCCGCTGCGGAAACAGGGCCCTTTTACTTTCGCCACGACATTCTATCAGATACGCGGTGGTTTGAACAGTCTTTTTTTGAAATTTCCCTGAAATTTTTCTATCTTATCCCTGGGGCTCCCCTGGATCTGGCATTTTGACGGGGACGAATGTCTTCCTGCCCCCTGGGATAGACCGCTGTCATAAAATACACACCGGCCGGAACCCCACATAGTCAGCGGCCACCAGACGGTAGTCCACCCTCCCCTGCCGTCCCGTGACGGCCATACGGTGGCTGGCCCCATGGAGGTGTCCATAGCAGCACAGGCCCACGCCATACCGCTCCAGCAGGTCCAGGATCTCCTGGCACCGGTAGCCCTGATACAGGGGCGGATAGTGGAGGAAGCACAGCTTCTCTCTGTCCCCCGCCGCCTTCAGAGAGGCCTCCAGACGGATCAGCTCCCGGTTGAACACCTTGGCGCTGTGGGCTCCCCGGTCCTCCTCATAGAACCAGCCCCGGGTGCCGCACAGGGCAGTGTCTCCGTAGAGATGGCAGTTGTTATGGAGGATGTCCAGGGTGGAGAATCCGTTCTCTTGGAAGAACGCCTTCATCTTGCTGGCGGTGGTCCACCAGTAGTCGTGGTTGCCCTTGAGGAGGAGCTTGCGTCCCCCGGGCAGCGCATCCAGGAACGCGAAGTCCTCCTTCGCCTCCTCCAGGCTCATCCCCCAGGAGATATCGCCGCATACCACCACGGTGTCCTCTTGGGACACCACGCGGAACCCCTCTTCCAGCTTGTCCACATACCCTGTCCAGCCCCCTCCGAACACGTCCATAGGCTTGTCGGAGGTCAGGGACAGATGGGTGTCTCCAATGGCATACAGGGCCATGGGCTCACCCCAGCAGGGACCGCACCGCGTCCGCCATGTGTTCCTTCTCCACCACCTGGCTGAAGCGGACGGCCTTGTCCCGCAGGCCGGCCAAGGGAGCGGGGGCGGGCTGGCCCGTCTTGGCGGACAGCTGGTCCAGAGCGTCCAGGCCCGAGGCGATCCCGGTCTCCCCCAGGGCCTCCAGGACGCTGGCGCAGAACTTGAAGGGGCTGGCGGTGGAGGCCACGATAGCGGGGGAATCGCTCCCTGTCTCCCTCCGGTACTGCTCCAGGGCAGAGAAGGCCACGGCGGTGTGGGTGTCGATGAGGTAGCCGTGCTCCTCATACACAGAGCGGATCGTCCGCTTGGTCTCATCGTCGCCGCAGAAATAGCCCTTGAACCGCTTTTGCAGCTTGTCCAGCACCTTACTGCTCACCTGGTAACGGCCGTTCTCGTTCAGCTGGGCCATATACCCCTCCACCTCGGCGGTGTCCTGGGTGAGGGCATAGAGCAGCCGCTCCAGATTGGAGGAGATCAGGATATCCATAGAGGGGGAGATGGTGTTGTGGAAGGGACGGTCACGGTCGTAGAGACCGGTGCGCAGGAAGTCGGTGAGGACATTGTTGCTGTTGGAGGCACAGACCAGCTGACCGATGGGCAGGCCCATCTCCTGGGCGTAATAGGCGGCCAGGATGTTGCCGAAGTTGCCAGTCGGCACACAGATATCCACCGTCTGGCCCAAGGCGATCCTCTCATCCCGGATCAGGTCGCAGTAGGCGGAGATATAGTAGACGATCTGGGGCAGCACCCGGCCCCAGTTGATGGAGTTGGCGGAGGAGAAGAAGTAGCCCTTGTCCGCCAGCTCCTGGCGGACGGCCTCGTCGGAGAAGAGCCGCTTCACGCCGGTCTGGGCATCATCGAAGTTGCCCACCACTGCGGCGACCCCCACGTTGCCCCCCTCCTGGGTGACCATCTGGAGCTCCTGCACCTGAGACACCCCGTCCTTGGGGTAAAAGACCAGGATCTTGGTCCGGGGCACGTCCCGGAAGCCCTCAAGGGCGCCTTTGCCTGTGTCGCCGGAGGTGGCTACCAGGATGCACACCGTCTTGTCCTCCTCCGTCTTGGTCAGGGAGGCGGTGAGCAGGTGGGGCAGCATCTGGAGCGCCATGTCCTTGAAGGCGCATGTGGGCCCGTGCCACAGCTCCAGACAGTGGATATCCCCGTCCACCGTGCGGACCGGGGCCACCGCCGGAGAATCGAACTTGTCCGGGCCGTAGGCGGCGTTGGCGAAGTCGGTGAGCTCTTTGACGGAGAACTCCTCCAAAAACATCTTCATGATGTACACCGCCCGCTGCTGATAGGCCATATCCTTCAGATCCTCCAGGGCCTTGCTGGGCAGCTTGGGGATATAGAAGGGGGTCAGCAGCCCCCCGTCCTTGGCCAGCCCCTGGGCGATGGCCTGGGCGGCGGAGTATTGGACTGCGCTGTTCCGTGTGCTGATATACCGCATGATGATCCTTCCTTATCGATATGATGATGGCTCTTATCATCAAAGCGGTCCAAAAGAAGCAATTCGCTCCTTTTGGACCCTGCGGCAAAAATCGCCGCAGGGGCCGCATCTGCGGCCCTGCTTTGGATCTCATAGGCGCCGCCGGCGTGCCTTGCACGCTCCAGTGGGCCAATGGCCCACTGGATGAAAAAGCGCAACATGCGCTTTTTCAACTGCGGTGACTATATTATGCCAGCTTTTCCCCGCCAGGTCAAGGGATTTTCTGGTCAAAAGGCGTTCTCCCAATGGAAGATCTCCGGTCTTTTCGTATCCACGCCCTGGGGGGCGTAGATCTCGATCACATCGAACCGGGGCTGGAGGCTGGTGGGATGTTTTGCCAGATAGAGCTGCGCGGCGGTACGCAGCCTGTCCTGCTTGCGCCGGTCCACAGCTTCTCCGGGACTGCCAAAGGCGGCGCTCTTGCGCAGCTTGACCTCTGCGAAGCACAGATAGGCCCCGTCCTCCGCCACCAGGTCCAGCTCTCCAAACCGGCACTTCCAGTTGGCAGCAGCGATCCGGAACCCCTTCCTCCTCAGCAGCTCCGCCGCCCGGTCCTCTCCCCACCGGCCCAGCAGGCGGCTCTCCTGGCCGCTCATCCCTCCTCCGCTCCTATCCCGCCGGAGCCCTCCCCACCCTGACGGGCCGGAGGCAGGCTGGCCCTCTTCAAAAAGGTCCGGCGGTGGATGGGGCTGGGACCATGCTGGGCCAGCAGCTCATAGTGGAGCTCGGTACCGTATCCCTTGTGCTTGTCGAAGCGGTACTGAGGATATTTTTCTGCCATCTCAACCATATACCGGTCCCGGCTCACCTTGGCCAGGATGGAGGCCGCCGCGATCGAGGCGGACAGGCTGTCCCCCTTCACCAGGCAGCGGTGGGGCGTGAGGATGGCGGCACTTTTGCCATGGTCTCGATTCCCGTCGATCAGGGCGAAGTCCGGCCTCTGAGACAGGCCGTCGATGGCCCGCTGCATGGCTTCCATCCGGGCGCTCAGGATGTCCGTCTCGTCGATCTCCTTCGCCTCTACGAAGGCCACCGACCAGGCCAGGGCCTTTTCCTGGATGACCGGGAACAGGGCCTCCCGCCTCTTCTCGGTCAGTTTTTTAGAGTCGTCCAGGCCGGGGATCTCCGCCCCGAAGGGCAGGATCACCGCCGCTGCATACACCGGCCCAGCCAGGGGGCCCGCCCCCGCCTCGTCGCAGCCGCAGACCAGGGCGCGGCCCTCCTCCATCGCTTCCTTCTCATATCGCCAAAAGTCCATGGTCACTTCTCCTTCCAGCGGTCCTCATACCAATGCCACAGGAAATCGTAGTCGTTCAGCCGCTCATAGGTCACCTTCACGCAGTTCTCTTCCTCGAACTCTGGGATCAGTGTCCCACAGAAGGACCACTCCAGCAGTGTCTTGAAGTCAGGGACCGCCGGGCAGCCCCCCTCCCTCCAGTAGGCCTCGTCCCACTGCTCATCATGAGCAAAGGAGACCAGGAGCCAGCTGGCCCCAAAGTCCGGGTCGTCCACGATCACCCGGTCCGCTGGCTTGGACAGGTCCCACAGCAGCCAGTCGCTGTCCCAATTTCCAATGGGGAGATATTTCCCAAACTCCTCCGGTTTGGCAGAATAGGAAAAATACTCCCGGGCGCTGCGGCGGAATTCCTCCATGGACCCTCTCAGCTCTTTCATTCCGGTGCATAGCGTCAGCGGCTGGGGGCAGGTGTACATATCAGGACCGTTGCAGATCCCACAGAAATAGAATCCGATCTCATAGGACTGGAGGAACGCCCGGTAGAGGGAGGGGATCTTGATCTGGAACTCCTCCTCAAAGGCGGCGATCTGCCCGTCGGTGACGCCGGTGGGGACCAGTCCGGTCTGCGAGAACCAGCCCCGGGCCTTCAGGGCCTGAAAAGCCTGCTCCACGAACTCTTTTTCCTCTTGTATTGTCATAGCTCCCCCTCCTCTTTTATGAAAGCGGGCGGCACCTCCAGGGTAAAGCGTCCCAGCTTGCCCCCCCGATACTCGTCCAGGAGGACCCGGGCCATGCGCTCGGTGTCCACATCCCCGCCGGAGATGCGCATCCCCCGCTTGGCGGCACAGTCCTGGAGGATCCGGTAGCCCCAGGCCACGTCCTCCTCCCCCTCCTCCCGAGAGGGGACCGCCGGGAGCTTATAGCCGCCGATGAGGGCCTGGGGATACCGCTCCCCCAGCAGGGCCATGAAGTGACAGCCCAGAGTCTCCACATCCATGATCTCATCCTTCACCGCCCCGGTGAAGGCCAGGTCCATACCGGTGACCGGGTCCTCGAATCTGGGCCAGAGGATCCCCGGGGTGTCCAGAAGGTCCAGCCCCTGATCCACATGGACCCACTGCTTTCCCCGAGTGACCCCCGGACGGTCGCCGGCCTTGGCGGACTTCCTTTTGGCCACCTTGTTGATGAAGGTGGACTTGCCCACGTTGGGCACCCCCACCACCATGGCCCGGACGGGACGGCCGATCTGGCCCTTCTCTTTCCACCGGGCGATCTGGTCCCTGAGCACGCCCCGGACCACCGCCGAGAACTGGCCGATCCCCCGGCCCGTTTTGGCGTCGGTCTCCAGCACCGACCAGCCCTGTCCCCGGAACCAGGCGGCCCAGCTCCTGTTCTGTTCCGGGTCGGCCTGGTCCGCCCGGTTGAGGACGATCAGCCGGGGCTTCGATCCGCAGATGGCGTCGATGTCCGGGTTGCGGCTAGACGCCGGGATCCTGGCGTCTACGATCTCCACCACCACGTCCACCAGCTTCAGATCCGCCTCGATCTGCCGCCGGGTCTTGGTCATGTGGCCGGGATACCATTGGATGTTCATAGGAGACCTCCCAAAATTTCAGATATCTGTAAGGGATCTGGCTGTTTTTTTGTAAGAAATAGATGGTATCCTTTCCCTACTCGTTACAGGAAAGGATATGAATCGACATGAGCTTTATCGCATTGAAGACCATTGCCCTTCTGTCTATGCTGTGGGACCACCTCACCTATGTGTGGCCCCTGGCGCTGACCGTGGAGGTCCTCTTCTTCCCCCATGTGTCAGAGACCATCCCAGCCCTTCTGGTCCTTCAGCGGGCCACCGACTACATCGGCCGCATCGCTGCCCCTATCTTCCTGTTCTCCATCGCCAACGGCTACCGCCATACCCAGGACTTCAAAAAATACGCCCTGCGGCTGTTGGTCTTCGCCTGTCTGGCGGAGTGTCCCTACTATCTCCTGTTCGGTTTCCATGGCAACATCATGTTTACTCTGCTGCTGGGTCTGCTCACCCTGCGGCTCATGGAATGGGGCAATGGAAAGCGGGCCGGGCTGGGGCATCTGCTGGCCGCCGGGGTGGTCATCCTCACCCAGCACCTCAGACTCACTGAGGGCGGAGGGAGCTACATCCTGTTCATCCTGGTCTTTTACCGGACGGAACACTGGCCAGTCCGGAAAAAGGCCCTGCTGTGGCTCTTCCTCATGCCCCTGTCCCGGTACAGGCTGATCTGGACGTTCTTCTCTGAACAGCTGTTTGACTATCGCTGGTTTCATACGCTGTGCATCAACGCTGTAGGCCCTCTGCTGGGGGTGGCGTTCACCTTTTTCTACAACGGGAAAAAGGGGCGCTCTTTCCCTGGGGACAAGTACCTGTGGTACCTCTTCTACCCGGCCCATCTCTTAATACTGGGATCAGTGCAAAAGGCACTGTTGGGAATGTAATGCCCGTCATCGCAGATGATTTACCATAATATATTCCTCTCCATGTTCACCGACAATTTCAAAGTCCAGTTTCCGATACATTTTAACCGCATAGTTCGCCTTCTGAACCGCAAGTGAAACCTGTCGATATCCGCAATTTTTTAAAACAGCAAGCATCTCCCTCATCAGTTCAGTTCCTATTCCAAGTCCCCGATACTCCTTCAATAAAGAGATCGCAAACGATGGCGTTGTATTGTCAATATGCCCATGATCCTCCATAATACGGACCCAAACAGCACCCACAATTTTGCCATCCGCCTCGGCAACAAGCGATCTGTCGTGCTCCTCTGTTCCAAAACCGGCAATGTAAACCTGCAATTCCGGAACTTCAAGAATCGATTTCGGGGGCGGTGCCTCCCCTTTCGGAATAAAAATCGCTTCGTACAAAAAATCATTCAGCAAGGGGTATTCTATCTCCTGCATGGCTCTTATTTTATAACCCATATGAAATCCTCACAAGGAATACGGTCAGATCGAAGAAAAAGGAGCGGCAAAGCCGCTCCTTTTTCTCCGATCACAGCAGTTCCTTGACCTTGGCGGCCTTGCCCACGCGGTCGCGCAGGTAATACAGCTTGGCGCGGCGCACCTTGCCCCGGCGGACGACCTCCACCTTCTCCACGGAGGGAGCGTGCAGGGGGAAGACCTTCTCCACGCCGATGCCATAAGAGATGCGGCGGACAGTGAAGCTCTCCTCGATCCCGCCGTGCTTCTTGGCGATGACGGTGCCCTCGAAGACCTGGATACGCTCCCGGTTGCCCTCCTTCACCCGCAGGTGGACGCGGACGGTGTCGCCCACGGACACCTTGGGGGGCTCAGCCTTTGTGTACTTCTCAGTAAATGCTCTCATCAGATCCATGAAAATTTCCTCCTGTTGTATAGGCGTTCGTTCCGGCCTCGAGTCCCCTTGAAGGAGACGCCGCAGAGGACCGCCCGTTATTCAGACTTCAGGATTATATCACCACAGGGAAGGATTTGCAAGGTTTTTTTATATGGCGCTGTAAATTTCTCTGTGGACCTCGGACAGGCGGACATCTACATTTGGGAACTCCTCAGACAGCCACCGGGCCATCGGGGCGCACACCACATTTTCCGTGGAGAAGTGTCCGGCGTCCAGCAGGTTCAGGCCCAGGGCCTTAGCCTCCAGGAACTGGTCGTATTTCACGTCGGCAGTGACGAAGGTGTCACAGCCCTGGGCGACGACGTCCTCCAGCATGGAGCCGCAGGCGCCTCCCCCCACCGCCACCCGCTGGACCGGCTTCCCCCCGCCTACAAAGCGGACGTTGGCGGCGTTCAGCCTCTCCTTGACAAAGGCGGCGTACTCCCTGTTGGACAGCCCGGGCCGGTGGACCGTCCCCACCCGGCCGATGCCGTAGGGGCGGCCCTGGGCGTCCACCCCCGCCTGCTGGAGCTGGCCGATCTCCGTCAGCTCCAGCGCCTTGGCCAAGCAGTCGTTGACCCCGCCGCGGGCGGCGTCCAGGTTGGTGTGGGCGCAGATGGCGGCGATCTTGTGCTCGATCAGCGCCAGCAGGATCTCCCCGGTGGGGGTTTTGTCGATGACCGACTTCACCGGGTGGAAGATCACCGGGTGGTGGGCCACGATCAGCTGGGCCCCCAGCCGAGCCGCCTCCACCACCACCTCTTTGGTGATGTCCAAAGACACCAGGATCTTTGTGACCTCCCGATCCCTCCGGCCCACCAGGAGACCGGCGTTATCAAAGCTCTCCTGTGTGGCAAAGGGGGCGATCCGATCGATAAACTCATAGATATCCTTTACTGTTCCCACTGTGTCCACTCCTTTTTCATGTCCACGAGGCCGCTGAGGACCTCCTCCAGCTCCTGTTTATGGGGGAGCACATCTCTCCCCTGAGCCTTTGCCATCCCCTCCAGCGCCCGTCCCGTCCGGGCGATCCACATGTCCAGCCAGGCCCCCCGCAGAGGATCGCGGTCATTCTTTCCCGCCCACAGCTCCGCCGGGGACAGGGGAGCCATCTCCCCTGGACGGACCAGCAAGACGGTGTAAAGGGCATCCCCTTCCCGGGCCAGCCGCTCCTCCTCGATGGAAAAGCCGTTTTTCTGGAGCCAGCCCCGCAGCTCAGGCATGGAGGACATGGGCTGGAGGATCAGGACCTTGTCCTCCATCGTGCCCTTCCCCCGCCACCAGCCGGGTTCCCAGTGCGCGCCCTCCAGGATATGGACGATGGTCTCCCCGCCCATACCGGCGATGACGATCACGTCCGCCTCCCTTGGATCCACCGCCGCCAGGCCGTCGCACAGGCGGAAATCGATATCTCCCTCACAGCCCGCCTCCCGGGCGGTCTGCCGGGCCCGGTCCAGGGGGCCTTCCCGCAGGTCGGTGGCGATGACATAGGCGAACTGCTCCCTATGCGTCTGGAGCAGCCAAGCCGGCAGGTAGGCGTGATCGGTGCCCACGTCCACCAGCCACCCATGCCGCTCGTTTTGGACCACCATGTCCGCCGCCATCTGGAGGCGGGGAGAAAGATGGATCTGCTTCAAGTCCGTCCCTCCTCGTCATATCGACTCGGCCATCTGATCGGCCCGCACCGCCAGGACCATGGCCCGGGCAAAATCCCGGACGGCCAGTTCCCGGTCCTCATCCAGGAAGGGCTCCGGTCCGCCCCGGTCCCGGCGGCAGAACATCCCCAGATACTCCAGCCCGCCGTGGCGGCAGAAGCGCTTGACCCCCTCCTCCCACAGGCCGGCCCCCTTTTCCGGAGGGTAGCCGCAGGTGGTGACCGACACCACCCGTTTCCCCGCCAGCAGCTTGGGGCCCTTCGCCCGGCCGTAGTTCTTCGTCCCGGCATAGATGGCCCGGTCCAGCAGAGCTTTCATGGGGGCGGTGCAGAAGAAGGCGTAGATCGGGGTGGCCAGGACGATCACATCGCTGGCCGCCATCGCCTGGAAGATCCCAGCAAATCCGTCCTCCTGGACGCAGCCAGGACCATCCAGACGGTCCTGACAGCCCATGCACCCCCGGCAGGGAGCGATATCCTCGTCATAGAGCCACACCGTCTCGGTCTCCACCCCCAGTGCCTCGCACTCCTCCAGGAAAGGGGCCAGCAGGGCCGCAGTATTCCCCTCCCTGCGGGGACTGCCCATCAAAACACAGGATCTCACAAGCAGCCTCTCCTCTCTTCGCAGAACGTTTGTGCTCATCTTATAGTTGGCGTGGTCGAAAAGAAGTAAAACTTCTTTTCGACCAGTGCGGCGACAACTCGCCGCACTGGCCTCAAAGCGGCCTGTCCCAGACTTCGATAGTCAGCGCACAGGCTTTGCCCGCCAGCGGCTCTGCCGCTGGTCGAAGATCGGTCTTACCGATCTTCAAGTGTGCTGACTATATCATAAAAATGTCCCTCTTGTAAAGGGCAAGATGATAGCCCTCCCAAACAGGAGGGCTATCTCGTCTCATTTGACAGCGCCGATCAGCGCGTTGACCTTGTCCAACAGGGCCTCTACGTCCACGCCGTGGACCTTGCAGGCCTGCTCTACGGTCTCGCCCTGAGAAGCGGGGCAGCCCAGGCAGTGCATCCCGATGCCCATGAAGATGGGGGCAGCCTGGGGGGCGACCTTCAGGATGTCGCCGATGATGGTGTCTTTGGTGATGGTCATGACAGATCCCTCCATATATCTCTAGGATAGGGATAGTATATCCTATCATCCGATTTTTTGCAATGGATTTTTTTCTTCCCTTTTGGAAAAAACAGTGTTATGA
The DNA here is from genome assembly GCA_003612335.1 of bacterium 1xD42-67. Taxonomy (GTDB): domain Bacteria; phylum Bacillota; class Clostridia; order Oscillospirales; family Oscillospiraceae; genus Lawsonibacter. Next base: position 74,641 of record RAYO01000004.1, read on the forward strand.
TCATATGACTCTCAACTGTAAGGATCTGATCATATGGAAAGACGAACTCATCCCGCCGCAGAGCAGCTGCTCCCCGTCGCCCTCCTCACCCTCTCCGGCGGCCTTCAGGACACTTACACCTATCTCCGCCGGGGCAAGGTCTTCGCCAACGCCCAGACAGGCAACATCGTCCTGCTCGGCCAGAGCCTGTTCGATGGGGACTGGGGCCGGGCCGCCCGCTACTTCCTCCCTGTACTGGCTTTCGCCCTGGGGGTAGCGGCAGCCGAGCGGCTCCAAAACTGCGCACACGGCCCCAACTGGCAGCGCCAGGTGCTGCTCTGGGAGATCCTCCTGCTCTTCCTGGTGGGCTTCATCCCACACTCCCTGGACCAGCTGGCCAACGCCCTGGTCTCCTTCTCCTGCGCCATGCAGGTCCAAGCCTTCCGCAGGGTGGAGGGCTTCGCCTTCGCCAGCACCATGTGCATCGGCAACCTGCGCAGCGGAACAGAGGCCCTGTGTACCTTCCTGCGCACCCGAGACCGTCAGGAGGGGCAAAAGGCCCGGCTGTACTTCCTCGTGATCTTCCTGTTCGCCCTGGGAGCTGAGGCCGGCAGTCTGGCCGTGGAGCTGCTGGACCTGCCCGCCATCTGGCTGTCCTGTGTCCTGCTGGCCTTGGGATCCTGGCCACTGTCCCATCAGTGAGCCGCCCCGGTCCCCTTCGAGCCCTGTGGCCTGCGGATCGGCCGGACCGATCTGTATGACAAGAAAAAGTCCGCCTTTCGGCGGACTTTTTTCCTGGCTGTTATCAGCCCTGCTCACGCATCTTGGCGAAGCAGTCGCTGCAATAGACGGGACGGTCAGACTTGGGCTCGAAGGGGACCTTCGCCTCGCCGCCGCAGGCAGCGCACACGGCGGTGAAGTACTCACGGGGGCCGCGGGCAGCGTTCTTGCGGGCGTCACGGCAGGGCTTGCAGCGCTGGGGCTCGTTCTGGAAGCCGCGCTCCGCATAGAACTCCTGCTCACCGGCGGTGAAGGTGAACTCGTTGCCGCACTCTTTGCATACCAGGATCTTGTCTTCGTACATGGAACTTTCCCTCTCTTTGACTCTTTGCCCGGCACTTGGCCTGGGCGTGTGATATTGCGATCAGCTCTCGCTGGATACGCCGGAAGTGATCTGGGGGGCCGTCTTACGGCGGATCCGCTGGATCGCGTTGTCCACCGATTTTGGGGAGCGGCCCAGCCTCTGGGCGATCTCCCTGCAGGAGAGGCCGCTGAGGTATGGGGATAATATCTGCGCTTCGAAGGTCGATAACCTGCCCTTGAGCGCCTCCAGGCGCTCTCTCAGTTCCTCTCTGCCGATGACCACGTCCTCCGGGCTCTCGGCACTGGAAAACAGGTATGCGCTGGTCTCATCAAAAAGAGGGGGCTCATAGGAGATGGAGATGCTGTGGTTCAAAGGGGCGTGTTTCCCGCCCTGGGCCGCCCGGATGGCGGTGAACATACGGCTGCGGACACAGATCTCCGCATAGGTGCGGAAGGAAGCGTGCCGTCCCGGGTCGAAGCCCCGGATAGCAGTGAGCAGGCCCAGCATCCCCTCTTGGATCAGGTCCTCGCTGTCTCCCCCTGCCAGGAACAGAGGGCGGGCACAAGCCCGGACCAGCCGGCCATACCGGCACACCAATTCTGTTTCTGCCTGAGGGTCGCCCTGGGCCGCGCCCAGGCACAGCTCCTCATCGGAGCGGCCGGCAAGGGATGTGTGTTCCATATTATCCTCTCACTGCCCTTTATCATAAACAAAATGTGCAGTTTTGTCAAGGGTTTTTCCAAAAAAGTTTGTTGGATCTTCCAGTGGGCGGATCTCAGGCTCAAAATAGGGCGATCTGCTCACGATCTGGGTATCAAATCGGCCAGCCTCTGGGCAGTCTCCCGGGCCTGCTCCTCCGTCTTGGCCTCCACCATCACCCGCATCAGGGCCTCAGTGCCCGAGGGACGGACCAGGATCCTCCCCTCTCCGGCCAGGACCTCCTCCTCCCGGCAGATGGCCTGGGCCAGCTCCGGGCTGGCCATGGCGGCTTTTTTCACATCGTTGTCCGCCACTGGGATGTTGATCAGCACCTGAGGATACCGGGGGCAGGCGCTGAAGACCTCGCTGGCCCGTCTGCCGCTCTCCTTGAGGAGGGCCAGGATCTTCAGGGCGGTGAGCTGGCCGTCGCCGGTGGTGGCGTCCTCCAGGAAGATCATATGGCCCGACTGCTCGCCGCCCAGGCGGTAGCCCTTCTCCACCATCCGTTCCAAAACGTTCCGGTCGCCCACGTCGGTACACTCCAGCTCTATGCCCTGTTCCCTGGTATAGAGGTGGAGGCCCAGATTGGACATGACAGTGGCCACCACCGTGTCGCCGGGGAGCTGGCCCTTCGACTTCATATCCAGGCCGCAGGCCGCCATGATCTGGTCGCCGTCGATCAGGCTGCCCTGTTCGTCCACCGCAAGGCACCGGTCGGCGTCCCCGTCGAATGCGATCCCCATGTCGTAGCCCCCCGCTCTCACCATGGCGGCCAGGGCGTCCATGTGGGTGGAGCCGCACCTGTCGTTGATGTTCACTCCGTCCGGGTCGGCGTTGATCACATCGGTGCGCAGCTTAGAGAACCGGTCGAAGAGCCGGGCGGCGGTGGCCGAAGCGGCGCCGTTGGCGCAGTCCACCAGGATATGCAGCCCGCCCAGGGTGGAATCGATGGTGGACTCCAGGTGGTCGATATAGTCCTCGCTGGCCTTGGGGGCCGCGTAGCTCACCTTGCCGATGTCCCCCCCTGTCTTCATCGGCACGTTGTTGGAGCCGAAGAGGACGATGTCCTCGATCTTCTCCTCCAGCTCGTCGGACAGCTTGAAGCCCTTGCCGTTGAAGATCTTGATCCCGTTGTGCTCGAAGGGGTTGTGGCTGGCCGAGATCACGATCCCCGCGTCCGCCTCCTCCTCCACCGTCACCCAGGCCACCCCCGGGGTGGGCAGGGTGCCCAGATCCATCACGTCCGCTCCCGCAGTACACAGCCCCGCGATCAGCGATCCCTTCAGCAGGTCCCCCGAGATCCGGGTGTCCTTCCCGATGGTCACCAGGGGCTTGCCCCCCTTGTTCTTCGCCAGCACCGTGGCCGCCGCCAGCCCCACCTTATAGGCCAGGTCTGCGTCCAGCCCTGCGTTCACCACGCCCCGGATCCCGTCCGTCCCAAATAATTTGCCCATGTGATACACCTCAGATCTTCATTTTTGGTCATGCGCTCATCGCGTCATCGCGGGGCGGCCGCAGGCCGCTAAGAGCCTCCTTTTGCCGCTCACCTGTTCACTTCCCGCCTGTCGGTCCGCCCCAGGAGGTAGTCGATGCTGACATCGAAGTACTCCGCCAGCGCGTACAGCTTAGGAACATCCGGATAGCCCTTTCCCTGCTCATAGCACTGATATCCCCCATCAGAAAGTCCTAGATGAACAGCCATCTCATGCTGTTTCAATCCGTTCTCGATGCGAATCGCCTTCAAACGCCGCGGAAATTTTTCCATAAAGAGCTCTCTCCCCCTCTTGACAATAACACAAAACAGCATTACAATTATATCGTAGTTTAATATCGACTAATAGATTTTTAAAATCGGATGTTCATACTATGGATGCTATTCAATCTCTATTCCTCAACGATACGGTCATCGATGAGATCGAGACGTTCTGCGCCAACGACCCAGAACTCGTACGCAGGAAGCAACGATTTTACAGCACCGCGGATGAGATCGCAAAACTGGCCGGCCATGACCTGTATGACGCTTTTGAAAAAAGTTTAGGGGACTATCTGTACCGCACCGCCGACCTCTATTATCTCTATGGGCTGGGCCTTCGTCAAGAGATCTTTCGGACCTTGGGGACGGGCGGATGATATCCGCCCCTACCGCACCCCCACTGACAGAAAATAAGCCCCATCGCAATAGATATCCTCAAATTCTATATGCAGTATAAATCCAATCGGGTCCAAAATTTCCCGATAGGGCGCGATCTGCTTTTCCAATCTCCCATTCAGCTCGTCGATGTCGATGACAACAGGCGCCAACCCGTTCAGCCTCTCCAGCAGATCATCCGGTATTCTGCCCTTGAGGTAGTCCAGCACCTTCCGGGTGGCCTCCCCCTCATAACAGCCCAGGAGCAGGCTCTCCCCCCGCCAGGCCGACAGATACAGCTTCAAAGGCTCCTCCTCCAGTGCGCCCTCCTGCCGGATGAAGTCCAGCCACTCCTCCTGGCTCTGGACGAACAGCATCTCCTGGAGCACAGGGGCATACTGGCTGTAGATGGCCTGATGATCCTCCTTCGCAAGCAGCTCCTGGATCTTCCTCACATCTTCGCTGACCTGCACGCTCATAACACTGCACCTCCGCATCTCTCTTGCCCAAACGGGACTTTTCCGCTGCGGCAGGACATGGAGCCCCTACCGCTTCCCTGCCGCGAAGTCGTAAGCCTCCCGGACCCAGGCCATCAGCTCATCGTCGATCTCCTCCGCCGACCCGATCACCAGATGATGGGTCCAACGGCCGGGGTAGGGCTCAGAGACCTGGTCGATTCGGGGGGAACCCTCCCGGCGGCCCAGGCCCAGGGTGATGGTGATATAGGGGTCGGGCCGGACCTTGGCCCTCCGGGCCGCGAGGAAGGACACCGCCCCGAAGACCCGGCGGTTTTTCAAGGTGATCTGGCTCTTCTGGGGCTGGATCACCACCCCCTCCAGCTCGGCCAGCAGGCGGGCCTCAAAGGCCTCATACAGGGGGATGGCCTCCGGCTTCTGGTTGAAAAAGAATAGGGTATTTTGATCCATAATTCAATCCTCCCGCAGCCGCTTCTCCATCACATCCCACACCAGCACACAGCCGCTCTCTGTCCCCTCGCTCTGGTGCTCCACGGTATGGTATCCACGGCGCTCGTATAGATGAACGGCAGGCAGCGAGGCGTCCAGCTGGACCGTGTTGTAATCCGCCGCGACGGCTTCCTCCAGCCGGTCCAGAATGTAACGCCCATACCCCCTGCCTTGGCGCTCCGGCAGGACAAACACCCGGGTAATGCGGTCCCCCTCCTGACTGCCTGTGCCCACCAGTTCTCCGCCGTCCAGCAGGATATGCACCTGCCCGGCCTCTATGGCGGCGGACACCCGCTCCTGGCTGTGCCAGTTTAGAAAATAATCCACACAGCCCTGTGGGTAGTATCGGGGGTAAATGGCTCGGATGGTGTCTTGAATCAGAGCCAACACAGCAGAAAAATCTGCCTGATCCGCTTTTCTATACTCCATAATACCCCCTCAAAAGCTCAGCTGGTCCAGGCCGCCCATGCCGCCTGGGACGGAGAGGCCCAGATGCTGATAGGCTTTCGGCGTCACGCACCGGCCCCGGGGGGTCCGGGTGAGGAAGCCCAGCTGCATGAGATAGGGCTCGTACACGTCCTCCAGGGTGACCGCCTCCTCATTGATGGTGGCGGCCAGGGTCTCCAGCCCCACCGGCCCCCCCCGGTAGTTGTCGATGATGGAGCGGATCATCCGGTGGTCGATGGAGTCCAGGCCCAGGTCGTCGATCTCTAAGGCGGTGAGGGCCTCGTCGGCCACCTTTTTGGTGATGACTCCCCCCGCCCGCACCTGGGCAAAATCCCGCACACGGCGGAGCATCCGGTTGGCGATCCGGGGGGTGCCCCGGGACCGCTTCGCGATCTCCATGGCGCCGTCCGGCTCGATGGGCACCTCCAGGATCCCCGCAGACCGGGCAACGATGAGGGCCAGCTCCGCAGGGGTGTACAGCTCCAGCCGCAGGGTCACCCCGAACCGGTCCCGCAGGGGGGCGGAGAGCTGGCCTGCCCGGGTGGTGGCCCCGATGAGGGTGAATCTGGGCAGGTCCAGCCGGATGGAGTTGGCCGAGGGGCCCTTGCCGATGATGATATCGATAGCGTAGTCCTCCATGGCGGGGTAGAGGATCTCTTCCACCGCCCGGTTCAGCCGGTGGATCTCATCCACGAAGAGGATATCGTTCTCGTTGAGGTTGGTCAGCAGAGCGGCCAGGTCCCCCGCCTTCTCGATGGCAGGGCCGGAGGTGATCCGCACGTTCACTCCCATCTCATTGGCGATGATGCCCGACAGGGTGGTCTTGCCCAGGCCCGGAGGGCCGTGGAGCAGCACGTGGTCCAGCGGCTCGCCGCGCATCTTGGCCGCCTGGATGAAGACCTCCAGATTCCCCTTGGCCTTCTCCTGGCCGATGTACTCCCGGAGGGTCTTGGGGCGCAGAGAAGATTCCCCCTCGTCCTCCTGGGTCAGGGAGGTGGTCACCAGGGGCTCCAGCTCCTCAGCGTCTAGCCCGCCGCCGGAAAAATCGATGCTCAAAACGTCACTCCCTTACTCCTTCGCCCCTCACAGGGCAAGGCTCCTTCTCCCCGCAAGGGGGACGGGCTTTCTTACCACCTCTGCGCCAGCTCCCGGAGCTTATCCAAAAAGGCCTCCTCGCCCCAGGTGTTGATCTTCAGGAACAGCCCCTGGCTGCCGCCGGCGGTGATGCCGGACAGATGGAGCTCCTCCCCGTCCCCCACCAGGGCAAAGGTCATGGACAGCCGGTTGCCGCCGCTCCAGCTGTACCGCTCGTAGACCCGGATGGTCACCCGGGTCCCGCCGCTCTGGAAACAGCTCTCCTCCTCAAAGCTGGCGGACATGCTGCCGTTGAGGATGCCGTCGTGAAAGTATCTCAGGGCCTGATCGTAGTCCCCCTGAAGGGTACACTCGAATTTTGCCATACCTGCCTCCTTAAATCACACTGCTTCGGGTGTAGTCGGTCACGTCGCCAATCCTTTCTACCAGCTCCTGGACGGTCAGCCTCTTGTCCATGACGGCTCTCAGCTCTGCGTCAGTGGCCCCAATGAGCTTGACAAAATCCACCTTGCCGTTGGGGGTATCAATGGTACCCGCCTCGTCCAGAACTGTGACAAATCCGGTGAGCCTGGACCTCTGGTTCACATCGAACCCCAGTTTCTGGCCGGTATAGATGTACTCGTTGGGGAAAAACTGCTCCCCGTTTTCAAAGGTGAGACGGGCAAGGGAGTTGAAAATGCCCACAATACACTGCAGCTCCTGCTGCTCCTCCCCCATTCCCTCCTTGCGCAGCTTCAGGGTGAACTCCAGGCCATAGCCGCTGTACTCCGGGTCGCTGCCCTCCTTCTCATACAGGTCAGACAGGCCGTAGGTCACAAAATGGAAGCAGTCTCCGCCGTCGTAGGCGCTGACCCCCTGAAGGGGGTTTGGCCCGCCCAGCCGCCAGGGGAACAGGCTGCCGAAGTGGCGGGGGCTCTCCTGGCCGGGGTACAGCTTTTCAAAGGCGGCGGTGATAGCATCCCAGCCCGCCGGGTCGGGCAGCTCCTCCTGATCTTTCCTTTCGGTCATATCCTCCAGCTCGCTCATCGGTGCTCCTCCTTATCCCTTCACCATCTTTTTCAGGGCCTGCTTGATGACCTGCTCCAGACTTTGTCCCTCCAGATCCACTCCCTTGAGGGCAACGTTGATCTCCCCCTGGGAGTAGCCCAGGACGGCCAGGGCGGCGGTGGCCTCGGAGAGCTTGTTCTCCGGGATGACGGTGACGCCGGTGCCGGCGTAGGTCTCCCCTGCGGCGTTGATGGACTGGCCCTTGGCCAGCTTGTCCTTCAGCTCCAGGATGACCCGCTGAGCGATCTTCTTGCCGATGCCCTGGGCGCAGGTGAGGGCCTTCTCGTCCCCGGTGATGATGGACAGGGCCAGGTTGGCCGGGGTGCTGGCCGACAGGATGGACAGAGCGGCCTTGGGGCCCACGCCGGACACCGAGATCAGCTGCTGGAACAGCCGCAGCTCCTCCGCCGTGGCGAAGCCGTAGAGCTCCATGGCGTCCTCCCGGACATTGAGATGTGTAAAGAGTTTTCCCTTGTCACCCTTTTTCAGGGCGGACAGAGTATAGCTGGTAGTGCGGCAGGCATAGCCCACCCCCCCGCAGTCGATCACGGCCAGGTAAGGCTCGATGTGGGCTACAGTGCCGCTGAGATAGTAGAACATGATCAGGTCCCTCCTTGGCAGAGCGGGACGGCTTGGCCCGCTCCTGGTATCATAAAACGGTGCGCCGGGCCTATCGCGCCCCACACGAAACGATCTCAGCGCGTGTCGTATCTCTCCGGGTCGAAGATCCGCTCGGTATTGAGCAGACTGGTGGCTGACCGGGCGTGACAGATGGCGATGGCCAGGGCGTCGGCGGCGTCGTCGGGCCGGGGGATCTCCCTCATGCTCAGCAGCCGCTGGGTCATGAGCATCACCTGCCGCTTGTCCGCCCCGCCGTAGCCCGCCACCGCCTGCTTCACCTGCATGGGGGTATATTCGAAGATGGGCACCCCCAGCTTCTCCGCCGCCAGGAGGATCACGCCCCGGCCGTGGGCCACGGCGATCCCCGTGGTGATGTTCTTGGTGAAGAACAGCTCCTCCACCGCCATCTCGTCCGGATGGAAGGTATGGATCAGCTCCTCCATATCGTCGGCGATCTGGAGGAGGCGGTGGGACAGGGGGATCCCCGGCGGGGTGGTGATCACTCCGTAGCGCAGGAGCACGTTCTTCTGCCGCTCCGCCCGGATGGCTCCAAAGCCGATGGTGGCCACCCCCGGATCGATCCCTAAGACGATCATATGCTCCTCCCCTGTCCATGATATCACAGGGTAAGTATAGCACGGATGTGGTAAAATGGGAAGATGGATTTTTTTATCCCTGTGACGATCCTCCCCTCTTCTTCGAGTTATGGGTGAAAGGAGGTCTTGTGTATGGAAGCTCTGCCGCTGCGCGCGGGCGGTGAGATGGATACGATCATAGACCGCTATCAAAACACGGTATACGGTCTGGCCCTGGCCCGGACGGGCAGCCGGGCCGACGCCGATGACGTGTTCCAGGAGGTATTTTTGGCCTACTTCCAGTCCGGGAAGACCTTCCGGGACGAGGAGCACCGCAAGGCCTGGCTGCTGCGCACCACGATCAATCAGTCCCGGCGGGTGACTTCCTCCAGCTGGTGGCAGAGGACCGTCCCCCTGTCTGAGCGGGAGGACGTCCCTGTCCAGTTCCGGGATCCGGAGGAAAATGAGGTCTGGACGGCTCTGCAGAGCCTGGCCGAGGACTACCGCCTGCCCCTGTACCTATTCTATTTCCAGGAGCTGTCCACCCAGGAGATCGCCAAAGCTCTGGCGATACGCCCCGGAGCCGTCCGGATGCGGCTGACCCGAGGCCGGGAACAGCTCCGCAAGATCCTGAAAGGAGCGTATTTCGATGAAACATGAACTGTTTTCCAATATGCAAAAGCAGATGGCCCCCAGCCCGGAGGTCCGGGCAGAGCTGTCCGCAAAGCTGGCCCAGCCGGTGAAGGAACGGCCCAAAGCCTGGAAAAAGTACGGGGCCATCGCCGCCTGCGCGGCGCTGACAGTGGCCCTGTGCGGTGCGTCTGTCGCCAAGGACCTAGATGGATGGAGAGCCTTCGTCTCCCGCTTCATGCAGACCCGCCCAGATGCGGTATACCGGGAAGATGCGTCCGCCGACTGGGGGATCGTTGCTGCCCCCTTTGGTCCTGACAGTCAGGCCCCGCACCTCCACAGCTATATGATCGTGGAAGACCTGACCGGCTACGTCCAGGAAAACACCACTACGGCCACCAGCGGCGAGGGGGGCGAGGGGGGCGACCGGGACATGGGCATGACCCCCGAGGACCTGACCTCCGCCATGCTGGATGTGGGCTACACCCAAGGAGAGGTGGATGAGTATCAGTCTATCGGCTACCAGATGACCTGGGCCAAGTGGTGGAAATTTGTTGGCGAACAGCGGAACAGTGAAGGAGAGGACCCCTTTGATCTGGAGGACTTGAAACTGTTCTCCCAGAAAGAACTGTATGTCAGCACCGGGGCTCTCCCAGCTCCCAACACCGGCGACCTGCCCAATCGGGACGACGCTCCCTCCGGCGCTCTGCCCGACGGGGCCTATATCGGGGACGTCCCTGTCCAGGAGGGGGCTGAGGACTACCAGCTTCTTATGGCCCATTTCAACGGCACATATCCAGACTGGTACGGCGGGGCCTATCTGGACGGCTCCGGACGGCTGGTGGTCCAGCTGGTGGAGGACAAGGACCCCGGGGACAAATCCCTAGAGCTTCAGGTGCTGGACTGGACGGACGACGGCCACGTGATATTCAGCTCCTGCAAATACTCTCTGGCCCATCTGAAGGGACTGATGGACCAGCTCAACGCCCTGCCGGACAAGGACATGAAATGCGGCGACGTGATGGCCGGCTGGGGCATCGACGAGGAGGCCAACCGCATCGAGCTGACCCTCACCCAGGTCTACGACCCTATCCTCTCCATCCTGGCGGAGCTGGACCCGGACGACGACGCCATCTGCGTCCAGATAGGCCAGCGGGCCAGCGTGGACAGCACCGTCAAGGAGGGGGAAGACCCGGCGGTCCATCATGTGATGCCCGGCGGGGCCACCGTTCCGGATGACGAGGACCTGATCGCCGAGGAGCCCCGGTACGACGGGGCCCACTACGATGTGCAGGACCTGCCCCAGCAGAAGGGGCCGGCCTTCGCAGTGGATCCCGCCCCCGTGGAGGACGCAAACACCGCCAGCTACAATCCCGGCACCTGAAAACGTGAAAAACAGCGGCCGTCCGATCTTGGACGGCCGCTGTCGCGTTGGAAGATCAGTTCCGCTTGTTGCCGATGAAACGCAGCAGGTAGAGGAACAGATTCAAAAAGTCCAGATAGAGCTGGAGCGCGGAGAAGATAGACGCCTTGGCCAGCATATCGGGCCGGCCAGCGTAGTAGACGTAGAATGCTTTGATCTTTTGGGTGTCATATGCGGTGTACCCCAGGAAGACCGCGATCCCCACCAGACAGACCCCCCGGTCGAACATCTCCAGCCCAGGGATGAACAGAGACAGCAGCCCGAAGATCACCAGGAAGATCAGTCCAGCGCTCAGCAGAGGCCCGATGCGGGACAGGTCGGTCTTGGTGAGGTATCCATAGGCGGCCAGGGCGCCGAAATACAAAGAGGTCAGCAGAAAGATCAGGATGAAACTGGTCATCCGGTAGGCATACATAAGCACTGACAACGTCATCCCGAACAGGGCGGAGAACACCACGAACAGGGTGATGGCAGTGCCTACAGACAGCTTCTCGATCCGGGTCGCCATGGTGACCGAGATGATCAGTGTGGCGACCAGCAAGATCCAGTGCAGACCGGGGATGTTGTAATACATCGTCCAGGTCAGATCCGTGGCGTAGCCGAACGCTGCCACGCCGAAGGTGACCAGCAGGCCCAGCATCATCCACAGGAAGGTCTTGGCGGTATACTGGCTCAAAGTGTCGCCCTGGCGGACGGGGTAGCTGCGGTCGAATCCATTGAGATCGAAACTCATCGTATCATCGCTCCTTTCACAGCGGGCGGCCTCTTTCCAGTTTATCCGCCCGGGGTCGTTCTTATTATACATCCAAGAAAAGAAAAAATCAACTGTTTTTCTGACCGGCAGCACGGCCAGAAAAACAGTTGCCCAGGAAAGGATCAGACCCGCTCCTCGCTCCTCCCTGGGACCGATTCCAGGTATGCCCCTCTACGGCTTCTGCCCATACAGACCAAAAGGATCTTTTTCATGGCGGAGAATCGTTTTGGTGATCGAGATGAAGTCTTGTGCCAGAGCGGAGAGCTCCACGTTCCGGCAGTGTGCTATGTGTACAGGCCAGGAGAGGATCGGGTCATCTACTGTGTAAACTGCGAGCCTGTCCAGATCCCGCTGGAAATACTCCCCCAGTTCCGGGACGAAGGAGTAGCCCATGCCTGCGGCTGTGAGTTCTACTAACGTGAACGTGCTGGTCGCTGTGATGCGGAAATATGGCTCTATGCTATATTTTGAGAACATATTGCACACGGTCCGATGGAGGACCTGCTCCGGCTCATTGCATAGGATCGGCTTGTCCGCCAGCAGATGGATGTCCATATGAGAGGGTCTTGCAAAGCTGGTGGGATGGTCCTTCGCGAGCTGAGAATCCGCAGGGCAAAAGAGCAGGATCCGCTCGTTCGTCAACGTATCATAGACGATCCCAGGGTCAGGGAACGAGGTATGCATGATACAAATATCCAGCTTTTTACTGCGCAGCTCCTGCTCGAGCTGATGGACGCCATGTTGTATCAGTTCGATCTCCACATAAGGATATTTTTTTGCGAAGACAGGCAGGACCCGTGAGGCAAAATACAAGCTGATCCAATGCGAGATCCCGATCCGCAGACGGCCATTCGCTTCGCCCGCAAAAACTTCAAAATCCCGTTTCAGCTGTGTGGCAAGATTTTCATAGCGGATCACATAATCGTAATAGATCATCCCCGCATAAGTGATCTCCAGGGGGGTCTTCGAGCGGTCGAAGAGCTTCGCGCCTAGAGCTTTTTCCAGATTGCTGAGATATATGCTCAGCGCAGGCTGAGAGATGTACAGCATCTCAGCCGCTTTCGAGATGTTCTTCGTCTCAACGATCGCTTTGTAGTATTCCGTATTTTTCAGCATCCGTCTCCCCCATCTCCAAAGATCCAGCTCTATCGAGCAGTCTCCAACAGAACGTCAGCCAGCCGAAGGTCCCCGCTCCCCGGACCGGCTCCGCCCCTTCCAAACCCATGTTACAGGCAGCTCTCGCGGATGATCGCGTCTGGACGCTGTTTGGTCTCTGGTCTCAAACTCGCTCCCAACCCAGAATGGACCGGACGTTCGGCCATCCCATCCCGAACAACAGGCAGCCGATCCACAAGATCTTGATACCAGGTGGAGAGGTTCGCGCGCACGACCTCCATGAAGACAGCGTTCCCGCTGTGGAACGCAAGATGCAGCCCAGCCCAGAGCAGGATCGGACCTGTACAGTCATGGGGCGCCACTGGGACATTATAGCTCGCCGCGATATCCGCGATCTTCCGTCCTTCCGTCAGACCGCCGCACCAGCCAAGATCCAGCATACTGTAATCGAATACGCCCGCGTTCAGCATCTGCCGGAAGATGACAGTACCTGCAAGCGTCTCGCTCCCGCAGAGCGGGATCTGGGTCTTTCGGCGGAGATGTTTCAGCGCATCCACATCATCCATCTTGCAGAGGGCGTCCTCTGCCCAAAATACATCGTACCGCTCCAACGCTCTGCAGATTCTGACTGCAGAGGGGACGTTCCAATTGCTGTGCAGCTCACACATGATGTCGATTTTGTTCCCGACAGCTTCACGAATCTTGTGGAAGGGCTCTATCCCGATCTCCAGCTCCTCGTCCGAAATGTACGTCCCTCCGCTCTTCAGGGCAAAAGAATCGAAGGGCCAGATCTTCATCGCCGAAAACCCTTCAGACAGAAGGCTCTTCGCCAGCGTGCCTGCATCATGCGTGAATGCCACCTGATCGTCATAGGGGCCTTTCATCCGGTCTTCTGCGCCAATCTGCCGGCGTCCGGCAGATGAGAAAAAGGATGCTGAACTGGCATTATAAGTATATCCAGAACAGGTGTTATACAGCCGTACTTCCTCTCGGCTGGCGCCGCCCAGCGCTTCATAGACCGGTATCCCATGCCGCTTGCCAAAGAGGTCCCACAGCGCAATGTCCACAGCGCTGGCAGCACGTGTCTCTGAGCCGCTGCTGTGGAAGCCCACATAGGGCGTGAGCAGCGTATGTGAGATCCTCTCTATCTGCCGGGAATCCTGGCCCAGGAGCCAGGGAGCTACCTCCTCATGGATCGTAGCCTCTACAGCTGCGGCCCCTCTCCACACCTCGCCAAGGCCAGTGAGGCCCTCTTTGGTCTCCAACTCTACCCAAGTGATATTTGGGTACTCTTTCAAGCGTATCGTACGAATCTTCTCGATGACCGACATCGCCCTGCACTCCTTTCGTCCTCCCGCTGCGGCCCGACAGACAGCAGCGAGAGAGATATATAATTCTTTTATACTTACGATCTGCAGTATAAAGTGATTCCGATATAATTGCAAGCTAATTTTTCAGCTATATCGCCCAAAAAATATCTCTCTTCGAAATATAATACAAAAGATATGACTAAACGATCCCTTCTCTTTGATTCTGTTTCGTTTTCTAACGTTTATCCCATCATTGATCTTTTTTATAGGAAGCATTAAAAAAGACTGATTTCCTTTTTGCCAAAGACTGTGGTATAAGTGTAGATGAAAGGGCCCATATTACACCATGTCAGATACTACACAAGAAAAGAACGATCATTGAGAGAGGAGCTAATCATGAAAAAAACATTGAGCCTGCTGCTGTCCTTGGTGATGGTCATCTCGTTGGCCAGCTGCAATGGGACGAAACAGCCTGCCCCCGGTCCCAACGGCAGCCAAGGGCAAGATCAAAATGCTGGGACCACCGCAGAGTGGCCGAAGGCAAAAAATATCACGATCCTATGTGCTGCTCCTGCCGGCGGCAATACCGATGCACAGTGCCGGATCTTTGCCGACCACATGAACCGCACTTACTCCGGTCACAATTTTATCGTAGAAAACGATGGGAGTGGCAATGGTGTCGTTGCGTTCGAGAAGGTGCGCAACGCTGAACCGAACGGAGATCTCCTCCTGTTCTATCACAACGGGCTGGATATCATGCGCGCAATCGGCCGCTATGACTACAGCATGTCTGACTTTACATTACTTGGACAGATGGTGGATCAGCAGTTCGCCTACTTCCTGGTGGTCCCTGCCAACTCCAAATATCAGACCCTGGAAGACCTGGTAGAAGACGCGCTGAGCTCGCCTGGAAAAGTCACGACAGGCACGATGTTCGCCGGATCGCGTCAAATGCTCATCGGCAGCTTCATCGCGGCTACCGGCACCGACATCAACTCCATCGATACCGGCGCAGAAGCGGATACCATCGCTCAGGTCATCGGCGGTAATGTAGATTTCTCTTTCATCTCTTACAACAATGCCAAAAATTATTCTGAATCTGGAGATATCCGCATCCTGGCCTACTGCGGCGATGAACGTCTCGAGTCCGATCCCGATATCAGAACAATCAAAGAGGTCTATCCTGGATTCAGCAACTGCTTCAATCTCCCCTTCCTTCTGGGGCCCACCGGTATGGACCCGGCCCTTGCGGAGGCGATCAACGCCGCCTTCCAGGGCATGGAAGATGACGAAGCCGTCCAGGAGAGCTATGGGAACATGAAGCAGACCTTTACATGGTTCGACCTTGATACGACACAGGAGCTTTTCCAGGAACAGCTCCAAGTCATCGATACCGCGGCCAAAGCGCTCGGATATTAACTCTGACCGGCCGCCGAAGGCATAAAACTGCATATCGAGATGAGGGAGCGGCTCTGTGTGGTGGCCTGAGAGCCATCTGCAGAGCCGCAGCCTTCTTCTCCATCGTATCCTTACAGCTATCGTTCTGGAAAGTGAGGTCATCATGACGCGAGATCGTGGTACAGGCATCGTTGCAGTCCTGTTAGGCATCTATGTTTTTTTCTACACCAACACCATCCCGAATCCGACTAGTGCTGGTGATTCAGCTGGTCCTCGTGTGTTCCCCTACATCACAGCTGCCATCCTTGTGATATGTGGGATTGGTCTGATTCTTCAAAAATCTGAAAAGAAGAACGCCTTCTTGACAAAGCGCCAGTGGGCACGCCTCCTCCTGATCTGCGGAGCATATTTGGGGTATGTCCTCATGCTGTGGGCATTCGGTTTCTTGATTGCAACAGCTCTCTGCCTTTTCACCTTGAGCTCTATGTTCTCCAAAGGGAAAGATGTCGCAGTATGGAAGCGGATTCTGTATGCCGTTGGCGTAACAGCTGTCTTATACGCTTGCTTCTTCACACTGCTGGGCATGAGCTTGCCGGTGGGGAAGTTCATCAGATGGATCATTTAAGGAGGTGGATCCTGTGATAGGATATGTGACAGCTGCATTCCAAAATATCTTTACCCCCTATGGCCTGATGGTCAGCCTGCTCGGCGCCGCCTATGGAATGATCGTAGGTGCGATCCCGGGCCTGAACGCCACCACCGCACTCGTCCTCGTCCTCCCCATCACCTATGCGATGGACTCCATCACTGCATATATCCTGCTGGTAGCGGTATGGGTCGGCGGAGTCTCAGGAGGATATATCGGGTCTATCCTGGTGGGCATCCCCGGCACTATCGGCTCTGTGGCCACTGTCTATGACGGCTATGAGATGACGAAAAAGGGAGAATCCGGCCGCGCCCTTTCTGCCGCCGCAGTTGCCAATTTTTTAGGGACTTTCCCAAGTCTGCTGATCGCGATGTTCGCCTGTAAGGCGATCGCCAAATTCGCCGTCAAACTTGGGCCCTGGGAGTTCTTCTCTCTGTGCATGTGCGCGATGGTCCTGGTCGTCACCCTTTCCAAGGGGAACATATTTAAAGGTATGATCTCAACAGGAATCGGCCTCCTACTCTCCCAGGTCGGTTTCGCGCCAGTGTGCGCCACGCCCCGGTTCACATTCGGGTCATACCAGCTCGCCGGCGGGTTCACCCTGGTGTGTGTCATGATGGGGCTGTTTGCCGGCCGGGTCATCATCCTGGAATATGCACGGGAAGAGCGGATGGGGGAACATAAAAAGATCAAAGTCAGCGGTTTCGTCGATCCGATCAAAGACCTGATCCGCAACAAAATGATGGTCCTGCGCTCGTTTTTCGTGGGCCTCTGGATCGGATTCCTGCCTGGAATGGGCTCTGCATTGTCCAACGTCGTAGCATACGCCCAAGCACAGTCCTCCTCACAACATCCAGAGGAGTTCGGCAAAGGGTGTATCGAGGGCGTCATCGCCCCCGAGATTGCCAACAATGCATCGATTGGCGGTGCTATCATCCCCGCTATCTCTCTGGGGATCCCCGGTGACGGCGCTACGGCCTTGCTACTGGGCTCTTTGATCCTGCATGGTCTGGATGCCGGTCCTTTGCTGATGAGCAAGCAGCCTGAACTCGTCTATACCATCTTTATGTGCGGCATCTTTGCCTCTGTCATGGTGCTGTTGGTACAGATCTTTGGAATCAAACTGCTGCCCATGCTGCTCAACGTACCATATCATTGGCTCTATCCCGCCATCGTGATCTTCTGCTTCATCGGCTCTTATGTCTCCAGTAGCAATGATTTCACCCTCTTCGCCACCCTCGGCCTGACTTTGTTGGGCCTGTGGATGAACTATGCCGGCATCCCAGCCAGCCCGTTCTGTCTTGCATTCGTCCTTGGCAGTATGGTAGAGACCAATTTCCGCCGGGCCATGTCCTATCATAACGCTACCTTCGCAATGTTTTTTACCAGACCGATATCCTGTATCCTCCTGCTGGTCGCACTGGCCAGCCTTCTCTGGCCCTATATCCGCGAAAGATTTTTTGCCGGAAGGACCCTTGCCGCCGATGATGACTGACACCACAGCAAGAGGACCACACAGATACCGGGATTCACCACATGACGCACGGTCCTCACGCCCACGGAGATGAGACCTCTGCCGACACAGACAGAGCGCTCATCTGAGGATTGGAAAAAATTGGATAAACTGTATCAAGGAGGGGAAGATATGAAGATCACCGATGTCAAAGCATACATCTGTTACCCCTGGTCTGCTCCTGGCAGACGGAATTATATCTTTTGTAAGGTCGAGACGGACGAAGGAATCCATGGGGTCGGTGAAGCATTCGAGGTCTGTCAGGACACTGCAATCGCTGAAACGATTCGCTATTACCGCGAGTGGCTGGTCGGACAGGATCCCATGCGGACAGAACACATCTGGTCGATGCTCACGGTGTACTCCCGCCAGCCCGGCGGAGCGATCGCCTATGCGGCGATCTCCGCCATCGACAATGCACTTTGGGATATCAAGGGCAAGGCCGCAGGTCTCCCGGTCTATCAGCTGGTGGGCGGTCCGGCTCGAGACAAGCTGCTGTGCTACACGTTCACTCCCTATGTACTGGACGACAGCATCCCAGATGAGAAAAAATGCGCGATGGAATTGGAGATGACAGCTCAGCTGATCGAAGAGCTGGGATACCACCACATCAAGGTGGGCACAGCACGCGCTATCAGCAACGAGCATACTCTTTGCAAGCAGATGTACCTGGCCGCGGAACGGATGGAACTGTATCGAAGATATTTTGGAGAGTCCATCGACCTCTGTGTCGATCTGAGCGCGAAGACCTATAATCCTGCACGGGCCGTGAGCATCATCGAAGCCATCGCGCCCTACCATCCATTTTTCGTGGAGGAGGCAATCCGTCCGGAAAATATCGCGGAGATGGCAAAGCTCCACAAACGTGTCAACGTACCTATCGCGACCGGTGAGAATCTGATGACCAAATGGCAGTTCAACGAACTGCTGGACCTGGATGGAGCCGATATCCTCCAACCGGATATCCTGCTGTGCGGCGGCTTCACTGAGGCGATCAAAATCGCACACATGGCAGAAGCCCGCTACCGTCTCATCGCGCCGCATAACCCATTCAGTCCTCTGGGCTGCGCAATCAACGCCAACCTTTGTGCTGTCCTGCCTAATTTCTTCATCCTGGAGACCCATGCACATAACATCGGCCGATCGCCCGACTGCAGTAACATGGTCACCAATGTGCTTTCCCCTGATGGCGGCTATCTGCCTCTGCCGGAGGGACCGGGCTGGGGCATAGACCTCAACTTCGATTTTATCGAAAAGCACCCAGGCCGGTATTGGGCCCGCGGGTTCGGCCAGTCTGCTGACGGCGCTGTGGATCACCCTATCGTGATGCCCAACGCATAGCCTGGACGGATGAGAGCGAGCAACAGACAGGATCTGTCATACTTATAGGATCGGGAGACACGCGGCCGACAGCGGCACTGTTGGAAGAGGACAAATAACTGGAGATGGAGCTGTTTTGTGGAGGCCCCCCACAAAGCGGCTCCATCCATTTTTAGGCGCGCCCGCAAAGTCTCTCCACGAAACTTATTGACAGCAGAGACAAGATATGGTGAAATATCCTGGACAAGAGAGATGGGCCTCCTTCGGCAAGGGGGCCCGCAGGAGGTCCTCATGAAAGAATTCACCATCGGCAAACACGACGCCGGACAGCGGCTGGACCGCTGGCTGGCCAAGGCTCTGCCTCTCCTCCCCGCTCCTCTGGCTCAGAAATACATCCGGATCAAGCGGGTGAAGGTGAACGGCAAAGGGAGCAGACGGGACGTGCGCCTCAATGTGGGAGATGTGCTCCAACTCTACATCAACGACGAGTTCTTCGACCGGCCCACCCCGGAGAACGCATTTTTGTCCCTCTACCAGCCCAAGCTGAGCATCCTCTATGAGGATGAGCACATCCTGCTGGCGGACAAGCGGCCCGGCCTGGTGGTCCACCCCGACGAGCACGAGCGGGTGAACACCCTCCTCACTCATATCCAGGCGTATCTCTACCAAAAAAAGGAGTGGTCCCCCTACTGGGAAGATCCCTTCCCCCCTGCCCTGTGCAACCGGATCGACCGGAACACCGGCGGCATCGTCATCGCCGCCAAGACCGCCGAGGGCCTGCGGGTGATGAACCAGAAGATCCGGGACCGGGAGCTGACCAAGCTCTATCTTTGCGTGGTCCATGGGAGGATGTCCCCGCCCCAGGGGCGACTGGAGGGATATCTCTTCAAGGACGAGGTGAAAAAACAGGTATATGTCCGGACACGTCCCGAGCCCGGGGCCAAGACTGCTGTCACCGACTACAGGACCCTGACAGCGGGGAACGGTCTGTCTCTGGTGGAGTGCGACCTGATCACCGGCCGGACCCACCAGATCCGCGCTCAGTTCGCCGCCGCCGGCCACCCGCTCCTGGGGGACGGCAAATACGGTGACCAGCGTGAGGATCGGAAGTACGGCCGTCACGGCCAGGCCCTGTATTCCTATAAGCTGACATTCCAGTTCACCACGCCCGCCGGCCCCCTGGAGCCCCTGAACGGCCGGACGTTCCAGGTAGAGGACGTGGGGTTCGTGGAGGAATATTTTCCGGACTGGAAGGGCCCGGACAGGAGGTAGGATCGTATGGCGACGATAAAAGCAGTGGAGGACGGGGTCCTGAGATGGTATCACGGCCCTGGCGGAGATGTGGTCCTGGAGGATCTCATCTCCGAGATCAGACCGGACGCCTTTGCCCAGCGCGCGGATGTGACCAGCATCACCCTCCCCCAGGGACTGAAGGGGATCGGCCATTGGGCGTTCCAGGGGTGTACCGCCCTCACCAGCATCCAGCTCCCCGAGAACGTGAGGAGGATAGAGCCCGGTGCGTTCTCAGGATGTACCAGCCTGACCGAGGTCACGCTGCCGGAAAAGGTCCTGGATATCGGCGGAGGCGCCTTTGACGGCACCCCCTGGTTCCAGACCCTCACTGAGAGCTCCGGCGAGTTCCTGATCCTCAATGGCTCTTTGCTCCGCTATCGGGGAACGGGCGGAGATGTGGTCATCCCAGAGGGGGTGCACTACATCAACACGTCGGACTTCTCCGGCAGCAAAAAGCTGACCAGCATCGTCCTCCCGGACAGTCTGGAGCGGCTGAACGTCAGGACCTTTGCGGGCTGTACCGCCTTGGTCGCGGTCAGGATGCCCCGTGCGCTGAAGAGGATCGGACTCGAGGCTTTTAAGAACTGCACCCATTTGACCCATATCGACATCCCTCACGGGGTCCAAACGATCGACCAGTCTACCTTCCAGGGCTGCAAGAGCCTGGTCAGCGTGACCATCCCGGATACGGTGGAGAGGATCTATTACAACGCTTTTTCCGGCTGTACGTCTCTGCGAGCGATCGACCTTCCCAGCGGTCTGAAGGAGATCTGGGACGAGGCCTTCAAACAATGTAAGAGCCTGGCCCAGGTCACCATCCCACCCATGGTGAAGGAGCTGATGAAGCAGACCTTCAGCGGCTGTGTAGCGCTCACCGACGTCACCCTCCCGGCCGGCGTGAAGCCCATCCCCAAGAGCGCCTTCAAGGGCTGTACCGATCTGACCATCCACGCCCCCGCCGGGTCCTATGCGGAGCAGTTCGCCCAGAAGAACGGCATCCCCTTTCAGGCAGTGTAAAAGGGCTTGCGCTCCCGCCCTATCATGTGGTAGAATGTGGGAGACTTGTACTAATTTTAGGAGGAGCAGCCAATGAAACAGGATATGATCGTCGTACTGGATCTGGGCAGCGAGGAGAACCCCAAGATCGCCCGGGAGATCCGCGCCCTGGGAGTATACTCCGAGATCCACCCCCATGATATCACCTTGGCCGAGCTGAAGGCCCTGCCCAACGTGAAGGGCATCATCCTCAACGGCGGCCCCAACCGAGTGGTGGACGGCAGCGAGATCGACGTGGCCCAGGAGATCTACGACTGCGACATCCCCGCCCTACTGGTGGACCACCGCGGGGACGACCCCTGGCCCGCCGACGACGGCGAGCGGGAGACCGCCCTCAGGAACTTCATCTTCACCATCTGCGGCGCTGAGGCCAACTGGGACATGGACAACTTCATCGCGGACCAGGTGGAGCTCATCCGCCGGCAGGTGGGGGACAAGAAGGTGCTGCTGGCCCTGTCTGGTGGGGTGGATTCCTCTGTGGTCGCCGCCCTGCTCATCAAGGCCATCGGCAGACAGCTCACCTGCGTCCATGTGAATCACGGCCTCCTGCGCAAAGGAGAACCCGAACAGGTGGTACAGGTCTTCCGGGACGAGCTGGGGGCCGACCTGGTCTATGTGGACGCAGTGGACCGCTTCCTTGACAAGCTGGCCGGGGTATCCGATCCCGAGCAGAAGCGGAAGATCATCGGCGGGGAGTTCATCCGGGTGTTCGAGGAGGAGGCCCGCAAGCTGGACGGGATCGAGTTCCTGGGCCAGGGCACCATCTACCCCGACATCATCGAGAGCGGCACCAAGACGGTGAAGGCCGTCAAGAGCCACCACAACGTGGGCGGCCTGCCCGAAGACCTGGATTTCGAGCTGGTAGAGCCGCTGAAGATGCTCTTCAAGGATGAGGTGCGCGCCTGCGGCAAGGCCCTGGGCCTGCCCGACTCCATGGTCTACCGTCAGCCCTTCCCTGGCCCCGGCCTTGGGGTGCGCTGTCTGGGCGCCATCACCCGGGACCGGCTGGAGGCCGTCCGGGAGTCCGACGCCATCCTTCGGGAGGAATTCGCCAAGAACGGCCTGGAAGGCAAGGTCTGGCAGTATTTCACCGCCATCCCTGATCTGAAGTCGGTGGGCGTCCGGGACAACCGGCGCACCGAAGAGTGGTGCGTCATCATCCGGGCGGTCAACACCGTGGACGCTATGACCGCTACTGTGGAGGACGTGCCCTTCCCCCTGCTCCAGCATATCACTCAGAGGATCACCAGTGAGGTGGAGGGCGTCAACCGGGTCCTCTTCGATCTGACCACGAAACCCACCGGGACTATCGAATGGGAATGATACCCATTTTCTTGCAGTTCTAAATAACAAGCGGCAGGAGGGCGCTCTTAGAGCGCCCTCCTGATCTGCACTTGTCGGCGGATGCTTTTGCTGTTATAATGAGAGCAATAGATCGGGAGTTGGAGGGAAATGGAAAATGTTTGAGGGAATAAAACATGATGGTAGATCACCGATCGTTTTTGCAAAAGGTGCCAACTTAAATGAAGCTTTGATACAGTTTTGGCAGCTTTGGAATCATCTTGTTCCGCCATCGGGAAAAGCGCAAACCGCTCAAGGCGAAATGATACGTATTGCGGGTAAGGTCTATCATGAACTTAAGGATAACGGTGGCATGAATTGGGATAACGATTTTCGCAAAATGTTGAAGTCTTTTGTAAAATACGCTCAGCTTGGAGTTTCCTTGCCGAATGATGCAAAAGCGGCAAAAAGAGTAACGGGTATTTTAAATCGATGTGGCAACAACGGTTTTTGCAACGACCATATGTGCGACCTTTTGTGTTATCTCGCGGTTGAGTGGGTGAGTCAAAATCCAAATGTGATCGCACCGTTAGAAGCTGATCATAGTCGGTAACTCCCGATCTATCGGGGCGTTTTCTATTGCTGGATACCCTGGAACAAAGCAGGGAGTGCAGTTGCATTTCCCTGCCGTTTGTGCTACTATTTTGATACTAAGAAATCGAGCTGCCAAAAATAATAGGTGAAACATAAACAAATTCGCGAATATTCTGTTCGTGAAAACAATGAGATCGACAGCTCAGGATCGGAGGAGATATAAATGGAACAGGTCAAGGGATTTTTATTGGCCCCGGATGAAAACAAGGATGACTTTTGGGAGAGCGATTCTCTTATCTGGGTCGATTGGCGCGATCTTGATGACTCTATCATCAGATATTTCAACGATAAGCTCCCTGATGAAGATAAGATCCAGTTTGAGTGTGCAGAAACAGATAAAGAGCGCGGAGTTGACATTTTTTTGCGCAAGAACGGGGCCAGCACAGCGATCCCTTATGCAGACGATCGCACAGACAGAGACACCACATTAAAAAGCATCCAAGAGCATGTATCTCCAAAGTATCAGATCCGTTGGTATATGGGTTCGCTGGGGAGCGATACGCTTGCTTTTTGTATTGGGCCCAGTTCCCAATGGGAGCAGTTGGAACAAAGATTCGGCGCAGAACAGGTCGCTTACTATTTTGCGCCGATACAGGCAAATAGTGCAATGTTCGAAATGGATATGGATGACGTTTTCGATCTGTTAGAGCAAAGAGGAGAAGCATGATCCCCATTCATCGGGAAGTTTTCGATCCATGGATGTCCTGGGAAAAGTGGGGAGCGCAGATACGATCTCCTGCCCTGCGTGATCATAGTTGCAGTCGCAAACCACCAGAACAGATCCAGACCCTCCCCCCTGTTATCACTGCTGATAACAATTTGATAACAGCCCATCGTATGGGCTGGATGTTATGGATACATCATACGTTCAAAAGAACAGGGCATCATATTTCTAGAGCAAGATCCGTTAGCACATGATACCCAGCACCGCACAGGAGCAAAGGAAAGCGGAAGTTTCGTTGAGGGACAAGATAATAGAGATCAGGAGAACGCTCCGATGGGGCGCTCTCCTGATCTCTATTTACCAGCAGTTCGTCCCTGCTGCGGCATGACCATTTATTTTGGCCTCACCGGTATCTCCACCTGCACGAGCGCATCCGCTGTCTGGTCGATCACATTTTCATTGATGATGACTTCATAGGAGTATCCTGATAATACGAGACCGTGTTTTTGGGCATATCCAAATATCCTTTGGTAACACAGCGCAGGATTTTCCGCCGCATCTCGATAGAATGCCCGCACATGATCCCCGGCAGGTCGTATATGCGATCCATCCTTCTTTATGGGGAACGGGATCTCGATAAAAAGCTTGGAATGATCCTCAAAGTTCCCGTTTCGCAGGCTATCCACTGCGATCATCGTCCCATAAGAGGCATCATGCAGACGGCGAAGCTGATATTTTTTCGTTTCAGCAACGATCATCTCTACCTGCTTATCGAACGTAGTGTCCCGATCGATGTCTACCGTAATGAAACTGCGCTCTTTCTCCTGAACGATGCTGATCTCTGATAAGTCCATCGTCAATAACGTCTGCATATTCTGACAGTGGTAAGACAGCGTTTTCCTGACCGCCTTCAGGTGTGCCATGCTGCGGTCCAGATCATCGATCTTCTCCTGCAAAAGCTGCTGCATGCTGGCGGCAGAACGGTGTTTCATGAATGCCCGGATCTCATCGATCGGTACATCCAGCTCCCGCAGCAGCAAGATCGTTTCCAGAACGGCGCTCTGATAGTAGCTGTAATACCTGTATCCATTTTCTGGATCGATATATGACGGATGGAAAAGGCCGACCTCATCATACCACATCAGAGTTTTTTTATTGATGCCATGCAAGGCCGCAAATCGGCCGATCGTGAGCAGCTTCCTTTTTTTCTCCATTTTTCAAAATACCTCTTGACTGTACAGTTACTGTACGGATCATAATAGCACACATGCCCAAGAAACACAAGTAAAAAGGAGAACGATGATGGAAGCTCAAAATACTTACGACAAGCCGGTCACATTGAGGAACATCCTCAGATTCGCGGTCCCAACCATTGCAATGTCTGTTTTTATGTCCTTTTATACCATGGTCGACGGTCTGTTCGTATCGAATCTGATCGGTACGAGCGCACTGTCTGCGATCAACCTGACAGCCCCGGTGATCCAAGTAGTGACAGCCATCTCCACCATGTTGGCGACTGGCGGGAGCGCGGTCATCATGAAAAAGATGGGTGAGCACAAGTCGAAGGAGGCCAACGAAGACCTTACCTTCCTGATCTTGGTGAACGTGGCCGTTGGTCTGTTCATGACGGTGCTCGGATACTCCCTGATGGAGACCATCTTCGGGGGCATGGGGCTGTCTCCTGAGGTCGCGGGCTACTGTACCTCATATCTCAGCCGCTATCTCCTCTTTACGATCCCGATCCTGCTGATGAACAATTTCACACTCTATATGATCGCCTCTGAAAAAGCTGCCCTATCCCTGATCTGTTCCGTGTCAGGCGGCGTGTTGAACATCGTGCTCGACTATGTATCGATCGGCCTTTTGGATATGGGAATCGGCGGCGCAGCCATCGCCACAGGTCTGGGCTACTCTGTGACCGCCGTTGTCGGCCTGTTCGTATTCAGCCGCAAAAAGAGCCTCCTCCACTTCACGAAGCCCGCTTTCCGTTTCAAGGTCCTTGCAAACGCAGCGACGAACGGATGCTCCGAGATGGCGACCGCTCTGGTCACAGGCATCATCACGATGATGTTCAACTGGACGATGCTCCATCACGTTGGTGAAGATGGCGTTGCCGCCGTGACCATCATCATGTATGTTTTGATGTTCGCAAGCTCCCTTTACACAGGGTATTCCTATGGCGTCGCTCCCATGCTCAGTTATTACTATGGCGAGAAGAATCACGAAAAGCTGAAAAAGCTGGTCTCCACCAGTCTGAACGTGATCGCTGTCATCTCCCTTGTGACAGCTGCAGTGTCCTTTGCCGCAGCAAGGCCCCTGGTATCCATTTTTGCCCGGCCGGAGGATCCGGTCTACGATCTGGCCGTCACCGGAGATCGGATCTGCACTCTGGCGCTGCTCTTTATCGGCTTCAACATCTTTGCCAGCGGGATGTTTACCGCGTTGTCCAACGGTATCGTCTCCGCGCTCCTCGCCTTCTCCCGTTCCTTCGTTTTCATGCTGATCGCCATGCTGATCCTGCCCGCCATTTTGGGGGTAGATGGTATCTGGCTGGCTACGCCGGCGGCAGAGCTCATGGCCCTGGTCCTATCCGTATCGATGTTCGTGAGATATCGGAAGCGGTATCGATATTGAGGAAGATCCCGTTCTGTACACAGAGCGCAGCGGCCCCAGCCGAATCGAGAACGTGGGTGGTTGAATCCTCACGCATTTTGTGATATTATTTTGATGCTGGGAAAATAGGCGCCCATCTGGTCCACACTTGTCAGCAGGCGTTTTTACTGTTATGCTCAGCGCAGCAGATCAGGATATGGATAGAGGGGCTCGCTTATGATAGAGCTGGATGTATTCAAACAAATATCGGCAGAAAACGAAGACAAGCTTCCGTTATTGACCCTCGATGAATTTTTCAGCGGAGATCCAAAGGAGGATTCTATCGCTCCGAATCGATGGGGATACGGGCGTCCGTCACTCGCTGAACTATGGGAGATGTTACGAAAGGTCGAGATGCTGCCAAACGTAGCATGGGTCCGTGTCGCATTACATCACGACACACAGATCATCACAGATAACGGGACAGAGGTCTTGGATCTTGCAGGGGATTCCATCGTGGTATGTACGGATATGGGGCCTGATGGACTGGAAGAGGTCGTGGATCTTGACTGGTCGTGTTCTGACGGTGTGATACGATCCGACCCCGCTCTATATCACTCCCGCATACCACCGATCCCCCCGAATCATGACTGTTGGGAGATCGTGTGGGACTGATCCAAAGGCAGACGATCTCCTGCTCTCACGGTCCCGATCTATCCTTGCCAGCAGATGTATGTTCGATCATGATAAGGATAACAAACTTGTATCGATATAGGGTGGTATCATCACATGGATGATTGGTTTACTGTTGAAAAGATCGACTCACATACATTCGCGATCAGTGAATACATGCACTGGGAAGAAACTCACTGCTATCTGCTATGCGGACAGGAGAGAGCGCTCCTCATCGACACTGGCTTAGGCGTTTCCAATATCAGGGAGATCATAGATGATCTGACGCACCTGCCGATCATGGTGGTCTCGACCCATGCTCATTGGGATCACATCGGCGGACATCGATATTTTGATGATATCGCCATACATGAAGCGGAGACAGAATGGTTGTCTGTCAAGTTTCCGATCCCACTACACGCAGTCAAGCGCAATTTGACAAGATCCCCTTGCGTTTTCCCAGCAGAGTTCGACATCAACGCTTATCAGATCTTTCGAGGCATCCCGCAGCGAATCTTGCACGATGGCGATCGCCTGGACTTAGGCGGACGGAAGATCCAGGTCGTCCATACCCCGGGGCATTCCCCCGGACACTGCTGCTTTTATGAGTTGGAACGAAAATACCTGTATTCTGGCGATCTGATCTACAAGGGGTGTCTTTACGCCTTTTATCCAACCACTGATCCGCAGCTTTTCTATCGCTCTGTCAAACGATTGCAGGGATACAAGATCACAAAAGTCCTGCCTGGTCATCATCAGTTGGATATCCCAGTTTCCCTGATAGACGAGGTCGAGGCTGGGTTTGGAACGCTAGAGAGGACCGGACGCCTGAGGCAAGGAAACGGATCGTTTGAGTTTGGAAGTTTCCAGATCCAGATCTGAACGATGCCGACTATCAAGGGGCTCCCTCTCACGAGCGCTCCAGCAAACGGTGGTGGGTGCAGCCGCTTCCCCCACTTTCGTGATACTATTTCGATTCTAAGGAAATGGGCGGTCGAACGCTCTTCTATGGGGAAGGATCCCCTTCAGGCTGGCAAGGAGGTATCCCATGTTCCGTATCCGGGAGGCCATCGCAGTAGAGGGCCGGTATGATAAGAATGTCCTGTCCCAGGTGGTGGACACCCTGATCCTGGAGACGGGGGGCTTCCAGATCTTCAAGGACCCAGAGCGCATGGCCCTGCTGGACCGGGCGGCACGGCAGCGGGGACTGATCGTCCTGACCGACTCCGACGGGGCGGGATTCGTCATCCGGAACCGGATCCGGGGCTGCGTCCCGGCCCGATATCTGAAGCACGCCTACATCCCCGACATCTATGGCAAGGAGCACCGCAAACGAAAGGCCGGGAAGGAAGGCAAGCTGGGGGTGGAAGGGATGCTGCCCCAGGTCCTGGAGCAGGTCCTGCGCCGGGCGGGAGCCACATTTTTAGAGGAGCCCTCCCACAGTGCGCAGCCCAGGCCTCTCCTCACCAAAGCGGACCTGTTCTCTGCCGGCCTTTCCGGGGGACCAGGGAGCGCGGAGAAGCGCCAGGCCCTTTTAGCGCGGCTGGAGCTGCCCGAGCACATGTCCGCCAACGCCCTGTTGGCCGTGCTCAACGGCTGCTACAGCCGGGAGGAAGCGGAGGATATCCTTTGGAACGCATAGGCCCTCCCCGATCCAACAGCCAAGCATCGGCCGCGAAAACGGCTCCCCCGTGAGGGGGAGCCGTTCTATTTTACACTGAAAACACGCCCCTTCGGCCGGCCGTTGGCCTGATAGAGCTCCCTGAGCTGGTCCAGATGCTCCCGCTCAGGGTCGATGTACACATTGCCGGTGAAGCCGTCCATCAAAGCGGGATGGCCCTCCCACCGAGAGGCGATATCCGCCTCCACGATAGCGGGGATGTGGTAGGCCCGGACCAGCATAGCGGTGTGGCTGTCCAGACTTCCCTTCCGGGTGATCAGCCCCAGCAGCCTCCGCTGATCGAAGTCCATCACCTCGCTGGGCAGGTATTCATCGGACACCAAGATCGCGGGCTCGTCCATCAGCAGCTCCTGCCGCCCCCCCATGAGGGCCCGGAGCACCCGCTGGGAGATATCCCGGATGTCCACCGCCCGGGCCCGCATATAGGGGCTCTCCATGGCGGCGAAGGCGGCGGAGAAGCTGATCTCCGCCATCTGGACGGCGTACTCCGCTGTGGCCCCCTGGCCCTGGATCAGTCCCCGGACGGTCTCCACATAGTCGTGATCCTCCAGCAGCATCCCGTGGATGGTGAAGATGGAGGCCACACCCTCCCCCACCTGATACAGGGCTCGGGTATAGAGGGTGTTCAGCTCCAAGATGGCGGTCTGCTGGGCCCGGTGAAAGCGGTTGATCTCCTGCCGCCAGTCCCCCTGGGTATACAGCTGGACCTGAGGCACCGGACGGCGGTAGAAGTTCAGCCGGCCCACCACGATCTGCTCCATGATCGCCTTCCCCGCTACGATCTGCATCCTGCCCGCTCCCCTCTCAGGGACCTGTCCGTCAGTCATCGAACGGCCCCAGATCCTTCCTGTCCGATATTTTCGATTATAGTCCCTCATTTCCCGTTTGTAAAGGTCAGTTTTTTCCAGTTCAGAGCCATTTCAAAAATATTTTTTCGCCTTTTTGCGGTACTGCTCCCCTTGGCTCTTTTATAAATATCTTTTGTTTCCCGCTTTACTCCAATAAATCGCTGTGTTATAATGTGTTGTATCCGATCTCATCGATATGTTTTTAGGAGGTATCCTTATGGTCTCTGAACGCATGAAAGGTCTGGGCACCGCCCGGTCCGTGATCCGGGAGCTCTTCGAGTATGGCAACGCCCGTGCCGCCCAGATCGGCAGAGAGAACGTCTTCGACTTCTCTCTGGGCAATCCCAGCGTCCCCTCCCCTGCCGCTGTCAATGAAACGGCCATCCGCCTGCTCCAAGAGCAGCCCGACCAGATCCACGCCTACACCAGCGCACCGGGCGCCGCCGACGCCCGCCAGCGCTTTGCCAGCTCTCTGGATCGCAGGTTCGGCGCCAACTGCACCGCCGACCGCCTCTACCTCACCGTGGGGGCCGCCGCCTCTCTGTGCTGTGTGTTCAACGGCCTGACCTGCCCCGGCGACGAGTTCATCGTCTTCGCCCCCTACTTCCCCGAGTATAAGGTCTTCATCGAGGGGGCCGGGGCCAAGATGGTCCTGATCCCTCCGGAGATCCAGGGCTTCCAGATCGACTTCGACGCTTTCGAGGGGGCGGTCAGCGAACATACCAAAGGGGTGGTCATCAACACCCCCAACAACCCCTCCGGCGTGGTGTATTCCAAGGCCACTCTGGAGCGTCTGGCCCAGATCCTCACCGAGAAGAGCGCAGCCTACGGCCACCCCATCTACCTGATCTCCGACGAGCCCTACCGCGAGGTGGTCTATACCGGCGTGGAGGTCCCATGGGTCCCCCACCTCTACCGGGACACCATCGTGTGCTACTCCTTCTCCAAGTCCCTCTCCCTCCCTGGCGAGCGCCTCGGCTACATCCTGGTGCCCCAGGATGTGACAGAGGGGGACGACGTCTATGCTGCGGTGTCCGGCGCGGGCCGTTCCCTGGGCTATGTCTGCGCCCCCAGCCTGTTCCAGCAGGTCACCTCCCTGTGCTGTGACCTCACCTCCGACATCCAGGTCTATGAGACCAACCGGGATCTGCTGGTGTCCTCTCTGCGGGAGATGGGCTACCACGTGGTGGAGCCCGGCGGGGCCTTCTACCTCTTCCCCCGCAGCCTGGAGCCCGACGATGTGGCTTTCAGCGAGCGGGCCAAGCAGTTCGAGCTGCTCCTTGTCCCCGGGACCGGCTTCGGCGCCCCCGGCCACGTGCGCATCTCCTACTGCGTCCAGACCGATATGATCCGCCGCTCTCTGCCCAAGTTCAAAGCCCTGGCCGACTCCTACAAATAGAGATAGGACCTGTTCCCGCCCTCTCCGGGCGGGAACAGCCATAGAAAGGGAGGATATCTCTTGTACTGCAAATTCTGCGGCCAAAAGCTCCCCGACGGGAGCCGCTTCTGCGGCAGATGCGGCAGGCCCACAGAGGGGCCCGTCTCGATGGGCAGCGCCCGGGCCCCCCGGCCGGCCCTCACCGGCTACGCGGGCATGTGGCCCGCCCTCATCGCCGGCCTGGCCATCGCCGCCTTCCTGCTCTACCTGATGAGCGCTGTCACCGTGGAGTCCTTCGTTGGGGAACAGACCTACCACCTGGTGTTCTCCGATTCCTGGCCCCCCATCCTGAGAGAGAGCAGCGAAAAGGCGGAAGCCTTCAAGACCTTCACCCTGCCCGTCATCGCCGTGATGCTGGCCATGGTGATCGCGGGGGCGGTCAAGCGCCAAAAGCCCTACTGCTTCTGGGGGTCCCTCATGGGGCTCTATGCCTTCACTGCCGTCGTCATGATGGTGACGGGCCCGCTCCAGGAGGAAAAGGGGCTGTATGAGGTGAAGGGACAGCCGATGGCGATGACTCTCTCCATACTGGCCTTCCTCGCTCTGCTGATCCTCTCCATCTTCTCCCCCAGGGGGATCCGGCCCCTCTCCAGAGGGTGGCTCCTCCCCACCGCCGTCTTTGCCGCTGTGACGGCGGTCTTCGGCCAGATCAGCGGCTCGGCCTACAGCGGCGGCTCCCCTATGTTCCTCCACTCGATCCGCACAGAAAGGGCCCGCCTGTCGGCAATGCCAGCGGGCGGGCCCTTTCCTTATCTCGTCATTCCTCGATGTAGCTGACATGGAGCAGCGCATGGCGCTCCTCATGGTCCATCTCCTTGAGGAAGGCGCCCACCACCGGGTTGCGCTCCGCTCGTTTGAAGGGGGCGGCGCGGTCCAGGGCGTAGAGGCCCTCGGCCCGGGCCTTCTTGTCCTGCTTCATACCGTGGGGCTGGCCGGCGCCGCCCACGCACCCGCCCTGGCAGGTCATGACCTCCACCAGGTCGAAGTAGGCGTTGCCCGCCTCGATCTCCTTCAGGAGTTTTTGGGCGTTGGCCAGCCCGTGGACGATGGCCAGATGGACGTCCCGCTCCCCCACCTTGATCACGGCCACCCGGATGGCCTTGTTGCCCCGGAGGGGGGAGAAGCGCAGCTCCCGCAGAGCGTTCTTGGATTTGTCGGGCAGGCAGTGGCGGACCACCGCCTCAGCCACGCCGCCGGTGGTGCCGTAGATGACCCCTGCGCCGGAGCCCAGGCCGAAGGGCAGATCGGGAGACTCCAGCTCGATCTGGGGCAGCTGGATGCCGGATTCCTTGATCATGTTGATCACTTCCTGGGTGGTGAGCACCAGGTCCACGTCCCGCTGTCCATCATGGGCGAACTGGGGCCGGGCGGCCTCCATCTTCTTGGCGGTGCAGGGCATGATGGCGATGTGGTAAGTGGTGCGGCCGTCCTCCTCATCCAGCTTGCGGTAGCGGTCCTTCAGCAGAGAGGCGAACATCTGCATGGGGGACTTGCAGGTGGAGATGTGCTTGAGGTATTTTGGATCCTCGTTCTCCAGGTACTTCACCCAGGCGGGGCAGCAGGAGGTGAACATGGGGAAGGGCCCTCCCCGCTCCAACCGCTGGAGGAACTCCTCCGACTCCTCGATGGTCGTGAAGTCTGCGCCGAAGGTGGTGTCGTAGACCTCGTCCACCCCCATCAGCTTCAGGGCGGTGACCAGCTGATCCAGGGTGTTCTGGCCCGCAGGCAGGCCGAAAGCCTCGCCGATGGCCACCCGGACGGCGGGAGCGATCTGGACCACCACCCGCTTTTTGGGGTCGTGGATGGCCCGCCAGGCCCGGCCGATCTCGTTGTAGACGGTGATCGCGCCGGTGGGACACACGGCGGAGCACTGTCCGCAGCTGATGCAGTGGGTCTCGCTCAGCTTCCGGTCGAAAGCGGGTGCCACCCGCATATTGTAGCCTCTGTTGACGAAATCGATGATCCCCATGCCGATCCCCTCACCGCACACCCGGACGCAGTCGCCGCAGAGGATGCACTTGCTGGGGTCCCGGACGATGGCGGGGCTGGAGGCATCCAGGACGGATTCCTCCCGGCTGTCGCCGAACCGGACCTTCCGCACGCCGAAGCGCATGGCCAGCTCCTGGAGGTGACAGTCGCCGCTCTTCTCACAGGTGGTGCAGGAGCAGTTGTGGGAGGCCAGCATCAGCTCCAAGATCATCCGCCGGTGCTTGAGCAGCCGGGCGGTGTTGGTCCTGATCCTCAGCCCATCCCGGGGCTGCATGGAGCAGGAGGTCTCGATCTTCCCCCTCTCATCCTCTACCACGCACATGCGGCAGGCGCCGTAGACCGAAAGGTCGGAGTAATAGCAGAAGGTGGGCATCTCGATGCCGGCCTTCTGGATCACGGACAGCACGTTGGGCTCCCCGTCGAAGGCCACCCTCTGCCCGTCTATGAACATGATCCCCTTTGCCATACCGCTCACTCCTCCCGAATGGCGCCGAAGGGACAGCAGCCCCAGCACGCGCCGCACTTGATACATTTCTCTGTGTCGATGACATGGGGCATCCGGATCTGCCCGGTGATGGCCTCCATGGGACACTGCTTCATGCACTTGCCGCAGCCCTTGCACAGCTCCGGATCGATCTGGAGCACCTTTTTCCGGCCGTTGCAGTGGGGGCAGTGCTTGTCCACCACATGGGCCAGGTACTCATCTCTAAAATACTTCAAGGTGCTCTGCACCGGCTTGCAGGCGCTCTGGCCCAGGCCGCACAGGGCGGTCTCGCTGATGGTGGCGGACAGCTCCTCCAGCAGGTCCAGATCCTCCAGAGAGCCCTCGTTGTTGACGATGCGGGTGAGGATCTCCAGCATCCGTCGGGTGCCCTCCCGGCAGGGGACGCACTTGCCGCAGGACTCGTTCTGGGTAAAGTTCATGAAGAACCGGGCCACCTCTACCATGCAGGTGTCCTCGTCCATGACCACCAGACCGCCGGAGCCGATCATGGCCCCCAGCTTTTTCAGAGAGTCGAAGTCCAGGGGCATATCCAGATGTTCCTCGGTGAGACAGCCGCCGGAGGGACCTCCGATCTGGACGGCCTTGAACTGTTTGCCGTCTTTGATGCCGCCGCCGATATCGAAGATGATCTCCCGCAGGGTGGCCCCCATGGGGACCTCGATCAGGCCGGTGTTCACCACGTTGCCCGTCAGGGCGAAGGCCTTGGTCCCCGGAGACTTCTCCGTCCCGATGGACTTGAACCAAGCCGAGCCCTTGCGGACGATGAGGGGGACAGCGGAGAAGGTCTCCACGTTGTTGAGCACCGTGGGCTGGGCCCACAGGCCGTGCTCCACCGTCCGGGGAGGCTTCACCCGAGGCATGCCCCGGTTGCCCTCGATGGAGGCGGTGAGGGCGGAGCCCTCGCCGCAGACGAAGGCGCCGGCGCCCCGGTTCACATGGAGGTGGAAGGAGAAATCGGTGCCCAGGATGTGGTCGCCCAGCAGATCCAGCTCCTCCGCCTTGGCGATGGCGGTCTTCAGCCGGGCCACCGCCAGGGGGTACTCCGCCCGGACGTAGATATAGCCCTCGTCGCTCCCGGCGGCCAGGGCGGCGATCAGCATCCCCTCGATGATGGAGTGGGGGTTGCCCTCCATGATGGACCGGTCCATGAAGGCGCCGGGATCCCCCTCGTCGCCGTTGCACACCACATACTTCTTGCCCTTAGGCTGCTTGCGTACGCTGTCCCACTTGCGTCCGGCAGGGAAGCCGCCGCCGCCGCGCCCGCGCAGGCCGGAGTCCAGGATCTCCTTGCAGATGGCCTCGTCGGTCATCTCGAACAGGGCCTTCTCGAAGGCCACATAGCCGTCCTTGGCCAGATACTCGTCCACATCCTCGGCGTCGATGGTGCCGCAGTTCTCCAGCACGATCCGGTGCTGGCGGTGGTAGAAGGGGATCTCGCTGTGCTTGGTGTATTTCATCCCGTCCAGCTCATAGAGCAGCCGCTCCACCACCTCGCCTTTGAGGATGGTCTTCTCGATGATCTCGTCGCAGTCCTCCAGCTGGACATGGGTGTAGAGGATCCCCTCCGGCTCGATCTGGACCAGGGGGCCCATCTCACAGAAACCGTGGCAGCCGCTCTTTTTCAGATAGACTCCGTCTCCCTTGGGCTCGGTGACATCCTCGGTCTCCTCCTCCTGGGCCAGCCCCACATAGACGTCCAGCCCCCGGCGGGCGCACTCCTCCTTGAAGTAGTCATACAGTTTCAGCGCGCCGCCGGCGATACAGCCGGTGCCGGCGCACAGCAGGATCTGCCGCTTCTGATAGGACAGGGCCCGCTTGGCCTTCACCCGCCGGACCCCCAGCCGTTCACGATTCATCTCAGGCATTGGCCGCATCCTCCTTCCTCAGGTCCTCCAGCAGATCGATCGCCAGCTCCGGCGTCATCTTCGAGTGGACCTGGTCGTTCACTGTGACCACAGGAGCCAGGCCGCAGGCCCCCAGGCAGGCCACCGTCTCCAGGGTGAAGAGCCCATCGGCAGAGGTCTTCTGCTTGCCCTCCAGCTCCAGATACTCCCGGATGGCGTTGTAGATGGGCTGGGACTTGCGCACATGGCAGGCGGTGCCGTCACACACCTTGATGATGTACTTGCCCTTGGCCTCCAAAGAAAAGTTCTCATAGAAGGTGGCCACGCTGTACACTTTGGCCACTCCCACCCCCAGCTTCTCCGCGATGCGCTCCAGCACCGCCGGGCTGAGGTACTTATACTCCGCCTGGATGTCCTGCATGATGGCGATCAGGTGATGGACTTTACAGTCATAGCTGTCGATGATCTCTTCCACCCGCTCCATGGATATCCCGTTGGACATGGCTGTTCCTCTCCTCTCTGTCTCCGTTCATTTTGGGCCGCTGGCCCATGCGTATATGATCTTAACATGATCCGTCAAGATCTGCAAGGGAAAATCGTGCAGATCATATCAATTTCTGCCAATTTTCACATTCCGATCCAACACATCTTCCATTCCGATCCGGCATAGACGCGGAAAAGCGGCGGCACGGAGGGATCTCCGCACCGCCGCAGTCTCACCGCATCACCTTTCTGGGATCCGGCCAGGCCCTTGGGCCATCGCTCTTCGCCACCTGCTCCAGCTCTTCACACTCCTGTGCAAAGTCATACATCGCCTGGGCGATGGCGTGCATCTGGGGGTAGAGGGCCAAACACTGGGCCTTGGTCGCCTCCCCCTCGAAGGCATAGATCCAGCTGCTGCCCACCTTCTTCCGGGCCTTCAGATAGCGGGCCACCGCATGACTGAAACAGTCGGAATCCCCCACCTTCTCCCCCCGGCCGGCGTACTCGATATAGGACAGCAGAGCATATTCCGCTTTAGACAGGCACTCGTTCACCCGCTTGGAGAGGTAGGCTACGATCTCCTCCCCCACATGGCTCAGCATCCCGTCGGCCCGGAGGTACAGATGGGTGAACTCCTCCGCGTGCCGCTTCGCGAACGCCCCGGGATCGAAATCCAGCGCCCGGCAGACCTCCGCCATCAATTCCGGTCCCAGCCTGGCCTCCGCCGGAGCAGCCGTCCCTTTTAGCATACGTCTCACCCCCTCGATCCAGCCCAGATCCACACAGGATCTCGCTGGTGATACCCTGATATTTCCATTGTACCACAGTCGGATCCAGGTTTCAAGGTGCAGTTTCTCCCCTTTTTTGGAAGATAACGGCAGTCCCTCCAGGCCGGGAATCAGGACGCCCGCACCGGGCTTGGTGCGGGCGTCCTGCGCTTAGGAGCATATCCCAGAGCTGTTCCGGCTCAGACCATCTGTGCGGTCAGCTTGCTGAAGGCGCGGGGAGCCACATCGTCCTCCACCACCACATTGGCCCGCTTGCCCACCAGAGCGAACAGCCCCAGCAGGGAACGGGCGTCCAGCATGATGCTGCCGGAGCTCAGCCAGACCTCATAAGGAGCCTTGCAGGCCAGCTGGTTGATCTTCTGCACCTGGGCCTCGCTCCTGATCTCGATCTCTTTGATCATATCAAAGACCTCCTTCGATATCCATGACTTGCGTTCTGCGTCCCCTCCGCCCACAGCGGCCGGACGCCTTGACTGCTGGCCGCTCCTCTCAGCGGCCGACCATATCATAGCAGGAAGGACCTGCCTGCGTCAAGAACAGTTTTTGTTGAACTAGCATAAAAATATCCTATACTTTTTGTGCAATAAGTAAGATCTCCGGCCCTTGTACGGCATTTGGAAAGACGATCGTCTTTTTATCATGGACACCCAGCGGCTCAGCGCCCCTTTCTCGTGAATGTTCTGGCCCATGGACCATATCCCTTGATTTTCCACAAGATTCGTGGTATACTGACAAAGATGTGGGCCCGTGTGTATGTCCACAGCAAAAAACAACGAGAATGGAGAGAATGAGATTGGCAAGATTTTGTAAGAACTGCGGTGCCGTCATGGAGAACGAGATGTCGTTCTGTTCGAAGTGCGGCACGAAACAGCCGGAAGAGGGCGGCGCAGCCCCCGCTGGACGTCCCGGACCTGGCCCAGCCAGCGCCCCTGTCCCTCCCGCACCTCCCCGGTCCTACCCCGCCGGGCCCTCCTATCCCCCCGCCCCTTCCGTCCGGATGGGGGACACAGGCCGGGGGGCCGGCTGGATCATGTTCCTGCGGGTCCTGCTGTGGATCGTCTTTGGCGGGATCTGTCTCTTAGGCCTCGCTCTGGCGATGCCCACCTTCCAATACGCCAGATATGGCGCCGATCCTCTGATAGGTCTTGGCATCATCGTCGGCAGCGTCCTCATCGCGTTCACCGTCGTGGCTGCGGGCATGGTCTCCCTGGATGCCGCTCAGAACATCCGCCGCTGCGCCATCAACAGCGCCAACATCCTGGACCTGCTGAACCAGCGGAAGGGCTGAGCTCTCCCACCGTCCCTGTTCCCTTGACAACATATCTCAAATGGACTATGATATCTCCACAGAGGGACGTCCCTCTGTCCTTTGGCTCTGCCAAAGGACGATCGCCCTCCATCCCCAGCCATGATCCCACAGGACGGGAAACATATTAGAGAAATGGAGAGAAAGAAATGGCTAAATTCTGTAAAAACTGCGGCACTCCCCTGAACGATGACGCGACTTTCTGCGGCAAGTGCGGCACATCTGTAGGCGCTCCCTCTGCCGGCCGCGGTCCCATCCACACATCCACTCATGCGGACAAGTTCAAGCTGGGCGTCTTCATCGCCAGTGCGCTCGTGATCATCTCCACCATCCTCCCCTATGCCTCGGTCAGCTTCTTTGGCCTCTCTGAGTCCGTCTCCCTCCTCGAAGGCGGCGACGGCTGGTTCTTCATCGCCGCTGCGGCGGTGGCCATCGTAGGCGCTGTGATCGGCAAGCCGATCCTCCCCCTCGTCGGCGGTGTGATCGCGGCGCTCCTCAGCCTTTTCGAGATCGCCAACACAAAATCTGAGCTGGGCGCGTACTCCAGCATGGTCGATATGGGCCTCGGCTTCTATCTGAACCTCATCGCCTCCATCGCCCTGGCCGCTGTGGGCGTCCTGCTCTTCCTGGACGCCAAGAAGAACCAGTAATGGACTGAGCGGTCCATAAGATCCCGCAGAAACATCGGTGGATACGCTTAGAGATCCTGCCCTTTGACCATTGACACCCCACTTTATCTGCACTATAATGGAAAACTGCCACACCCATACCGTGGTGCGGCAGTTTTTTCTATCTCAGAAACAGAAAGGGGCTCTTCTTGATGAGCGACCAGCGTGTTTACAACTTTGCCGCCGGCCCCTCCATGCTCCCGCTGTCCGCGCTGGAGCGTGCCGGGTCGGAGATCGCCAACTATCGGGGGTCCGGTATGTCCGTGATGGAGATGAGCCACCGGTCTAAGATCTTCATGGATATCTTCGACGAGACCCAGGCCAAGCTGCGCCGGCTGATGCAGGTGCCCGAGGGATACCACATCCTCTTCCTCCAGACGGGGGCCTCCGGCCAGTTCTCTATGATCCCGCTGAACCTGATCGGCAGGACCGGGAAGGCGGACTACGCCGTCACCGGCAACTTCTCCGGCCTGGCCTGCAAGGAGGCCGGGAAATACGGCCAGATCCACCTGGCCTGCGACACCTCTGACCGGGGCCACTGCTATATCCCCCGGCAGGAGGAGCTGGACCTGGACCCGGAGGCCAGCTACTTCTATTACTGCGCCAACAACACCATCTACGGCACCGAGTGGGACTACGTCCCGGAGACCGGGGACGTGCCCCTGGTGTGCGACATGTCCTCTGACATCCTGTCCATGCCGGTGGACGTGTCCAGATTCGGCCTCATCTATGCCGGGGCCCAGAAGAACATGGCCCCCGCCGGGCTCACCGTGGTGATCATCAAAGACGACCTGGCCGGACACCACCTGCCCTTCACCCCTCTGATGATGGAGTATCAGCTCCAGATCGACAAGGGCTCTATGTACAACACCCCGCCCTGCTGGTGCATCTATATGCTGGGCCTCACCCTGGACTGGGTGGAGGAGAACGGCGGCCTGGAGGGGATGGAACGGCTGCGGTCTCTGCGCTCCGGGATGCTCTACGACGTCCTGGACGGCTCCCGCCTCTTCACCTGCCACGCCGACAAGGGCTCCCGCTCCGGGATGAACGTCACCTTCCGCACCGGCAGCGAGGAACTGGACGCCAAGTTCGTCAAAGAGGCCGCCGAGGCCGGCTTCCTCAACCTGAAGGGCCACCGGATGACCGGCGGGATGCGGGCCTCCATCTACAACGCTATGCCTGTGGAGGGCGTGGAAGGGCTGTGCAGGTTCATCCAGACCTTCGACCGGGACAACTGAGAGGTGACCTCCATGACCGACAACGAATTGGCCCGCGCGATCTGTGCCGAGCTGCGGGCGGAACACCGAAAGCCCATCTGCCGCTTCACGCTGGAGGAGGGCGAACCGGACATCTTTTCCAGCAAGGTGGACGGCGTCCCCTACCTGCCCAGGGACATGTCCTGGCCCCTGGACAGCCAGGGCCATCCTCTGGCCCTGCTGGCCCAGATCGACTGTGCCGACCTGATGGGGCTGGCCGATCTGCCCACTGCCGGACTGCTGCAGTTCTTCGTGGGCCAGGACGACGTCTATGGCATGGACTTCCACGACGAGACCAGCCAGGCGGACTTCCGGGTGCTCTATCATGAGACGCCAGACCCCTCCGTCACCAGGGAAGAGGTGACGGCCAAG
This sequence comes from bacterium 1xD42-67, assembly GCA_003612335.1. GTDB lineage: Bacteria > Bacillota > Clostridia > Oscillospirales > Oscillospiraceae > Lawsonibacter. The sequence goes on from RAYO01000004.1 coordinate 114,781, forward strand.
CGCCCCGCCTGGGACGAGGAGAGATATGGTGAGGCGTATACCCCCGTCGGGACCCCCATGCGCATGGTCTTCTCCCCACCGGAGGAGGCAGGCATCGTCCCCGGCGACTACCGCTTCCCCGCCCTGTTCGTCCAGCGCTGGAACGAGCGCCGGCCTGACGCCCCTCTCCGCTCCTATTGGGAGGTCTGCTCCCGCCAGCCGGAAGGCCAGAAGGACTATGAGATCTTCGACGATCCAGACCAACGAGCCCCCTCCCACCAGGTGGGCGGCTGGCCCTTCTTCACCCAGAACGATCCCAGGACCCCAGAGGAACATCCCGACTTCGAGATCCTCCTCTTCCAGCTGGACAGCGAGATGCGCGACAGGAAGGATCTGGTCCTGTGGGGCGACTGCGGCGTGGGCGGCTTCTTCATCCGTCCGGAGGATCTGAGGGCCCGGGACTTTTCCCGGGTGATGTATAACTGGGACTGTGGATGACCGGCCCTCACCCCCGCACCAGCCCATCCAGCTCCCGCGACAGGGAGAGCGCCGCCTGGAACAAGTGCTCACAGGTGATATCGCTCTGCGTTTCCAGCGCATCGATCAGCGTACGCAGTTCCTTCCGCTGCTCGTCGTTCAGATAGGACGCGACCCGTTCCTCCTGCCGCTCGGCGCTCGTCACGACATCTATGTACTCCTTGTCCCCGGACAGACTTGCCATACGGTTTTCGCACACGAACTCGTACAGGCATCTCGTTAAGTCATCCATAGTGACACCTCCACAATTTGGACCGAATGGTCTAATTTCATTATAATTAGTCCGTTTGGTCCTGTCAAGAGGGGAGAGACAAAAATGTCAGATCTATCGGAACGGCTCTACAGCCTGCGCAAGGAGCACGGCCTGACCCAGGAGGATGCAGCGAAAGAACTGGGTATCTCTATGAAGTCATACTGTCGTTATGAAAAGGATGAGCGCGAACCATCTGCTTCCGTCCTGATCCAAATGGCAAGGTTTTACCAGGTCTCGCTGGACTATCTGGTGGGAATGAAGGACGAGCGGCAGTAAAAACACGATCCGAGGTGATCTCTATGTACCGTATCAAGACCCTGAACAAGATATCCTCTGTGGGCCTGTCCAAGCTGGATCAGGACCGCTTCCAGGTGGGGAGCGATGTGGTGCAGGAGGACGGCATCCTGGTCCGTTCCGCCCCCATGCACGGATATGAGTTCCCTGATCCCCTCCGGGCCATCGCCCGGGCGGGGGCAGGGACCAACAACATCCCCATCGACCGCTGTTCCGAGCGCGGGATCGTGGTCTTCAACACCCCCGGCGCCAACGCCAACGCAGTGAAGGAGCTGGTGATCGCCGCCATGCTCATCGCCTCCCGGGACATCCTGGGCGGCGCGGACTGGGTCCAGGAGCAGGCCCACACCCCCAAGGTGGACGTGGCCGCCGCTGTGGAGAAGGGCAAGTCCGCCTTCGTCGGACCGGAGCTCTACCGCAAGACCCTGGGGGTGATCGGTCTGGGGGCCATCGGGGCCCTGGTGTGCAACATCGCCCTGGACCTGGGGATGGACGTCTACGGCTACGACCCCTTCCTGTCGGTGGATGCCGCCCTGCGGCTGGACCGCCACGTCCACGTGGTGAAGGAGGTGGACGAGCTGTATAAGGTGTCTGATTATGTCACCCTCCACATCCCTTTCACCAATGCCACCAAGGACTTCATCAACGCCGAGGCCATCGCCAAGATGAAGGGCCGGGTGCGGGTGCTCAACCTGGCCCGGGGCGGACTGGTGAACGATGAGGACATGATCGAGGCCCTGGAGGCCGGCCGGGTAGCCAAATATGTCACCGATTTCCCCGACGATCGGATCACCACAGTGAAGAACGTGATCGCTCTGCCCCACCTGGGGGCCTCCACCCCGGAGAGCGAGGAGAACTGTGCCGTCATGGCGGCCCGGCAGCTCCGGGACTATCTGCTCAACGGCAACATCACCAATTCGGTCAACCTGCCCAACGTGGCCCAGGACTGGAGCGGGATCGCCCGGCTCTGTCTGATCCACAAGAACGTCCCCGCCATGCTGACCCAGATCATGACCACCCTCTCCAACGACCACATCAACGTGGAGAACATGACCAACAAGTCCAAAAAGGACTACGCCTACACCATGGTAGACGTGAACACCCGGATCACCGACGAGGTGGCCGACGAACTGCGCGCCATCCCCAACATGATCCGGGTGCGTGTGCTGAACCACTGAACTGTCTCCTGTCCCGCTCTCCCCCTGTGGGAGAGCTTTTTTATGCCTCCACCACGGTGAGGACCCCCTCCGCATCGGACAGGCTCTGGAGGATCTCTCCCTTGCCCGCCCCATGCCGGGAGTGGAGCGACAGGACCGCGCAGGTCGTGCTGCTCCCCTCTTCCCCGCTCCTGTGAGTGATCTCGATGTCCACGATCTTGACCCCGAGCATATGGCACCGGGCCACGATCTCCTCCAGACAGGAGGGCCGCTCATACTCCGTATAGACAGTGACCTCCCGGTCCTCCCGGAGGAGGCGGTATTCCAGCTTGGAGAAGAACACCTCTGCCACCAGCACCAGAATCGTGGTGTAGACCGCCCCCTCATAGAAAGCGGTGCCGCAGCACAGGCCCACGATGGCCACCACCCACAGTCCTGCGGCAGTGGTCAGGCCCCGCACCCGCCGCCATTTGGTCATCATGATCGCTCCGGCGCCGATGAAGCTGACTCCCGCGATCACCTGGGCCCCCATGCGGCTGACGCTGATGGGATAGTGCATCGTGATGTACAGATACTGACTGGTGGCGGTGGTCATCGCGGCCCCCAGACAGATGAGGATGTGGGTACGGAACCCGGCGGGGCGGCGCTTCTCCGTCCGCTCCAGGCCGATGGCCCCGCCGCACACCAGGGCCAGCAGCACCCGCACCGTCATGCCCAGCAGGTCGGGCTGACGCAGGAAGTTCAAAGAAGGGAACACGCTCCTACCTCCCTATATCTCGTCGATGGTCCGCACATCCGGGCTGTAGGACAGGATGGCCAGCAGCTGGGTGTGGGACTGGTGTTTGGGCAGATGGAGATAGAAGACCACGCTGGGCCTGCCCTGCTCTCCGGAGCTCTCCCGGCGGTCGATCTCCACGTCATAGACCTGGATGCCCATCCCCCTCAGCAGCTGGATGAAGTCCTTCATCCGCTCCAGAGCGGTGAGCTCCACATATAGATTCATGTTCCGGGACCAGGCCACCAGGAGGCCCTCGAAATAGGGCAGGACCTTGATGCTCAGGAAGATCGCCAAAAAGCCCAGCAGCATCCCCTCATAGAATCCCGCTCCCACCGCCAGCCCCATACAGGCCGAAGCCCACAGCCCTGCCGCCGTGGTCAGGCCCTTCACCTCCCGCTGCTCGGTGATCAGGATGGTGCCGGTGCCCAGAAAGCCGATCCCATTGATCACCTGGGCGCCGAATCGGGTGACGTCGGTGGTCATGCCCACCTGGAGCTGGGCGTCCTTCCATACCGTGTCGAACATCAGATATTGATACTGTCCCAGCACCATGGTCAGTGCCGCCCCCAGACACACCATCATATAGGTGCGGAAGCCCGCCGGACGCCGTTTATGCTCCCGGTTCACCCCGATCAGCCCACCACACACCACAGCCAACGTCAGGCGCACCAAGACGGAGGCCACATTGAACCCCCGCAGATGCTCCACGATCTCGATCATTTTATCACCACGTTCTCCTCCCCCAGCTGTTCTTTCAGCTCCTTCACCAGGGCAGGATGGATCAGGCACCGGGACCCCACCCGTTTATTGCAGTCCACGAAATAGAGGACCACCTGGCTCTCCCCTGGGAAGAAGGACAGGGCCAGCCGCACCTTCCGCAGGCGGGGGTCCTCCCGGCTGGGCAGGCGGACATACAGGGTCTCCCCTCCCCCGGCCGGCCGCTCCAGATCGGACAGAGGCCGAATCGAATCCACCATGAGCTGGGGCTCCTTGTCCTCCCGGACCGAGATCTTCCCCACAGCCAGGATGGCGCTGTTCTCCCGGATGAAGCTGCCGCTCTCATCGAGGACCCGGGAGAAGCACAGCAGCTCCATGGAGGCGGTGTCGTCCTCCAGCATCACATAGGCCATCAGGGTGTTGTTCCGGGTGGTACGGGTGCGGTAGGTGGAGATCACTCCGGCGATGGACACCCGCTGGTCGTCCCGATATTCCTTGGGCCCGTCCTCCCGCTGGAAGTCGCCCAGGATAGAGCCGATCGTCACCGCCCCCAGCTGACGGGCCAGCTCCCGATATTGATCCATGGGGTGGCCGGACAGATACAGGCCGGTGGTCTCCTTCTCCATGGTCATCAGCTCCTGGGTGCTGTACTCGGGCAGGTCGGGGAGGACCAGGGCGGGCAGCGGAGCGCTCTCCTCCTCTCTGCCGAAGCTGAAAAGATCCAACTGGCCCTCCACGTTCCGCTTCCGAGCGGCGGCGATCCCATCCAGCACTTGACCGTAGACCTGCATCAGCTGGGACCGGCGGCAGCCCATAGTGTCGAAGGCGCCGGACTTGATCAGGCTCTCCATCACCCGCCGGTTCATGTCCTGGTCGAAGAGCCGGCTGCAAAAGTCCATGAAGTCGGCGAAAGGACCATCCTTCTCCCGCTCGGCCAGCAGATTGACGATGAAATTCCGCCCTACCCCCTTCAGGGCCACCAGACCGAACCGGATCCCCTCCTCCACCACAGTGAAGTCAGCCCCGGACTGGTTCACGTCTGGGGGGAGCAGCTGGATCCCCATATCCCGGCACTCGGCGATGTACTCGGCCACCTTCTCGGTGGAGTCCAGCACCGAGGTGAGCAGCGCCGCCATATACTCCTTGGGGTGGCGGCACTTGAACCAGGCGGTCTGGTAGCACACGATGGCGTAGACCAGGGAGTGGGACTTGTTGAAGGCGTACTCGGCAAAATCATACATCTCGTCGTAGATGGCCTGGGCCGCCCCCTCGGGCACCCCGTTGGCCACGCAGCCGGGGATGTTCCGGGCCGGGTCGCCGTGGAGGAAGGCCTCCCGCTCCTTCTCGATCTCCTTGACCTTCTTCTTGCTCATGGCCCGGCGCACCATGTCCGCCTGGCCCAGGGAGTAGCCCGCCAGGTCCTGGAAGATGCGGATCACCTGCTCCTGATAGACGATGCACCCATAGGTCCCCGACAGGATGGGCACCAGAGAGGGGTCCTTATAGGTCACCTTGGCCGGGTCCTGGGCGCAGGCCAGGAATCTGGGGATGGAGTCCATGGGACCGGGGCGGTACAGGGCGATCACCGCGCAGATATCCTCGATATTTTTGGGCTTCAGGCCCACACATACCCCCGTCATGCCGGCAGACTCCAGCTGGAACACACCGGAGGTCTTCCCCTCGGCCAGCATGGCCATGGTGGCCGGGTCGTTCTCCGGGATGGCGTCCAGAGAAAAGCCCGGCTCCTTCTTCTGGACCATCCTGGCCGCGTCGTCCAGCACAGTGAGGTTGCGCAGGCCCAGAAAGTCCATTTTCAGCAGCCCCAGCTCCTCCAGAGTGGTCATGACATACTGGGTGACGGGCTGGCCGTCGTTGGCGGCCAGGGGGACGTAGTCCACCACCGGCCGGCGGGTGATCACCACTCCGGCGGCGTGGGTGGAGGTGTTCCGGGGCATCCCCTCGATGGCCATGGCGGTGTCGATGAGCTTTTTGGTGTTGGGGTCCTCGTCGTAGGCGTCCTTGAGCTGCTTGGACAGTCTCAGGGCGTCCTCCAGGGTGACGTGCAGCGCCCCCGGACCGCTGGGGATCAGCTTGGCCAGGGCGTCCACCTCGCCGTAGGGCACCCCCAGCACCCGGCCCACGTCCCGGACCGAGCCCCGGGCGGCCATGGTGCCGAAGGTGACGATCTGGGCCACGTGGTCCTCGCCGTATTTGCCCTTCACATAGTCGATCACCTCCTGCCGCCGGCGGGGGCAGAAGTCGATGTCGATATCGGGCATGGACACCCGCTCCGGGTTGAGGAACCGCTCGAAATACAGCCCGTACGCCATAGGATCCACGTTGGTGATGCTCAGACAGTAGGCCACCATAGACCCCGCCGCCGACCCCCGCCCCGGGCCCACGGGGATCCCCTGGCCCTTGGCGTAGCCGATGAAGTCGGAGACGATGAGGAAGTAGTCCACAAAGCCCATCTTGCGGATCATGTCCATCTCGTAGTTCAGCTGCTTCAAATACTCGGGGGGACGGTGCGGATAACGTTGGGCAAAGCCGTCCAGGCAGAGCTTTTCAAAGTAGGCGTCTCCGTCGGTCCAACCCTCGGGGAGTTGGAACAGGGGCAGGTGGTATTTGCCGAACTCGAACTCCACCTCACACAGCTGTGCGATCTTGGCCGTGTTCTCGATGGCCTCGGGGCGGTCGGGGAAGAGGGCGGCCATCTCCTCCTCCGACTTGACAAAAAATTCCTTGGTCTCGAACCGAATCCGGTTGGGGTCATCCAGAGTCTTGCCTGTCTGGATGCACATGAGGATGTCCTGGGTCTCCGCATCCTCCCGGCGCAGATAGTGGGCGTCGTTGGTGGCGATAAGGGGGATGCCCGTCTCCTCGCTGAGACGGACGAGCTGGGCGTTCACCTGCTTCTGGGCCTTGATCCCGTGGTCCTGGAGCTCCAGATAGTAGCCATCCGCTCCGAAGAGGGCCCGCATCTCCAGGGCCACCTCCTTCGCCTTGTCATAGTCCCCCGCCAGCAGCAGCCGGGGGATCTCCCCGCCCAGACAGGCGGAGCAGGCGATCAGCCCAGCGGCGTGCTCCCGAAGCAGGTCCATGTCGATGCGGGGCTTGATATAAAACCCCTCCAGATAGGCTTTCGAGACCATGTAGGACAGGTTGCGGTAACCCTCCTCGTTCCGGCACAGGAGGACCAGGTGCCGGGACTCCGCGTCGTACTCGTGGACCTTCTGGAATCGGGTCCGGCCCCGGGGAGCCACATAGACCTCGCAGCCGATGATGGGCTTGATCCCCGCCGCTTTGCAGGCCCGGTAGAAGTCGATCGCTCCGTACATGCAGCCGTGGTCGGTGATCGCCACCGCCTCCTGGCCCAGGTCCTTCACCCGCTCCACCAGCTTCTTGATGCGGCAGGCGCCGTCCAGCAGGGAAAACTCTGTGTGCAGGTGTAAGTGGACAAAGGACATGGCAGGTCCCTCCTATCTTTCTCTATCCCCCCACGGGGGGCCTCTTTTACTCGGGTCGTGCAGCCTGGACCAGCGTCTCTCCGGTCAGGCGGTACACCGTCCACTCGTCCATGGGGACGGCCCGCATCTTTTTGGTGTAGAAGTCGATGGAGGGCTGGTTCCAGTCCAGACAGGCCCACTCCAGCCGGCCGCAGCCCCGTTCCACCGCGATCCGGGCCAGCTCCTTCAGCAGGCCCTTTCCGTAGCCGTGGCCCCGCTCCTCGGGGAGGACGAACAGGTCCTCCAGATAGACTCCCGCCCGGCCCAGGAAGGTGGAGAAGTTGTGGAAGAACAGGGCGTAGCCCACCGCTTTTCCTTCGACCTCGGCAAAGATGACCTCCGCCGTCTTCTTCTCAAAGATCCACTCCCGCAGGATCTCCGGGGTGGCGACGACCTGGTCGGACATGTGCTCGTACTCCGCCAGGGCGCGGATGAAGCTTAAGATCAGTTCCTCGTCCCCCGGCACAGCGGGGCGGAAAGTACAATTTGACATGGTTTATCTCCTTATCACTAATATTTGGAGCAGGAAATGTCCCATTCCGCTTTGTCAAGACATTCCTGCAAGGTGTCAAATCTCTCCGATTCGCTGACACGTCCTAAACGCACGAAATACCACAGACCATTTTCTTCCCGTTTCACCTGCACCCATGCGCCGCCGCATAGACCGCGATAGCCGTATCGGAACTCATCCGGCCCAGTCTCCTCCAGCGGCAGGTCTTTGTGTTTTTTCACTCTGTTTCCCTCCCCAGCTCCACCAGCTTGCGCAGGCGGTGGTTGAGGGCCGACTTGGTGATAGGCGGGTCGCACCGCTCGGCCAGCTGGGCCAGGGTGTCCTCCGGGTGAGCCAGACGCAGGGCGGCCACCTCCCGGAGCTTGTCCGGAAGGGTGACCAGAACGCTGTCCCGCTCCAGCCGGCGGATGGCCTCCACCTGGGCCATCGCGGCCTCCACCGCTTTGTCCAGGTTGGCGGCGTCGCAGTTCACCCGGCGGTTCACCTTGCCTCGGATGTCCCGCTCCAGCTTGGCGTTCATCACCTCCATAGCGGCCAGAGGGGCGCCGATACAGGTGAGGAGATCTTCGATCTTATCGCTCTGTTTGAAGTAGATCACCGCGTTCCCCTTGCGCTGGGCGGCCTTAGGCTCCTGGTCCAGTTCCCGCATGAGGGCCAGCACCTCCCGGCTCACGCTGTGGTGGGAGGTGGCCAGCTCCAGGTGGTAGCCTTTTCGGGGATCGGTGACCGAGCCCCCGGCCAGGAACGCCCCCCGGAGGAAGGCAGCCCGGCAGCAGTCCTCCTCCACTGCGGCGAAGTTGAGGTGGAGGGCCAAGGCCCTGGGGTGGTCGCCGAAGGTCTGGTGGAGGACCGCCAGCTTGACAGGGTCTTCTATGACGAAGACCTGCTTCCCCTCCCCCTCGGGCAGGCGGTCGAAGGCCAGCTTGAAAGCTTTTTTGAACAGGACGGGCAGACGCCGGGAAAAGGCCTCGTTCTCGGTGACGATCCGGGCCTGTCCGGCTTGGAAGGTGTTGCAGTAGAGCAGCACACCGTAGGCCTCCGCCTGGGCGCAGCACCGCCGGCTCAGAGGGGCCCGGCACAGCTCGGTCTTCACATCGGCTGCAAAGGACATAGTCACTCCTCCAAAATGTACCGCCGCTCGCCTCGGAAGATCCTCACCGCCCGGCTGCGGTACACCTCCAGCACGGCATCTGCCAAAAGATCTGGGTCATGGCGGGCGAAATCCCCCCTCGCAGAGGCCACTGGCCGCTCCACCAGCTCCAGCCCCAGCTTGGCGATCCGTTCCCGGTCCACCGTCAGGGGGACGGCGTCCTCCTCCCGATACTTCTCCAAAAGCACTGGGCGCACCGGGGCGGTGTTGGCCAGACACAGATCCAGCAGGCCGGGGGCGCCGTGGACCAGCAGGGCCTCCAGGTGGTCGGCGGCGGTGTAGCCCTCTGTCTCCCCGTCCTGGGTCATGATATTGCACACATAGATCTTGGGGGCGTCCGCCTGGGCCACCCCCTGGGCCACCCCCTCCACCAGCAGGTTGGGGATGATGCTGGTATACAGGCTCCCCGGCCCCATCAGGATCAGGTCGGCCTCTTCGATCGCTTCCAGGGCGGCGGGGGTGGCCATGGGACGCTCCGGGATCAGGCCCACATGGTGGATCCTGCAGTCCTGCTCCTTTTTGAATGCGGCGATCTGAGACTCCCCCACTATCCGGGCGCCGTTCTCGAAGACCGCCTCCAGCTGGACGTCGGCGCTGGTCACCGGGATCACCCGGCCAGTGATGGCCAGCACGTGGCTCATCTCGGTCACCGCCTCTTCAAAGGAGCCGGTGACCCCGTTGAGGGCGGCCAGGATCAGATTCCCAAAGGACTGCCCCGCCAGGGACCCTTCCGTGAATCGGTAGGTGAGCAGCTTCTCCATCACCGGCTCGGTGTTGGCCAAGGCCTCCATACAGTGGCGGATGTCCCCCGGCGGGGGCATCCCCAGGTCCTGGCGCAGCACCCCGGAGCCGCCGCCGTTGTCCGCCACCGTAACGATGGCGGTGAGGTTCTGGGTGTATCGTTTCAGTCCCCGCAGCATGGTGGACAGCCCCGTCCCGCCGCCGATGGCGACGATCTTTGGGCCCCGTTCCCACTGCTGGAGGGTGGGCAGATCATGAGGCATAGCGTCATCCCTTCCTATCGGGGCGGCCATCAGCCCCCCCGCCTTCCATCAGACCGATCTTCTCGCCGCAGACGGACGGCGTCCGCCCCGATCCACGGCATCACGTCCGCCCCAGGTCCCGGTGGCTCTCGGCCACCGGCCAGCCCTGCGCGCGGATCTTCTCTCCCAGAGCATGGGCGATGGCCACCGAGCGGTGGTGGCCCCCGGTACAGCCCACAGAGATGACCAGGGCGGTCTTGCCCTCCTCCTCATACCGGGGCAGCAGCCAGCCCACCAGGTCCCACAGGCGCTTTAGGAACTCCTCGGCCTGGCCGTTTTGAAAGACGTAGTCCCGGACCCCGGCGTCCAGGCCGGTGAGGGGGCGCAGCTCTGTGACGTAGAAGGGGTTGGGCAGAAAACGGGCGTCGAAGACCAGGTCGGCCTCCATGGGCACCCCGTGCTTGAAGCCGAAGGAGGTCACCCGGACCTCCATCCGCCCCTCCGAGGTCCCCGCCCGGCCGAACATCTGCCGCAGAACTCCCTTCAGCTTTGCGGTGGACAGGTTGGTGGTGTCCACGATCTTGTCCGCCCGCTCCCGCAGAGGAGAGATCATCTGCCGCTCCAGGGCGATGGCCCTCTCCAGACTGTCCGCCTCCTCCGCCAGGGGGTGGGCCCGGCGGGTCTCCTTATACCGCTTGATGATCGCCTCGTCGGCGGCATCCATGAAAAGGATCCGATAGGGGCATCTCATCTGTTCCAGTGCGTCCAGGGCCTGGAACAGCCCTTTGAAATTGGTGCCCGCCCGGATATCGGTGACCAGGGCCACCCGCTGATACTCCCCTGTCCCTGCCATGCCCAGCTCGGCGAACTTGGGGATCAGAGGCGCGGGCAGATTGTCCACACAAAAGTAGTCCATATCCTCCATGAAGGAGGCCGCTTTGCTCTTTCCCGCCCCGGACAGGCCGGAGATGATCACAAATTCCATTGATATCACTCTCTTTTGCAACACATTCGCCTCTCCCTTCATGGGGGAAGCGGCCGAAGGGGGGGATGGCTGCGCCCCCTCAGTCAGCCTCCGGCTGACAGCTCCCCCACGAGGGGGGAGCCTTTACGCTCCTTCTCCACCAGAGGGATCAGCACGGCCAGGATGGCCTCCCCCAGCTCCTTCGGGCCGACGCCCTCCTGGAGCACCGTGCAGGGCTCCGGCTCCGGGACAAAGCCCCGCTCAGAGCGGCCGTCCCACCGGGTGATGGACAGCTCCGTCCCCCGCAGCACAACGTCGACCGTAGAGGAAGCCGCCTGAAAGGCCTTCCAGCTGCGGATGCCAGGCTGGAACCAGTAGCCCTTGGCCTCCGGGTCGTATTGGATGCGATCTTGTTTCAGCTCGTCCAGCAGCTCCAGCACCGCCGCGCCCAGCTCCTCCGCCTGGGGTGGCCAGGGCAGCTTTCGGGCCTCGTGGGAGGCGCATTTGATGCCCACAGTGGGCACCAGCAGGGTGGTCTTCTCCCGGACGGCGTAAATGGACACCGGATATCGTTCACTCAGTTTCATCTCAGCACCTTGACCTCCATCTCCAGCTCCACGCCGGTCTGGGCCAGGACCCGCTCCTTCACCTGGTCCACCAGCGCCAGGACGTCAGCGCAAGTTGCCCCGCCCCGGTTGACCACGAAGCCGGCGTGCTTGGCTGACACCTGGGCGCCCCCCACGGTCAGGCCCTTCAGGCCGCACTGGTCGATGAGGGCGGCGGCAAAGTGCCCCGGGGGCCGCTTGAACATGGACCCGGCGCTGGGGTACTCCAGCGGCTGCTTCTCTCTGCGCTTGGCCACCAGCTCCTCCATGCGGGCCCTGATGGCCTCCGGGTCCCCCGGCTCCAGCCGGAAGAGGGCCTCGACGATCAGATAGCTGCCATCGGAAAAAATGCTCTTCCGGTAGCCAAATCCGCACTCCGAAACAGGGAAGTTCCGCTCCTCTCCATTACGGTCCACCGCACAGACCCAGAGCAGATCTTGGGAGATCTCCCCGCCGTAGGCCCCGGCGTTCATGGTAATGGCTCCGCCCACGCTGCCCGGGATTCCGCCGGCGAACTCCAGGCCGGTGAGCCCCCAGTGCAGCGCCGTTTGAGACAGCTTGGACAGCAGCACGGCCCCTCCCGCCGTCAGTAGGGGCATCCCTCCCTTTGGAGCGGGATGGAAGCAGATCTCCTCGAACTCCCCCATCAGCTTGACCACAAAGCCGGGGTAACCCCCGTCGGCCACCAGCAGATCGGAGCCGTTGCCCAGGAAAAAGGGCTCCGCCCCCAGCTCCGCCGCCGTTTTCAGGACGGTCTGGACCTCTTCCATGGTCCTGGGCAGGGCCATCAGCGCCGCCGGCCCGCCGATGCGGAAGGTGGTGTGCTTCGACATGGGCTCGTCCTCCCGCAGCTCCAGGGCAGGACAGCGCTCCGCCAGGCGTTTTTTCAGTTCCTCCAGTCGTTCCATAGGCCCTCCCAGATCAGATGGATATGCTCCAACTGATTATAGCAAATGTTTGGGGAAAATAGAATAGGGCAAGAAAATAAAGTGGACGGACCGCCCGGTCAGAACACCGTCTTGCCCAAGGCGGCCTGGATCAGCTCCGAAGCCAGGATGGCGGTCTTGTTCCGCTCGTCTAGGATCGGGTTGACCTCGACCATATCCATAGCGACCAGCTTTTGAGATTCGGCCAGGGTCTCCACCGCCAGGAACGCCTCCCGGACGGTGAGCCCGCTGTGGACCACAGTGCCGGTGCCCGGGGCCGACTGGGGGTCGATGGCGTCGATGTCGAAGCTGAGGTGGATCCCCTCGGTCCCATCCCCCGCGATCTGGATGGCCCGGCGGATCACCTCCCCCATCCCGACCTTGTCGATCACGTTGATGGGGAACACCGTGACCCCGGCCTGCCGCATCCGCGTCCGCTCCTCCTCGTCGATGGCCCGGCCCCCGATCTGGACGCAGTGCTCCACGTCTACGAACACCGGCTCCGGCCCGAACTGGACCATACAGTCGGGCCCATGTCCGCACACGGCGGAGAAGGGCATCCCGTGCATGTTCCCCGACGGACTGGTCTCCTCGCTGTTCCAGTCGCCATGGGCATCGATCCAGATCACCCCGATCTTTTTGTAGTGGGCGGAGACGGCGGCGATGCTCCCGGCGGCGATGCTGTGGTCGCCCCCCAGGACGATGGGGAAGCGCCCCTGGTCCAGGCTCTCTGTGACGATGTGATACAGGCGGCGGTCCACATCGATCACCTGCTCATAGTTGCGCATATCCTCCCGAGTGGCCCCTGTGACCGGCGGCATGATGTCCCCCAGGTCCCGGAGGTCGAAGCCCATGCGCTCCAGACCCTCGCACAGTCCCCCATAGCGGATGGCCATCGGGCCCATGCTGACCCCCCGTTTCGAGGCCCCTAGGTCCATCTGTACGCCGACGATATCCAGTTTCGAGATCATTTGGATCCTCCTCCTCAGTTTCCAGGACCGGCACGAAAAAGAAAATTTTTCTCACCTCATCCATGGGCCGGGGCCCGTCTCTCCAGGCGATGTGCCGTCCATCCTGTCGAAGTGAAATACATTCCGACTCATCATAACACATTTTCCTGTAAAAAGAAAGGAAAAAGATGGTCCCTCCCCTGGAACGGCCCGGCCCGGAGGCCCTCTCCGCCTCGATCTCACGAACGGGAGCTCTGGACAAGAGGGCCTTTTTCTGATATAATCGTTCACCAGCAGAACTGTGGTATCCAGGGCCGTCCGGACTGCCGCGCAGGCTGTCCCGCTGTGCAGGGCGGCAAGGAACAGGATCTTGGGATCCGAAGCATGTCTTCAAAATCATAAGATTCAGAAAGGGAGTATCCACCATGAAACAGTTCACTTACACCATCACCGATCCCGTGGGCGTCCACGCCCGTCCCGCCGGCCTGCTGGCCAAGGCCGCCAAGGGCCTGGACAGCACGGTCACCATCACCAAGGCAGACGGGAGCAAGTCTGCCGCAGCGACCAAGCTGATGGCCCTCATGGGCATGGGGATCAAGACAGGCGAGACCGTGACCGTCACCGTCGAGGGCGGCGATGAGGAGGCCAACGCCGCCGCTATGGAGCAGTTCTTCAAAGAGAACCTGTAACAGGAGGAGAGGACTATGCAGGTATCCACCGGAAAGTCCATTTTGAACGGCATCGCCATCGGCCCTCTGCGCATCTATAAAAAGGCTGAGACCCAGACCAAACAGACCTCCAGCCTCTCCCCCGAGGAGGAGTGGGCCCGCTTCGAGGAGGCCAAGGAGAAGGCCCAGGAGCAGCTGGCCGGTCTTTATGACAAGGCTCTGGACGAGGTGGGCGAGGACAATGCCGCTATCTTCGAGATCCACCAGATGATGCTGGATGACGACGACTACCTGGAGGCGATCAAGGGCATCATCGACACCCAGGGAGCCACCGCCGAATATGCCACCGAGACCACCGGCGAGAACTTCTCCGCCGCCTTCGCCGCCATGGAAGACGAATATATGCGGGCCCGGGCCACCGATGTGAAGGACATCTCCCGCCGGGTGGTGAACATCCTCACCGGCCAGGGCGACGCCGCCATGCAGGACGACAAGCCCGCCATCCTGGTGGCCGACGACCTTACTCCCAGCGAGACCGTCCAGCTGGACAAGAGCAAGCTGCTGGGCTTCATCACCCGCTACGGCTCCTCCAACAGCCACACCGCCATCCTGGCCCGGACCATGAACATCCCCGCCCTGATCGGCGTGGACTTCGATGACAGCTGGGACGGCCAGCTGGCCGTCCTGGACGGCTACAACCACTGCGTCTATATCGACCCCGCCCAGGAGCTGCTCACCGCCATGGAGGAGAAGCGCAAGGCGGATCTGAAGCAGGAGTCCCTCCTCCAGGGGCTGAAAAAGAAGCCCAATGTCACTCTGGACGGCCGGGAGATCAAGGTCTACGCCAACATCGGCAACACCAGCGACGTGGGCCTGGTCCTCCAGAACGACGCCCAGGGCATCGGCCTGTTCCGCAGCGAGTTCATCTACCTGGAGTCTGAGGACTTCCCCACCGAGGAGCAGCAGTTCCTCATCTACAAGCGGGTAGTGGAGACCATGGCCGGCAAGAAGGTCATCATCCGCACCCTGGACATCGGCGCGGACAAGCAGGCCGGCTATTTCGACCTGGCCAAGGAGGAGAACCCCGCCCTGGGCTACCGGGCCATCCGCATCTGCCTGACCCGGAAAGAGATCTTCAAGACCCAGCTCCGGGCCATCCTCCGGGCCAGCGCCTTCGGCACCGTGTCCATCATGTTCCCCATGATCATCTCCCTGCGGGAGGTGCGGGACGCCAAGGAGCTCCTGGAGGAGTGCAGGGCAGAACTGAAAAAGCAGGGCATCGCCTTCGGCGAGGTGGAGATCGGCATCATGATCGAGACCCCCGCCGCCGTCATGATCGCCGAGGAGCTGGCCGAAGAGGTGCAGTTCTTCTCTCTGGGCACCAACGATCTGACCCAATATACCTTGGCTATCGACCGCCAGAACCCCAAGCTGGACAACTTCTACGATCCCCACCACCCTGCCGTCCTGCGGATGATCCGCCACACTGTGGAGGCTGGACACCGCCACGGCTGCTGGGTGGGCATCTGCGGGGAGCTGGGGGCCGACCAGAAGCTCACCGAGACCTTCCTGCGCATGGGCCTGGACGAACTGTCCGTCTCCCCCGCCGCGATCCTCCCCCTGCGCAAGCTGATCCGCAGCATCGACCTGAGCAAGGCTCCAGAGACCTGATCCCCCACCTCACAGACGGAATGCGGCCCCTCCCGATCGGGAGGGGCCGTCCTTCGTGCATCCGGTTCAGTCGTCGCCGAAGCTGATGCCCAGCAGGCGGGCCTCGGTGATGATGTCGGACTTGGGATCGATGGTCTTCAGCTTCCCCGCGATCTCCTTCAAGGGGACGGAGGTGATCACATGGTTCTGGATGGCCACCATGCTGCCGTACTCCTCCTTGGAGATCATCAGGGCGGCGGTGGTGCCCAGGCGGGAGGAGAGGACCCGGTCGTAGGCACAGGGGGTCCCGCCCCGCTGCATGTGGCCGGGCACTGTCACTCGGACCTCCTTGCCCGTCTTCTTCAGGATCTTGTCAGCGATGGCGTAGGAGACGGAGGGGTACTTCTCCAGCACCTCGGCCATGTGCTGCTTGTACTCCTTCTTGCTCATGGCCGCCTCCTTCTGGGAGATGGCCCCCTCGGCCACGGCCAGGATGGTGAAGCCGTTGCCCGAGGCGGCCCGCTGGCGGATCTTGGCGATCACCGAGTCGATATCATAGGGGATCTCGGGGATCAGGATGATGTCCGCGCCGCCAGCGATCCCGGCGTTGAGGGTGAGCCAGCCCGCCTTGTGGCCCATGATCTCCACCATGAACACCCGGTTGTGGGAGGCGGCGGTGGTATGGATGCAGTCGATCACCTCGGTGGCCAGGCCGATGGCGGACTGGAAGCCGAAGGTGGTGTCGGTGCCCCACAGGTCGTTGTCGATGGTCTTGGGCAGGCCGATGACATTGAGGCCCTCCTCGCTGAGGAGGTTGGCGGTCTTCTGGCTGCCGTTGCCCCCCAGCACCACCAGGCAGTCCAGCCGCAGGCGGCGGTAGGTGTATTTCATGGCCTCCACCTTGTCCAGGCCGTTCTCGTCGGGCACCCGCATCAGCTTGAAGGGCTGGCGGCTGGAGCCCAGGATGGTGCCGCCCCGGGTGAGCAGGCCGGTGAAGTCGATGGGGGACAGCTTTTTGTAGTCCTCATAGATGAGGCCCTTGTAGCCGTCGATGAAGCCGATGATCTCCACCTCGTTGCCGTAGATGTTGTAGAGGCCCTTGGCCACGCCCCGCATAGTGGCGTTGAGGGCTTGGCAGTCGCCGCCGCTGGTGAGCATCCCGATCCGTTTCATACATATTACTCCCTTTCAGAAAGATATGAGAAAGCCGTTCCGGCTTGGCAGACGATGGCAGGGCGGATCTCATCCGTCCGCTGGATGGCGCCCATTCTAGGGGCGGTCCCGCTTGACGATCCGTCCCAGCAGTCCCCGCCGGGTCTTTTTGACGGTGACTGCCGGTCTTTTGGCGGCCGTCTTGGCGGCCGGGCGCTCCTTCGGGGCGGGAGCCGGAGAGACGACCGATCTGGGCTTGGGCTTGGGCCGCTCCAGCGCCCACTCGCCGGAATACGCCTGGTCGCAGAAGTATTCCTGCGCGTTGAAGGGCTCCCCCTGGATCCTGAGATAGGTCCCGTCGGGCTGCTGGGCCCGGCCCTTCGCGGTGTCCCGGAGCTGGACCTGGAACATGTCCTCCAAATGGGCACGCAGGGCGGGGTCCCGGACGGGGATGGCCACCTCCACCCGGCGGGTGGTGTTGCGGGTCATGAAGTCGGCGGAGGAGATATAGACCTGTCTCCGCTCCCCCTCTCCGAAGAGATAGATCCGGGCGTGCTCCAGATATCGGCCCACGATGCTCACCACCCGGATATTCTCGGTGAGGCCAGGCACGCCCCCCACGAGACAGCAGATCCCCCGGATCACCAGGTCGATCTTGACCCCCGCCTGGGAGGCCTGGATCAGCTTGTCGATGATCAGCTTATCGGTGAGGCCATTGAGCTTGAAGCCCAGATAGGCCCCCTCCCCCGCCCGGGCATGCTCGATCTCCCGGTCGATGAAGGCGGTCACCTTGTCCCGCAGACATGCGGGGGCCACCATGAGATGGCGGCTGTCCTCCACTACCTCCCCCATGGACAGACAGTTGAAGACTTGGGCGGCCTCCCCTCCGATCGACCGGTCGGCGGTCATGAGGGCGTAGTCGGTATAGAGGCGGACGGTGTCCTCGTTGTAGTTTCCGGTGCCCACCTGGGTAATATACTCCACTTGGTCGTTGTGCATCCGGGTGATGAGGAGGAGCTTGGAGTGGACCTTCAGCCCGTCCAGACCGTAGATGACCCGGCAGCCGGCCTGTTCCAGCACCCGGGACCAGCCGATGTTGTTCTCCTCGTCGAACCGGGCCCGGAGCTCCACCAGGGCCACGACCTCCTTGCCGTTCTCGGCGGCGTCCACCAGGGCCTCCACGATCTTGCTGTTGTGGGCCACCCGGTACAAGGTCATCTTGATGGACACCACCTCCGGGTCCTGTCCCGCCTCCTGGAGCAGGCGCAGCAGGGGCCGGACGCTCTCATAGGGATAGGAGAGCATCAGGTCCCGCTCCCGGATCTGCTCCGCCACAGGGCGGAGGGGATCTACGTTGGGGGAGTTCTGGGGGACTCGCCGGGGGTAGAACAGCTCGCTCTTATCCCGGAGGATGTCCCGCAGGGCCCCCATGAAGGACAGGTCCAGGGGGACGTCGCTGGCGAACAGATGCTTTTTCGACAGTCCAAGACAGGAACACAGGGCGTCCCGCACCGTGTCGGACAGCTTGCCCTGGTGATCCAGCTTCACCGGCTGGAGGCGCTTGCGGCGGCGGATCAGCTTTTCCATGCTCCTGCGGTACTCCTCGGCCAGCAGGTCGCTCATCTCAGAGGAGGCCTCGTCCATGTGGATGTCGGCGCTGCGCACCAGACGGATGAGCACCGCCCCCTCCACCTTGTAGTGGGCGAATATCTTGGGCAGGAAGCTGGCAATCAGGTCCTCCACCAGCACGGACCGCTGGCCGTCGCCGGGCAGGGGGACCAGCCGGCGGAGGACCCCGTCGCCGCAGGGGACGATGCCCATCCGCTCACCGCCGCTCTTGGTCTTCAGGATGGCCACGGCATAGATGGCCTTGTTGCGCAGGAAGGGGAAGGGCTGCTTGCGCCCCACGATCTGGGGGGAGAGCAGCGGGAGGACGTTAGAGGTGAAATATTTCTCTAAAAAAGACTGCTGTTTGTCAGACAGGCTGTCGAACCGGCAGATCTCCACCCCGTGGCCAGCCAGCTCGGCCAAAAGGGCCCTGCAGATCCGGTCCCGGCCTGCCAGCAGCTCCCGGGTCCTGTCCAGGACGGCGGCGGTCTGCTGGGCGCTGGTCATGCCCGTTTTATCATCCACGGCGGTGAGGTGGAGGGTGTCCATGAGCATACCCACCCGGACCATATAGAACTCATCCAGGTTGCTCTGGAAGATCGAGGCGAAGTTCAGCCGCTCGCACAGGGGGGCGGCCGGGTCCTCCGCCTCCTCTAGCACCCGCTCGTTGAAACGGAGCCAGGACAGCTCCCGATTGACATAACATCCCCCGGCGGCGGAGGGAGCGCTCTGATCTTTCATCGTTGGTCGTGTCTCCTTTCGCAGTCTGCAGCGTCACTATAAATGTACCACCCTTTTCCTACAGACGCAAGCCCTTTCCAAGACTTTTTCTATTTTGCCCCGGTATCTGGAGGCCCTCTCCAGAGGCGGTCCCCACGCCCTCCTCCAGTCAGGAGGCCCTATCTGTCCCGCCCCTTACAGGGACAGATTTCAAAGAATCTTAAAAAAATATCCCTTGACTGCAAAGGTACAAATGAGTAAAGTAGGATAGGATAAAAATGGATCTTTCAGGAGGTCGATCCCAATGGGCTATAACGGAAGAAGGATGGGCAGCGGACGGGCGCGGCGCGGCAGGGACACGCTGTCCCAGACCATGGTCCGGGTGCTGCTCTTCCCGGCACTGCTGATCTATCTGGAGCTGGTGCTCCACATCTGCAAAAAGAACGCGCTGGTCTACGCCCCGGTATATCTGATCTTCAGCATCGCGGCCGGTCTTTTCTTCGCGTGCTTCACCCTGCCCTGGCGGCGGAGGACCAACGGCATGACCGCCAAGATCCTGGCGGTCGTCATCTCCCTGATCTATGTCATCGAGTTCGTCGCCAAGACCATCCTTCAGACCTACTACGGTCTCAGCGCCCTCAAGATGGCGGCGGGCAACCGCCTCACCGACTACTCGGCGGTCATCGTGTCCACCGTCCTGCGCAGCATCCCCATCATCCTGATCCTGATGCTGCCCTCTGTCCTGCTGTGCCTCTTTGGGGGCGCTCTTTTGGGCTTCCCCCGGCTGGACGTCCGCTTTGCCGGGCTGGTGATGGGCGGCTGTGTGGTGTTCCATATCCTGGGCCTAGGGATGGTCCACCTGCCCTGGAAGGGGGACCTGACCCCCGCCATGCTGTACAAGATGGACACCAATATGGACGACCAGGTGGAGCAGCTGGGCATGTTCACCGCCCTGCGGCTGGATGCGAAGCATATGATCTTCCCGCCCAAGAACAGCATGGACGCCGATTTCAGCGGGATCGGCGGGCTCCCCAACGCAGGCTCCTCCGCTGGCTCCAGCGGCGATCCGGCGGGCAGCGTCTCAGAGCCCGATCCCGGCCCTGTGATCGACACTTCCCCCAATGTGATGGATGTGGACCTGGCCGCCCTGGCCGGGAGCACCTCCAACAAGGACGTCAAGTGGCTGGCGGAGTATTTCAGCAATGTGACGCCCACCAATAAGAACCAGTACACCGGCATGTTCGAGGGGTACAATGTGATCCAGATCGTGATCGAGGGCTTCTCTGGCTACGCCATCGACCCGGAGCTCACCCCCACCCTCTACAAGCTGGCCAACGAGGGCTTCGTCTTCCACAACTATTACACCGCGCTCCATTTCACCAGCACCTCCAACGGAGAGTGTCAGACCCTGCTGGGGCTCTACCCGAAGAACGGCAGCCCCGCCACCATGACCCGCACCGGCGAACTGGGCACCAACTGTTACTTCTCCCTGGCCCAGCAGCTGGGCCGGAAGGGGTATACCGTGATGGGCTTCCACGGCAACTACGAGATGTACGGCAGGCAGAAGTCCCACACCAACCTGGGCTACGACTGGCGGCAGTTCAACAGCGGCCTGGAGGTGGACACTCGGGACGACGGCAAGATCGCCTGGCCCGCCCGGGACACCCAGGTGATCGAAAACAGCGTCGATCAGTATATCAACAGCGACAAGCCCTTCCACGTCTACTACCTGACCATCAGCGGCCACACCCCCTACTCCAACAACCGGGTGGTGGCCCCCTACCGCGACACCGTCCGGGCCCTGCCCTACAGCGAGACCACCCAGAACTATGTGGCCACGGCCATGGAGGCGGACCGCTCCCTAAAACTGCTGCTGGATAAGCTGGAGGCGGCAGGCAAGCTGGACAAGACCCTGATCGTGGCCACCGGAGACCACATCCCCTACGCCGATGTGCAGGTGCTGGAGGAGCTGGCCGGGAAACAGTTCGGCAGCTCCGACGCCCTGAAGAGCCTGAACGAGAAGGCCATCGACTTCGACGTCTACAAGAGCGCCCTGATCATGTGGTCGGCCAGCATGGAGGAGCCGGTCCATGTGGATAAGCCCTGCTGTCAGGTGGACATCCTGCCCACCGTCTCCAACCTGCTGGGGCTGGAATACGACTCCCGGATGCTGGACGGCAGCGACATCCTCTCTGACAGCGAGGGACTGGTGGTCTTCACCTCCCGGTGCTGGAAGACGGACAAGGGCTTCTACGACCGGTTCACCGGTGAGTTCACCCCTGCGGAAGGCGTCTCCATGACCCCCGAGGTCCAGGAGAGCTATGTGGCCGGCATCAAAAAGCTGGTGGGCTACAAGCTGGACAGCACCGCCCTGATCATAGAGAACGATTTCTACCGTCAGGTGTTCGGATAACGCCGCCCATCCCTCCTCTGAAATCGATGGATCCCATCCCTCCGTCAGGGGCCCCGCTGGGCCCCTGACGGAGCTTTTTCGCCGCTGACAGGACACCCCGATCCTCGACCAAAATTTACATTTTCTTCATTTGACAAAAATCACTAAATGAGGTATACTTGTTTTAGTCATTATGTCAGGTCCTTCCAGTTAGAACCCAAATGTATCTGTTTTTGTGGGCTGGCCAAAGGCGCAGCCCTCTTTTTATCCTGTCTGGAACGGGCCTGGAAACAGGCGCTGGAGCGCCCCGGAAAAGGAGGTAACATTGCTCAGATTCGACCGCGTCAGTCTCACTTATGGAAATCAGAAGATCCTCAACGACATCTCCTTCGAGATCCAGGAGGGCCAGTTCGCCGTTTTCATCGGCCCCTCCGGCTGCGGCAAGACCACCACTTTGAAGATGATCAACCGCCTGATCCAGCCGGACAGCGGCCACATCTACTTAAACGGTCAGGACATCGCCTCGATAGACCGGTATGAGCTCCGGCGGCACACCGGCTATGTCATCCAGCAGATCGGTCTGTTCCCCAACATGACGGTGGCCCAGAACATCTGCGTGGTGCCCAAGCTGCTGAAATGGCCCAAGGACCAGTGCGACCAGACGGTCCGCGCCCTGCTGGACATGGTGGAGATGCCCTACGACCAGTACGCCCACAAATACCCCTCCGAGATGTCGGGGGGCCAGCAGCAGCGCATCGGGATCCTTCGGGCCCTGGCCGCCTCTCCCCCGGTGGTCCTGATGGATGAGCCTTTCAGCGCCCTGGACCCCATGACCCGCCGCTCCCTCCAGCTGGAGGTGAAGAACCTCCAGCAAAAGCTGAACAAGACCATCGTCTTTGTCACCCACGACATGGAGGAGGCCCTGGACCTGGCCGACATCATCGTCTTCATGGACCGGGGCCAGATCGTCCAGACCGCGCCACCGGAGGAGATGCTGGAGAGCCCTGCCACCGACCAGATCCGGGAATTTTTGGGCAAGCACCAGTCCGCCCCCGACCCCGCCGGACTGACGGTGGACCAGTTCATGCGCACCGGGATCATCACGGTCAAGCAGGACCGGGGCATCAACGAGTGTGTCAGCCGGATGCAGCACCACAACGTGGACACCCTGCTGGTGGTGGACGGAGCGCGCCGGTATCAGGGCACCGTGTCCATCGCCGATATCCGTCTCACCGGCCATGTGGTCAAGACCATCGGCCCGCTGGTGCGGTGCGTCACCCCCACCGTCCACACGGGAGACAACGCCAAGGAGTGCTTCGAGCAGCTGATCTCCAGCGGCTTCCCCTATCTGGTGGTCCTCAACGGGGACGAGACGGTGGCCGGGATCGTCACCAAGACCAGTATGGCCTCCGCTATGGCGGAGCAGCTCTGGGGGTGATGGGATGAATGAGCTCCTCGTGTCCATCCTCCAAGCTGCTGCCGTCCACACCGGCTACACGCTGGTGAGCGTGGCCATCGGCGCTGTGCTGGGGCTCACGCTGGGCATCGGGCTGTCCCGCCTGCCCGCCCTGGCCAGATACCTGATCCCTCTGCTGTCCATTTTGAACACCGTGCCCGGCATCGTCTTCATCGGGATGCTGTATATCCTCACCGGCATGACCCCGGCCACCGTGATCATCGCCCTGTCCATCTATGCCATGTTCCCCGTGCTGAAGAACACTGTGGTGGGGCTGGACAGCGTGGACGCCCAGTATAAGGAGGCCGCCCGGGGCTGCGGGATGGATCACTACCAGCGGCTGGTCCAGGTGGAGCTTCCCCTGGCCATGCCCACCATCATCGGCGGGCTGCGGCTGTCCACTGTATACACCGTCAGCTGGGCGGTGCTGGCCGCCATGATCAGCCAGGGCGGACTGGGCAACTTCATCTATCAGGGAGTCAGCTCCAACAATAACGCTCTGATCCTCCAGGGAGCTGTCCCCGCCGCCATCCTGGCCCTGATCCTGGGCGGGCTGGTGGATCTGCTCCAGAAGCGGGCAGTCCCCCGGGGCCTGCGGAAAGGCAGGGACGGGAAATGAGCTTTGCTATGATCTGGGATCACCTGTCCCTGGTGCTCTCCGCCCTGATCCTGGCCGCTGCCGCCGGGGTCCCCCTGGGCCTGCTGGCCTATCTGTGTCCCGTGGTGGGGAAGGCCCTCCTCTGGGTGGTGGATCTGATCCAGACCATCCCCGCCCTGGCTCTGCTGGGGGTGATCATGGTGTTCGCGGGGCCCGGCTCCCCCACCGCGATGATCGGTCTGGCCCTCTACTCTCTGCTGCCTATCGCCCGGAACTGCGTCCTGGGCCTGTCCCAGGTACCCGGCCACCTGAAGGAGGCCGCCGCCGGCATGGGCATGGGCCCGGTCTACCGGCTGTTCCATGTGGACATCCCTCTGGCCGCCCCCATGCTGATCACCGGGATCCGCATCGCCGCCGTGAATGCCATCGGCACCGCAGTCTTTGCCTCCTTCGTGGGAGGAGGCGGACTGGGCGGACTGTTCTACACCGCTATCCGCCAGCAGGACATGGGCAAGATCCTGGCCGGCACCGCCGTGCTCATGGGGATGGCCTTGGCCCTGGATGCCGGGCTTGGCTATGTGGAGCGGCGGCTGTCCCGAGACCAGCGGAAAAAGCTGCCTGTCCCTGTGAGGGCAGTGGGGAGCGCCGCCCTGGCCCTGGCCTGTATCGCCCTGGTGGTCTCCACCCTCCTCCCCGCAGACACCTCGGGACAGCTCACCCTCTATGACGGGGACTACTCTGAGGTGAAGCTGATGCACAGCATGGTGGAACAGCTGGTGGAGGACAAGACCGATCTGGAAGTGGTCATCCTGGACCAGATGACCCAGGTGAACAACCACAACGAGCTGAAGGGCAGCGATCCCAGCTGCGACCTGATGTTCAGCTACGACGGCACCGTGCTCACCACCTTCTTGGGTCTGGACACCAGCGACATCCCGGCGGGCGAGACCCTCTACGACTTCGTCAATGAGACCGTCCGGGAGCGGGAGGGCCTGCGGCTGCTGGGCAAGGTGGGCCTGAACAACACCTACTCTATCGGCGTCACCCAGGAGGTCATCGACCGGTACGCCGTGTCCAGGATCTCCGACCTGGTCCCCCTCGCCGGGGAACTGGACTTTGGCGCGGAGCACGAGTTCTACACCGAAGAGGGCAGCATGAAATACCGCCCCTTCGCAGATCGCTACGGCCTTCAGTTCAAGTCCGCCAAGCCAGTGGATGTAGTGCTCAAATACAGCGCCGTGGAGAGCGGCGCCTTCGACGTGATGGTGGTCTACGCCACCGACGGACTGAACAAGCGGGCCGGCCTCACCATCCTGGAGGACGACCTTGGCTTCTTCCCCGAATACTACGGCGCTTTCTTGGTCCGGGAGGACCTGTTCGACGACTTCTATGAGGCCGCTCCCGACCTGGAACAGGTGCTGGACCTCCTCACCGGTCAGGTGAGCAGCGAGGATATGGTAGAACTGACTTATGCCGTGGACGTGGACGGCCGGCCAGTGGCCGAGGTGGCCCACCAGTTCCTAGTGTCCAGGGGCCTGTTGTCCGCATAGGACATCCTCCCCGGCGCATACCCTCAAAGCAGAGGAACGGTTTGGGGGGAGCTGTATGGAGGCCAGGATCGCGGAGCTGCGGTATAAAGAAGTCATCAGTGTGGAAGACGGGAGCCGGTACGGCTATGTGGGGGACATCGAGATCGATCTGGAGACCGGCCACGTCCGGGCCCTGGTGGTGCCTGGACGGCGGAGGTTCTTCGGCCTGCTGGGCCGGGAGGAGGACCGGCGCATCCCCTGGAACTGTGTCCGGCGTTTTGGAGAGGACATCATCCTGGTCCAGGACCGCCCTCCCCTCCAGGTCTCTGTCACCGGAACGGACCTGCCCGAGCAGCAAGATCTTCCACGGTGAGCCCTGCGGGGACAGCGAGAGCTGTCCCCGCTCCTATTCTCCGTTCATTTGTAAAGGATCTTTGAATATTTGGAAAACACCTTGACATTTTCTCCCGGCTGAGTAAAATGATAAACGTGTTTATCATTAACACATTAACTATTTTTGTCGGAAGGGGCTGTCCCTGTGAGAGACAGACTGCATGAGATGGAACTGATCTCCCGCCAATTCAGACAGGCCCATCGGGCGGCTGTACAGGCAGAACTGAATGCCGCCGGTCTGGGGGAGGTGGGCCACCCTATGCTGGTGTCCATCCTCCAGTCCGCTGAAGAGGATCCAAAGGGCCAGTGTCAGGCCCAGCGGGAGCTGGCCGACCTGCTCCACGTCTCCCCCGCCGCTGTAGCAAACTCCCTCAAGTGCCTGGAGCGGGACGGCTACATCCGCCGGGAGCCCTGGCAGAAGGACGCCCGACGCAACCGGGTCCTGCTCACAGAGAAGGGGCTCCAGGCGGTAGAGGGCTGCAGGGATGTGTTCCGGCGGGTGTCCGCCCGGATGCTGGCCGGCTTCTCTCTGGAGGAATTCGCCCAGCTCATGGACTTCCAGCGCCGGATGCTGGACAACCTTCTCTCCTCCGTCCCCAAGACACAAGAAAAGGAGTGATCATACCTTGCTTTCCCTGTTCCTGACCCATTTGGAGGGCTATAAAAAGGACGCTGTCAAGGCGCCGATCTTGATCATATTAGAGGTCATCTGTGAGCTGCTCCTCCCCCTGGTGATGGCAGAGATCGTAGATACGGCTATCCCTTCCCAGGACACCGGCTATATCTTCGCCCTGGGGGGCCTCATGCTGCTCCTGGCCACAGTCTCTATGGCTTGCGGCGTACTGGCCGCCAAATATGCCGCTTTCGCCAGCCAGGGCTTTGGCGCCGACCTGCGCCAGTGCCTGTTCGACAAGGTGCAGGACTTCTCCTTCGCCGATATCGACCGCTTCTCCTCCGCCTCCCTCATCACCCGTATGACCAACGATGTGAACGCCATGACCATGATGCTGGCCATGGGACTGCGGATGCTGGTCCGGGCCCCGGTGATGCTCATCGCCGCGCTGGGGGTCAGCCTGTACCTCAACGCACGGCTGGCCGTGATCCTGCTGGTCATCATCCCGCTGATGGTGTTGGCCATCGCCGTACTGATGAAGATCTGCACCAAGCTCTTCGAGGTGATGCAGAAGAAGATCGATGGGCTGAACAACGTCCTCCAGGAAAATCTGGTGGCTATCCGGGTGGTGAAGGCCTTCGTCCGGGAAGATCACGAACGGGAGAAGTTCGACCGCTCCAGCGACGAACTGATGACCGCTGGCCTCACCGTCGGGATGCGGATCATCGCCATCATGCCCATCATGATGCTGTGTATGAACGGGGCCACCCTGGCCGTCCTCTACTTCGGCGGAAAAATGGTCATGGGGGCAACCTTCGAGCTGGGCGATCTGAACGCCTTTCTCAGCTATATCATGCAGGTGCTGATGAGCGTGATGATGGTAGCCATGTCTCTGCTCCAGCTCTCCCGGGCCCAGGCCTGCGCCCGGCGGATCAACGAGGTGCTCACCGCCGTCCCCTCCGTTCAGAACAAGGAGGACACCCCCTCCCTCCCCGCCCCCAGGGGCCGGGTGGAGTTTAAGGATGTGTCCTTCAAATACGCCGCCGAGGGTGCCGGGGACGACGTGCTGTCCCACATCAGCTTTACCGTGGAGCCCGGAAAATTTGTCGCCATCGTGGGGGGCACCGGCACCGGCAAGTCCTCCCTGGTCAACCTGATCCCCCGGTTTTACGACGTCACCGCCGGCTCCGTCCTGGTGGACGGGATAGATGTGCGGGACTACCCCCTGGAGGAGCTGCGGGAGCGGATCGGCATGGTGCTCCAGACCAACATCCTCTTTACTGGAACCATCCGGGAAAATTTGCTGTGGGGCAGGCCGGACGCCACCGAGGAGGAGATCGTCCAGGCAGCCAAGGACGCCCAGGCCTATGACTTCATCATGGGCCTCCCCGACGGCTTCGATACTCAGCTGACCCAGGGGGGCACCAACCTCTCCGGCGGGCAGAAGCAGCGGCTGTGCATCGCCCGGGCCATGCTCCGCGATCCTGCCATCCTCATCCTGGACGACTCCACCTCCGCCGTGGACTCGGCCACTGAGGCGGCCATCCGGGAGTCCTTCCACAAGAATCTCAAGGACACTACCGTCATCATCATCGCCCAGCGGATCTCCTCGGTGCAGTACGCCGACGAGATCCTCATCCTGGACGACGACCACATCGCCGGCCGGGGCACTCACGAGGAGCTGCTGGCCAGCAGCAAGATCTATCAGGAGATCTGCCGGTCTCAGCAAGAGGGGGTGGGCGGCTGATGCCAGGACCAAATCGCTCTCCAAGAGGGGGCTATGTCAAGCCCAAGAATATGCGGAAGACTATGAGCCGGCTGGTGGGCTACCTCACCAAGAGCAAGCTGCCTCTGCTCTTCGTCCTGCTGTGTCTGCTGGTGTCCGTGGGCACCAATCTGGGCGGGTCGTATCTGATGCGGCCCATCATCAACGACTTCATCTGGTCGGGCTGCACCGACTTCGCCGGACTGGGGCTGGCCATCCTCCAGCTGGCTGGGATCTATCTGCTGGGCTGTCTGGCCACCTACGGCCAGTCGGCCATGATGGTCCGGCTGGCGGAGAAGGGGGTCAACCGGCTGCGCAAGGACCTGTTCGATAAGCTCCAGCAGCTCCCTCTGTCCTATTTCGACCAGCATCCCCATGGGGAGCTGATGAGCCGCTTTACTAACGACGCAGACAATGTACAAACAGCTCTCCAGCAGAGCGTGGTCTCTTTGTTCTCCAGCTGTCTGATGTTCGTAGGGCTGGTGGCCCTTATGCTTGCGATCAACTGGAAGCTGTTTCTGGTCACCGTCCTGGTGCTGGCCCTCACCATGTTCCTCTTTCAGCAGCTGGGAGGGCGCAGCCGGAAATATTACCAGAAGCAGCAGGCCGCCCTAGGGGCAGTCAACGGCGAGATCCAGGAGACCATCGAGGGACTGAAGGTGGTGAA
Organism: bacterium 1xD42-67; assembly: GCA_003612335.1. GTDB lineage: Bacteria > Bacillota > Clostridia > Oscillospirales > Oscillospiraceae > Lawsonibacter. Next base: position 143,302 of record RAYO01000004.1, read on the forward strand.
GGCCTTCACCCACGAGGAGGCGGCCAAGGACAAGTTCCGGGAACTGAACACCGCCTATCGGGACGCCGCCCAGCGGGCCAACTTCTACTCCACCATGATCATGCCGGTGGCGGGCAACCTGATGAACATCAGCTATGCCCTCACCGCCGCCTTCGGCGGACTGCTCTCCGTCCTCCAGGGCTTCGACCTGGGGGGGCTGGCCATCTACCTCAACTACTCCCGGCAGGTGGGCCAGCCTCTGAACCAGATCTCCCAGCAGATGACCACCCTCCTGTCTGCCATAGCGGGTGCGGAACGTATCTTTGAAGTGATGGACACTCTTCCCGAGGTGGATGAGGGCTCTGTCACCCTAGTAGCGGCGGAGAAGGACGCCAACGGCACCCTCTCCCTCTTCACCGGTCCCGGCCGGCCCCAGACCTGGGCCTGGAAGACCCCTCGGGACAACGGCATGGAGCTGGTCCCTGTCTTCGTGGGCGAAGACGAGGTCCTCACCGAGATCGCCGACCCGGAGTCCGTCCCCGACCCAGCCCTGCTGGCCGACCACGGGTGGGCCTGGAAGTACCCCGGCCCCGACGGGTCCATGGGCCTCCACCTGATCCGGGGCACCGTGCGCAATGTCCCCGGGGAGGACTACTGCCTCACCGAGCTGCGGGGGGCTGTGCGGTTCCGCGATGTGGATTTCTCCTATGTCCCAGGAAAACGGATCTTGAAGGGCGTGTCAGTCTATGCCGATCCCGGCCAGAAGATCGCCTTCGTGGGCTCCACCGGCGCGGGCAAGACCACCATCACCAACCTGATCAACCGCTTCTATGAGATCGAGGGCGGGCTCATCACCTACGACGGCATCGACGTGAAGGCCATCCGCAAGGACGACCTGCGCCGCTCTCTGGGGGCGGTGCTCCAGGACACCCACCTCTTCACTGGCACCATCATGGACAACATCCGCTACGGCCGGCTGGACGCCACCGACGAGGAGTGTGTCGCCGCCGCCAAGAGCGCCAACGCCCACTCCTTCATCCGCCGTCTGCCCGAGGGCTACCAGACCCAGGTCACCGGCGACGGAGCCAACCTGTCCCAGGGCCAGCGGCAGCTGCTGGCCATCGCCCGGGCCGCCGTAGCCGACCCGCCGGTGATGATCCTGGACGAGGCCACCTCCTCCATCGACACCCGGACCGAGGCCCTGATCCAGCAGGGCATGGACGCCCTCATGGAGGGGCGGACGGTATTCGTCATCGCCCATCGGCTGTCCACTGTGCGCAACTCCAACTGCATCGTGGTCATCGAGCACGGAGAGATCGAAGAGAAGGGCAGCCATGAACACCTTTTGAAGGAACAGGGCCGGTACTACCGGCTGTACACCGGGCAGTTCCAGCTGTCTTGACCCCCAATGACGCCCCGCCCGCCTCCAAAGGAGGCGGGCGGGCTTTTTCCGCGCACCATCCGGCCCGACGAACATAAGATAGTGCAGCACCATTTGAAAGGAGGCTGCTGGAACCTTCGTTCCTTGCTATATATGGACACTTCTCAATACTTCCTCTCCCCTCCGGGCCGGATCGACCGCACAGAAGCGGTGATCCCCCTGCCCTTCCCCGGAGAGGGCGGCCCGGTCTATCCGGGAGACGACATCGCCTCAGAGCCCACGATCCCTCTGCCCTTCCCTGGTGAGGGCGGACCGGTCTATCCCGGGGACGATATCATCGTAGAACCTGTGATCCCTCTGCCCTTCCCCGGGGAGGGCGGCCCGGTCTATCCGGGGAACAACAACGGGACGGTCATCCTGCCAGGGGTCATCCGTCCGCCTCAATCCGGCACAGCCAGAACACGCTTCCTCAATGCGGCCTATGGCTATCCGTCCTTCCGGATCTCTATCGGGGGCCGCCAGTTCACGAACTGGCTGGACTATGCCTCCGTCACCGGCTACGGACGGGTCCGCACCGGCTATCACACGGTGACTGTCATGGGTCGGAACGGGCGGATCTATCTCCAAAAGACCATGCCCTTCCATACCAACGGCCTGACTACCATGGCCATCATCCGGACTGCCGGCGGACTGGACCTCCTCCAGATCCCCGACAGCTGCTGTCCCCCCTCCAACGGCTGGTCCAGCTTCCGGGTGGTCCATCTGGCCTACAACAGCGGTCCGCTGGATGTCCTGATGAGCGACGGCCGAGTGGTCTACGGCGACCTGCGGTACAAGGAAGCCGCCGCCTTCCGGCGCATCATGCCCGGGATCTACCGCTTCTTCTATGCCGATACCGACCTCACCCCCATGCCCGGCGGTCTGGACATCGAGGGACTGGATCCCGCCTGGCTGGACATCTACCCGCCCCACGAGACCTTTGGCTCCCTCTACCTGAATGTGTCCAGCGGAGAGATCTATACCATCTATCTGCTCCAATCCGGCAGCGGCCGCGATCAGATCCAGAATCTGATCCTGGTGGACCGATGACCCCTCAGCCAAACCGCCCCCAAAAGCCGCGCTGACCATACCAACACAAAAAAGGAACACCGCTCCAGCGGTGTTCCTTTCGATTCGCACGACGATCACTTCCCGGCCTTGAAGCCGTCCTTCAGGCTGACCGCCCGGTTGAAGACCAGGGCGCCGGGCTTGGAATCCTTGGAGTCAGCGCAGAAATAGCCCAGACGCAGGAACTGGAATCGGTCCGCCGGCTGGGCAGAGGCCAGAGAAGCCTCCAGCTTGCAGCCCTCCAGCACCTCCAGGGAACCGGGATCCAGGCAGTCCAAAAAGTCCTTGTCACCGCCGTCGGGGTCCGGGTCGGCGAACAGGTTGTTATACAGCCGCACCTGGGCATCCACGGCAGTGGCGGCATCCGCCCAATGGATGGTGGCCCCCTTCACCTTCCGGCCGTCAGCGGGGTCTCCCCCCCGGCTGTCCGGGTCATACTCGGCGGTGATCTGGGTGATGTTCCCCGCCTCGTCGGTCTCATAGCCCACGCACTTGATCAGGTAGGCCCCCTTCAGCCGGCACTCCGGGCCGCCGGGATACAGCCGCTTATACTTGGGCACGGGCTCAGGGAGGAAGTCCTCCGCCTCCACCCACAGCTCCCGGGAGAAATCCACCTCCCGCGTCCCTGCGGAGGGGTCCAGAGGGTTGTTTTCCACCGTAAGCTTCTCGTGCTGGCCGGCGGGGTAGTTGGCAATCACCAGCTTGACGGGCCGCAGGACAGCCATCACCCGCTTCGCGTGGTCGTTCAGGTCCTCCCGCAGGCAGTGCTCCAAAAAGCCGTACTCCACGGTAGAGGTGTTCTTGGCCACCCCGATCCGGTCGCAGAAGCTGCGGATAGCGGCAGGCGTATAGCCCCGGCGGCGCAGGCCGCACAGGGTCGGCATACGGGGGTCGTCCCAGCCGGAGACATATCCCTCTTCCACCAGCTTGCGCAGCTTCCGTTTGGACATGACCGTATAGTTGATCCCCAGCCGGGCAAACTCGATCTGCCGCGGCTTGGAGGGCACGTCGGTATTGTCGATCACCCAGTCATACAGGGGCCGGTGGTCCTCATACTCCAGCGAGCACAGGGAGTGGGTGATGCCCTCCAGAGCGTCCTGGATGGGGTGGGCGAAGTCATACATGGGGAAGATACACCACTTGGTGCCCTGGCGGTGGTGCTCGATATAGCGGATCCGGTAGAGCACCGGGTCCCGCATGTTGAAGTTGCCGCTGGCCAGGTCGATCTTGGCCCGGAGGGTATACTTCCCCTCGGGGAACTCCCCTGCCTTCATCCGCTGGAAGAGATCCAGATTCTCCTCCACGGGCCGGTCCCGCCAGGGGGAACGGGCAGGGGTGTTCACGTCTCCCCGGTACTCCCGGAACTGCTCCGGGGTGAGCTCACAGACATAGGCCAGGCCCTTCCTGATCAGGCCGATGGCCAGCTCGTAGGTCTTTTCAAAATAGTCGCTGCCGTAGAAGAACCGGTCCCCCCAGTCGAAGCCCAGCCAGTGGATATCCTCCTGGATGGCGTCCACGAACTCGGTGTCCTCCTTGGCGGGATTGGTGTCGTCCATGCGCAGGTTGCAGATCCCGCCGAACTTCTCGGCAGAACCGAAGTCGATGATGAGGGCCTTGCAGTGGCCGATATGCAGGTATCCGTTGGGCTCGGGCGGGAAGCGGGTGTGGACCTGCATCCCGGCGCAGCGGCCCCCCTCGGAAATATCCTCCTGGATGAACTGGTGGATAAAGTTTTGGCTCTCTCCCTCTTCCAGGGCGGTCTTGATCTCATCAGACATGGGCTTCTCTCCTCCTTTGTCGATGGGGCTATTTTACACCAGGACGCCCGTCCTTGCAAGTATTTTCGCTCCCCTTTTCCGATCGCGTAGACACGCCCCCCATCTACATGGGCTTCAGGCCCCGATCCAGCCTGTCCGCGATCCACGCGATCCGCTTTTCCCGTCCGGCCTCTGTTTTGGCATCCAGATAGGCCCGCGTATAGGTCTTCTTCACCGAAGGGGACATGGTCTGAAAATGGGTCCAGGCCGGCTCATGTCCCTCCAGCATGGCAGACAGCTGGGCGATCTGCTCTTCGGTCACCGCTGCGGGGCCAGGAGCGTACCACTGGCCGTTCTTCTTGGCCTCCTCGATCTTCTCCCGTCCGGATCCAGTCATGAGGCCCCGCTCCTCTAAGCTCTGGACCAGCGCCTTGTTCTTCTCTGACCACTTGCTCCCCCCTCGGCGCTGGGAAAAATATTTCTTATAGGTCGTATCGTCGATACGCTGCATCTGTCCGTCGATCCATCCAAAGCAGAGGGCCTCCTCCAGGGCCTCTCCCGCCGTTACCGTCTTTGGCCCGCCGGCTTTGCCGAACAGGAGCCAGATGCCGGAGCTGGACCGGCAATGCTCCATGAGCCAGCTCCGAAAGGCCCCTCTGTCGTCAAATCTCATGATATCATCCATGATGCGCTCCTTTCCTGTCTGATCCGTGGCCGATCCCTCCGATCTCAGCACGAGATCGGATCGAATCTGTTGTCGTAAAACTCTTGTTCCCGCCGGGAAAAAGGGGTATAATAGGGCTGTTGAGACCAGACCGCAGGGGGCGGCTCCAGGGCTCCGTTCCCAGATCCCCCTCCTGCCGGCCTGCATCATCGAACATATCGGGGCGTCGATCCGCGCCCCCTCCTGGGAGGTCACCATGGTCTATGACATCATCGTATTAGGCTCCGGTCCGGCGGGGCTGGCGGCGGCGGTCGCCGCCCGTGGCCGGGGCAAGAGCGTCCTGGTCATCGGGACCCGCTGGCAGGACAGTCCGCTGGCCAAAGCGGAGCGGGTGGACAACTATCTGGGCCTCCCCGGCCGGACCGGCCTGGAGCTGCTGGAGGCGTTCCACCGCCACGCAGCGGACTTGGGCGCAGAGTCCATCGTGGGCAAGGTCCTGTCCGTGATGGCCTGGAAGGGCTTCTCCCTCTCCGTGGGCAGTCAGATCTTCCAGAGCAGGGCCCTGGTCCTGGCCCCTGGGGTGGTCCGGGATGTCAAGTACCCCGGCGAGGCGGGATACCTGGGCCGGGGGGTGAGCTACTGCACCACCTGCGACGGGATGCTCTATCGGAACAAACCGGTCACTGTGGTGGGCCTGGCCCCCGACGCCCCCCAGGAGGCCGGTCATCTGAAGGACCTGGGCTGTCAGGTGGTCTATGTCTCCCCCCACCAGCGGCCCGCAGAGCTGGCGGAGGACATCCCCTATGTGCAGGCCGGGAGGCTGGCCGTCAAGGGGGAGCAGACCGTCACCGGTCTGGAGGCGGACGGGGCCCTCCTCCCCTGCGACGGGATCTTCATCCTCCGCCGGGCGGTGGCCCCCGCCGACCTGCTGCCCGGCCTGGAGCTGGAGGAGGGCTCCATCAAGGTGGACCGGCAGATGGCCACCAACCTCCCCGGCGTCTTCGCCGCCGGGGACTGCACCGGCGCCCCCCTCCAGGCGGCCAAGGCGGTGGGGGAGGGCCACGTGGCTGGTCTGTCGGCCTGCGGATATCTGGACAGCGGCCCTGTATAGGGCCGGCATCATCCAAAAAATATTTTACCAACAGAAAGGAACGACGATCATGATCCGATTCGACAAAGAGACCTTCGACAAGGCCCTGGACGAGGGCAAGCTGATGATGGTGGACTTTTGGGCTGAATGGTGCGGCTACTGCGTGATGCTCAGCCCGGTGCTGGAGGACCTGGCACAGCAGTATGAGGGCCGGGTGGTGGCCGGAAAGGTCAACACCGACGAGGTGCCCGAGCTGGCCATGCGGTACAGCGTGATGAACCTGCCCACTGTCGTCTTCTTCAAGGACGGCAAAGAGATCGACCGCCTGGTGGGCGCTATGCCTCCCGACGCCTTCATCCAGGTCCTGGAAAAGAATCTGTGAGCCAGCGGCCCTCCCTGCCTGGACAGGCGGGGAGGGCCGTCCCAACAGCATGAGAGGAGGGGATCATGATGCTGCCCAAAGGCTGGAAAGGACGGGCCACCCGCTGTCCCGTCTGCGGCGGGAAGGCGTGCGCCTTCTATACACGGCTGAAGAGATCGGCTCTCCACTGCCGCTGCTGCGGTCACGCCTGCCGTACGTTCGTCTGGATCCCTTCCGCCGTCCTTGTCATCGCCGTACTATGTGGAATCGCAGGGCATCGCTCCACCTTCGGGAACTTGGAGGGCACTCTATTCTTTTTCGAACTGGGATACCTGCTGGCTGCCGCGGTCCTGCTGCATCTATTCCCTCTGCGCTCCTGCCCTGAAAAAGACCGGGCCTTCCAGGGGACCGCCCGCATCACCCGCGTCCTGGACTATTCGGCGGAGGACGTCTATGCTGCCCTGTCCAATGCTCTGCGCCGTTCTGATACATATGAGCTCCTCCGGCGCGACCCTGAGGAGCTCACCATCTCGGTCTACAGGGCCGGCTACCGGAAGCGCTGGCCTTCCTCTGCGTTCTGTCCGCCGATCTGCGATACTCTCCTGGCGGAGCCCCGCCCAGACGGCCGGTGCGGCTTGGTCCTCCAGGTATCCTTCCACGATCAGAGAGGTGTCCCGGCAATGGAAAAAGCCCAGGAGCTGGAACAGATCTGCCGGCTGGCGGAGGAGGAATTGGAGCTCTTCCATTACCGGCGGATCAGTTCCGGCATGTTCGATCCGGTCGCTCCATCTCCAGCAGGGCCTCGCCGGCCAGATAGATATCCCCCGCCCCCACCGTGAGGATCAGGTCACCGGGCCGGGCGAGCTCCGCCAGACGGGCGGTCACCCCCTCCAGATCGGGGCAGTACGTCCCGCCGGGGATCTTCCGCACCAGGTCCATGGAGGAGATCCCCAGGTCGTTGGTCTCCCGGGCGGCGTAGATCTCTGCCAGCACGACCACATCGGCCAGCTCCAGCGCCTCCACGAACTGGTCGAAGAGGGCGGCGGTACGGGTATAGGTATGGGGCTGGAACGCACAGATCACCCGCTCATAGCCCAGGGTCCGAGCCATGGCAAGGAGGGCCCGCAGCTCGTCCGGGTGGTGTGCATAGTCGTCGTAGACGTCCGCCCCATGGTAGGCCCCCTTCTTCTCGAAGCGGCGCCCCGCCCCGGTGAAGGAGGCCAGGCCCTCCTCCACCGCCCTGCCCGGCACCCCCAGCACATAGGCGGCGGCGGCGGCGGCCAGGGCGTTGGAGACGTTGTGCTTCCCCCCCACCTGAAGGGAGACGCTGGCATACCGCTCTCCATGGACCAGGATGTCGAAGGAGGGCAGCCCCCGCTCCCAGGCGAGGTCTCCGGCGGTACACTCCGCCCCCTCATCCAAGCCGAAGGTGAAGACCTCCAGGCCCTGGACCGCCCTCCGGGCCCCGGCGTTGTCCGCGTTGACGATCACCCTGCCGCCGGAGGGCACCAGCTCCGCGAACTGGCGGAAGGACCGCTCGATATCCTCCAGGTCCCGGAAGAAATCCAGGTGGTCCTCCTCCACATTGAGGATCACCGCCACTGTGGGGGCAAAGGAGAGGAAGGAGTTGCAGTATTCACAGGACTCGGCGATGATGGTGTCCCCATGGCCCACCCGATGGCCGCAGCCTAGGATAGGCAGGGTCCCCCCGATCATCACCGAGGGGTCCCGGCCCGCCGCCAGGAAGATATGGGCGCACATGGAGGTGGTGGTGGTCTTGCCGTGGGTCCCCGCCACGCACAGGGCGTTCTCATAGTGCCGCATCAGCGCCCCCCATGCCTGGGCCCGCTCGAAGACCGGGATCCCGGCGGCCAGAGCGGCAGCGATCTCCGGGTCGTCGTCGTGGACGGCGGCGGTGCGGATGATACATCCCGCTCCCTCCACCTGCTCCGGCCGGTGTCCGATGGTCACCGGGATGCCCAGCGACTGCAGGTGGACCGTCGCCTCGCTCTCCCGGGTGTCAGAACCGGTGATCGCCACCCCCTTCCCCTTCAATACCTCGGCCAGGGGGGCCATAGACACCCCGCCGATCCCCACCAGATGGGCCCAGGCCCCGGGCCGGATATAGTCCTCGATGTTCCGATTCATTGGACAGCACCTCGTTTCCATGGTCTCTCTATCTATTCTATCCACTTTTTGGAGGATGGGTGCAGAAAATGCCAGCGCTCCTCTCGAAGGCTCCTCCAGGGGGAGCTCCGGACCTGCGTTCATCTCCCCACTGCCAGATCGTAGAGCTGATTTCGGGACAGCCCCAGTTCTTTCGCCGCCTGGCGCACTGCGTCCCGGAGGGAGAGCCCCTCCCCTCGGAGCTTGTCCACTTGGGCCAATCCGTCCTCCAGAGAAGCTTCCTGCTCCGCCTGGGGCTCCGCCCCCCGGACCACCAGCACGAACTCCCCCTTGGGACTGTTCTCCTGATAGTACCCGACAGCCTCCCCCAGAGTGGTCCGGCGGATCTCCTCGTGGAGCTTGGTCAGTTCCCGGCACAGGGACAAGGGCCGGTCCGGCCCGAAGACCTCCGCCAGATCCTGGAGGGTGGCGGCCAGCTTGTGGGGCGCCTCATAGAAGATCATGGTCCGCTCCTCCCCCCGGAGGGCGTCCAGATGGGCCCGGCGGTTCTTCTTGTTCATGGCCAGGAAGCCCTCGAAGGTGAACCGGCCGGTGGGCTGGCCGGAGACGGCCAGGGCGGTCACCAGGGCGCAGGGGCCGGGGACAGCACACACCGGGATCCCCCGGGCGGCGCACTGGGCCACCAGCTCCTCCCCCGGGTCGGAGATCGCCGGGGTCCCCGCGTCAGTGACCAGGGCACAGCTCTCTCCATCCTGGAGCCGGCACAGGATGGCCCGGCCGCTGGCCTCGGTGCTGTGCCGGTGATAGATGGCCATGGGCTTTTTGATCCCCAGGTGGTTGAGCAGCTTCACCGTCACCCGGGTGTCCTCAGCAGCGATGAAGTCCACCCGGCCCAGGATGTCCGCCATCCGCCGGGAGATGTCATCCAGGTTGCCGATGGGGGTGGGGACGAGATAGAGGGTCCCGCTCACCGCGCATCACCTCCACGAAAAAAGTCTATTTTGACATTATAGCACAGACCGGAGAGATATGGTATCTTTTTCTCCAGTCTTCTGAGAAGGAGGCCCCCCGATGATCAAGACCGAACAGCTGGGCCCCTGCTCCCTGTCCTGGCCGGACGGCGTCTTCCCTCTGGGGGGAGACGCCCTGGCTCTGGGGGAGTTCGCGACAGTCAGACCCAGGTGGCGGATCTGCGACCTGGGGACGGGCAGCGGCGCCCTCCTCCTCCTCCTGGCCCGGCGGGAGGAAGGATTGTCCCTCACCGGGATCGATATCGACCCCCTGTCCGCCCGGACCGCCCGGGAGAATCTGGCTGTCAACGGCCTGGAGGGGCGGATCCTCACCGGCGACCTGCGCACCGCTCCCCTCCCTGCGGGAGGCTTCGACCTGGCAGTCTCCAACCCGCCCTATTTCCCCACAAGCAGCGGCAGGAGCGGCGGGCCCGCCCGGAGCGAGGAGCTGTGCTCTCTGGACGATCTGTGCGCCGCCGCCGGACGGATCGTCAAAAACAGGGGGCGCTTCGCCCTGTGCCACCGGCCGGAACGTCTGGCCGATGTGGTCTGTGCCCTCCGGGCCCACGGCCTGGAGCCGAAACGGCTCGGGCTGGTCTCCCACGGTCCGGACCATCCCCCCTCCCTCCTGCTGGCGGAGGCAGTGAAGCAGGGCCGGCCGGGGCTGACCATCCAGACATGGACCGTCCCCCGCGCCTGAGGCGCGGGGGACGGGCATGAGCGCTCTGATCACCGGCTGGTCTCCCGCCGGAACTTCTCCAGGTAGGCGTTCTGGAGCAGCTCGATCCGCTGGGGATCCTTCCCGCCCACGGGGATCTTGTCGATGGACTCCACCCGCATGCACAGGGCGCTGGAGCTGGTGACGATGACCTCGTCGGCGTTCATCAGCTCCACCATGGAGAAGGGCTCCTCCTGGACGGGGATCGCGTGCTCCCTGGCCAGGGCCAGCAGGTGCTTCCGGGTGATCCCGGGGAGGATCAGTTCGTCTGTTGGGGCGGTGCGCAGGGCCCCATCCTTCAGGATGGAGATGTTGCTGTGGGCGCACTCGGTGACCCGGCTGCCCCGGTGGAGCACCGCCTCGTCACAGCCCGCCTCCAGGGCCCGCTGATTGGCCAGCACGCTGGGGATCAGGTTCAGGGTCTTGATGTTGCACAGCTTGAAGCGGGTATCCTCCAGCGAGATCAGCTTATAGGGGATGTCCATGGACTTCATGGCGTGGGGCTTGACGAAGATCATCAGAGAGGGCTCCACCCCCTGGGGGAACACATGGTTCCGGGGGGCGTTGCCCCGGGTGACCTGCCAATACAGGAAGTGGACGGGGGACTCCTCCGCCGCGTCCAGCACCTTCTGCAGCTCCGCCTTCACCTGCTCCCGCCCCATCTTGAAGGGGATCTCCAACAGGCGCAGGCTGTTGTACATCCGGTCCAGGTGGTCCTCGATGGCGAAGGGGATCCGATTCGCGGCGCAGGTGGCCTCGTAGATCCCGTCGCCGAAATAGAGGGCCCGGTCCCCCATCGACACCTTCATCTCCTCCAGAGGACCGATCTCGCCGTTATAGTAGCCGACATTCTTCCACATATTTCTTTCCTCCATCTATGTTGTCATCGGTTTGCGGCCGCGTGATACGCGCCCCTGCATCTGTGAAAGGATCCCAGCTGCAGGGGCGGATATCATCCTCCCGCCAGTTCAGTAAACACGGTCTCGTTTCTCCTCCCAAGCCTGACAGGCCCGCCAGACGATCCAGGCGCACAGGGCCCCGATCAGCGCTCCCACCAGAACGTCCGTGGGGTAGTGGACCCCCACATACAGCCGGGACAGGCCCATGCAGACGGCCAGCACCGGGGCAGCGGTCCGTCCCCACCGCCAGGGCAGGGCCCGGAGCCAGACCATCCCGGCCGCGAAGGCGGCGCAGGTGTGTCCCGAGGGGAAGGAATTCGGGTCTTTCTCGGTCACCAAGGGGAGGATCGGCCAGTCCAGCCACGGCCGGGCCCGTTCTACCAGGGGCTTGATGGTCACGTTGGTCACCAGCAGCCCCAGCACCATGGCCCCCAGGGCCAGGGCCCCCGCCTTTCGGGTGGGCCGGTACAGCAGCATGGCCAGGGACAGGGCGATGAACAGGATCCCCGCGTCCCCCAGCTTCGTGTAACAGGCTATGACCGGATCCAGCCAAGGCTGGTGCAGCCCCTGGATCGCCACCAGCAGCTGGCCGTCCATCTGGAGCAAAGGCCCCACCATGCGCCACCTTCCTTCCTCATCTGAGACGGACATCTGCCAAGGCCCTTGACCCCCGCCTCATCCTATACTATAATAATAGAGCTTTTTTCCCACAAGTCAACACTAACTTTTCCGGAGGTCATCCCCTTGAAGCAGATCCTCTGTCTTTCCAGCGAGCCCTGGTCCAGCCGGCTCCCCGGCCGCACCCAACAGCTGGTCTCCCGTTTGCGGGACGTCCAGATCCTATATTTCTCCCCGGCGCAGTCCCCCAGGGACAAGTCCTTCCGCAAGAAGGGACGGAAGGTCCGGCCCAATGTGACCGTCCACACCCTCCCCCCTGTCCTCTTCCCCATCCCTGAGCGGCGCCGGCTGCTGTTCCGCCTGGCCTGGAACAAGGTGGGCCGGTATATCCAGGACACCGCTTCCCGCCGGCGGTTCACGCAGCCTCTGCTCTGGACCACCCATCCCCGGCAGATCCACCTGCTGGACCGCCTGGAATACGGTTCTCTGGTCTACGACTGCGACCGGGACTGGTCCAACCTGCCTCCCCATTGGGAGGACTGCCTGGCCCAGGCGGCCGACGTGGTCTTCGCCGCCTCCCCCTTCCTGGCGGACCGGCTGTCCCCCTGCAGCGCCAACGTCGCCCTGGTGCCCAATGGGATCAACCTGCCCCTCTTCTCCCCTGACGTCCCCCGCACCGACCCCATGCCCGGGACCGCAGGCCCCATCCTGGGCTGGGCCGGCACCATCCGCCCCGATCTGGACCTTTCCCCGGTGCTCTATGCCGCCCAGGTCCGGCCGGACTGGACCTTCCTGCTGCTGGGACAGCGGGAGGGGGACAACCCCTTCCTGTCCCGCCTGGCCCGGCTGCCCAATGTATACCTCCCTGGCCCCCGGCCTATGGCCGAGGTCCCCGACTGGCTGTACCGCTGCCATGTGCTGATCGACCTGCTGTATGCTGACAGGCCCTGTGACGACGTGGTCTCCCCCCGGCTGTATGAGTATCTGGCCACGGGAAAGCCCATCGTGTCCATGCTCTGGCCCGACCAGGTGGAGCAGTTCCCCGATGTGGTCTATGCCGCCTACAGCCCCGAGGAGTTCCTCACCCTCTGCGGCCATGCGATGGAGGAGGCCCCCCGTTTCGTCTCCCAGCGGCGGCGGGACTGGGCCGCCAGGGCCGCCTGGCCCCTCCGGGCCGGAGAGGTGGGCCGGATCCTCACCACCGCCGGCCTGCTGTGACCGCTCCCTACCTGCCCCACTTTTTTGTCCCTTTTCCCCCTTTTCTTGTACAAATATACGAAAATATTTCTCCCCCTTGCAAAGTCCCTCCTCTTCCTATAAAATGGGAACGAAATGAGCAGAAAGGGGCCCTTGTCATGCTTTGCCTTCCCAGCTTTGGATCCCAGCACCTCTGCGGCCCCAATATGTCCATGATCACCTATCATCCGTCAGGCTGTCTGCACCCTCAGATAGCCTGAAACTTTTTTCAAAGGAGTGTTACTATGAAGAAAGCCGCCGTCATCATGGGCTCCGACAGCGACTGGCCTGTGGTCCAGGGGGCCTGCAGGCAGCTGGAGGAGTTCGGGATCCCATATGAGGCCCACATCCTCTCGGCCCACCGCACTCCCGCCGCCGCCGCTCAGTTCGCCAGAGAAGCACGGGCCAACGGCTTCGGCGTCCTGATCTGCGCCGCCGGCATGGCGGCCCACCTGGCCGGGGCCTTCGCCGGCAATTCCACCCTGCCCGTCATCGGGATCCCTATGAGAGGCGGCGCGATGGACGGCCTGGACGCTCTGCTGGCCACCGTCCAGATGCCCAGCGGGATCCCAGTGGCCACCGTGGCCATCAACGGGGCTAAAAACGCCGCCGTCCTGGCCGCCCAGATCCTGGCCGTCTCCGACGATGCCCTGGCCGCCAAGCTGGACGCCGCCCGGGAGGAGATGGCCGCCCAGATCGCGGGGAAGGAGGCCAAGCTCCAGGCGGAGCTGGCCCGCTGATCCGTCTTTGAATCTGCCATACCGTAATTTCTGATCAAATGGAGGAAGCTATCATGGAAAAGAATCTCGTCTACACTGGCAAGACCAAAAACGTCTACGCTCTGGACAACGGAAACTATCTGCTCAAGTTCAAGGACGACTGCACCGGCAAGGACGGCGTGTTCGATCCCGGCGAGAACTCCATCGGCTTGACCATCGAGGGGGTGGGGGACGTCAACCTGCGTATGTCCATCTACTTCTTCGAGAAGATCAACGCCGCCGGCATCAAGACCCACTTCGTCTCCGCCGATTTGGGGGACACCACCATGGAGGTGCTGCCCGCCAAGGTCTTCGGCCACGGTCTGGAGGTCATCTGCCGCCACAAGGCGGTGGGCTCTTTCCTGCGCCGGTACGGCGAGTATATCGAGGAGGGCGCCGACCTGCCCGCCTATGTGGAGACCACCTTCAAGAACGACGAGAAGGGCGATCCCCTGGTGACCAAGGACGCCCTGGTGGCCCTGGGCGTGATGACCGAGTCCCAGTACGACGACATCAAGGACATGACCCAGAAGATCACCCAGATCGTGGCCGACGACCTGAAGGAGAAGGGCCTGGTCCTCTACGACATCAAGTTTGAATACGGCTACGACGCCGAGGGCAAGGTGATGCTCATCGATGAGATCGCCTCGGGCAATATGCGGGTCTACAAGGACGGACAGTATATCGATCCCATGACCTTGTCCAAGCTGTTCTTCGCCTGATCTGTCAGCCCGCCGAAGCATCCGTCATATCCCCGCCCCGCAGGCCGGGGATATGACCTATTTTAAGGAGGATAAACATACATGGGTGGCTTTTTTGGGGCCGTCTCCACACAAGACGTCTCCCTTGACATTTTCTTTGGGGTGGACTACCACTCCCACCTGGGCACCCGCCGGGGCGGCATGATCATCCACGACGCCAAGGACGGCTTCCAGCGCCAGATCCACTCCATCGAGAACACCCCGTTCCGCACCAAATTCGAAAAGGACCTGTCCAAGTTCCACGGCTGCTCCGGGATCGGCTGCATCAGCGACACCGACCCCCAGCCCCTGCTGGTCCGCTCCCACCTGGGTCTGTACGCCATCACCACTGTGGGCATCATCAACAACTCCGAGGAGCTGGTGGAGCGGTATTTCTCAGACCACGGCCACCAATTCATGGCCATGAGCTCGGGCAAGGTCAACTCCACTGAGCTGGCCGCCGCCCTCATCAACCAGAAGGACGACCTGGTCTCCGGGATCCTCCATGCCCAGGAGGCCATCCAGGGCTCCCTCACCCTGCTGATCCTCACCCAGGAGGGGGAGATCGTCGCCGCCCGGGACCGGGTGGGCCGTCTGCCCGTCCTGGTGGGCCGGGGGGAGAAAGGGCTCTGTGTCTCCTTTGAGTCCTTCGCCTACCACAAACTGGGCTACGAGGACGCCTATGAGCTGGGCCCCCGGGAGATCGTCCGGATCCGGTCCGACGGCTACGAGGTCCTTTCCTCGCCGGGCGAGGAGATGAAGATCTGCGCCTTCCTCTGGAGCTACTACGGCTACCCCAACTCCAACTACGAGGGGGTCAACGTCGAGCTCATGCGCTACCGCAACGGAGCCATCATGGCCCGAGACGAGGCCCGCCGGGGAGGGGCGCCCCAGGTGGACTACGTGGCCGGGGTCCCCGACTCCGGGATCCCCCACGCCATCGGATTCGCCAATGAGAGCGGCGCCCACTTCGCCCGCCCCTTCGTCAAATACACCCCCACCTGGCCCCGGTCCTTCATGCCCGCCAACCAGGACGTGCGCAACCAGGTGGCCAAGATGAAGCAGATCCCGGTGCCCGAGCTGATCGAGGGCAAGAGGCTGCTCTTCGTGGACGATTCCATCGTCCGGGGCACCCAGCTGAGGGAGACCGTGGAGTTCCTCTATGAGTCAGGGGCCAAGGAGGTCCATATGCGCTCCGCCTGTCCCCCGATCATGTACAGCTGCAAATATCTGAACTTCTCCCGGGGCAACTCCGACATGGACCTCCTGGCCCGCCGCACCATCCAGGAGCTGGAGGGGGACGAGGGCCAGAAACACGTGGCAGAGTATGCCGACGCCTTCACCCAGCGGGGCCAGTGTATGCTCAAGACCATCTGCGACCGCTTCGGCTTCGACTCCCTGGGCTACCAGTCTCTGGACGGCCTTCTGGAGGCCATCGGCCTGGACCGGAGCAAGGTGTGTACCTACTGTTGGTCTGGAAAAGAATAGAAAAGGAGATCAGCGCCATGATCGAGTCAAGATGTGGCATCCTGTGCGGGGAGTGCGGCTTTCGAGAGCAGATGGGCTGCGTCGGCTGCACCCAGATTCAAAAGCCCTTTTGGGGCGACAGCTGTCCTGTAAGATCCTGCTGCGAGGAGAAAGGCTATGCCTACTGCGGCCAGTGCGGCAGCTTCCCCTGCCCGCTGCTGGATCAGTTCGCCTACGACGAAAAGCAGGGCGACAACGGGAAGCGGATCGACCAATGCAGAAAGTGGAAGGAGACCGAGACATGAACAACTCCCATTCCGCGTCCTACGCCGCCGCCGGCGTGGACATCGAGGCCGGCTACAAGGGCGTACAGCTGATGAAAAAGCATGTGGCCCGGACGATGATCCCCGGAGTGGTCAGCGGCATCGGCGGCTTCGGCGGCCTCTTCGCCCCCGACCTGTCCGGGATGAAGGAGCCTGTGCTGGTCAGCGGCACCGACGGCGTGGGCACCAAGATCCGCCTGGCCCAGCTGATGGACAAGCATGACACCATCGGCATCGACTGCGTGGCCATGTGCGTCAACGACATCATCTGCTGCGGCGCACGCCCCCTCTTCTTCCTGGACTACATCGCCATCGGCAAAAATGAGCCGGAGAAGGTGGCCTCCATCGTCTCCGGCGTGGCCGAGGGCTGCGTCCAGTCGGGCTGCGCCCTCATCGGCGGGGAGACCGCCGAGCACCCCGGCCTCATGGCCCCCGAGGATTACGACCTGGCCGGCTTCACTGTGGGCGTGGTGGACAAGGAGAAGATCATCGACAGCGCCAAGATCCAAAAGGGGGACAGCCTCATCGGCCTGGCCTCCACCGGGGTCCATTCCAACGGCTTCTCCCTGGTGCGCAAGGTCTTCGACATCGAGCACGCCGACCTCACCACCCCCATGGACGAGCTGGAGGGCAAGTCCCTGGGCGAGGCCCTGCTGGCTCCCACCAGGATCTATGTCAAGTCCGTCCTGGCCCTGCTGGAGGGCGGCGTGGACCTCCACGGCGCCAGCCACATCACCGGCGGCGGCTTCTATGAGAACATCCCCCGGATGCTCCCCGAGGGACTGTCCGCCGCCCTCTGGGAGAACGAGCTGCCCCGCCTGCCCATCTTTGAGCTGATCCAAACGCGGGGCGATATCCCGGTCCGGGATATGTACAACACCTTCAACATGGGCGTCGGCATGGTGCTGGCCGTCCCGGCGGAGCAGGAACAGAAGACGCTGGATATCCTCCGTACCGCCGGAGAGGACGCCAGCGTGATCGGCATCGTGGCCAAGGGCAGTTATGGCGTTGCCATCAACCCACCGCCTGCGGAGATCATCGAATGAAAAACATCGCTGTATTCGTCTCCGGGGGCGGGACCAATCTACAGGCCCTCATCGACGCCCAAGCTCGTGGGGAGCTTTCCGGCGGAAAGCTCGCATTGGTGCTGTCCAGCAGCCCCGATGCCTACGCCCTGGAGCGGGCCAGACAGGCCGGCATCCCCACCGCGGTCTGCTCCAAAAAGGAGCTGGGCTCTCAGGATGCCTTTGAGTCGGCTATCCACAAGGCCCTGGCGGAGCATTCCATCCATGTGATCGTGCTGGCGGGCTTCCTCAGCATTTTGAGCGAGGATCTTACCAGCTGGTGGCCGGAGCGTATTTTGAACATCCACCCCTCCCTGATCCCCTCCTTCTGCGGAAAGGGGATGTACGGCCTGAAGGTCCACGAGGCGGTCCTGGCTCGAGGGGTCAAGGTCACCGGCGCCACCGTCCACTTTGTCACCGCTGAGCCGGACGGGGGGCCCATCGTGCTGCAAAAGGCCATCGACATCCTGCCGGACGACACCCCGGAGAGCCTCCAGCGCCGGGTGATGGAGGAGTGTGAGTGGAAGCTCCTCCCCAAGGCGGTGGACCTGCTGTGCCGGGATGCTCTGAAGGTAGAAGGACGCACCGTAAAAATAATAGGAGGACGTGTGATCGTATGATCGATTTGAATGACCCAGTCTGGAAGGCGATCCACGGGGCGGGCGGACGCGTCGATGACTGTCTGCGCCGGCTGATGGCGGGAGAGGGCGATTTCCGGGAAACCGTGGACTGCCTCGCTGAAAATCTGAGCCACCAGCTCAGCTGGTATAACGCCACCGCCTACGCCCTGCCCCACGTGGCCCGGCTGTGCAAAAAGCTGAGCGTGGAGGAAAAGCTCTACCTCATCGCCCAGATGGGCCCCGCCGTGGCCACCGAGTCCCAGGTGTCCCTCTCCCCGGACAGCGAGGCGTACCGGGAGTTCCACGAGGGGCTGGCCCCCCTGTCTCAGGAGGCCAGAGAGCTGGTGGAGAACCACATGGAGCAGATCAAGGCACTGCCCAAGGACCTGCCTCTGTTCTTTGCCAACTCCGCTCTGGCTCTGCTGTGGGACAGGAAGCGCGCCTGGTACCTCTACCTCTGTGCCCCCTGGGACGAGCTGCCCGCCATGTGCCCCGAGTGCGGCTGGTACGAGGAGTGTATGGACTTTTCTTTGGAGGAGGAGCCGGAATTCGTGACGCCAGGCGATCTGGACGAGGAGGGCGTCTGGCTCCAGAAGCTGCTCACCGCCATCGGCGACCGGGAGCTCCTGCCCCGGCTGCCCTACCTGTACGGAAGGTGTACCTGCCCGGAGTGTGGGGCCAGCGGCCCCCTCTGGACTTGGATGGACCGCGCATATGAGGAGGGTTAATGTATGAAGCTGACCAATTTGATGACCTATCTCGCCGAAAACCCCTACCCCGGCCGGGGTATCTTGATGGGCCGCACCGCCGACAACCAAGAGGCAGTTATCGCCTACTTCATCATGGGCCGCAGCGAAAACAGCCGTAACCGCATCTTTGAGCGGACCGAGGACGGCATCCGCACCCGCGCCTTTGACGAGAGCAAGATGACCGACCCCTCCCTGATCATCTACCACCCCGTCCGGCTGCTGCCCAACGGTCTGCTGGTGGTGACCAACGGCGACCAGACCGACACCATCCGGGACCACATCGCCCAGGGCCACTGCTACCGCCACGCCCTGAACACCCGGAAATTTGAGCCGGACGGCCCCAACTGGACCCCCCGCATCTCCGGCGTGATGAAGCCCGACGGCTCCTACAACCTGTCCATCCTCAAGAGCATGGACGGCGACCCGGACTGCTGCTGCCGGTACTTCTTCGAGTACGACAACCCTGTCCCCGGCACGGGCCACTTCATCCACACCTATCAGAGCGACGGCGACCCCCTCCCCTCCTTCCAGGGGGAGCCGCGGTTGGTGGAACTCGGCACGCAGTTTAATATCGACTCGCTGACCGACACGATCTGGAACAGCCTGAACGCGGACAACAAGGTGTCCCTCTATGTTCAGTTCACGGATTTGGAGAGCGGCAACTGGGAATACACCATTACCAACAAGAACAACTGAAAGAAGGGTACTGCAATGGGCCTTTTTGACCGCTTCAAGAAACAGGACAAGCCCTCTGAGCCCAAGGTGGAGGCTCCCGCCGCCCCGGAGACGGGGCTGATCGACTTCCACCCCTACGACACCGGGCTGGCTGAGTCCGTCCGGGCACTGGAGGGGGACCTCCGGAGCCTGAACACCAACGGACACCGGCCCTGCGGCCGGGACGAGTTTATCGCCCTGCTGGCGGGCATCTCCGCCCTGCGCAAGACCCCCGGCATCCCCGGTCCCAACGAGTCCGGCCCCAACTACTTCATCACCCTGCCCAAGTGCGCCGCACCCGAAGACGCAGCCGCCTGCCGGGCCCATCTGAAAGAGGTTTTCGGCATCACGGACAAGGAGTCCATGGTGGAGTTCTGTAACAAGGAGCTGCGCTGTCACAGCCAGTACCTGGACTTCGAGGGCTTCTGGGAGGGCCGTCCGCCCTTCGATTTGAAGCAGCTCAACGGGCACGGCCTGGAATTTTTCCAGGTGGCCCGGGACTTCTCCGCCCAGTTCTACCCCATCGTGGGCCACAAGGGCTATCTGGCCTGGGATATCTCCGAGTACGTGGGCCACCTGCGGGCGGGTCTCGCCTGCGGCCTGCTCACCCGGGAGGAATTTGACGAGATGGCGGAGCACTGGATCGTCCAGGCCCAGATCTTTGAGGACTGGACTGACTTCGCTGTCAGCCTGGTGTGCGGCGAGCTCTATTGGGACTTCCGTCATGGCTCCAAGCTGCCCGAGCTGAACAAGGGACTGGACCTGTGGTCCCGGCTGACCCACACCCTTCTCAACGACGGCGCCGCCTGGGCCAGCGGCCTGTGGTACGTGCCGCCCCGGAAAAAGGACTTTAAGCTATGGGCTCCGGAGTTCAAGCTGTACCTCACCGACTGGGAGGGGCCCAGCGGCTGTCTCGCCACCGACCACATCACCGTTCTGGGCAAGAGGGTGGGCTGGTGCTACCGGGAACAGCCCACCGAGGGCCGCCCCGACAGCGGCTGGCGGTTCTTCTCCGGTGAGGAGGACGAGGCGTACACCAGCGACCCGGAGCATACTGAGGTCTACGACCTGAATACCATCTGCAATTACGACCCGGACATTCTCCCCCTGCTGACCGCCCCTATCGGCACCGCCTACGCCCGGGGCGCGGACGGGAAATTCTACGCGGAGCAATTCACGCCATCGGAGGAATGATATTATGTTAACCGGAAAGGAATTGGCCCGCGCCTACTTCGACGGCCTGAAGGCGGCCTACTGCCGGGAGGGCGGCCAGGAGGTCTGGGACCGCTTTGCCTCCGCGGTCCACGGGGCGGACCAGCGGGACCTGGACCGGCTCACCGCACTCTACCCCGATGCGCCGGAGAGCCTCATTGAGCTGCTCAGGCTGGTGGACGGCACCTATTACCGGGAGTATCCGGCGGACAATGTGCTCTTCTACTTCCTGGGCTCCGACTATGAGGGCTACCCCTACTACCTGCTGTCCGCCCGGCAGATGGTTCAGACCCGCCACGAGGCGAAGGAGTTTTTTGACTATATCGTCACCCGGGAATTTGACGATCTTCCGGTAGACGAAGGCATCTGCGACGACCTGGACAAGCTGCACTGGCTCCACTTCTCCGACTGCTGCAACAACGGCGGCAGCTCTCAGCTGTTCGTCGACTTCTCCCCCTCCGCCAAGGGCAAAAAGGGCCAGGTCCTGCGGTTCCTCCACGACCCGGACGAGATGGTCGTCGCCGCGGACAGCTTTGACGAGTATCTGCAGATGCTCATGGATCAGGAGTACGCCTTTATCAACGAGGATACGGTGGAGGAATGATCTGTAGGGCGTGACCACCGGGCACGCCGTTTTCCCCGCAATCGTCTTTCTCCTTGAAACGGCGCGCCGGGGTCGTCGCGCCCTACCCCGCGGTGCGGCGTGTAGGGGCGGACATTGTCCGCCCGTGATCTTCCAGACCCTCAACAACGGGCGGATCATATCCGCCCCTACAAAAAGGAGTGCAAGCAATGACCGAACTGGAACTGAAATACGGCTGCAACCCCAACCAGAAGCCCGCCCGCATCTTTATGGAGCAGGGGGAGCTGCCCCTGGAGGTGCTCAACGGCCGGCCGGGGTATATCAATTTTATGGACGCCCTCAACTCCTGGCAGTTGGTGAAGGCCCTGAAGGGGGCCACCGGCCTGCCCGCGGCGGCCTCCTTCAAGCATGTCTCCCCGGCGGGGGCGGCCCTGGGCCTGCCGCTCAGCGACGTGGAGCGGCAGATGTATTTTGCCCCGGAGGGGGACCTCTCGCCCATCGCCTGCGCCTACATCCGGGCCCGGGGGGCCGACCGGCTGTGCTCCTTCGGGGACTGGGCGGCCCTGTCCGACCCCTGCGACGCCGACACCGCCCGCTTCCTGGCCCTGGAGGTCTCCGACGGCGTGATTGCCCCCGGCTACACCGCCGAGGCGCTGGAGATCCTCAGGACCAAGCGCAAAGGCGGATACAACGTGGTCAAGATCGACCCGGAGTATACCCCCGCCCCCATCGAGCGGCGGAACATCTTCGGCATCACCTTCGAGCAGGGATATAACGACCTGGTCATCGATGAGGAGATGCTGAAAAACATCGTCACGAAGGAGCGCGATCTGCCCCAGACCGCCAAGAACGACATGCTGCTGGCCCTGATCACGTTGAAGTACACCCAGTCCAACTCGGTATGCTACGTCAAGGACGGCATGACCATCGGGGTGGGCGCCGGCCAGCAGAGCCGCATCCACTGCACCCGCCTGGCCGGGAGCAAGGCGGACATCTGGTGGCTGCGCCAGCACCCCTGGGTCTTGGAGCTGGACTTTTTGGATGGGATCCGCCGTCCGGAGCGGGACAACGCCATCGACCAGTACATCGCGGACTTTACCGTCCTCACCCGGGGCGGCGCCTGGAAGCACTTCTTCAAGACCTGTCCCAAGGACCTGACTCCCGCTGTCAAGGAGGAGTGGATCGCCCAGTGCCTCACCGGCGTGACCCTTGGCAGCGACGCCTTCTTCCCCTTCGGCGACAATGTGGAACGGGCCCACCAGTCGGGCGTGAAGTATATCGCCCAGCCTGGCGGATCCATCCGGGACGACCAGGTCATCGAGACCGCCGACAGATTCGGCATGGTCATGGCCTTTACTGGGATGCGGCTGTTCCACCATTGACGTAAAGGAGAAAACCATGGAAACTTTTGACCATTTTAAGAAACAGGACCCGTCTCCGGAGGACTCATCCGCCCCGGAGACGGAGTATAGGCCCTCCGGACCTAACGTGTTGGAAATTGCGAAGCTGATCTCATCCGGGGACGAGGCAGTCTTAAAGGATGTCTCCGTCTGTACAGAAGATCCCGTCGGCTGGTTTACAGCACATCAGGATCGGTACAGGGAGCGGTGCATCCTCTCCTCTGACGACCCGGAGCTGATCCAGTGGCTGGGGCTGGTGGACATTCTGGAGGAGCACGGCTGGGTCTGCGAGCGGGACTGGGAGGATGAGCTGGAGGATTTTTCCTATTTTCTCCAGAACCTCCACGGCTTCCAGAAGCTGGGCCTGGAGCTGGACCCGGACTGGCTTGACGAGGACGAGGATGTATCCGCATGGTGCGGCGTCCTGACAGGAAAATGGGAGGGGGTCTGCGTCGCCGCGATCGACATCGACAGTGACAGCTATGTCCTTTTCCTCACTTCCGCCGCCCAGCTTGCTGATCTGCAGCGGTTGGCCGGTGAGATCGGTCACCGCATCGACGCTGCGGAACGTATGTAAAAAGGAGGACTCCCTTATGAAAGTCTTAGTAGTCGGCGGAGGCGGTCGGGAGCACGCCATCTGCTGGAAGCTGGCCCAGAGCCCCAAGGTGACAGAGCTCTACTGCGCCCCGGGCAACGGGGGCATCGCCCAGGTGGCAACCTGTGTGCCCATTAAAGCCACCGACGTGGACGGGATGGTGCAGTGGGCCAAAGAGAACGCCATGGACTTCGTCATGGTCGCCCCCGACGACCCCCTGGCCCTGGGGATGGTGGACGCCCTGGAGGCGGCGGGTATCCCCGCTTTCGGTCCCCGGGCCAACGCCGCCATCATCGAGGCCAGCAAGGCCTTCTCCAAGGAACTGATGAAAAAATACCACATCCCCACCGCCAAGTATGAGACCTTCACCGACCTGGACCGAGCCCTGGCCTACATCCGGGAGCAGGGCGCGCCCATCGTCGTCAAGGCGGACGGCCTGGCCCTGGGCAAGGGCGTGGTGGTCGCCTCCACCGTGGAGGAGGCAGAGCAGGCCGTCCGGGAGATGATGGTAGACAAAAAGTTCGGTGGATCCGGCTCCACCGTGGTCATCGAAGAGTGCATGACCGGCCCCGAGGTGACGGTGCTGGCCTTCTGCGACGGGGAGCACCTGGCGCCTATGCTGTCCAGCCAGGACCATAAACGGGCCTACGACGGCGATCAGGGCCCCAACACCGGCGGCATGGGGGCCTTTTGTCCCTCTCCCAAGTATACCCCGGAGCTTGCTGAGCGGTGCATGAAGGAGATCTTCCAGCCCACGGTTGAGGCGTTGAAGGCGGAGGGCCGGCCCTTCAAGGGGGTCATCTACTTCGGTCTCATGCTGACCCAGGACGGGCCCAAGGTGGTGGAGTACAACGCCCGGTTCGGCGACCCGGAGACCCAGCCCATCCTGTCCATGCTGGACACCGACCTGATGGACATCTTCACCGCCTGCGTGGACGGCACCCTGGATCAGATCGACATCAAGTGGAAGTCCGGCGCGGCCTGCTGCCTGGTCCTGGCCTCGGGGGGCTACCCGGTGGAGTATCAGAGCGGCTATCCCATCTCCGGACTGGAGGAGGCCGAACAGCTGGGGGCCACCGTCTTCCACGCCGGGACCAAACGGTCTGACAGCGGAGAGATCCTCACCGCCGGAGGACGGGTGCTGGGAGCCACCACCGCCGCTCCCTCCCTGGAGGAGGCCATCGCCGCCGCCTACGCCGCCATAAAGCCCATCTCCTTCCAGGACATGCACTTCCGCACCGACATCGGGAAGGTCTGACTGTGGCCGCCGCTGCCCTCATGAGCAGCGGTGGGAGCTTTTTCAAAAACGCTCGATATCTTTGGAGAGGAGACCGGCTCTGTCAGCAGGCCGGGATCCTCCCGAAGCAGATCTGCGAATATGCCCGGCGGAGGTGGCAGAGATGTCTTTTGAAGTCCGCGTGAAAAAAAGAAGATGGATCAGGGCCATGCAGATTGTGTGCATCCTGATCTCCATCGTCATGATCGCAGCATTCGCATCCCTGATCCGAGAGGCTGGTTCGCTGACCCAGCTCGCGGTCAACAGCGTATCCAATGATGTGGTCACATTCGTCATCGGTATCTTCACAGTGTCATTGGTACTGCCCGCCACGATCATGCTTCCTATCTCCACTTTCTATCACGAGAGGCGGCCGCGCATAAAAGTCAACGGTCCAGACATCACCTTTTATCCATCATGGCGGCCAGCAAAAAAAGTCACCCTGTCGGAGATCACCTCCAGGGATGTAAAAGGTGATGCGACCGAGGAGCACATCGATGCGGCAGTTGCCAGTGTGTTAAGCCCTGTGCTCGCCTATGGCGCAAAGCAAAGATATGCGCAAGCCCAGCAAGCTCCAAAGGGGATGACATACACCTATTACAGCGGAAACAAAAAATTGATCTCAATCTCAACCAAGCGCGATATGGAAAACTTGGAGCGTTTCGATAAAATGGTGACAGACAGACTGGAGGGCAGACCTCTGGAGCCGGAGATGCCCGCAGCAGGAGCGCGGCCCGCTCCCAGATCGAGGCTCCCTCTCCTCTTGGCTGGGCTGACCGGCGTCATATGCGCTGCGGCAGTGGCTGCAGTCATGTCTGCCCCGCGCACTGCATCCCCCTCCCCTGATCTGCTGGCTGGTACTTCCTGGCTCTCTGAAGACGATGGCTCACAATGGGTATTCGGTACGGACCAGACGTTCCATTGGTATCAGAGGGCGGGAGAAACGGACGGCGATCATTTCGCGGGCACTTATGAGTTCCATATTGGGCAGGATGCGATCGACTATTTGACGGCTGAGCTTTCCGATCACGGCATCACGGAAGGGGCGATCAAGCGCGTGATCGCCAGTGACCCAGGATACACGCGGGACAACTTCATCTGCTTTTCCTGCGTCAATCAGTCCTTTATCCTGCGTGGCGAGGAGCAGCTTTCCGAGGATGTGCGTTCCTCCTATCTGGGTTTCCTGCTGCGGGATGGCACATACCTCGATATCGCCAATATGACGACTGGCACTTATTACGGCTTCACAAAGGAGTAGGCCCGCCCTTGGGGACAAACTGGGACAAGATCGGTCTATCGACGGATCCGGACTCCTAAAAACGTCCTCCTCAAAGTATCGAAACACGGACGCTTCCACATCGATCCACCATGGCCGGAGCACGGAGATCGACTGGACCGCTCAGGACCGGACTTTGTCAGCTGGCCCATGTCACGGACCACACCACCCGCAGGGGCGCCTTTTAAAATTTCCCCCAACCCCTTGACATAGGATGGAATAATGTGATATCTATATATCATCTACATCTTGCACCCGCAGGGAGGCGTGTGGAAATGGAAAAGATATTGATCATCGACGACAGCGCCGTCCAGGCGTCTTACCTCAGGTCCATCTTGGATTCTGACTACGATGTCACCATGGTACAGACGGCGGAGGACGGCCTCCTGCGTCTGCACTCCGAAGACTACTCCCTGATCCTGCTGGATGTGGTCATGCCGGGCATGGACGGTTTCATGCTGTTGAAGAAGCTCCAGGACGAGATGGTCACCCGTCACATCCCAGTGATCCTCATCACCAGCCTCTCCGATATCGAGAACGAGCAGCGCGGCCTCACCCTGGGCGCGGTGGACTACATCAGCAAGCCCTTCCATCCTATGATCGTCAAGGCCCGGGTCAACACCCACATCAAGCTGTATCAATACCGCAAGCAGATCGAATATCAGTCCATGACCGACCAGCTCACCGGAGTGGCCAACCGGCGGCGCCACGACCGCCACAGCCTGATCAAGTGGCAGGAGGCCGCCCGGCTCCAGATCCCCTTCTCGGTGTGTATCTTCGATATCGACAATTTCAAAAAGTATAACGACATGTTCGGCCACCCCGCAGGGGATACGGTGATCTCCGCCGTGGCCAAAACGGTATCCGCCCATCTCCGGCGCAGCACCGACTTCCTCGCCCGGTACGGCGGGGAGGAGTTCGTTGCTTTCCTCATGGGCAACCACTCCAACAAGGCTTTCGAGTATCTGAAGCAGGTCCGCCAGGCAGTGGAGGACCTCCACATCCCCCACGACCCCGCCGCCGGCCAGTGGGTCACGATCAGTATCGGGGGCGTCACCACCATCCCCAAGATGGAAGACGCCTACTGCAACTACCTCAAGGTGGCGGACACCATGCTCTATGAGGCGAAACGGTCCGGCCGCAACCGGGTGGTCTGGACCAGCGAGGACTTGGAGCGCTGGGACGAAAAAGCATAAGGCGATCCTCCCCGCCGCGGCGGGGAGGATCCTTTTTTACAGCCCGACCCTATGGGTGGCGATCTTCTCTCGGAAGATCTGGTCGTGCTCCACGAAGAGCAGCGTGGGCCGGTACTGGAGGAGGAGCTCCTCCAGCTGGATCCGCGAGAAGAGATCGATATAGTTCAGGGGCTCGTCCCAGACATACAGGTGGGCGCTCTGGCACAGGCTCTCAGCGATCAGCACCTTTTTCCGCTGGCCTGCACTGTAGGACCCCATATCCCGCTCGAAGAGGTCCCGAGAAACGTCCAGCTTGCGCAGGACCGTGAGGAATCGGGTCAGATCCACCTCCCGCTCCTCCGCCCACTCCAACAGGGGCCCCCGCAGGTGGTCCGCCTTCTGGGGCACATAGGAGATCTTCAGCCCGGAGGCCCGGAAGAGCTCCCCGGTGTGGGGCACCTCCTCCCCCAGCGCCAGACGCAGCAGGCTGGTCTTGCCCGAGCCGTTCCCCCCCTCCAGACACAGCCGGTCCCCCTGACATAGTGTAAAGGATATCTCCTTGTCATCTATCCCCGGATAGGATATCGTCAGGCCCCGCCCCTCCAGCAGCCGACCGCTGTGATAGACCAGAGGGGCCAGCTTCAGGCTGTCCGCCCGCTCGATATCCTTCAGCAGGCCGGCTTTCTCCTGGACCACCTTCTGCTGGCGGCTCTCCAGGTTCTTGGCCCGCTGCATCATCTTGGCCGACTTATGGCCGATGAAGCCCCGGTCGGGACGCAGGCCAGAATTCTTCGAGGCATATTTGGTCTTCTCCACCTTGTCCGACCAGTCCGAGGTCCGCTTCGCCGCCTGCTCCAGGCGCCGGATCTCCCCCTTCAGCTTCTCATTCCGGGCCAGCTCTCCCCTGTCCCGGTCCTCCTTGTCCCGCAGCCAGCTGGAGAAGGTCCCCCGTACCAGCTCCGGACCTGTATGGTTCAGGGCCAGGATGTGGTCCACACAGCCGTCCAGCACCGCCCGGTCGTGGGACACCAGGAGGAAGCCCCGGTCCAGTTCCCGGAGATACCGGGCCACCAGGGCCCGCCCCTCCCCGTCCAGGTGGTCGGTGGGCTCGTCGATCATGGGCCAGGCCCCTTCGTCCAAAAAGAGGGCGGCCAGCAGGGCCCGGGTCTGCTCCCCGCCGCTGAGGGTATCGAAGGGCCGGGCCAGCACCTCTTCTCCCAGGCCCAGCTTGGACAGCTCCCAGGTCAGCCGCCACTCCTCCGACTGCGGGACCCCCTCCAGCAGGATGTCCATCGTCCGCTGGGAGGGGTCCTCCACCGGCTTGGGCCAGCGCAGGCAGGACTGGCCCACAGAGACGGTCCCCCGTCCCTCCAGCTCCCCCGCCAGCAGGCGGAGGAGGGTAGTCTTCCCCCGGCCGTTCCGGCCCACCAGGCCCAGCTTCCAGCTGGTGTCCAGCTGGAGGTCCAGGCCCTCGAAGACGGGGGCGTGGTCCCCGTCATAGGTGAAATAAAGGTCTTGTATCGTGATCTTAGACATATCTTTCCCTCCTGTCATGCGCGAAAAAGCCGCAAGAGGGACCTCCCTCTCGCGGCGGCAGGGGCGATATGCCCATATGAGCCGAAAGGGGAAGCATGCGCATCTCCTCCTGCGGACCCATGACAAGACCAGGCCGCCTCCGCGGCCCTCAGCGTTCCTCTTGTCACAGGATCAGCAAGTGGTCTTGCGCATCTTCCCGCCTCCCATCTCTTTTCATTGGGGACAATATACCACACAGCGGCAGTTCTGTCAAGCCTCCCGCTGCCGCAGCACCGGGGATCTTCATGAATGCAAGGTCTCGATCCTGTGATCCCCCGCCAGAGACGGGGGGACACAGGAAGATCTTCTTGGCGGACACTGCCGCAGCGCCCGTCCCACTTGCTTTTTTGTCCAAAACATGGTAGGCTGGAGAGAGAAGTTCCGGAGGGAGGCGAAGGACGCATGCGCATACTGGCTGTCTTTGCCTTCTCCTTTTCTGCCGCTGTCTTCGCGGCCATCTACGGCGGTCTGGACGCCCTCCTCCTCCCGCTGGGCGGGGCGCTGGTCGTGGCAGCGGCCGCCGCCGGACTGATCCTGCGTCAAAAGAGCCGCAGGCGTGCCCAGATCCTCCTGGTCCTGTCCGGTCTGGCCTGCGGTCTTTTGTGGACCTCCCTCTATATGGCCCTCTTTTTCCGGCCCGCCCAGGCCCTGGACGGGCGCACGGTCCGGCTGTCCGCCACGGTGGCCGACTGGCCCCAGGAGAGCGATCACGGCGGGCATACTATAGTGGTCCGGGCCAAGACCGAGTCCTGGGCAGAGGTCACCGCCATCCTCTACACCGACGGACAGGGGGCCGGGCTGCGCCCCGGGGACCGGATCGACACCGTGGCGCACTGCACCCTGGGGGATCGGACCTTCGCCGGAGAGAGAATCACCTACTACACTGCCAAAGGGGTCTTCCTCCGGGCCCAGGCATACGGCCGGCTGGAGGTGGAACGCCCCTCCTCCGTCTCTCCCCAGTATTACGCCGCCTGGGCCTCCAGGGCCCTGCGGACAGGCATCGACACCGCCTTCCCCGAAGACGTCTCCGGCTTCATCCGGGCCCTGGTGACGGGGAACCGGGACAGCCTCACCGACGAGTTCACCACCTCACTGGAGCGGACCGGCCTGTCCCACACCGTGGCAGTGTCTGGGATGCACCTGGCCTTCCTGTCCGGCCTGCTCACCTATCTGCTGGGCCGGGGCAGGCGGTCCACCGCCCTGCTCACTATCGCCTGGGTGGTCCTGTTCTGCGGGATCGCCGGGAACACTCCCTCGGTGCTCCGGGCGGCGGTGATGGTCCTCATGCTCCAGTTCGCCCCCCTGCTGGGCCGGGAGCGGGACGGCCCCACCTCCCTGGCCACGGCGCTGATGCTCCTGCTCTGGCTCAACCCCTTCTCCGCCGCCCACATCGGCTTACAGCTCTCCTTCACATCGGTGGCCGGCATCCTGCTGATATCCGACCGGGTCCAGGACTGGCTGCTGGAGCGCCTCGGTATGGGCGAGTGGGAACGGCCCAAGCACAGAGCGGTGCGATACCTGCGGGCGGCCC
Organism: bacterium 1xD42-67; assembly: GCA_003612335.1. Taxonomy (GTDB): domain Bacteria; phylum Bacillota; class Clostridia; order Oscillospirales; family Oscillospiraceae; genus Lawsonibacter. The sequence continues at coordinate 173,307 of RAYO01000004.1, forward strand.
CTTACTTCCTCGTCTCCACCCTGTCCGCCACCCTAGGGGCCTCGGTGCTCACGATCCCCCTGGTGGCCCTTCACTTCAACATCGTCTCGCTGATCGCGCCGGCGGCCAATCTGCTCACCCTGTGGGCCATCGGCCTGCTCTTTTTGGGCGGACTGGGGACGGGAGCCCTGGCCGCAGTCCTGCCCGGTCTGGCTCCAGTGCTGGTCCCCCTCTTCACCTGGCTGGCCCGATACCTTCAGTGGGTGGTGGACCTGCTGTCCAGGCCCGCTCTGGCGGCTCTGCCCTTGGAGTCGGTGTATCACCGGGCCTGGCTGGTACTGGTCTACTCCCTCCTGCTGGTATCCATGCGGATGAAGGGCAGGCGCCCCCTCTGGATGCCCGTCGCCGCCGGAGGGTTGGGGCTGGTCCTGGCCGTGGCCCTGACCCGGGCGACCTTCTATCTGGGAGATATGGGCGTGACGGTGCTGGACGTGGGCCAGGGCCAGAGCGTTTTGGTTCGCTCGAGGGGATATCTCACCTTGGTAGACTGCGGCGGGGACAGCCGGGACGACCCCGGCGATGTGGCCGCCGATCACCTCCAGTCCATCGGCCGCAGCGATATCGATCTGCTGGTGGTGTCCCACTACCACGCCGACCACGCCAACGGGATCCCCCAGCTGCTGCGGCGGATCGACGTGGGAGAGATCGCCCTGCCCGATGTGGAGGGGGACAGCCCCCTCCGGGCGGAGATCCTGGCCGCCGCAGAGGCAAAGGGCATCCCGGTGCGCTTCGTCCGGAAAGAGGTCCGCTTCTGCCCCTCCCGCAAGGACCGCATCACCATATCCCCTCCCATGATGGCCGAGGGGACCGTCAACGAACTGGGGCTGACGGTGCTGGCCACCCACGGAGAGCTAGATGTCCTGATCACTGGGGACATGGAGCGGGAGGGGGAACTGCGTCTGCTGTCCCAGGCCCCTCTGCCCCGCATCGAGGTGTTGGTAGCGGGCCACCACGGCTCCCGCACCTCCACCTCTCCGGAACTCCTGGAGGCGGTCCGCCCAGAGCTGGCCCTGTTCTCTGTGGGGCCCGACAACCGATACGGCCACCCGGCTTGGGAGACGCTGGACCGGCTGGACCGGGCGGGGGCAAAGATCTACCGCACCGACCTGTATGGGACGATCGAAGTACATCTGAAAGAGAATCTGTCATAAGGAGGGACCCCCATGCCGCCGAGATCCAGACCGGACACATCCGGATTCGATCAGCTGAAAAAGGACCTGTCCTCCGGGACGCCGGGCCAGCTCTATATCCTCCACGGGGAAGAGACCTTCCTCCGAGACCACTACCTGCGCCGCCTCCAGGAGGCGGTGCTCACTGGGGGGCTGGGGGAGTTCAACCGCCACGACCTGGGGGCCGGGGACATGTCCCCCCACGCTCTGGAGGAGGCGGTGGACTGTCTGCCCATGATGGCGGAGCGGACCCTGGTCCAGGTCACCGACTTCGACCTGTTCAAGGCGGGAGAAAAGGATCGGGATGCCTACCTGCAGATCTTGTCCGGCCTGCCCAGCTACTGCTGTCTGGTCTTCCTCTACGACCTGATCGCCTACAAGCCGGACGCCCGTACCAAGCTGGCCCAGGCCGTGAAGCAGCATGGCACGGTGGTGGAGTTCGCCCGGCAGGGCCAGCGGGAGCTCACCGACTGGGTCCGCCGCCACTTCAAGGCCCTGGGCAAGGAGATCGATCCCCGCCTGTGTGAGGAGCTCATCTTCCTGTGCGGCGACCTGATGCACAACCTCCAGCAGGAGATCGGCAAGATCGGGGCCTATGCCAAGGGGGAGCGCATCACCCGGGCGGATATCGAGGCAGTGGCCACTCCTCAGCTCAGCGCCGTGGTCTTCCGGATCGCCGACGCCATCGGAGAAAAGGACTACGACCGGGCGGCCCGGGTCCTGGGAGAGCTGTATCAGATGCAAAAGAGCCCCTATGAGATCCTGGCAGCCCTGGGCAAGCAGATGCGTCAGCTCTACTCCGCCCGGCTGGCCCTGGACCAGAAGAAGAACGCCGCCTATGTCGCCAAGCTGTGGGGGATGCGATACCCCGCCGACCGCCTGATGGTCAGTGCCCGGCGATTCTCCCTGCCCTGGTGCCGCCGGGCCGTCGTCCGTTGCGCCCAGACCGACCTGGCGATGAAGACCACTGGTCAGGAGCCCAAGGAGCTGCTGACCACCCTGCTGCTGGAGCTAGCTGACGCGGGGTGAATGGGACCGGGAGAGGTGGGCGGCGAGGATCCCCAGGAATCGGGCATTCGTCGGCCTGGAGGTCAGCGGCACACAGGAGATCTGGATCAGACGGGCAGGCGCATCCGTCCATATCCGGGCAACAGAGGTACGGATATTGCGCTCCACAGCGGCGGGGCTCGTCCTGTAATGTACGGCCACATCCGGATAGAGCCATTTTGTGACCAGACAGAGCCGCTGGGGGGATCCTAGGATCAGATATACCGCATACGCGATATGGAAAAACCCGGTATAATTCGCAGTGAGCCCCAGCTGGTAGAGCAGGTCGTATATCTCAGCGGACAGATCCTCCCAAGTCATTTCCGCAGCACCTCCATGATAGCACGGATGTGCTGAGTGACGTCCTCCTGGTCCTTGCTGGACAGCTCTCTGAACCATTCCAGGCAGTGCAGCAGGGCCAGGATCGAATCCAACGACTTCATCGGGATGATCTCGCCCGTGAGCGAGCTCAGCGGGACATCCAGACTGTCGGCGATCCGGAGCGCCGTATAGAGTGAGGTATTGCCATCTTCCAAAACAGATTGCAGCGTCGATCTCGCTATACCCAGCTCTTTGGAAAATTCACTCAAGCTGTGTTTTTTGGATTTCTGGATCGCACTCAAGTTGTTCGCGAAGTTTTTACATCGCTCCACAAAAATCCCCTCCTTTTGACATACCCTTAGGATACAGGAGATCTATGGAATCGGGCGTACGAGGTTTCGGTCCAGCGTACGGATCTTCATATAGGGATGGGACCAGCCGGGACTGACCACCTTTCACAGCCAGCTGGATAGCCGGTCATCCGATTTCCAAATCTGTTGGATCTGCTTTTGGGACAATACAAAAATCAACTTATTATAGCATGATCTTTCATAAAATCAAATCACTTTTTATCATTCTCTCTTGCCTATCTGCTGGAAATATGGTATCATCATCCCACTTTTCTGAAGGGAGCCCTCCGCAATGACCGACTACTTTCATTTAGACATGGACCGAGGTCCTCTGCTCTCTCTGTCCACTCTGGGACTGGCCCACCTGGGGGATGGGGTCTTCGAGGTGATGGTCCGCTCTTGGCTGATCCTCCACGGCAGAGCCAAGGCCAAGGACCTCCACCGGGCCACGGTGCAGTATGTGGCCGCTCCCGCCCAGGCGGAGCGCTTCGCGCGCATCCAGCCCCTCCTCACAGAAGAGGAGGCCGACGTCTTCCGCCGGGGACGGAACACTGCCCCCCACTCCGTCCCCAAGGCCGCCAGCCGGGCCCAGTACCAGACCGCCACCGGCCTGGAGGCCCTCTTCGGCTGGCTCTACCTCCAGGGGAGGACCCAGCGGCTGAATGAACTGTTTTCTGCGATGATGGAGGAGTGAGTTATGCCGATCTACAAGCCGGAAGGATATGACACTGTCCTCGCCCGTATCAAGGAGGAGATCCAGCTCCAGAAGATCCAGATGAGGCCGGTGCTCTCGGAAGAGCAGATCTCCGCCTTTGAGCAAACGCACCAGATCGTTCTGCCCGAGGGCTACCGCCGCTTCCTGCTGGAGGTGGGGGACGGCTGCGACATGTTCGGCGGCTGCAACTTCCTGCCCCTTGGAGCAGAGCGGGCGGCGGAACACTACGCTGAGCCCTTCCCCTTTACAGAACATGAAATCGAAGGGGACGAGCCCCTCTCCGACGAGTTCTGGGAACAGGTCCAGCAGGGGACGCTGGAGCTCATCGACATCGGCTGCGGCCAGACCTTCCAGCTGATCGTCACCGGCCCCTGCCGGGGCGAGGTCTGGAGCCTGTGCGAGATGGGGACCCAGCCCTGCTGCCAGCGCCAGGATCTCCTGGGCTGGTTCGAGCGCTGGCTGACTGACGGAGACAATGTGGACTATTACGCGGAATTTCCCTATTAAGGAGGTCCCATCATGATCTTATACCGTCCCGTTGGAGAGCAGGAGCTGGCCCTCATTCGGGAGAGCGGATACACCGCCTTTCCGCCCCGCCTGCCGGAGCAGCCCATCTTCTACCCCGTGCTCAACGAGCAGTATGCTGTGGAGATCGCCTCCAAATGGAACACCAGAGACCCGGCCTCCGGCTTCAAGGGCTATGTCACCCGCTTCGAGGTGGACGACGGCTTCCTGGCCCGCTACCAGATCCAGACGGTGGGCCGCTCTTATCACCAGGAGTATTGGATCCCTGCCGAGGACCTGGCTGAGTTCGTCCGGCATATCGTGGGGAAGATCGAGGTGATCCGGACCACCGGCGCACCGCTGTAGGGAGCGGATGTCATCCGCCCGTAAATGATGGGCAAGACCTGCGGGCGCATGATGTGCGCCCCTACCAATGATTTCAAAGAGGTGATCCCAATGCCTTTAGACGCGCTGTGCCTGTCAGGCGTGATCCATGAACTGGATACAGGCCTGGCCGGGGCCCGGGTGGACAAGATCTACCAGCCCGGCCGGGACGAGGTGGTGCTGGCCCTGCGGACCCAAAGCGTGGGCAACGTGCGGCTGCTGCTGTCGGCCGCCCCGGCCCGCCCCCGGCTCCACCTCACTACCCTGTCCTGGGAGAACCCAGAGAAGCCCCCTATGTTCTGTATGCTCCTGCGCAAGCACCTGTCTGGGGCTCGGCTGCTGGAGATCCTCCAACCCCCTCTGGAGCGGGCGGCGGTCCTTCGTTTCGAGGCACTGAACGAGCTGGGGGACCGGGTAGAGCGCCGCCTGGTGCTGGAGGCCATCAGCCACAAGACCAACCTGATCCTCCTGGACGGAGAGGGCCGTATCCTGGACTGTATCCGACATGTGGGCCTGGAATCGGCGGACAAGCTGCTCCTTTCGGGCGCAGAGCAGGCTCCGGCGGTGCAGTACAGGGCCCTTCAGCCGGGGATGTTCTACCGTCTCCCCCCAGGTGTGGACAAGGAGGACCTCCTCTCGGCCGGCCGGGAGCGGCTGGAGGAACTGCTGTCCTCCGCCCCGACGGAGGCCCAGGCGGACCGCTGGCTGCTGGACACCTTCGGCGGGCTCTCCCCTCTGATCTGCCGGGAGCTGGCCCACCGGGCCGGCGGGGCTGCCGACATACGGCTGAACGTCCTGGGCCCGGAGGGCCGGACACGGCTGCTGGACCAACTGGAGGAGCTGGGGGAGGCGGTCACAGCGGGGCGGTATGTCCCCACCATGATATCCATGGAGGGCCGGCCCCGGGATTTCACCTTCCTCCCTGTGGGCCAGTATGAGGGCGCTGCCCAGGTGGACGGCTGGCCCGCCTTCTCCCCTCTGCTGGACGCTTTTTTTGAACAGCGGGAGCGGCAGGACCGAATCAGGCAGAAGGGCCAGGACCTGATCAAGTCGGTGACCAATGCCCGGGACCGGGTCAAGCGGAAGATCGCCAACCAGGAGAAAGAGCTGGCCGCAACAAAGGACCGGGACCGGCTCCGCCAGCTGGGAGATATCCTCACCAGCAACTTTTATCAGATGGAGCGTGGCATGGCCCGGCTCCGGGCATCGGACTTCTACGATCCCCAGGGGAGGGAGATCGAGATCAGGCTGGACCCCCTCCTCACCCCCCAGCAGAACGCCGCCAAGTATTATAAGGATTACAACCGGGCCAAGAAGGCGGAAGAGATGCTCACCATCCAGCTGGAGAAGGGCCGGCAGGAGCTGGACTATCTCAACAGCGTGCTGGAGAACATCTCCCTGGCTGAGGGGGAGCGGGACCTGGCTGAGATCCGCCAGGAGCTGGCCGACACCGGCTACCTCCGCCGCCCCTCCAAGGCCAAGGACCGGGGCAGGCGGGTGAGCTCCAAGCCTATGGAGTTCCTTTCCACCGCCGGACTGCGCATCTCGGTGGGCAAGAACAACAGTCAGAACGATCTGCTCACCTGTAAGCTGGCAGGCAAGGGGGACATCTGGTTCCACACCCAGAAGATACACGGCTCCCATGTGATCCTGTGGACCGAAGGAGGCCGGCCCGACCTCCAGAGCCTCAACGAGGCCGCGATCCTGGCCGCCTGGTTCTCTCAGGCCCGGGACAGCAGCAAGGTCCCAGTGGACTATACCCCCGTCCGCTATGTCAAGAAACCTGGGGGCGCCCGGCCCGGCATGGTGATCTACACCACCTATGAGACCGCCCAGGTCACCCCTGACGGGGAGCTGGCAAAAAGGCTGAGAGTCAAATAAGATGATGAGCGGCTGTCCTTTGACGGGACGACCGCTTATCTTTTCCAGAGCATTGCCGATATATCCAGTATGGATCGCGATAAAGGAGGGAACGTTTCATGGACATCACTTTCGATCCCCGAGCCAGACAGATCTCACCCATGCGGACAGCCCGATCCGCAGCGCCCCAACAGAGGGAGACCCAGACCACCGGGCAGTCTCAGGACACGATGGAGATCTCTCATGAGGGCCAGCAGGCCGCCGCGGGAGCGCCGGACCTCGACCAGAGCTGGGAAAAGCTGGAGGCCGCTCTGCGCAGCATGTCCAGAGATGGATCTGTGTCCACGCTCCGGGAGCAGCTGGGCGAGCAGGAGCTGGAGATCAACTGGAACGCCACGGTGGACCCGGACGGGCAGATCTGGTGCAAAAGCTATTTCGATTCCTTCGTCTCCCAGGTCACAGAGTTTCGAGACACCGCCGAGCGCGCCATCAAGGAGCATTACGCCGACGCCTATCAAGAGGCGCTGAACAGTCCTCTGGGGCGGGACTTGCCCAGCCAGCTGAATTTTATCGCCGCCAAATATCAGTGCTCCTGGACCGACTACTTCGACGCCAGTATGCCGGCGGGAGAGCGGCAATGGACCTATACTCAGGTGCGGGCCATGCTCACCGGAAGCGGCCTGCGCCTCAACGATCCCTACGCCTTGAAGGGCATCCACATCCCCACCGACGAGGAGACCTCCAAAAACGCCAGGCAGGCCGCTGACGATACGATCAGCGCGCTGGTCCGACAGGCCAAGGCAGACGCAGGATAGCAAAAACCGCCCTACGGGGCGGTTTCCTGATCTTTGAAGCTCCCCTGGTGCTCCTGGAAGAACTGCCAGTAGGTCTGGATATGCTCCAGATCGGTCCAGCGGCAGGTCTGGACGGGCACACTGTCCAGATCGTAGATCTTGGCTCCCCGCATAGCCAGCAGGAAGGGGGAATGTGTGGAGATGACGAACTGGCACCGGTAGAATCGGACGGAATCCTCCAAAAAGCGCACCAGCTCCCGCTGGAGCGCGGGAGACAGGCTGTTCTCCGGCTCATCCAGCAGGTATAGTCCCCCCTCCTGGATCTCCTTGGTGAAGAAGGCGAAGGCGCTCTCTCCGTTGGACTTCTCCACCACGTCGTTCATCACCCGGTCCCGGACATACCGGGAACCGGTGTGCCGCTGAGCATCCACCACCTGGCGCAGCCGGTCCACGTCCTCCATGGAGCGCATCTGGAACCCGGCATATCGGGCGCCGGCGTACTCCTCCAGCAGTTCCCTGCGCCGGTGGTCGATGTTCTCGTTCATATACCGCAGGTCCAGGAGATAGTCGAACACATCGTCACTGGTGACGACCTTGCTGCGTCTCTTCGCCTCCTGGAAAGCGGGGGAGGTCTCTGCCCAGCACAGTTCCAGATAATCGCCAAAAAAGGAGCTGCGGTTGAACACCGTCCCCCGGGGGAGCCCCAGCTTCTCCCCGATCAGGTTCAGGATGGTGGTCTTGCCGCTGCCGTTGCCTCCGCACAGGATCGTGACAGGCTCCAGCTCCAGGGCCGGCATCTCTCTGCTGAAAAAGATGCCAAAGGGGTAGCGGCTCGTGTAGCAGGTGCGCTTATTTTCCCGGCTGCGGCCGAGAAAACCGATCTCCCTGCTCTCACTGGGGAGAGAAAAACGGCTCAGATAGATCATGGCTCCTCCTATCCAGGCCAGTCGGCCCAGCTCTATCATACCACATCCCCCCTCCACATTCAACCTCTCTGCGGGCCAGAAGAGGTGCTAGAGCTCGTTTGGACCATGCCGATATGCCCCGCGGTCCTCTTCCCGCCATACTTTGCCGATCTTCCTTGAGATACGTCCAGTATCCCTGCATCAGACCGGCTCCGTCCGGCGGCCAAGCTCCCCGCCGCCGGTCCCATCTCCATGTTTTCAGACCGCGCTCAAAAAAATCAAAAAGGGTCTTGCAAAAATCCTCGGTCCCTATTACAATCAATAAGCTGGGTCTTGTACCCACTTACCAGATCATTACGGATGGAGCAATGAGTATGAAAAAGATACAGCAGACCAATGGCAAGAAGTACAAGCGGATCGGCAAAAAGGTCGGAAATATGGTGGTCATCATGCAGGTGATATCGGTCATCTTCGCGGTGGCGATGTGCGTCACGATGTTCCGCAGCCTGACCACGAAAATGCTGAAAGAGCGGTGCACCAGCGGCACCAACATGTTAGCTTACATCCTCAGCCAGACCGACGAGGATGCGGATATGGACCAGATGCTGGACGGTCTGAAGAGCCGCATGGGCTGTGAATTCACCATCTTCCGGGGCGACACCCGGGCCTACACCACCGTGATCCAGGACGGCAAGCGGGTGGTGGGCACGAAGCTGTCCTCCGATCTGTCCAAGACCGTCCTCCAGCAGGGCCAGTCCTTCGTTGGCAAGGCCACCATCCTGGACGAAGACTATCTGGCCTCCTATGTCCCCACCCGGGACGCCGAGGGCAAGATCGACGGTCTGATCTTCGCCGGGATCTCCAGCGCTGAGGCCAACCGGCAGATCTATATGACTGTGATCATGTCCTCTCTGGTGAGCATCGGCGTCATCATCGTGTGTATCATGATCATGACCCCCTATCTAAAAAAGACCGTCTCCACCCCGCTGGCCGAGATCACCCAGGTGGCCGGCCGTCTGGAGAAGGGGGACCTGGGCCTGACCAGCGGCCAGGAGATCACCATCAGCGTCCGCTCTAATGATGAGGTGGGGGACCTGGCCCAGATCTTCCGTGCGACCATCCAGCGTCTGAGCGGATACATCGGCGAGATATCCAGTGTGCTGGATTCCATCGCCAACGGCGACCTGACCATCAGCGCGCGTCAGGAGTACGTAGGGGACTTCGTGTCCATCAAGCGGTCTATCGACAGCATCGAGTCCAAGCTGAACGACACCATGGGCCAGATCCGGAGCAGCGCCGAACAGGTCGCCTCCGGCTCCGACCAGGTGTCCAACAGCGCCCAGTCCCTGGCCCAGGGGGCCACAGAGCAGGCCAGCTCTGTGGAGGAGCTTTCCGCCACGGTCAACGACATCGCTGAGAATGCCAAGACCACCGCCCAGGCCACCCGGGAGGCGGGCCAGTTCGTGGAGCAGGCCGGAGCTCAGCTGGGCATCAGCGTGGAGTATGTCAAGCAGCTCAACACCGCCATGGGGAAGATCTCCAGCTCCTCTGAGGAGATCTCCAAGATCATCGCCGCCATCGAGAACATCGCCTTCCAGACCAATATCCTGGCCCTGAACGCTGCCGTGGAGGCCGCTCGGGCAGGGGCCGCCGGCAAGGGCTTCGCTGTGGTGGCCGATGAGGTGCGCAACCTGGCCAACAAGTCCGACGAGGCCGCCAAAGCCACTAAGGACCTGATCGAGAGCTCTATCGCCGCCGTCACCGAGGGCAGCGAGGTGGTGGATAAGGTCACCCAGTCCCTGGCCCGCACCAGCGAGAGCGCCGGCGGCGTGACCGAAAAGATGGCCATCGTGGTGGAGGCCGTGGAGAGCCAGACCTCTGCGATCTCCCAGGTCACTGAGGGCATCGATCAGATCTCGGCGGTGGTCCAGACCAACTCCGCCACCAGTGAGGAGTGCGCCGCCGCCAGCGAGGAGCTGTCCTCCCAGGCCAGCCTGTTCCAGCGGCTGGTCAGCTCCTTCCGTCTGAAGGACTCCCACTGGTAAGGCTCCTCTGTACGACACGAAAGGGCCGGGGCAGATGCCCCGGCCCTTATCCTCTTAGATGCCCGCTCCCGAAGGAGAGGGGTTTTGATGCTGTCATCCCTTGCTCTTGATATATGCGTCGATGGACTTCGCGGCGCTCTTGCCGGCACCCATGGCCAGGATGACCGTAGCCGCTCCGGTGGCAGCGTCGCCGCCGGCGAAGATGTTGGGACAGGAGGTGCAGCCGTGGTCGTCGGCCTGGACACAGCCCTTCCGGGTCTTCTCCAGACCGGGAGTGCCGTCGTAGCTCATGGGGTTGGGCTGGGTGCCCAGAGACATGACCACCGCGTCCACTTCCATCTTGAACTCACTGCCCTCGATGACCACAGGGCGGCGGCGGCCGGAGGCATCGGGCTCGCCCAGCTCCATCTTCACGCAGGTGATGGACTGGACGTGGCCGCTCTCATCCCCTTCGATGGACACGGGATTGGTGAGCAGGTCGAAGATGATGCCCTCCTCCTTGGCGTGGTGGACCTCTTCGGCTCGGGCGGGGAGCTCCGCCTCGGAGCGGCGGTAGACGATATGGACCTCGGCCCCCAGGCGCTTGGCACACCGGGCGGCGTCCATGGCCACGTTGCCGCCGCCCACCACGGCCACCTTCTTGTTGTGGAGGACGGGAGTGGGAGAGTCATCCTTGTAGGCCTTCATCAGGTTGATGCGGGTGAGGTACTCGTTGGCGGAGTAGACCCCCACCAGGCTCTCACCAGGGATCTTCATGAACATGGGCAGACCGGCGCCGGAGCCGATGAACACCGCCTCATAGCCCTGCTCGAAGAGCTCGGTGATGGTGAGCACCTTGCCGATGACCATGTCCAGCTCGATGTCTACCCCCATCTTCTCCAGGTTGGCCACCTCGCGCTTGACGATGGCCTTGGGGAGACGGAACTCGGGGATGCCGTAGCTCAGCACCCCGCCGGGGGTATGGAATGCCTCGAAGACAGTGACAGCGTAGCCCATCCGGGCCAGCTCCCCGGCACAGGTCAGGCCGGCGGGACCGGAGCCGATGACGGCCACCTTATGGCCGTTCTTGGGGGCGGTGGCCACGTTGGCGATGCCGTTCTCCGCAGCCCAGTCGGCCACGAACCGCTCGATCCGGCCGATGGACACCGGCTCGCCCTTGACGCCCCGGACGCACTTGCCCTCGCACTGGGTCTCCTGGGGGCAGACACGGCCCGAGATGGCGGGCAGGGCGTTGGCATCGGACAGCAGCTGATAGGCCCCGGCCAGATCGCCCTCAGCCACTTTGCCCACGAAGTCGGGGATGGGGATGCCCACAGGACATCCGCTGACACAGGGCTTGTTCTTGCAGTTCAGGCACCGCTGTGCCTCGTTCTGGGCCTGCTCCAGGGTGTAGCCCAGGGCCACCTCTTGAAAGTTGGCATTGCGTACATTGGCCTCCTGCTCCGGCATGGGGGTCTTTTCCATCTGCATATTAGCCATTCATGGCACCTCCTCCCAGGCGGCAGAGATGCTTCTCCTTCGCCTTGGCTTCATGCTCCTTATAGGTCGCGTTGCGGGCGATCACTTCGTCGAAGTCCACCTTGTGGCCGTCGAAGTCGGGGCCGTCCACACAGGCGAACTTCACCTCGCCGTCCACTGTGAGGCGGCAGCAGCCGCACATGCCAGTGCCGTCGATCATGATGGGGTTCATGCTCACGGTGGTGGGGATGTCATACTTCTTGGTGAGCTTACAGGCGAATTTCATCATCAGCAGAGGGCCGATGGCGAAGACATGGTCGAACTTCACGCCGCTGTCGATCAGCTCCTCCAGCTTGCCGGTGACGAACCCGTGGTAGCCGTAGGTGCCGTCGTCGGTGCAGATGTGCAGGTCGGTGCAGGCCTGGCCCATCTCCTCCTCCAGGATGACGATATCCTTGGTCTTGAACCCACCGATCAGGTCCACCTGGTTGCCGGCCTCGTGCAGGGCACGAGCCACCGGCAGGGCGATGGCGCAGCCCAGGCCGCCGCCCAGAACGGCCACCCGGCCCAAGCCCTCCACATGGGTGGGCAGGCCCAGGGGGCCCACGAAGTCCTGGAGGCAGTCCCCCTCGTTCAGCTGGTCCAGAGCCAGAGTAGTGCCTCCGATCTTCTGGTAGATCACGGTGACCAGACCGTCCACCGCGCTGGAGATGGTGAGGGGGATCCGCTCTCCCTCCTCATCCACCCGCAGGATGATGAACTGGCCCGCCTTGGCTTTGGCGGCCACCAGGGGCGCATACACCGAGATCTGACTGATCTCGGGGGTCAGCACCTTTTTTGCTGCGATCTCATACTTCTTCACTGTTTCTCCTCCTGTCAGAGTTGTTCCTTTTTCCATCACAAGGGATATATTTCCAGCGACTCTCGCCGCACAGATCATATCGTCACCACTTTTTCCGGCGGATCCCGCCGTAGCGGCGGCGGCGCTTCGCCGCCCGGGCCCACCGGACCAGCCACACCGCCAGGGCCGCCGCCCCAGTCAGGAGCAGCAGGGCCGCTGTCCCGATCCAGTTCAGGCCCGTCACCAGCTCGATGGGATCCCAGCTGCGGCTCACATGCTTCCGGCCATCCCCGTTGGGATGGGAGTAACGGGGAGAGAGCCCCTCCTCCCCGAAGGACTGGAGGTAGGCGGCCAGGGCATACCACTCCTTGATCTCATTGCCGTTCTCGTCCCGGAGGATGCATGCCTCAAAGTCAGTGACGGGGCTCCCGTCGGCCATCTTTGGCTCCAGAGACAGCAGTCCCATGGACTTGCTCTTCACCGTGCCCAGCATCTGGGCGGAGTACATCCCAGTGACCACCCGGTAGAGCTGATCGTCTTCCACTTGATCGGCGCTGTTCTGGATCCGGCAATCTGTCACACGGTTGAAAAACACCCGGTGGGTATTGAAGGAGTAGTCCATCCCCGCCATATAGAGCTGGGCGGCGGGCATCAGGGGCGTCACCGAGGCATCCACCTCGGCGGCGGCCTTCAGCTCCTTGCCGGTGAGGTACACCCCCACCAGGGGGAAGCCGGAGGTGCCGTCGCTCCCCACCCCCATGGACAGCACGTCGAAAGCCATGGACGTTGTGATCTCCCCTTTGGCCAGGGGGGCTCTCAGCACTCCGTCGGCGGTGACCGCCACGGTTTGGACGTCGGGGCTGTCCGCCTCCAGGTGTCCTGTAGCCCAAAGGAAGGCATCGGCCGCCAGCTCCCCCAGGGCGTTCCCGCTCTGGACCCCGGAGACCGGGGCGGGCAGGTCGAAGTCCGTCCGGGTGAGCACCTGGTCATAGGTCAGGCCATACCGGCCCAGATAGGTCCCCCCTACCAGGCCCTTCCACCGCTCCACCAAACGGGCGATGTCCTGGTCTTCGGGGAGGGCCTCGTCGATGGGGATCAGCCGATAGTCAGCCAGGACCTTGCCTCCCCCCTCGGTCCAGTCGATCGTGATGGACCCCAGGGCCTGGCAATAGGGCCCGGCAGAGACGATATAGGTGCCGTTGACCAGGATCGGCTCCTCCAGGGTAGTGTGGGTGTGGCCCGAGACGATCAGGTCGATCCCCTCCACCTTCTCCGCCAGCCGCTCGTCTTCCGACAGCTTTTTCTTCTCATGGGTCCCTGCGTGGGACAGACAGATGATGAACTGGGCCCCCTGCTCCCTCAGATCGTCCACACAGCGCTGGGCATTGGAGACCATATCCCCCAGAGCGAACCCGGAGGACGGGGCGCAGGCGTGGGCGTCCTCCCCCATGAGCCCGAAGATCCCATAGACGATCCCGCCCCGCTCCAGGAGCATATGGTCCTGGACGTCGTAGGCGGCCATGGCCCGCTGGATGTCCAGCTGATCGGGACTGTCTGCGGCGGGCTTATAGTTGGCCATCAGAAGGGCCGGGGCCTTTTCTCCGCTGCTCATCACAGCATGGAGCATCTGGGCGAAGCCCGTCCCCCCATGGTCGAACTCGTGGTTGCCCACAGCGGCGGCGTCATAGCCCAAGGCCCCCATGGTGCGCAGCTCCGCCCCCTGGGTGGTATACAGGGTCTGGATCAGAGAGCCGACAGAGAAGTCTCCCCCGTCCAGGGTCAGCGCGTCGGGATGGGCCCTCCTCTCTCGGTCCAGGGCGGTCTTCAAACGGGCGTAGCCCCCCGACCCCCCCCCTTCCCCATCGGGCTGGGGGAGGAAATGGGAGTGCAGATCGTGGGTGAACAGTACTGTCGTGCTGTGGTCCTTCGCCGCCGCTGAGGCGGGCAGAAGGACCAGCAGCAGCACGACCAGAAGAAACAGCGGGATATGGCGCAAGCGCTTCACTGGGGACCTCCGTTTTCAGGGCTCATGTAGGGAGACGGCCTGCTGGGGCCGCAGTTCACAGGATGATATCGTGCTGGACGGGGCGATAGAACAGCTCCCGGACCTGTTCCGGTGCCCGGGTCTGGCCCAATACCCACATCAGTTTGGCCACAGCGGCCTCCAGGGTCATGTTATACGCCTCCATCAGGCGGAAACGCTCCTTCACCTGCTGGCCCACCTGATACACCGACATATCGCTGCCCTCATAGGGCACTTGGGTCATCATCACGATGGTCTTGCCATCCTCCAGCCATCCTTCGATGGCCTGGGCCAGAGGGCCATCCCCTCCTCCGGGCAGTCCCCCCACCCCGAAGGACTGGAGGATCACCGCCTGATAGCTGTCCTTCAGCAGGTCCAGGGCCTCCGCTCCCATGCCGGGGATCAGGGTGAGCAGCAGGACCTTGTCCTCCAGGGCATCGTAAAAGGTAGGCTCCGCTCCATAGGTATAGGTCCGGGGCGCCAGATAGCGGATCAGCTTTTTGTCCCGGATCACCGCTGCCTCGGGGTAATCCACGCAGGAGAAGGCATTGAAGCTCTTGCTGCGCTCTTTCCGGGCCCGGGTGCCCAGGATCACCTTGCCGTCGAAGACCAGGCTCACGTCATGGGACTCCCGGTCAGAGGCATAGAGGAAGCTGTCATAGAGGTTGCGCCGGGCGTCGGTGTCATCCAAGGCGATGGACTTCTGGGAACCGGTGATGACGATGGGCTTGGGGGAGTCCTGGATCAGATAGGACAGGGCGGCGGCGGTGTAAGCCATGGTGTCGGTCCCATGGGTGATGACGAACCCGTCATACTCCTCATACCGCTCTCGGATGGCCCCTGCCATCTCCAGCCAGTGGGCAGGGCTCACATTGGTACTGTCCAGGTTCATCAGCTGCAGGGTCTCCACCCGGCACAGACCGCCCACCGCCGGGACGTGGTCCAGGATCTCCTCTGAGGTGATCGCAGGACTGAGCCCCTGGCCGCTCTCTTTCGAGGCGATGGTCCCTCCGGTGGACAGCATCAGGATACGTTTCAAGGTCTCGGCTCCTCTCTCATGGTCATAGGCATTGCAGATACTTCCCATACAGGGTCATGGACAGCTCGTCCCCGATGGCGTGGACCTGCTCCTCGGTGACCCAGCCCTCATAGAGGGCCAGCTCCTCCAGACAGCCCACATAGCGGCCGGTGCTGTCCTGGATCCGCCGGATGGTCTCCCCCGCCGCCAGCAGGCTGTCGGCGGTCCCGGCATCCAGCCAGGTGAAGTTCCGCTCCAGAGGGATCACCTGGAGCTGGCCCCGGCGCAGATACTCCAGATTCACGTCGGTGATCTCCAGCTCCCCCCGGGCGGAGGGCTTTAGGCGGTGGGCGATCTCCATCACCTGGTGGTCATAGAAATACAGGCCGGGGATGATATAGTTGGACTTGGGATAGCGGGGCTTCTCCTCGATGGAGATGGCCCGGCCGTCCTTGTCGAACTCCACCACGCCGAAGGGGCGGGGATCCTCTACCCAGTAGCCGAAGACGGTGGAGCCCCGGTCGTTGGCGGCGGCCCGCTTCAAGGTGGCGGCCAGGGTGGGGGCATAGAAGATATTGTCTCCCAGCACCAGACACACCCGATCGTTGCCCACGAACTCCTGACCGATCAGCAGCGCGTCGGCGATCCCCCGGGGCACCAGCTGCTCCGCATAGGAGATCTTCAGGCCGTACTGTCTGCCGTCTCCCAGGAGGGCCTGGAAGGTGCCTGTCTCCTCCGGCGGGACGATGACCAGGATATCCGAGATCCCAGCCTGCATCAGGATGGCGATGGGGTAGTAGATCAGCGGTTTGTCATAGACTGGCAGCAGGGGCTTGCACACCGGCTTGGTCATAGGGTACAGGCGGGTCCCCTTCCCCGCCGCTAAGACGATACCTTTCATCTTCGATCTCCTTTTCAGACCTTCTGCGGCACAGTGCCCCGGTCGTTCAGTCATTGTACCACAGAACATATCCCTTTTCAAGACAAAATAGACCTCCGGGACTAAAAGAAGAGGATAGGACGATCCTCCCCCATCCGGGCCGTGAACAGGCGGAAAAGATGCCCGGGACCTCCCCAAAGGCAGGGGGCGGTCCGGACATCTTGGCGGTCTTCCGGGGCGGCCTATCCAGGAAACGCTCAGGTCTTGACGGCGCGCCGGCACATCTGCGCCCAGTCCAGCCGCTTGACCCACACCATACAGATGATCCCGCGGACCACCAGATCCGCAGCCATGGCCAGCCACACGCCGCTCAGCTCCATGTGGGCCCAATACAGCAGGAAGGTCGCCGCAGCGATCCGCACGCCCCACATGCCCACCAGCACCGATATGAAGGCCGCTTGGGTGTTCCCCGCCCCCCGCAGCACGCCGGACAGGACGATGGACAGGCTGAACATGGGCTCTGACACAGCCACGATCCGCAGCATGGCGGCGGCCAGCAGGACCACCTCCTCGTCCCGGGAGAACAGCCGCGCCAGGGGGACGGCGGGGAGGAACAGCAGCAGCCCGCCCAGGAATCCGGCCAAAAGGCCCAGCCATCCCGCCAGGTCCCCATACCGTTTCGCCCGTTCCGCCTCCCCTGCCCCCACCTCCTGGCCCACCACCGTGGTGGCGGCGAAGGAGATGCCGTTGGCCGGGAGGTAGCTCATGGCTTCCGCTGTCACCGCCACATGGTTGGCAGACAGGGCCACATTGCCCAGTGAGGTGACGAACCGGGTCATGATCAGCTGGCCGCTGCTGATGGCCACCCGCTCCAGGGCCACTGGGAAGCCCAGACGCATCGCCCGCAGGAGGATAAAGCGCTCCGGGCGGTAGGGGCCCCTCACAGAGAGGCGGGTAGGCGACGGCCGGATGAACATGATCGCCATCAGCACCAGGGAGGCGGCTGCATAAGAGGCGGAGGTGGCGATCGCCGCCCCTGCCACCTCCAGCCCGGCGCCCCAGATCCGGAAGGTCCGCCCGGCAAGGACCACCTCCCGTTCCGGGAAGATCAGCAGGAAATTCAACACCACGTTGACGAAGTTCGCGCCGGTGTTCACATAGAGGGGGGTCTTGGTGTCGCCGCTGCACCGCAGGACAGCAGAGAACACATTGAGCAGGGCATAGAAGGGCAGCCCCATCGCATAGCAGAAGAGATAGGCCTGGGCATCGGCCAGGATCTCCTCATCCGCCCCCAGCCAGACCGGGACATGGCTGGAGAGCAGGGCGAAGCAGACCATCAGCAGCCCGCCCAGGGCCAGGGCTCCCACCAGGGCCTGGTGGGAGGCCCGCCGGGCCCAGTCGAAGTCCTTCGCCCCCAAGCCGTGGGTGACCTGCACTGAGTAGCCCACTCCCAGAGCGGTGAGGATGCCCATGATCAGCCAGGCCGTGGAGGAGTTGACCGCCACCGCCGCCGTGGCCCGATAGCCCAGCGCGCCGATCATAGCTGTGTCCACATAGGTGGCCATAGTCAGCAGGAGCTGTTCCAGGATCGCTGGCCAGGCCAGCGCCATGAGATATCTCACCGAGACCTGTTTCGACATAGACGGCACCTCCCCGCACCCAAACGATCTCACAGATTCATCAATACGATGCTCACGATGGTCATCAGCAGACCCGCCGCCTTCACCCGGGAAAAGCTCTCGCCATAGCGCAGGGCCCCCACCGCCGAGGTGAAGAGGATCACGCCGCCGCACTGGGTGGGGAAGGCGATGCTGGCCGGGATCCCGGTCAGGGCCCAGGTCATGGTATAGGTGGCCCCCATATTGCACAGGCCCACCGTGCTGCCCACCGCCAGCTCCCCGGACGACAGGTGCCCTCCTCGCCTCGTCACCAAAACGATCCCGCTGCTCAGGATGAGGCAGACCAAAAAGATGATCCAGTAGTAGAGATATTGATAGGCTATGTCCCCATAGAAGGTATACACCTTCTTCGTGATCTCGTTGACCCCGTTGGACAGGAACAGGAGGGGCAGGGCCCGGTGGAAGACAAGGCCGCCCTCGTGGAACAGGAACAGCGCGGCGCAGGCCAGCAGGATCCCGGCAAGGCGGATGGGAGTCAGCCTCTCCCGCCACAGGGGCGCCGTCAGCAGTGCGGTGATCACCACCCCCAGCTTGGAGATCAGGGTGGACATGCCGGGCCCGGCCTGGACGATACAGCGCTGGAGGATCAGGAAGGTGACCAGATACAGTACGCCAGAGACCATGCCGATCATCCATGTGAAGGTGAACAGGCCGTCCTGCGTCCGGCAGGTCTGGAGCTGCGCCAGCGCAGACAGGGAGAAGCCTCCCCCAGGCGCACCAAACAGTGCCAGCGTGGCGGAGGAGATCGAAAACGTGACGATATAGTTATACCATATGACTCTGATATGGTCCATCCCTCTCCTTTTGCCCTCTGAGAGCCCCAGATTGCAGACGGACGACATCAGGATGCTGCAAAGCAGGATCCCATCCATTCCTCTCATCCCCTCTCCTTGGACACCAGTCTGCGGATACCCCCAGTTATGAGGGGGACCGTCCGCGCCGCCGCCCGGCTCAGGTCCCCCTCTGCGGGATATGCTTGGACGACATGGGACGACTGCGCCGAAGCAAAAGAGGTCCGGCGCAGCCATCACAGGTCAGCAGATCGGTGTAACGATCCCACACATACTGGCAGATCGGATCTGTCCGTTATTTCACCAGCAGATTAGGGTTGATCTCCTCATGGGAGAAGTCGTAGTTGGCATACTTCCTGACCGCCATCTTGTGCTGGACATTGACCGCAGTGATGGCAAGGACCAGGGCCACCGCGATCCCGATGATGGTGTTGTTGGTCAGACCGGAGACGATGTAGGCCACGAAAGCGGACAGGCCGGAGGTCACCGCATAGGGCAGCTGGGTCCTCACGTGCTGGATGTGGTCGCAGCCGGCCGCCATGGAGGCTTTGATGGTGGTGTCGGAGATGGGAGAGCAGTGGTCGCCGAAGAGACCGCCGCCCACTGCGGCAGCGATGGCGATCTCGATGCCGATCCCATAGTTGTAGCACACGGGGACGGCGATGGGCATCAGCAGAGCGGTGGTGCCCCAGGAGCTGCCGGTGGCGAAGGAGATCACACAGCCGGCCATGTAGATCAGGGCGGGGATCAGGGCGGGAGACAGACCGGTGGACTCCACCATCTCGGCCACGAAATACTTCAGGCCCAGGTTGCCGGACACGGTGGACAGACACCAGGCAAAGGCCAGGATCAGGACGATCTCACTGCCATTGGCAAAGGCGTTGATCCACTGCTGGAAGCCGTCCATGAAGGAGAACCGCTTCTGGGAGGCGCCCACCAGGATGGCGGCGATCCCGGCAGAGACGAACCCGATGATGATGCTGGTGGTCACGTCGCAGTTTGTGAACACATTGATCCCGTTCTCCATGATGTTGCCGGTATAGAAGATGCTGGCGAACAGGGCGACGAACATGGTGGCCATGGGGATGATGAAGTTGCGCACTGGCAGGTGGTCGCTCTCCGCGAAGGTCTCGCCGGGCATGTCCTTCACGATGGGGTCATCCTTGGGGCCCAGGATCCGGCCGGCGTCATTGGCCCGCTTCTCCGCCAGATACATGGGACCGATGTCCTTGCCAGAGGCGGCCACATAGTAGACCACCAGGATGGCCAGGATGGCGTAGAGGTTGTTGGGCAGATACTTCCAGTAGTAGGTCCAGGCGTCGGTGGCGATGCCCAGAGCCGCCAGCTCGGCAGCGATCAGGCCAGTATAATAGCCTGCGTAGGAGGTGATGGGGGACAGAGCAGCCACGTTGCACCCCAGGGAGTCGGTGATGTAGGCCAGCTTGACCCGGGCCACCTTGAAGGCCTCGGTCACAGGGCGCATCACAGCGCCCAAGACGAAGTTGGGCTCAGTGTAGATGAAAGCGAATCCGGCCGCGCAGGTAGTGACTTCCGCGCTGCGCTTGCTTTTGATCCACTTTCGGGCCCAGCGGGAGAGGGATTCTCCAGCGCCGGTGAGCTTGAGCATCTTCACATAGCCCTGGAGGACCACGATGATGATGATCGTCTTCAGGTTGCCTGTGCTGGTCAGGTTGGGGTAGAGATATTCCTTGAAAAGGGCCACCACCGCCACCAGCGGGTTCCATCCGCTGAGGATGGTCACGCCCAGGAAGGTGCCGATGACCAGGGAGAGCACCGTTTTCTTGGTATACAGTGCCAGCCCGATCACCACGATCGCAGGGATCACCGATATGATGCCATAATTAGGTTCCATTGTCTCTGCCTCCTTTAGTGTCTGAAGTTTAGGGGATCTTGCTCGCTGTTCCTTTTTCTCCGCCGCTCCAGTTCCGGGTACACATCATCCTCTCTCCTCAGCCGTCTCTCTTCGTATGGCCTCAGTCCTCTGCCGGACCGTCCTGATAGACCACCTGTCCGGCGCAGATCGTATACTTCACCTTGCCATACAGCTTCTCCCCGATGAAGGGGGAATTCCTGCTCTTGGAAGCGAAGTCCTCTCCCACGACCCAGCCCTCGTTGGGGTCGAAGATCACCAGATCGGCGGGTCCGTCCAGCCGGATGGACCCCTGCTCCAGCCCATACATATAGGCGGGCTTATAGGTCATCTTCCCCAGCAGCTTCATCAGTGTCAGATGTCCCTTGCGGACCAGATAGGTGTTCCCCAGGGCCAGGGCGGTCTCCAGACCGATGATCCCGCTGGGGGCCTCCAGCAGCCCCTTGTCCTTCTCCTCCTGGGCGTGGGGAGCGTGGTCGGTGGCGATGAGCTCCAGAGTGTCGTCCTTCAGCCCCTCGATGATGGCGAAACGGTCCGCATTGGTCCGCAGAGGGGGGTTCATCTTGGCGTTGACGCCGTATCTCTTCACCGCCTCCTCGGTGAGGGAGAAGTGGTGGGGGGTGGCCTCCGCCCAGATGTCCGCCCCCAGCCGCTTGGTCAGGCGGATCAGCTCCACCGCGTTCCGGGAGCTGACATGCTGGATGTTCACCCGGGCCCCAGTGGCCAAGGCCAGCATACAGTCTCTGGCCACCATCACATCCTCCGCGCTGGCGGAGGCCCCGGGGAAGCCCAGCTCTTCGCTCACCTTCCCCTTGTTCACCCCCGCCTTGTCGATCAGGGCCGGGTCCTCCTCGTGGAAGCTGAGCACTGTGCCCAGCTTTTTGGCCAGGACCATGGCCTCATGGGTCATCTTGGTGTCCAGGAGGGGCATCCCGTCGTCGGTGAATCCCACAGCTCCGGCCCGTTGGAGCTCCGCCATGTCCACCAGCTCCTGGCCCTTCATCCCCTTGGTCACACAGGCGGCCTGGAGGATCCGGATCCCGGTCCGCTTCCCCTTCTCCCGGGTGCTGTGGATGGCCTCGGGGCTGTCTATGGGGGGCTTCGTGTTGGCCATACAGACGATGGTGGTGTATCCTCCCCGCTTGGCGGCGGCCGCGCCGGTCTCCACCGTCTCCTTATAGGTGAAGCCGGGGTCCCGGAAGTGGGCGTGTACATCGATCAGGCCAGGGGCCACAATCTTGCCTGAGGCGTCGATCACCCGCTCATAGTCCTCGCCGCCGTGGTATTTGCCGATCCGGTGGATCTTACCGTCCTTGATCACCAGGTCTACCGCCTCATCCCGCTTTGTCTTCGGGTCGATCACCCTCCCGTTTCTCACCAGGATCATAGCTCTTCCCCTCCTCCTTCAGATACTCATAGATCACCCGGGCCCCGTCATAGATGCTCTCCAGCGAGGTGAACTCCCCCCGGTTGTGGCTGACGCCCTTGCAGCAGGGGATGAATACCATCGCCGCCCGGGTGATCTCCGCAAAGGCCATCGCGTCGTGTCCGGCGCCGCTGGGCATCACCTTATAGGTCACCCGCAGCCGCTCGGCGCACTCGATCAGCTTCTTCTGCATCCCCCGGTCCAGCTCGATGGGGGTGGCGGCGCTGGTCTTCTCCACGAAGAAGGGGATGTGGCGCTTGGCTGAGATATAGCGGGTGGCCTCCCGCATCCGCTTCTCCATCAGCTCCAGGGAGTCGTCATCGATCCCCCGCAGGTCCACCCCCAGGGTCACCTCGCCCGGGGTCACGTTCAGCACGTTGGGCCGGGCGTCGATCACACCCACTGTGGCCACGGAATCCCGGTGGCTCTCGTCCTTGCCGATCCGCTCCACCTCCAGGATGAACTCCGCCGCCGCGCACAGGGCGTCGCTGCGCATGTTCATGGGGGTGGCGCCGGAGTGCTCCGCCTCCCCATGGATGTGGACGTTGAACCGCCGGGGACCGGCGATGTTGGTGACGATGCCCACCTTCATCCCATACTCCTCCAGCACCTTGCCCTGTTCGATATGCAGCTCCAGATACTGCTTCACATCGGCGATCTTCTTCGGGTCCATGGACAGGCCCCGCTCCTTGAAGATCTGAGCGAAGCTGGAGCCGTCCTTCGCGGTCAGACACTCCACCTGAGGCTTCCCGATCCGCTTGGTGATCAGTCCGCTGCCGATGGTACACCGGCCGAAGTTGCTGGATTCCTCACACCGGAAGGCCACCACCCGCAGAGGGAGCTGGATCGACTGCTCCTTCAGCCATTTCATCACCATCAGCCCGGCGATGATCCCGGCCACGCCGTCATACCGCCCGCCGTCCACCACCGAGTCCAGGTGGGAACCGATCAGGTAATACTCACAGTTGGCCGACGGACTGCCGGCCTCATTGGCGGCGTAGGTGTTGCCCACCTCGTCCACATAGGTCTGGAAGCCCTCCTCCTCCGCGATCTGGCGGAAGATGGCGTGCATCTCGTCCTCCTCCGGGGAGTAGCCCAGACGGGTCACCCCCCCCAGACTGGTCGCTCCCACGGGATAGAACTGTTCAAAGATGTCCTCCAGGATCTGGAGGTCCTGTGTCGTCGATTTCATCCTCTCACCCCTGTTCCCGGCTGCGGTATCTGCGCACCTTGCTGGTGGTCAGCCCGGCCTTCACCAGGCCGGAGGCCACGATCAGCGCACATACCACCCCGTCCAGCACCGGTACCCCTAGTGCCGCTTCCATCTTCTTCGTCACATGGCCCATCCCGGCACAGCCCAGCACCAACACCTCGGCGCCGTCCTCCTGGACGGCCCGCCGGCCGGTCTCGATGAAGCTCTCCTCGCTGTGCCAGTCGGCCCGCAGGCCCTCCGGCCCCGCCACCGAGGCCACCGAATCCCACACCCCATACTTCCGGCACAGGGCCTGCTTGTTGGGGATGGGGCGCTGGCCGGTGGAGATCACCGAGAAGCTGTGCCCCAGCATGGTGGCCAGCTTCACTGACGCCTCACAGATCCCCACCACCGGTCTGTCCGAGATCTCCTTCAGCACGTCCAGCCCCGGGTCGCTGTGGCAGGCCACGATGAAAGCATCATACTCCTCCTGCCGCTCCTTCACGATTCGGATCATGCCCGGCACGCTCTCCGCCATGTCCTCATAGCTGCCGATGAAGGCGGGAGCGGATCCATTCCGGATGCAGTCCACCTGGATCTCCGGGTCGAAGCTCCTGGCATTGTCCAGGATCACCTTCGTCATTTCTTCACTGCTGTTGGGGTTGATGATACAGATCTTCATCCTGCTCTCCTCCTGGCCGAGTCACGCCTTGGGCAGGATCAGCTGTCCATACCCCTTGCGGGAATCGGATACCCTGCCGTCCTCCATCACCATCTCGCCCCGGACCACGGTGGCTTTGATCCGGCCTTGGAGCTCCATGCCGTCGAAGATCAGGGCAGATTTCCGGCTCTTGGTGTACATGTCCTCGGTCCGGATGGTATACCTCTCCTCCGGATCCACGAAAATGAAGTCGGCGTCCGCCCCCACCCGGATCTCGCCCTTGCGGGGGTGCAGTCCAAAGATCTTGGCTGGGTTCGCAGACACCAGCTCCACCAGCCTCGCCAGGGACAGCAGGCCCTTGCTCATGGCGTCCAGCATCAGGGGGACCCGCATCTCGATGCAGGGGATCCCGGCGGGACAGCTGAAGATATCGTCCTGGCCCCTCATCTTCTCCTCATAGGTATAGGGAGCGTGGTCGCTGCCGATGAAGTCCACCGAGCCGTCCTCGATGTAGTCCCACAGCTTCCGGACCCGGGCCTCGTCCCGCAGAGGGGGATTGCACTTGGCGAAGGGACCGTACTTGTCCAGCCAGGAATCATCCATCAGCAGGTAGTGGGGGCAGGTCTCCAGATAGACGTCCAGCCCCTCGGCCTTCCCCCGTTTGATCATCTCCATGGCCTCGGGGGTGCTGATGTGGCAGAACTCGATCCGAGCCCCTGTCTCCCGGGCAAAAAGGAGCAGCTTAGACACGGTCTCATACTCGGTGATCGCCGGACGGGAGGCCGCATGGTCCCGGCCGTGGATCCGGCCCGCCGCCTTCATCTGGCCGATCATGGCCTTGATCATGTCGTTGTTCTCCGCGTGGACGCCGCAGATCTTCCCCGACCGGGCGACAGCCTGCATCCCCTGGTACTGCTCCACGTCGTTCTTCATGGTCAGGCCGATGAACTCACTGTCCCGGCCGTTGGGCGCCTCATGGAGGAAGGTCTTGAAGGAGACGATCTTCCCCGACTGGGCCAGCTCCATGATCTTCTCCGGGAAGTCCGCCCCTGCCGCCCCGTAGAAGGCGAAGTCCACCACAGCGCTCTCCTCCGCCGCAGCGATCCGGCGGTCCAGGATCTCCAGGCTGTACTGGGGGGGATCCGCCAGGGGCTGTTCGATCATGGTGGTCACCCCTCCGGCGGCGGCGGCCATGGTCCCGGTGAGGAAATCCTCCCGCTCCTCATAGCCAGGCGCCCGGATGTGGACATGAGGGTCCACCGTCCCGGGCAGGACCCACTTCCCGCCGGCATCCAACACCTCGTCCTCCGCCGGACACACACCGGATCCCGGGCTGAGGATCCCGGCGATCTTCCCGTCCTGGATCAGGATGTCGGCCTGGACCAACTCCCCATCCAAGAACACCTTCCCGTTCCGGACCCAAACTTTTTTACCTTCCATCTTGCTCCGCCACCTTATCTAAAATTGAAATGATCACAGCTTGTCTTCCCGCATGTACTGGGCATTCTTCCCGTCGATCTCACGGAACTGGGGCGCGGCCTTCTCCCCGATCTCGTCGGCCAGCCGCTGGGCCTCCTCCAGGATCTGTCCAATGTCGAAGGTGAGGGGCCTGCGGTGCTCCACCAGGAGCCTGCCCTTCACCATCACCGTATCCACCTCACAGCCCCGGGCGCTGTACACCAGATTCGGGATGAAGTTGCGCATGGGCTGGGTGTACAGCGGAGCCAGAGAGAGCTGCTTCAGGCCGATCAGGATCAGGTCCGCGTCCTTCCCCACCTCGATGGATCCCACCCGGTCCTCGATCCCCAGCACCCGGGCGTTCTCGATGGTGGCCATCCGCACCACCTTCCAGGCGGGCATGACCTCCGGGTCCTCGAACCGTACCTTATTCAGGATCGCGGTCAGCTTCATCTCGTTGATCATGTTATGGCAGTTGTTCCCCGGGGCCTGGTCGCTGCCCAGACCCACCAGGCCCCCCGCGTCCTGGAACCACTTGGCCGGAGGGACCACTCCGTCGATCACCCCGATAGAGGAAGAGCACAGCACCATCCTTCCGCCCCGGCTCACCAGGTCCTCCACCTCCTCCTTCGTGGCGTCGGTCAGGTGGATCCCGATGAAGTCCTGGTCGAAGTATCCCATAGAGTCCAGCCAAGGGATGCTGCGCATCCCATAGCGCATCTCCATCTGCTTGGCCTCCCGGCTCCCCTGCTCCAGGTGCATGTGGATCTTGGTCTTCCGCTCCTTGGCCAACACACGGATCCGCTCCAGCATCTCTCTGCTGACGAAGTCCGGCCCCTGAGGCCCGAACCGGATCTGGATCCGCCCGCCGTCGATGCCGTGATACCGGTCATAGAGCACTAGGCACTCGTCCAGGGTCCGCTCCCCCATGGCGCTGTCATACTCATAGAGCTCCCCCGCCTTGTAGGACCGGGGGACCGCCTCCCGGATCCGGACGGATACGTTGCCCCGCACCCCGATCTCCTGGATGAAGCGGCACGCCCCGTCCATATCGGAACCGTCGTCTCCGATGGTGGTGGTCCCGTTCATCACCGCCTCGGCGATGGCCAGCTTGCTGCCGCAGGTCTTCCCCTCGCTGCTGCGCTGGGCCTCGAAAGGGGCCATCCCCTCCATCATCCAGTTGTTGATATCCTGGGCCACCCCCCGCAGGATCCCGTGGCCCGTGTGCATGTGTCCGTCGATGAATCCGGGCATCAGCACCTGGTCCGGAGCATCGACGATCTTCTCCGCCTCATGCTCCTGGAGCAGTTCCTCCCGGGGGGCCACCGCGGCGATCTTGCCGCCGTCCACGGCCACGCCGTGATCGGCCAGATAGCCCACGCCCTCCCCTGTCATGGTGTACATGTGCTTCGTCAGGATCAACATATCGACCTTTTTCATAACTCCTCCTGCGGCCAGCGCCCTCTTATGTCGTTCTTAATATCGAGACATTGTTCTGATATTGTGAAATGATGTTTGCATTGTACAACACCTCGCCTGTTTTTGCAAGCCCTTTTATACATTTCTACATTTTCACAAAAAAGGAGGCGCCGCAGGACCCAGTCCCGGCGGCGCCCCAGATCTTTTGACCCATTATCTTCAAGATCTTATGGTATCTTTGCGATTTTATCCATGATATCTCTGCATTTTTCCATCAGCGTCTCTGCCAAAAATCCAACGCCCTTCTCCCGGAGCCGCTCCACCGGGCCCACGATGCTGATGCCGTAGAGGAGCCGGCCCTGTCCATCGAAGATGGGAGCGCCCACCGCGCCCACCCCCGGGTCTGTCTCCTCGAAGCTGAGGGCATATCCCCGGCTGCGGATCTTCTGGAGATCCCTGCGCAGGGCCCCCTCGTCGGTGATCGTGTTGGGGGTATACCGGCGCAGGCCGCAGCTGATGACTCTCTGGATCTCCTCCTCGCTCTGCCAGGCCAGCAGGGTCTTCCCTGTGGCGCCGCTGCACACCGGGGTCTTGTGTCCCAGTTTAGAGGTATAGGTGATGTGATTCTCCGCCTCGATCACGTCCACACAGATCCCGCACAGATCCGTATAAGTAGACAGGACGATCGTCTCATGGACCTGGAGCATCAGCTCCCGCATCCCCTGATTGATGATGTCATGGTGGTCGTAGATCTTCAGCAGGGTGCTGCCCACATCCATGATCTTCATCCCCAGCTTATATTTGCTGGTGACCGGGTCCTGCTCCAGCCAGCCCATGTACTCCAACGTCTTCACGATCCGGTGGACGCTGCTCTTGTGCAGCCCCATCAGCTTCGCCAGCTCGGTGATCCCCAGCGCCTTGGTGTCCTTGTCGTAGAGGTTCAGCAGCTCGATCGCCCGGATGATCGAGTTGATCAGCGTCTTGTCCTCCCCGCCCTCCTGGTCCTTCATCTGCGGCCGGGACCACCGCTGCACCTTTTCCTTCGGGATCTTGTTGTCCATTTCCTCGCCCTCCGCTCGGCCCTCTCCTGCACCGTTATTCGATATCTTTCAGTTTATCCCATCCGCCCGCATATTGTCAATATATTTGGGCGCAGGACGGCGCACGATGGAGGGGCTACATCTGCTCCAGCAGAGACCGGATCGTCCCGGTGTGGAGGGCGCCCTCCTGAGCCAGCTCCAGGTAGAGCTCCTTCAGGCAGGGGTCGGAGGTGGCCTGGGCGGCCTGACGATTCGCCAGCTCCCACTGCTGTTCCCACACGAACTGCTGTCGCAGGGCCAGGGGCAGGGAGGCGGGCAGAGGAGCGGGGGCGCACTTCGGGGCGTACCGCATGCCGGTGATGAGGAAATAGGCGGCGGACAGCCGGCGGAAGGCGAACCGGTGGTCCTGGGCCAGGGCGGACAGCTCCCGGGCACAGGTCCCGCTGGCCCGGCGGGCCAGCAGCCGCCCGGCCCTGGCCCCCGTCAGAGCCAGCCCCATCAGCTCCTCCAGCCGTCTGCTGTCCCCCCGGGACGCCTCCCCCAGACACAGGGCGGGCGGCTCCACCGGTCCCTCGATCCCCGGTCCTTCCGGGCAGACCGGGCACTGGGGACAGTCCGGACACGGCGGACACTCAGGGCACTGGGGCTCTGCCGGGCATTCCGGGACGGGAGGCAGCTGGGGCGGGACCTCTTCCGGCGGGACGGCAGGCTCCGCAGGGACGGCGGTGTCCGGGATGACAGGGCCGGGCTCTGTCTGGCCGGGCATGACCCGGTCCCAGACCCGTTGGAAGGCGGCCGGATCGATGTCCTGTCCGGCCAGCGCGGGAAGATCGACTTTCAGTTCCATATCCAAATGCTCCTTTGCTCAAGAGATAGTATGTTGAGGGGACTGCCTTATTCTATGTCCCTGAGCCGGAGCTGGCCCACTTTCTTTTTGATCTCGGGCCGTCTGACACCGGACACGCCCCGATCCCTCCGCCCCGACCTCCTCCCCTGTCAGTTGGGAAACAGCAGACGCCGCAGTCCTGACCGCCTCTTCCAGGCAGATCCTCCAGGTCCGGATCCCATGCTCCACCCCGTCCGCCTGGAACGCCGCCGAGCCGACACCACGATCCGGCGGGCGTGCGGAAAAGGGCCTGTCCCCTGTTCCCACAGGCGGCAGGCCCTTTCGGCTCTTTTATTTCAGCTCCGGGTGATACTGGGGGCAGGTGCATTTTTTCCACTTCAGGCCGCTGCCGCAGGGACAGGGATCGTTGCGGCCGATCTTGGTCACCTTGCGGACGGGCTGTTTGCGGACGGTGCCGTCGCCGGCGCCGCTCTCGCTGGTGACCTTGGCCACCCGCTCCCGCTTGACCTCCTCGTTCTGGCGCAGGCGGACAGAGAACAGGCGGCGCAGGGTCTCCTCCTGGATGGCGGCTACCATGTTCTCGAACATCTCGTAGCCCTCCTCCTTATAGGCGACCACAGGATCGCTCTGGGCGTAGGCCCGCAGGCCGATGCCCTGGCGCAGCTCGGTCATGGCATCGATGTGGTCCATCCAGTACTCGTCCACCACCCGGAGCATGATCACTCGCTCCAGCTCCCGCATGATGTTGGGGGTGATCTCCTGCTCCTTGCGCTGGTAGACGGCCACCGCCCTGTCCAGCACCAGCTGGGCCAGCCCGTCCGCGTCGTACCCGGCCAGCTCCCCGTCGGAGAGCATCAGATCGCTGGGGGCCAGGAACATGGTGCGGAAATGGTGTACCGCCTCCTGGAAGGTCTCTGCGTCCAGGTGCTTCTGCTCGCCCATGTGGCCCTGGATGGCGCTGGTCACCATGGTGCGGAGCATGTTCTGGATGGAGCTCTGGATGTCCTCCCCGTCCAGCACCTGGCGGCGCTGCTTATAGACGATCTCACGCTGGGTGTTCATCACGTCGTCATATTGGAGGACGTTCTTCCGGGTCTGGAAGTTCCGGGACTCCACCTGCTTCTGGGCGTTCTCGATGGCGCCGGAGAGCATCTTGGCGTCGATGGGGGTGTCCTCGTCCACTCCCAGCCTCTCCATCAGGTTATACACCCGCTCGGAGCCGAACAGACGCATGATGTCGTCCTCCAGGGAGAGGTAGAACCGGGTCTCGCCCGGGTCGCCCTGACGGCCGGCACGGCCCCGCAGCTGGTTGTCGATCCGGCGGGACTCGTGGCGCTCGGTGCCCAGGATGAAGAGGCCGCCCACAGCCCGGACCCGGTCCGCCTCCTCCTGGATCTCCGCTTTATATTTGGCCTCCGCCTCGGAGAACTTTTTCCGGGCGTCCAGGATCTCCTGGTCGTCGGTCTCGGCGAAGCCGGTGGCCTCGGCGATGAGCTCATCGGTCATCCCCGACTTGCGCAGGTCGGCCTTGGCCAGGAACTCGGCGTTTCCCCCCAGCATGATATCGGTGCCTCGGCCGGCCATGTTGGTGGCCACGGTGACCGCCCCGAACTTGCCCGCCTGGGCCACGATCTCGGCTTCCTTCTCGTGGTTCTTGGCGTTCAAAACGTTGTGGCGGATCCCCTTGCGTTTGAGGATGGCGGACAGCTCCTCCGACTTCTCGATGGAGACTGTGCCCACCAGGACGGGCTGGCCCTTGGCGTGACAGGCCTCGATCTGGTCCACGATGGCCCGCAGCTTGCCGGGGACGTTCTTATACACCACGTCGGGCTGGTCGATTCGGGCCAGGGGCTTGTTGGTGGGGATCTCCACGATGTCCAGCTCATAGATGGTGCCGAACTCCTCCTCCTCGGTGAGGGCGGTGCCCGTCATTCCGGAGAGCTTGTCGTAGAGACGGAAGTAGTTCTGGAAGGTGATCGTCGCCAGGGTCTTGGACTCGTTGGCCACCTCCACCCCCTCTTTGGCCTCGATGGCCTGGTGCAGGCCCTCGTTGTACCGGCGGCCGAACATCAGCCGTCCGGTGAATTCGTCCACGATGATGACCTGGCCGTCCTTGACCACATAGTCGATGTCCCGCTTCATCACCCCCCGGGCCTTGATGGCCTGGTTGATGTGGTGGGAGAGGGTGGTGTTCTCCATGTCGGCCAGGTTCTCCACCTGGAACGCGGCCTCTGCCTTCTGGATGCCCCGGGCGGTGAGGGTGGCGGTCTTGGCCTTCTCATCGACGATGTAGTCGGCGTCGATGTCCACATCTTCCTCTTCCTTGGAATCCGTCTTGGCCACTCGCTGGCACTTCAGCCGGGAGACGAACTGGTCCACGATGGTGTACAGCTGGGTGGACTTCTCCCCCTGGCCGGAGATGATCAGGGGAGTGCGGGCCTCGTCGATGAGGATGGAGTCCACCTCGTCCACGATGGCGAAGGCGTGGCCCCGCTGGACCAGCTCCTGGGAGTAGATGGCCATGTTGTCCCGCAGGTAGTCGAATCCGAACTCGTTGTTGGTGCCGTAGGTGATATCGGCCCGATAGGCGGCCTTTTTGGCCTCACCAATCACGCCGTGGATCACCAGGCCCACCGTCAGGCCCATGAAGCGGAAGATCTTGCCCATCCACTCCGAGTCGCGCTTGGCCAGGTAGTCGTTGACGGTGACGATATGCACCCCCTTGCCCGCCAGGGCGTTGAGGTAGGCGGGGAGGGTGGCCACCAGGGTCTTGCCCTCGCCGGTCTTCATCTCGGCGATCCGGCCCTGGTGGAGGACGATGCCGCCCACCACCTGCACCCGGTAAGGCCGCAGGCCGATCACCCGCCAGGCCGCCTCCCGGCAGGCGGCGAAGGCCTCAGGGAGGATATCGTCCAGCGTCTCGCCGTTGGCCAGCCGCTCCTTCAGCTCGGGGGTCTTGGCCTGGAGCTGGACGTCGGAAAGGGCCTTGTACTCCTCTTCCAGAGCGTCCACTTTGTCGGCGATGGGATAGATGGACTTCAGCTCCCGCTGGGAGGAGGTCCCGAAGATCTTGGTAAACAGGCTCATTGTGTAAAACACCTCTCGGTTTTATTTTGACAGAATATCACGGCACGACGTCCCGGCCCCCCGTCTTGCCGGCGGCCGCGTAAATGGGCGGATCATATCCGCCCCTACGCATTCGATAACTATAATCAAAGTCAGTATACCACACTCTCTCCTCCAAAAAAAGAGCAAATTGTAAACTTTATCGGACAAAAATTCCGTTTCCTTCGTTTGATCAGCTGAAAGATCCGTGTTCGGCGCATTATTGTCCGCCAGGCGTTGACAAAGAGGGCTGATTTGTGGTATGGTAGCAAAGTAATTGAATCAGGACAGACGAAGCGCACAGGAAAACGGCCCTACGGCCTGCCGAAGGAGTAACACTCTCAGGCGTCCCCAGCGGGATAAGGACTGGGCGTGGATGTGACTCTGGAGAAGCTCGTTTACCGGGTGCCGAAGGTGCAACGCGGGAAGAAATTCCTGCCAATCTCTCAGGCAAAAGGACAGAGGAGAGGTCAAAACGGCGGGGCCGCGCTCCGCCGGACTGTGCTTTTTCTTCGGGCCGCGGGCGTCTCCCGGCCCGTTTTTCGTCTGTCCTCAAAGGAGAGAAGACCTATGGAAAGATTCCTCGAGGCCGTCACGCTGGTCAACGGCAAGATCAACGACTTCGTCTGGGGCCCCATCATGCTGGCCCTTCTGGTGGGCACTGGCGTGTTCCTCACCTTCCGCACCGGCTGGATCCAGGTGGGCCGGTTCGGCTACATCATGAAGAACACCATCGGCTCCCTGTTCCGCAGGCGGGGGCAGAAGGACCACGGCAGCAACTTATCCCCCTTCCAGGCCGTGACCACCGCCCTGGCGGGCACCGTGGGCACCGGCAACATCGCCGGTGTCACCGGAGCCATCTTCATCGGCGGGCCGGGGGCCGTGTTCTGGATGTGGGTGTCCGCCTTCTTCGGCATGTGCACCAAATATGCCGAGATCGCTCTGGCCCTGAGATTCCGGAACACCGACGAACAGGGCGTCCACAAGGGCGGGCCCATGTACTACATCGAGAACGGCCTGGGCCGGAACTGGAGATGGCTGGCAGTCATCTTCGCCATCCTGGGCGGCCTGGCCTCCTTCGGCATCGGCAACATCGCCCAGTCCAGCGAGATCGCCGGGGCCCTCAACGGCCTGTTCGGCGTTGACCCCATGATCAGCGGCGTGGCCCTCACCGTGGTGGTGGGCATCGTGGTCATCGGCGGCGTGAAGCGGATCGGTCAGGTGACCTCCCTGCTGGTCCCCTTCATGTCCGTGTTCTATGTGGCGGCGGGGATCGTCGTCATCCTCATGCGGATCGGCGATATCCCCGGCGTCTTCCAGGCCATCTTCACCAGCGCCTTCAGCTTTGAGGCGGTGGGCGGCGGCGTGTTTGGCTACGCCATCATGGTGGCCATGAAGAACGGCTTCGCCCGGGGCGTCTTCTCCAACGAGGCCGGTCTGGGCTCCGCCCCCATCGCCCACGCCGCCTCCTCCACCGAGGAGCCCGCCGAGCAGGCCATCTGGGGGGTGTTCGAGGTCTTCTTCGACACCATCATCATCTGCTCCATCACCGCCTTCACCGTCCTGCTGTCCGGCTTCGAGCTGGGGGCCTCCGCCTTGGAGGGCTACGCCTCCAAGGGCGCCGCCGCTGTGGCCGCCTTCAACTCCATCCTCCCCGGCGAGCTGGGCGGGACCATCATCCAGGTCAGCCTGGTCTTCTTCGCCCTGTCCACCATCCTCAGCTGGAGCTACTACGGCGAGCGCTGCTGGGGCTACCTCTCCGGCGACAACAAGGCGGTCACCGCCGTCTATAAGATGGTCTTCGTCCTGTTCTGCATCGTCGGCGCCACTGGCTCCGGCCAGCTCATGTGGGACATCTCCGACACCCTCAACGGCGCTATGGCCATCCCCAACCTGGTCGCCCTCCTGCTGCTGTCCGGCGCAGTGGCCTCCATCACCAAGGAATACTTCACCGACAAGCGCCTCTGATCCCAAAACAGCCGCACAGCCTTTCCAAGGCTGTGCGGCTGTTTCGTTCCGGTCAAAAAAACTTTTAGCAGTCTCAACGATCCCCCCTCCCCGATCGTGTATCAGACAGAGGGACAGAAAGGAGGCGGACCGATGGATGGAAGCGGGTGCTCCCGGGAGGAGATCGCCGGGCTCTACCGGCGGCATTCCAAGCTGGTGTATCAGATCTGCTTGGTGCTGCTGAAGAACGTGCCCGACGCCGAAGACGCCTCCCAGACCGTCTTTCGCAGGGCGATGGAGCGGGG
This sequence comes from bacterium 1xD42-67, assembly GCA_003612335.1. Lineage (GTDB taxonomy): Bacteria > Bacillota > Clostridia > Oscillospirales > Oscillospiraceae > Lawsonibacter. The sequence continues at coordinate 207,421 of RAYO01000004.1, forward strand.
CGGGCCCTTTCGTGATCCGGAGCACGAAAAGGCCTGGCTCATCGTCACCGCCCGGAACGAGTGCCGGGACCAGCTGAAGCACTGGTGGAGAAAGCGCCGGGCCGATCCGTCCGTCCTGGACGCCCTCATCTGGGAACAGCCTGAGGACGGATCCGTCTGGGAGCAGGTGGCCGCGCTCCCGGAGAAACACCGGTTGGTGCTCTTCCTCCACTACTACGAGGGCTACAAGACCGATGAGATCGCCCAACTCTTGAAGGAGAATCCCTCCACCGTGCGCTCCCGGCTGGCCCAGGCGAGGAAAAAACTAAAAATGCGATTGGAGGCGGAAGGCTATGGAGCGACATGATCTGAACCGCATGTTCGATGCCCTTGCTCCCACACCCGAGCAGGAGCAGGCCGGGCTGGACCGCCTTCTCCAGACGGAAAGGAAGGTTAGACCCATGAAGAAGCTGAAAAAATTGACAGTTATAGGCATTGCCGCCGCGCTGATGGTCATTTCCTGCGCCGCCGCCGTGGTGACGGGCATCGACCAGCGGCTGCTGGACTATTTCGGCGCAAGCCCTAAACAGGCGGAGCTGCTGCTGCCCGGTGCGGTGCCGGTAGACGTGACGGTGGAAGACAACGGGGCCGCGCTCCACATTTCCCAGGTGCTGATGGACCGGTACACGATTCTGCTCCTGGCCGATTTTACCGCCCCTGAGGGAACGGTGCTGGACATGGACGAGGGAAACGATGGCATTAACCGGGGATTCGGCGGCATAGAGTGGTCCATGCCTCAGCTGCTGGATCCAGCGGGACAGGCCATCGACCTGAACCAGAGTTGGGCATGGCACACGGAGGTGCTGGATGACGGCGACCCCCTGGACAACCACCTGACCCTGCTGATGCGTATGGAACTGGAGGAAGGTATCCAGCCGGAATGGAATATCAGCGGTCTGGCCCTGCGGGGGGAGGATTTGGTGCGGTTTGACCCAGATCTGAAGCGGTATGTCACCGTTTATGCTGGCGATTGGTCCTGCCAGTTCCCTGTCACCTGGCAGGATATGGGCCGGATCATTCCGGTGAACCAAGTGGCTGGACAGGTGGATGGTGTGGATATCTCGGTAACCAAGTGCTATCTGTCCCCCATGACGCTTCAAATTCAACTGGAACGAGCGGTTCCGGTATCGCTGCGTTCTGACAATGCGGAGCCGGGAGCTTACGGCCGTTGGATTTCAGCTATCAATGCTGATCGTGTGACGCTGACCACGAAGGATGGTCAGAGCATTCTCCTCGCTGAACTGGGAGGGACCGCCAGCGACCAGGACAGCAGCACAATGTTCCAATTAAAGCAGATTACCAGCTTGGAACAACTCCAGACACTCACCCTGCGCGTCGGGGATGGGAGCGTGGACATCCCCCTGGAGGGTCTGATCCCGGCAGAATAAAATCCTTGCAATCCTGGGAAAATCGGGTAAAATGGAATCACCGTAAGGAGAGGGCCCCGCCTGAGCGGGGCCCCTTTTACAATGAAGGAGGTCTTCCAATGTCCGACTGTTTATTCTGCAAGATCGCCGCCGGGGACATCCCGTCCAGCAAGGTGTACGAGGACGGCCAGTGTCTGGCCTTCCACGACATCGATCCCCAGGCCCCCACCCATTTCCTGGTGATCCCCAAGACCCATATCGGCTCGGTGGCCGAGGTGACGGAGGACAATGCCGCAGTGGCGGCCCACATCTTCACCGTCATCGCCAAGGTGGCGAAGGACCTGGGTCTGGACAGCTATCGGGTGGTGTCCAACATCGGGGAGCAGGCGGGGCAGAGCGTTCCCCATCTCCACTTCCATGTCCTAGCCGGACGGGACATGACCTGGCCTCCGGGCTGAGACGGCCATGTTCGTCAAAAATCCCGAGTATTTCCTCACTATCGTCAAGGAACACAGCATCTCCAAGGCGGCAGAGCGGCTCTATCTCTCCCAGCCCTATCTGAGCCAATACCTGGCCAAGCTGGAGGGAAGTCTGGGGGTGGTCCTGCTGGACCGCTCTCACTCCCCTCTCCAGCTGACGCCGGCAGGGGAGCTGTTCCACGCCTATCTGGAACGGCAGAGCTTTTTGGACCGCCAGCTGGTCAGCGACCTGCGGGACCTCCAGGACAAGAAGCGTCCGGTGCTCCACATCGGGGCCTCCCCCTGGCGGGGCTCCACCCTGATGCCCGATATCCTGCCCCTCTTCGAGGAGCAGTATCCCGACGTCCAGGTGGTCCTCCACGAGGCGCCAGTGCCTGAGCTGGGGGAGCTGGCGGCGGCCAATGTGATCGATTTCTGTGTGATGCAGCCCCCCGGCGACCTCACCGAACTGACCTACGAGCCGGTGATGCGGGAGCGGATCTTCCTGGCAGGGCACCGGGACCACCCCCTCCTCCAGGGGCTGGACAGCACCTATGAGGACCCCAAGCCCTTCCCCGACCTGCGCCTGCTGGAGCACGCCCGGGTGATCATGCTGCCTGCCGGCTGGCGTCTGTCCAAGCTGCTGTACAACACCTTCTCCGTCCACAGCGTGGAGCCCCAGAACATCCTGGTCACCACCAACACCACCACCGCCATCAACCTGGCGGCAGAGAAGCTGGGCTTCGCCTTTCTGCAGGAGAGCGGCATCCCCCGCACCCCTTACCTGGACCGGCTGGCCTGCTTCACTGTGGGCGAGCCTCCGCTGGTCTGTCCGCTGGCGGTGGTCTATAAGAAGAACGGCTTCCTATCCCCCGCCGCCCGCACCTTCATCGACCTGATCAAGGGCACATACAGCCGGTATGACCGCTCTCTGACCTGACCCCAGGAGCCAAAACGCTCCCGCCTGTCGGAACAGGCGGGAGCGTTTTTCGATCTTCATCTCTTTTGGGCCAGCACCCGGTCCAGGGTCTCGATCAGCTTCTTGATATCGATGGGCTTGGCGATATGGCCGTCCATCCCGCTGCGCAGGGCCTCCTGCTTATCCTCCTCGAAGGCGTTGGCAGTCATAGCCAGGATGGGGATCGAGGCCAGCGCCTTGTCCTTCAGCTGCCGGATGGCCCGAGTCGCCTGATATCCGTCCATCACCGGCATCTGGACGTCCATCAGCACCAGCTGATAGTGGTCCGCACCGGCCTTGACCAGCATCTCCACAGCCACCTCGCCGTCCTGGGCCACCTCCACAGCAAAGCCGGCCTCCTCCAGGATCGCGGTGGCGATCTCCTGGTTCAGCTCGTTGTCCTCTGCCAGCAGGATCCGGCCTGTGTGGATGGTCTTGATCGCCTTCCCGGTCTCCTCGGCCTCCTTATCTTTGCTGACGATGGAATGCAGACACCCCCGCAGCTCAGACAGGAACAGAGGCTTGCTGCAAAAGGCGGTGACTCCGGCCTCTCTGGCCTCCTCCTCGATGTCGGACCAGTCGTAGGCGGTGAGGACGATGATCGGCACGTCCTTTCCCGTCTCCTGCCGGATCCGCCTGGCCACCTCCACACCATTCATATCGGGCAGCAGCCAGTCGATGATATAGACGAAGTAGTGGTCGTCCCGCATGATGGCCTGCCGGGTGCGCAGGACGGCCTCCTTCCCCGACAGGGTCCACTCCGCCCGCAGGCCGATCTGCTGGAGCATACAGGACACGCTGTCGCAGGTATTGAAATCGTCATCCACCACCAGGGCCCGCAGCCCCTTCAGCTCCAGGATGGTCTGGGGCTCCTTCTTTCCCGACCACAGCCGGAACATGAAGGACACGATGCACTCGGTCCCCACCCCCTGCTTGCTGCGCACCTCGATGGAGCCGTTCATCATATCCACGATGTTCTTGGTGATCGCCATGCCCAGCCCGGTGCCCTGGATCCCGCTGATGGTGGAGTTGCGCTCCCGCTCGAAGGGCTCGAAGATGTGGGAGACGAACTCCTCGCTCATCCCGATCCCCGTGTCTTTGATATGGAATTCGTAATTGGCATAGCCGTTGGGGGCCCCAGGCTTCTCCACCACCTTCATGTTCACCATGCCGCCGGCGCCGGTGTACTTCACCGCGTTGGACAGCAGATTCAGCAGGACCTGGTTCAGCCGCAGCCTGTCACAGCAGATCTCCTCGTGCTGGATATCCACCGCGTCCATATACAGGTCCAGCTGTTTGGCGTGGATATCCGCCTGGATGATGTTGCGCAGTCCGTGGAGGATATCGGGCAGGCTGCAGGGCTTCTCCTCCAGATGGATCTTGCCGCTCTCGATGTGGCTCATATCCAGGATGTCGTTGATCAGGCTGAGGAGGTGGTTCCCCGAGGTCATGATCTTCTTCAAATACTCCTCCACCTGTTCCCGGCGCTCCAGATGGGTGAGTGCCAGGGCAGTGAAGCCGATGATCGCGTTCATAGGGGTCCGGATGTCGTGGGACATATTGGACAGGAAGGTGCTCTTGGCCTTGTTGGCCCGGTTGGCCTGGGTGAGGGCGCTCTCCAGCAGGGTCTTCTTCTCCATCTCCTTGCGGGTCTCGCCGTCCACATTGCGGAAGCCCAGCACCACGCCCCGGCTGTCCTTCCAATCCCCGGTGCGCACCGCCTTGAGCTGGAAGAAGAGCATCTCCTCACCGCACATGGTGCGGTAGTTGAAATAGACGATGCTCTCGTTGGTCAGCTCCTGCTCCAGCTCCTTTCGGGAGAGCAGACGGCGCAGCGTCCCCCGGTCCTCACAGTAGACGCACCGGTCGATATACCGGCCCATGCACTCCTCCATCGTCAGTTCGCCGGAAAAGAGGTCCTGCAGGACCCCGTAGGGACATTCATGGACGCGCAGCGTGCCGCCCAGACCAGTGGTCAGATCGAAATAGCACACCAGATTGTAGTCCACGCTCAGGGCCTGGACCAGTTCAGCCTGGCGGCGCTCCAGCTCGATCCGCTCCTGCTGCTCCTGCAGCTTCTGGGCCGTATTGTCCAGCAGGAACCGCTGGAAGAACAGCATGCCGTTCTCCTCCACCAGCTTGAAGTTGCCCAGGACATGGACGATCTCCCCGTCGCTGTGCTGCACCCGATACTCCACGCTGGCGCTGTCCCCCACCTTCTCCAGGCTCTTGATGATCTGCTCGATGACCTCCTTGTCCTCGTCCATCACTGAGGGGGCCACCAGGTAGAACCCGTCGTTCTTCAGCTCCTCCTGGGACTTATAGCCCAGGATCTTCAGCGCCGCCTGGTTGATGCTCAGGATCCGGGAGCCGTCTAGGGTATGGCAGATGATCCCACAGTCCAGAGAGGTGAAGATAGACTCCAGCATATCGCTCTTCTGGATGAGCTCCTGTTCATAGGCCCGCTCCCGGGTCACGTCGATGGCCACTCCCACCGTCCCCGCCACAGTGCCGTCCAGATCGTACAGAGGGGACTTATATGTGGTGAGGGTCTTCGTCTCTCCGCCGGCCAGGATCCTCTCCTCAGAGACGCAGGTCTCCTTGCGCTCCATCACGATCCGCTCTGACTCGATACAGGCGGGATCGTCCTGCTCCACGTCCCAGATATAGGCGTGTCCCCGGCCCTGGACCTGCTCCTTGGTCTTGTTGACCGTCTGGCAGAAGCTGTCGTTCACCTTCTCGTGGATCCCGTCCTTGGTCTTGAACCAGATCAGATCCGGGGTCCCGTTGATGACGGCCTCTAAGTAGTGACTGGACTGCCAGCCGTCTTTGCGGATCTTCCACGCCTGCTGCCGCCGCAGGAAGCGGAACTGCAGCTCGGCACCGGACAGAGGGGCCGGCCAGATGTCTGCCGTCTCACGCAGGATATGGTCCGGGCCCTCCAGCAGCTGCGCGGTCTGTCCCTCCTCTGTCAAAAGGATCAGTTCCGTCTCCGGCCCCTTGCCGACGGCCAGCGCCCCCGCCGCCTGTACCGCGTCCATGCCCCGCAGGTCGGCAAAGACCGCGTCGGCCCGTGCCGCCAGTCCTGCCTGGATGTCCTCGCTCCAGAAGAACTCATGGGTGAACGCCTCCATAGGGGGCATCTCCTTCAGCGCTTCGAACAGCGCCTGGTCCCGGCTGATGCAGTAGACCCGCATATGACAATGATACATACCCATCCTCCCAAACAGGCCGTCGCCCCACGAGGATATTGCCTGTGTGATCTGAAGACTGCGCCGTCCCTCCGGCGGCGCTATCCCTCCGCCACCGATATGACGACAGCATAAGGGTCCTTTTATATTGTAACAGTCCTAACAGCATTTGTCTACTGAATCTTTCTCCAGTTCCTCTCCCCGATCCACAAGATCTGCCGGTCCGCCCCGCTGACCGTTATGCTCTCAGACGAAAGCAGGCCCTCCGCCTCAGCGGAGGGCCTGCTCTGCTCATCCCTCTAGAACGATCAGGGCCAGAGGCTCTTCTGCCCCGTTGCCGGCCGATAGGTCCTGAAGGACCGCGCCCTGTTCAGCGGCCAGCCGCCCGACCTGATCCAACACATCTGCGGACAGGCCCAGATAGACCGTGCCCCCGCCTGGATAGGGCTGCGCCGCCGTCTCTGGAGGGATCAGCTCCGCTGCTCCGTCAGGAAGGCGGTCCAGCACCAGCGCGGCCTCTGCACCAGACACTCCAACTCCAGCGAAATACCGCTCCTCCACCGGGGCAGCCTTCTCCATCGTCCCGCCTGCTCCGTCCGTTCGAGCAGCCCCCGACGCGGCGTAGGCGGCGATCTGGGGGGCGTCCGCCGGCGTTGGATCGATCAGGGATGCGTCCACCCTAGGACCATCCTCCCCCGTCACACCATCCAGCACCTCTGTCGATGCGCCCTGGTCGAAGCTGCGCGCCGCCATTTCCCAGCGCTCCTGTCCTCCGTGCCCGCCGGCGCTGTACAGTCCCACTGCCAGCACCAGACAGGCAGCCAGCCCAGCCAGGGCCCGGACCTGCGGCCGCCGGAACAGGGGGATCGCTCTCGGGGCGGTCTCCCTCCGGATCCGGTCCATCACTCCCTGAGCAAAGCCCTCCGGCGCCGGGACCTCCTCCAGGTCATCGAAGGCGGTTCGGATCGCGGCCAGCCGCGATCCAACTGCCCGGCAGTCCGGGCAGAGGGCCAGATGCTCCTCCAGCCTCCTCTCTTCCTCCGCTGTCAGAAGTCCGTCCAGCCGGGCGGAGAGGAGCTCATGATATCTGCCGCATGCCAAAGGCTTCACCCCCTGTCTTGGTCCTTTGTCTGGTTAGACGGCACATATCCAAAAAAGTTCCCATCCTCCAGCAAGATCTTTCGCAGCGCCATCCGGGCCCGGGCGATCCGGGAGCGCACCGTCCCCAGGTCGATGTCCAGCGTCTGACCGATCTCCTGATAGCTCAGTCCCGACAGCTCCCGCAGCACCAGGATCTGTCTCTGCCACTCAGACAGCTGCTCCAGCCCCTGGGCCAGGGCCCGCCCCCGCTCCGCCCGCTCCAGCAGACGCTGAGGGTCTCCTTCCCAGTCGGCGGGCTCCAGCCAGCCGCTGTCCTCGTCATCTAGGGAGACTGCCGGCTCCACCCCCTCCCGCCGCTTTTGTTTTCGGAGATAGTCGATACACAGGTTGGTAGTCAGCCGGTATATCCAGGTGGAAAAGCTGCTCTCCCCCTGGAAGGAGACCAGCCCCTGCCACGCCTTCACGAAGGCCTCCTGGGCCAGGTCCGCCGCCTCCTCCCGGTCATCCACCAGGCGCAGCGCCAGAGCGTAGACCCTGTTCTGGTTGTCCAGCACCAGCTGCTCGAAAGCCTCCTGGTCGCCTCGCTTCGCTCGTTCCACCAGCTCCCGGTCGGCCACGGCTGTCCACCTCCTTCCTCATATCCGGCCCGTCATACAGAGCAGAAGCTCCGCGATTCAGCACAGATCCCGTTTGATCCCCTTGGTCACCCGGTAGACGTCCTCCAGGGTGGTGATCTTTACGATCTGTTCCTTATAATACCCCGCATGGGGGACCCCCTTCAAATACCAGGCGTACTGTTTCCGGGCCTCCAGACAGGCGATCTTCTCCCCCTTGTTCTTTGCGGCCATCTCGAACTGACGCACGGCGGTGTCGCACCGTTCCGCCAGCGGGGGCAGCGCGGGGACAGGCTCGCCGTCCAGGGCGGCCCGGCACTGGGCGAAGAGCCAGGGGTTGCCAAACACGCCCCGGCCGATCATCGCCATGTCCGCCCCGGTGTATTTCAGGATACGGGGGGCGTCCTCCCCCTTGAACACGTCTCCGTTGGCGATGACGGGGATCTTCACCGCCCGTTTCACCTCCCGGATCCAGTCCCAGTTGGCGCTCCCGGCGTACATCTGCACCTTGGTCCGGCCGTGGACGGCCACGGCGGCGACCCCCGCCTCCTCCATAGCTTTGGCAAACTCCACGCAGTTGATGGACCCCTTGTCCCAGCCCAGGCGGAATTTTACTGTCACCGGGCATCTGGCCCCCCGGATCACCGCCTCCGCCACCTTGACGGCCAGGTCCGGATCCCGCATCAGACCGGAGCCGTCCCCGGAGTTGGCCACCTTGGGCACGGGACAGCCCATGTTGATGTCGATGAGATCCGCCCCAGAGACCTCGCGGGCGATGGCCGCCCCCTCCTCCATGCACACTGGGTCGCTGCCGAAGATCTGGGCGGCGGCGGGGGTCTCATCCTCCCCCATCTGCAAAAGGGGGATGGACTTTTTGTCCTGATAGCACAGGGCCTTGGCGCTGACCATCTCCGTGCAGGTCAGCCCCGCCCCCTGCTCCCGGCAGATGGTCCGGAATGCCATGTCCGTCACCCCCGCCATGGGGGCCAAAGCCAGGGGCGTTTCGATCGTGATTCCTCCGATGGTCATTGCCTATCCCTCTCATCGTGTAGGGCGCGACGACCTCGGCGCGCCGTAAATTTACAAATCCTGATACATGGGGCGCCGGGCCGTCGCCCCCTACAGCTCTGATCGGGGCGTCCAACCTGGGCGGATGATATCCGCCCCTACATAAGTTTCCTCATTGTATCATGTCCTTTCCTTGTTGACAAGGCCGCTTTTACCCGGTAAAATAGAAAAAACCTCAAACAGGAGAGATCGTCATGGAATTAAACGCATTATACGCCGCCCTGATGGGGATATCCGCCTATCGGGAGCTGCTGGACCCCCTGATCGGGGTGGCCGGAATGGTGAGGAAGAACAGCGGCCCTGATGTCCGCGTGATGGGGAATGCCGAGCGGCTGCTGCACTTTTTGAAGCACAAAAGAGGAGAGGACGCCCTGGATTTTTATATCCGGCTGTTCCATTCCCTGCGCCTGGCGGGCTGTGAGGGGCTGGGGGACTGGCTGTGGGACTATCTGAGGTACAATGAGACTCTGTACTCCCGGCTCATCGACCATGGGAAGTCCGACCCCGCCCTGGAGAACGCCGCCCGGCGGGACATCGAGACGCTGGTCCTGCTGGCCGAGACCGACTGCGACCGCTTCATCGACGCCATGAAGCCCCTGCTGTCCAACGAGTACGCCCCGGTACTGGCCGGCCTGCCCCGGTGGCGGGCCGCCGCCCCCTTCGACTTCGACAGTGTCACCCAGTTCTACCGGGACCACGGGGCGGGTCTGTTCGCCAAATATCGGGCCTTTTTGTGGGAGGACGGCAGGCTGGTCCCGGTGGCCGACCCGGACTGCCCCAAGCCCGAGGACCTGCTGGGCTACGAGCACCAGCGGGGCCAGGTGGAACAGAACACCCGGCTGATGATCGCCGGCAGGCAGGCAAACAACGTCCTCCTCTTTGGCGACGGAGGCACCGGCAAGTCGGCCACGGTGAAGTCCATGCTCTACCTGCCCGACATGGAGGACCTGCGCCTCATCGAGGTGGAGAAAGAGAACCTAACCGGGATGCCCGAGCTCATCCGCTCCCTGGCCGGCCGGCGGCAGAAGTTCATCCTCTTCATTGACGACCTGGCCTTCGACCAGGACGACAAGACCTACTCCGCCCTGAAGACCATCCTGGAGGGCACCCTGGAAAAGCGGCCTGTCAACGTGGTCATCTATGCCACCTCCAACCGGCGGCACCTGGTGCGCCAGACCTTCGCCGACCGGGCCGGGGACGAGGTGGACACCTTCGAGACCATCTCGGAAAAGACCGCCCTGGCCGAGCGGTTCGGCCTGCGCATCCCCTACCTCACCATGAACAAGGCCGGCTACCTGGCCCTGGTGGACCATCTCGCCGTCCAGGCGGGGATCTCCATGGACCGGGACGCCCTCCACGCCCAAGCCATGACCTGGGAGATCCGCCACGCCGGGCGGACCCCCAGAGTGGCGCGGCAGTTCGTGGCAAGTTTAAGTTGACAGCATCCCGGTGTTATGCTAAAATAATACAGACCGTTGGTCTGTATCTGGAGAGGAGGGCCGCCATGGCCCGGAACAAGCACCCGGAGCAGACAATAACCCGCATCCTGGACACCGCGTCCGCCCTTTTTTTCCAAAAGGGTTATGACAAAACCACCCTTCAGGACATTATTGATGCCACAAAGCTGTCCAAGGGGGCTATCTACCACCACTTCGCCTCCAAGGAGGCCATCCTCATCGCTGTGGTGGACCGGATGGGGGAGTACAACAGCACTGTTCTGGCTGAAATTCGGGACAAAAAGGGCCTCGCTGGGGCGGAGAAGCTGCGGGAGCTGTTCCGCGCCTCCCTGACCCTGTCCTTCCAAGGCAAGATCCTGCACATGCTGCCCTTCCTCATCGAAAATCCCAAGTTCATGGCCCTGCAGATGCAGAGCATCCTGAGGGAGGCCGCTCCCAACTATGTCCTCCCCATCCTGCGGGAGGGCATCGCCGACGGCTCCATCCGGACCGATCACCCAGAGGAGCTGTCTGAGGTCCTGCTGATCCTGTCCGACCTGTGGCTCCACCCCATCCTCCGCCCCAGCACGCCGGAACAGGTCCGGGCCCGGTGCGCCTTCTTCAACCAATTCACCCGGCAGTATGGCTTCGAGCTGCTGGACGCGGACCTGATCGAAGCGATGGCGGAGTTCTGCCGGGGCTGATGTTTCTGTAGGGGCGGATATCATCCGCCCGAAGAACTGCACAGCGCGTTTCGCTAAAACGGGCGGGTAATACCCGCCCATACACAGCCTCAAAAACAAACCGACGGTCGGTTTAATTCGAAAGGAGCATCCCTATGGAAACACAAAAAAGCGCCCTGTTCACCCGGGATCTTACCCTGGTGGTCGTCGGGCAGATCGTCTCCCTCTTCGGCAACTCCATCCTCCACTTCGCCCTGCCCCTCTACCTGCTGCGGGAGACGGGCTCCATCGTCCTCTTTGGGGCGGTGAACGCCTGCTCCTTCCTGCCCATGATCCTCATGGGCCCCATCGGCGGGACTGCGGCGGACCGGGTCCACAAGGGCCGCATCATGGTGGGGCTGGACCTCCTCACCGCCGGGCTTACGGCGTGCTACGCCCTGCTGTGGGGAAAGGTCCCCCTGGTACCTCTGGTCATCGTGACCTTGATGCTCCTCTATGCCATCGCCGGAGCCTACCAGCCCGCAGTCCAGGCCAGTCTGCCCCTCCTCCTCTCCCCCGACCGGCTGACCCAGGGCAACGCGGTGATCAACATGGTGGCCACTCTGGCCAACCTGCTGGGGCCTGCCCTGGGCGGGGTCATCTTCGGTCTGTGGGGCCTGGGCCCCATCCTGACCACGAGCGGGATCTGCTTCCTCGCCTCTGCGGTGATGGAGCTCTTCATCCGCATCCCCCACGAGAAGCGCCCCCGGTCCGCCGGGGTGCTGGCCACCGTGGGGAAGGACCTGGGGGAGAGCTGGCGGTACATCTCCCAAGAGCGGCCGGTGTTCCTGTCGGTGACCCTGGTGCTGTCCGCCTTCAACCTGATCCTGTCGGCGGTGATGATCGTAGGCATCCCCGCCATCGTGGCAAAGGTGCTGGATATGAGCGACGCCGCTCTCGGACTGACCCAGGCCGCTATGGGGCTGGGCGGACTGCTGGGCGGTCTGCTCGCGGGTCTTCTGGGCACGCGACTCCATCCCCGCCACGGGTCGGTGTGCCTGCTGGCCTGTGCCGGGATAGCGGCGGGGATGGGCCTGGCCGTCCTCCCCGGGATGCCCGCCTCGGTGAGCTACTGGCTCATCACCCTCCTGTCCATGCTGGCTATGGCCGCCGCTATGCTCTTCACCGTGGTCCTCCTCACCCTGGTCCAGGCCCAGGTGCCCGGCCAGCTGCTGGGCAAGGTGATCGCCTGCATCCAGGCTGTGGCCAACTGTGCCTCCCCTCTGGGACAGATGGGGTACGGGATCCTCTTCGGCTCCCTGCCTCCCTGGACGGTGCTCCTGGGGGCCGCCGCCCTGTCCGCCCTGGTGGCTCTCCGGTCACGACGGGTGTTCCAGGCGCTGGAATCGGATTGACGGCAAAGGGGCCGGACAAAAGTCCGGCCCCTTCCTGATCCGGTCATTCCTCCAGCATGCGACGCCAGTGGTGCATGTTCTGATGAAATTCCTCGCTCTCCCCCGGGAACCAAGACATGGCGCAGGCCAGAGCGTGCTCGAAGAAGCAGTAGTCGTTCTCCGGCACACGGGTCTTCAGCAGAGACAGCACTCCCAGGGCCTGCTCCCGGTCGGCCAGGCCCTCCTTCGCCTGCCAGGCCAGCAGGGTGAGTGCAGGAATCACCGGCCAGTCCAACTGGCCCAGGCAGATGCGGGCCAGCTCATAGGAGGGCAGCTTACCCGCATAGGCCATCAGCTCCAGGGAGGGCATCCGACTGTCGTCCTTCCCAAGCTTGGCCAGCAGGCACACCGCGGCGAACTGCACCCGCAGCAGCCACTGGTCCGCCGGGATACGCACATCATCGGGCTCGGGGGGATAGACCATGCAGCCGTACAGCTCGTCAAAGGACAGCCCCTCGCACATCGACCCCGCCCGGTCGTACCACTCCCCCAGGTGGAAGGGGGACCGGGCCAGCTCCTTGACCCGCATCTGGACGGCGTCACCAGGCCTCTCCACTGCCGGACTGGCGTTGTGGTCCGGGCTGTAGTCCCACAGCCACACCCCGTCGGGGATCAGGGTGCTGTCCAAAGGCGGGTCGGACACCGCGTTGACGATGAGGTGGACCCCGCCGGACTTTTTGCCGTACTCGGTAACGGCCAGCCGCACGGCGTTGGCGGCGCTGGCCGCCTCCTCGCAGCTGAGGGTCAGCTTGACCTCCCCGCCGGTGCCCTTGGCGGTAAAGTTGGGGATCATCTTCACGGTGGCGTCCCAGCTGGGGACGAAGGTCTCCACATAGGGGATCTTCTGCTCCTCCCGGGCCTGCTGGCACAGCTGGGCCCCCCGCTGGCTCTGGGGCCGGGAGGCGGCGCACAGCACCAGCCGCTCCAGCTCCACCGGGTCGCCGCTGTCCAGCCAGCGGCAGAAGATCAGAGAGGGCTCCGCCCACTCCACATCCTGGGCGTCTCCCCGGTCCACCACCATAGTGTAGTACTCCATAGCCTTGTCCAGGATCCGGCGTTCGAAGAAGTAGTCCCCCAGGTCGTTGCAGGGGGCCAGATTGCCGGGGTCCCGCTCCAAGCCCTGGCGGACATGGTCCTCCGCCCCTTGGGGGTCGCCCAGATCCAGGCAGCACAGGCCGGCGAAGGTGTAGCAGGAGGCGGCCTTGTGCCGGTCGATGCCCTCCTGAGCCACCTTCAGGGCCTCCTCCATCCGGCCCATGTGGCGCAGGAGGACGCACTCGGTGGTATATCGGTCGCTTATGTCCTGACGTGGGGCCGTATCATCCCCCAGAGCATGCAGGGCCCTGAGACAGCAGTCCCACAGCCGCTGGCGCTGGACGGGCTCCATGGGGTCCAGCACCTGGGTGAGGAACGCCACGAAGCGGCACACCGTCTCCTCTCCCGCCCGGTCCAACAGGGCCTGGTCGCTCAGCCACCGCTCCGCCAGGTCCATCCGGGACAGGTCTCGGGTCTGGATGGCGGTGCGGGCGAACTTCTCCAGGGCCTCGACGGTCTGTCCCCGCTCCATCAGGGCGGCGGCTTCGTTCCAGGGGCTCTGAGGGGCGGACTGGCTCCTGGCTCTGGAGGTCCCCCCGTTGTCCCGGCCGTCCTTCTTCTTATTGAACAGTCCAAACATCCTTTTCCCTCCTTATCCCTGCATCCGGTCGTGACAGCGGATGGCCCAATCCAAGTCATACAGGTGGAACTTCCCATCTTCAGGCCGATCCTCCCCCAGCTGTTCCAGCATCCCCTGGCACATCTGGAAGATCATCTCATTGACCCCGGCATGGACCACGGTCCTGTTGGTGAGATGGATGTCATATAGGTAGATGGGCCGGCCATACTCCGGCTCCTGGCTCTGGGAGGCGTAGAGGACCCCTTGGATAGGCTCCTCAGACGGGTCCGGGTCGGCTACGCCTTGGAAAAATCCGTTCCAGACCAGCTCGCCCTGGGCCTGGAGCCGGCCGATGATCAGGGGCTTCACCAGTTGGATCACCCGGTCGTCCAGTTCCAGATCCCGGGCCCGGACGAGCTCCTGCATGGCATAGAAGTTCCCCACTGCCCGGCGCTCCATGCCTGGCAGGCCCAGGCCCTCCAGATCCCGATCCATAGCCTGGACCGCCCCTTCCCCGCCGGAGGACCCGATCCCAGGGACCAGAACGATCCCCAGCTTGGCCTCCGGGTCGAAGTACCAGCAGGACCAGGCGTTGTCCGCCTCCATCCCGCACTGAGGACACCGCCACTGGAAGAACTCTCCCTTCAGCAGCTCCTCTTTCCCTTCCGGGCATCGGGTCAGATCCAGCCCGTGGCGCTCCTCCACCTGGCTGATGGTCCCGCACTGCATACATTTGCACCGGCTGTGCCGGATCAGGCCGGGGACCGTCTTGTTTCCATCCATATCGATGCCTCCTTCACAGTGTTCGGTGGTCCTATTCTACCTCTTCAAAAGATAGATTGCAAGTGGTTTTGTCCAGCCAGACACAGGAAGCACGAAGACCGAACGATCTCTCTGCTGCCCATCAAAAAAACAGCTTGACATATCATGATATCTATTATATATTATTGAATAGTATCACCAATAAATTTATATTTTAAGAAGGAGGTCAAACTAAATGAAAAAATTATAGAAAGTGGCTTTGCTCCTGCTGCTCATCGCATGTTTGTTCGTATCCATGCCCTCTACATTCGAAAAGGGGTATACGATTGGTGCTCCCTACAAATACCCCATCATACATCAAAAAAAGAACAGGAGATATTTATGAAAAGAATAATATCATTGTTAGTGTGCATTTCTCTTTTGTCATCAATGTGTGTCCCTGCTTTTGCTACTCAGCAAGAAGATTCTCAATTACCTCCAGGTGTGGTCCTTTTGGAAGGAGAAGTATGGATTCCTGCTGAAGATGAAATCATGCCATTAACTTACGATGATATTTGTCCAGAAGGTTTCCATTATGCTGGAAAAATCAAAGGGAACTATGTTGTTGATTTACTAGTAGGTTCTGCTGTTGATTCTATGGTGATTGCTTCGATTCCGAAACTTGTTTTAATTACCACAGGGGCTTCAATTACTATACCAGCATGCGTTGGAATCATTTATGGGCTCGCAAGTGGTTTTATAAGCTACTATTCGACCCCCAAATCACAACAAAGCGATTATGAAAAATTAATCTTTGTATGTGATGATACTTATGCATTTTGTGGATTTGCTTATCCGTATATAAACTATTATTACATAATGTATTATGCAACCCTTGTAGACGGACATGGTAACACAAAAACCGTTTGTGCCGCTACTAAAGATACTTATGAATATGCTTTGCTCCCTTGATAACAAGAACAAATATTGCAGGAAAAATAGACGATGACAGAACGAATCATATTGTATGGCAGTTCTTTACTGGGCTTGGCAGAAACATCCGTGATATGTATACACCTGGCCCAGTCATACCCTTTGCCAATCGAAGCTGCAATCTTCATCATGGCTATCGGATCCGGTCTTGCGCTCTTCAGTTCTAATCTCATCAACACATTTTTCAAGATCGAAAGATCATTGCCTGCTGCGGCAAAAAAAGAAATGGATCTGCGCTTGATCGCATTCCGTCAGCTGCACGACCTATTTTTGCTCCAGAGCGTGATCTCCACATTTTCATTTTTGTATTTCGGCACTCTCAAATGGATCATGCTCCCCCTAGCAAAAGAGGTCATACTGTGTATCGTCCAAATGCGGCTGCACAAAGAGAGCAAATAAAGCGACACCGCCCTGGTGGCCCTGCGGTCTGGGCGGGTGTTCCGGCAGCTTGGGTAAAAAATTAGTACAGTTCACACCCAATTTGAATCGATTTTATTAAGGTTCATAAAAATTTCTAAAATACTATTGACTATTTTGGAAAAAATCATATAATAATATTGTTAAGTTGATCGTGTTTTGGTACATCAATGAAAATCAAGGAGGGAAGAAAGGAATGAAAAAAGTAGGAAAAGCAGCTTCGATTTCAATCATTGTTGTATGTTTACTCATTTTAGCGCTAGGTGCAGGCAAAAACCCTGAATCAAGATACACAATTGATACCCCCTACGAATATCCCATCCTACCGGGCACACAGGAATGGATCGATCTTGGGGATGTGATCAGTAGAAGACAAGCATGTCAGATACCTGAAGATATTTTGCATGATATGACTACTGACGCACTTTTTCAGACCGTGCTTGATTACCCGTTCATAAGTGATATATATGCATTCAACAATCTCTCAACAGGGTATGAAACGGTCAAAAGGCGGTTCAATGGATTACAAGAGCTTGAAACCAGATCAGATTATTTCGATGTTGTATCGAATTACTGCAACAAATGCTATTCATTAGATAAAAAGGAAAAAACGTTTGAAGATTATGTAGCCGAGAAATTATATTTGGTAGCTTTCAATAACTTAGATTTAAATATATCTCCTTATGCTTCATGTCGGATGGTAACTGTTTATACGCCAAAAGATAGTCCCATACCCGCAGTTGAAGGTAGAACATATGGAGTACTTTGCAACGACATTAGCCATAATATTTTTACTCAGGACGAAATGCAAAAAGCTATCGAGAGGGATAAAGTGAGGTATCCTTCTGCTACCCTTCTTAGGGGTGCTTCTTCTGATCTACCTAGTTATAACTGTTATTCTTATGCGTTATACAGCCAATCTTATTCCAACAATAAATGGGTAGGGGGGTTCCCAGACAAGGAAAATGGCCCTTGGACATATTTTACTGATGGATCATATGATTTAGTTGTTTATGATTATCCTGGTTATACTGGTGTCGATGATTTTATCAGCCCTAGAGGCACTGCTCAAGTAGGGGATATTTTTGCTTACGGTTATAATGCAAACATAGATTCGCTTGGGCCAACTCACGTTGGAATAGTAAATTCTTTAAGATATCAAAGTGGTGTAGATAATGTTGTTTCAAAATGGGGAGCTGGTGGCCTCTGGTTGCATCCTTGGCATGATTGTCCGTATATTGAAGAAACTGGTGAAGCCTATTCTATATGGCGTTCAGCAAAATAGCGAATAACACAAAAATCTCCCGCCGTTAAGCGGGAGATCTTTATATTTTATATCAAGATCAGATCACACCAGTTTAGCGCCGTTGACCTTGACGCCGGGGCCCATGGTGGAGGCCACGGTGCAGCTCTTGATATACTGGCCCTTGGCGGCGGAGGGCTTGGCCTTGATGATGGCGCCCATGAGGGCGGCGAAGTTCTCGCTCAGCTTCTCGGGGCCGAAGGAGACCTTGCCGATGGGGCAGTGGATGATGTTGGTCTTGTCCAGGCGGTACTCCACCTTACCGGCCTTGATCTCGTTGACGGCCTTGGTCACGTCCATGGTGACGGTGCCGGCCTTGGGGGAGGGCATCAGGCCCTTGGGGCCCAGCACCTTGCCCAGACGGCCCACCACGCCCATCATGTCGGGGGTGGCGACCACCACGTCGAAGTCGAACCAGTTCTCCTTCTGGATCTTCTCCACCAGATCCATCTCGCCCACGAAGTCAGCGCCGGCGGCCCGGGCCTCATCGGCCTTGGCGGCTTTGGCGAAGACCAGCACCCGCTGAGTGCGGCCAGTGCCGTGGGGCAGGACGATGGCGCCGCGGACCTGCTGGTCGGCGTGGCGGGAGTCGACGCCCAGCTTCACGTGGAGCTCCACGGTCTCGTCGAACTTGGCGGCGGCAGTGTCCACCACCAGCTTCATAGCGTCAGCGGTATCGTACAGGACGTTCTTGTCGATCTTCTTGGCGCTCTCCTGATATTTCTTTCCTCTAAACATTCTTCTCCCCTCCTTACTCGCCTACCAGGATACCCATGGAGCGGGCAGTGCCGGCGATCATGCTCATCGCGGCCTCGATGGAGGCGGCGTTGAGGTCGGGCATCTTGGTCTCAGCGATCTTGCGCACGTCCTCCTTGCTGATGGTGGCCACCTTGTTCTTGTTGGGCACGCCGGAGGCCTTGTCGATCCCGCAGGCCTTTTTGATCAGCACAGGGGCAGGGGGCGTCTTGGTGATAAAGGTGAAGGAGCGGTCGGCGTAGACGGTGATGATCACGGGGATGATCAGGCCCACGTCGTTCTTGGTCCGCTCATTGAACTCCTTGGTGAAAGCGGCGATGTTCACGCCGTGCTGACCCAGAGCGGGGCCGACCGGGGGGGCGGGGGTCGCCTTGCCGGCGGGGATCTGCAGTTTTACGTATCCAGTTACTTTCTGTGCCACGAAAGAGCACCTCCATTTGAAAATGTGGTAGTTTGGCGGAGCTTTTTGCTCCTCCCACTGTCGGGGTCTATCTTGTAGGGCGCGACGACCCCGGCGCGCCGTTTTAAAGCAGCCCGGAGCAGGCGGCGCGCCGAGCCGCCGCGCCCTACACCGGGGTCAAACATGATCAGGAATTTGCCGGTTCCACCTGGTCCAGTTCCAGCTCCACAGGGGTCTCCCGTCCGAACATGGACACCACCACCCGGACCTTGCCGCTGTCCAGGTCGATCTCGTCCACGGTGCCCAGGAAGGACTCCAGGGCGCCGTCGGTGATGCGCACGGTGTCGCCCAGCTGATAGCTGACCACGACCTCCCGCTTCTCCACGCCCAGAGCGGCCACATCGGCCTCGCTCAGAGGGATGGCCTTGTTGCCCTCCCCCAAAAAGCCGGTGACGCCCCGGATGTTGCGCACCACGTGCCAAGTCTCGTCGTTCATCACCATCTTCACCAGGACATAGCCGGGGAAGACCTTCCGCTCCACGTCTTTGGGGCCATTGTCTGTGATCTCGGTAACGGTCTCCAGCGGGATACTGATCTCGTGGATCAGCTCCTGCATGCTGCGGTTCTCCACATACTTCTCGATGGTGGCTTTCACGGTGTTCTCATAGCCGGAGTATGTGTGGACCACATACCAATTCGCGTTGTCCGCCATCCGCGTCACCTGCCGAGGAGCAAACGGATCGCCTGCTGGGCCACCAGGTCGAACAGGCCGATGAACACGCCCACTACGATCACACAGGCGATGACGATCAGGGTGTTGTTGATGGTCTGCTTGCGGGTGGGCCACTGGACCTTTTTCAGCTCGCTCTTCATGTCTCGGAACCACTTGCCCGCACGGGCGAAGAAGCCGGGCTTCTTGTCGGACTTCTTCTCCTTCTTCTCCTTTTTGACCTGCACGGCCTGCTTTTCGTTCTCAGCCATTACTTACCCTTCTTTCCATTTCAGCCTATCCGCCATATCACTTCGTCTCATTGTGAACGGTGTGCTTCCTGCAGAAGGGGCAATATTTGTTCAACTCCAGACGGTCAGGGGTGTTCTTCTTGTTCTTGAACGTGTTGTAGTTCCTCTGCTTGCACTCAGAGCACCGCAGGGTGATCTTGATGCGCGCGCCGGCTTTTGCTGCCATGTGTTCGGCACCTCCTTTTTTATTTGACAGGGGACCCAGCTCATCTTTCACAAAGAAAACGCCGGACACGGCCTGTCTTCTGCCGCCTCCAGCGTCCAAAGAGCGCAAAAAGGCACTCAAGGTCACGGTGGATGGTCGGCCGCTGCCTCCCTGTGTCCCGCAGGTGGAGGGGTCTGCCCCCCGGACACCGTATCCGGACAGCAGAAAAAAGCCCCTTTTCACAGGTAACTGATACTATATCACGCCTGTCCCCTGCCGTCAAGGACTTTTTTGCCTTTTCCGTTAAAATACTGTGAATCTTTCCGGCGCGGAGGGAAAATAGGTTTGCATTCCGAATACAGGTATGATATACTCCTGACTTAAATATACCCGTTTTTGGGAATATTAACCGCATCCACAGATCCTGTAGGGCGTACCTGCGAGGTCTGCGGAAATTCAGTTGGGCTGAGCTCCTTGGCTCCCCCCTTGTGGGAGAGGCGGGCTCCGGTCCGCTGCCCCCACAACATTACATCAAAACAAAAAGGAGTCGATTCTTTCCCCATGGACATAGACAGTACCAGCATCGCTATGCTAGTCACCCTGCTCATCCTGGTGGCCATGTCGGCCTACTTCTCCGCCACCGAAACGGCCTACACCTCCCTCAACCGCATCCGCCTGAAGAACCGGGCGGACAACGGCAGCCGCCGGGCCGCCAAGACCCTGACGCTGGCCGAGGAGTATGACAAGCTGCTGACCACCATCCTCATCGGCAACAACATCGTCAACATCACCGCCACCACTGTGGCCACCGTGCTGTGTACCAAGTGGTTCCACCAGTACGGGCCCACCGTGTCCACAGTGGCCCTGACCATCATCATCCTGATCTTCGGCGAGGTCACGCCCAAGAGCATGTCCAAGGAGCGGCCGGAGGACTTCGCCATGTTCGCCCAGCCCCTGCTCAAGCTGTTCATGGTGGTCCTCACCCCCCTGAATTTCCTATTCAGCCAGTGGAAGAAGCTGATGAGCAAGGTCTTCCGCTCCAAGGGGGACGACGGCATCACCGAGGAGGAGCTGGTAGGGATGGTGGACCAGGCCCAGACCGAGGGCGGTCTGGACGAACATGAGAGCGACCTGATCCGCAACGCCATCGAGTTCAATGACCTGGAGGTGTCTGAGATCCTCACCCCCCGGGTGGATCTGACCGCCGCTGATGAGGAGAGCTCTATGGAGGAGGTCGCCGCCCTCTTCGCCGAAACGGGCTACTCCCGCATCCCCCTCTATCACGACACCATCGACAACATCGTGGGCGTGATCCACGAGAAGGACTTTTACGCTGCCCGCTACCGGGGAGAGACCTCGGTAGCCGTTCTGAAGTCCCCCGTGTTCTACACCACCGGCAACACGAAGGTGTCCGATCTGCTGCGGATCCTCCAGAAGAACAAGGCTCATATGGCCGTGGTGGTGGATGAATACGGCGGCACCCAGGGCATCTGCACCCTGGAGGACATCCTGGAGGAGCTGGTGGGGGAGATCTGGGACGAACACGACGAGGTGATCGAGACCTTCCAGAAACAGGCGGACGGCAGTTATCTGATCGCCTGCTCCGCCGACCTGGACGATATGTATGATCTCTTCCAGGTGAAGGGCGCCTGCGGTGCCGCCACCGTCTCCGGCTGGGTGCTGGAGCAGGTGGGGCGGGTCCCGGAGGCCGGAGACCACTTCCAGGCCGAGGGCCTGGACGTGACCGTCACCAAGGTGGAGCACCGGCGGGTGCTGGAGATCCGAGTGCGGATCGTCGAGGAGACTGAGGAGACCTGACCGCATGTCCGCCCCGCTAGGACAA
Source organism: bacterium 1xD42-67 (assembly GCA_003612335.1). Taxonomy (GTDB): domain Bacteria; phylum Bacillota; class Clostridia; order Oscillospirales; family Oscillospiraceae; genus Lawsonibacter. The sequence goes on from RAYO01000004.1 coordinate 229,041, forward strand.
ACAGTTCCCAAGGATCATGAAAAGGCCCTGTGGCGCTGACGCCACAGGGCCTTTGGTACGGCTGCCCCATGGGGAGCGCCGCAGGAGGCGCACTATTTGGGCCGATCCACGGTCTGTAGGAGGTCTAGATCTGGCTCCGGTCGCGCAGCCAGCTGGGCATGGGCCGGGCCTTGACGCTGGAGACGATCCCCATAGCGGCGAAGAGGGTGATGACGGAGGACCCCCCGTAGCTGATGAAGGGGAGGGTCAGGCCCATGACGGGCAGGACGTACAGGCACATGCCTACGTTGAAGGTGATCTGGGCCAGGAGCATCCCGGCCATCCCCATACAGACGTAGGCGTTGAAGGGGGAGCTGGCGTGGCGCCCCACCCAGATGCACCGCAGGACGATGAGGGACAGCAGCAGCAGCAGGCCCATACAGCCCACCAGGCCCAGCTCCTCGCCGCAGACGGCGTAGATGAAGTCGGTGTGCCGGGCTGGGAGGGCGTTGCTGTTGGCGGCTTGGGTCTGGATGCCCTGGCAGTAGCCCTGGCCGAAGAGCTTGCCCGAGCCGATGGCCAGGATCGACCGGGTCTGCTGCCAGCCCTTCCCGCTGGGGTCGAGGCTGTGGTCGAAGATCACCCGGAAGCGCATGATCCGGTAGTCGGTCCACCAGCGGGTCTCCGGCAGGAAGAACAGCCAGAAGATCACCACCGCCAGGGTCAGCCCGCCTCCCACCAGCAGGAACCACCGCAGCCTGACCCCAGCGGTCCAGGCCATGATGATGAAGATCATCATATAGATCACACACATGCCGAAGTCACCGCAGACGGCGGCGATCAGGGCCAGCATGAAGACCGTGTGCCCGCCGATCTGGAGGATGGAGGGCACGGAGCTGATATCCAGCTCCCGGTCCTGGATCTTGGCGATCTGGAGCGCCAGCAGCAGGATGAAGGAGATCTTGACGATCTCATTGGGCTGGATGTCCATGGGGAACTTGGGGATGATCCGGGAGATGACCAGCCAGTTCAGGTTGCCGGATTTGTAGTCCTCCCCCAAGGGGGTGAGGAGGAGGAGGATAAAGAGCACATCGAAGGCCAGGAGCAGCTTCCACCGCTTTTCCACGAAGAGCTGGAAGTCCACGAAGGTGAGCAGCATATAGACCAACGCCCCCAGGATGATGGCGGCGAGCTGGACGGATACGAACCGCATCCAGCGCATCTCCCCAAAATACTGGGTCGCGGAAAAGATGAGGGCCAGTCCGAAGCCGCTGGCGGCAAGACACAGGCCCAGCAGCATCACGTCCCCCTTCTTCCAAAACTCTTTGATGGGAGAGAACAGCAGGGATAAAAAAGACATGGCCCGCCTCCTTCGCCGACGCGCAAAAAATCACCCATGTATTTTATCACATTTTGCTGGAAACGCAAACCCTGTTTGTGGTATAATGTTTCAGGACTGGAAAATTTTCTATGAACGGAGTGACCGCGTTGGGATACGTCACCAACAGTGAGGAGGAGACCGAGGTCTTGGGGGCCCGTCTGGCGGAACAGCTGGGGCCGGGGGCGGTGGTGGCCTTCACGGGAGATCTGGGGGCGGGGAAGACCGCCTTCACCCGGGGCCTAGCCCGGGGCCTGGGCATCCCAGACCGGGTGACCAGCCCCACCTTCACCATCGTCAACGAATACGAGGGGGGGCGCCTGCCCCTGTTCCACTTCGATATGTACCGTTTGGCCTCCTCCGACGAGCTCTTCGACATCGGCTGGGAGGACTACCTGGCCCGAGGCGGCGTGTGCGCCGTGGAGTGGAGCGAGAATGTGTCCGACGCCCTGGAGGGCGGCGCTGTCCGGGTGGAGATCCGCAGGGGCGCGGCGGAGGATCAGCGGATCATCCAGATCGAGGGGGTGGAGCTGTGAAGATCTTGGCTCTGGAATCCTCTGCGGCGGCCTGCTCCGCCGCCCTGTGCCGGGATGGGGCCCTCATCGCTCAGTCCTTCCAGAACAGCGGCCTCACCCACAGCCGCACCCTGCTGCCCATGGTGGACGATATGCTCCGCAACTGCGGAGAGGCCCTGGATGGTGTGGACGTCATCGCTGTGGCCGCCGGGCCTGGGTCCTTTACCGGCCTGCGGATCGGGGCGTCCACGGCAAAGGGGCTGGCCTGGGCGGCGGGCAAGCCCTGCGCCCCCTGCTCCACCCTGGAATCCATGGCCTGGCCCCTGGCCCATCTGGAGGGGGATCTGATCGTCTGCGCCATGGACGCCAGGCGCAGTCAGATATACAACGCCCTCTTTTGGGCTCGGGGAGAGGGTCTGGAGCGGGCCGCCCCGGACCGGGCCCTCTCTCTGGCCGAGCTGGGCGCGGAGCTGAAGGACCTCCCGGGGCGGAAAATAGTCGTTGGCGACGGGGCCCAGCTGTGTTATAATGCCTTGAGCGAAGAAGTTCCCAGCATGGTCCTGGCCCCCCTCCACCTGCGGACCCAGAGCGCCTGGGGGGTGGCCCGGGCCGCGGAGAGACTGGGGGAGACCGGCGGCCTGGTGCCGGCCGGAGACCTGGTCCCTGTCTACCTCCGCCTGTCTCAGGCGGAACGGGAGCGTTTAGAGCGAGAGCGACACACAAAATATACGATAGAAGGGGATCATAGCCATGTATAACGAAAAGGTACACATCCTGGACCATCCGCTGCTCCAGCACAAGCTGACCATCCTCCGGGACGAGCAGACCGGCGTGAAGGAGTTCCGGGAGATCGTCTCTGAGATCGCCGCTCTGGAGTGCTACGAGGCCACCCGGGACCTGTCCCTCACCGACGTGGAGGTGAAGACGCCGATCACCACAGGGACCTTCAAGACTCTGGCGGGCAAGAAGCTGGCTGTAGTCCCCATCCTCCGGGCGGGCCTGGGCATGGTAGACGGGATCCTGAAGATGATCCCCTCTGCCAAGGTAGGGCACATCGGCCTTTACCGGGATCCGGAGACCCACCGCCCTGTGGAGTACTACTGCAAGATGCCCGCCGATATCGCCGAGCGGGACGTGATCGTCCTGGATCCCATGCTGGCCACCGGCGGCTCCGCCTCCGCGGCCATCACCTTCATCAAGGGCTACGGCTGCAAGCATATCAAGCTGATGAACGTCCTGGCTGCCCCCGAGGGGATCGCGTGCATCCAGAAGGACCACCCGGACGTGGACATCTATGTGGCCGGCGTGGACGAGGCGCTCGACGACCACGCCTATATCGTCCCCGGCCTGGGAGACGCAGGCGACCGGATCTTCGGCACCAAGTGAGCCTGTCAAAACAGAGGAACGTCCCCCGCCCTGACTGGGCGGGGGACGTGTTCATACGGCTCTCAGAGCCTCCTTCGCGGTGCGCACCAGATATTCCATGGACTGGATGGGCCACTTGCCCGCAGCAGTCTCGCCGGTGAGCATGAGGGAGGACGCCCCATCCAAAACGCCGTTATAGATGTCGCTCACCTCCGCCCGGGTGGGGACAGGGCGCTGCTCCATAGACCAGAGGAGCTGAGTGACCAGGCAGAAGGGCTTTCCTCTCCCCCGGCACCGCCGGGCGATGTCCTTCTGCACGGCGGGGAGCTCCCACAGCGGCATAGAGTTGCCCAGATCTCCCCGGGCGATGCAGATCTGATCCGCCGCCTCCATGATCTCCTCCAGCCGGTCCAGGCCCTGTCTGTTCTCGATCTTGGCCATGATCTGCACCTTCTCCAGACCCAGACCGTCCAGGACGCCGCGCAGGGTATCGATGTCCTGCCGGCTCCGGACGAAGGGCTGGAGGATATGGGTCACCCCGAATCGGGCCGCTTGCGCCAGATTCCCCCGGTCGGCCTGAGTGAGGGCAGGGGCGTCCACCTCGGCCCCCAGGACGGACAGGCCTTTCTTGCTGCGCAGAGGCCCGCCCCGGACCACCCGGCACAGCAGGACGGTGGGACTGGACCGCTTGACCTCCAGCAGGAGGGAGCTGTCATCGATGGAGATCTGACAGCCCCGTTTGGCGATGTGGAGGACGGTCTGGGGCACAGGGATCCCCCCCTCCCCCAGGAGCACCTCTCCCCCCTCCCGCAGGGGGATGAGCTGGGGCAGATCCCCCACCCGCAGCTCCGGGCCCTGGAGATCCAGGATCAGGTGAGCCTCGGCCATCCCTGCCTGGCGGGCGGCAGGCCAGAACAGCTCCTGGAGCAGAGGGGCGCATTGGGCCAGACTGGTGTGGGACAGGTTGATCCGTGCTCCTGTCATACCTGCCTGGAACAGCTTGTCGATGATGTCCCGTTTGGCGCAGGGGTCGCCCAGAGTAGCATAATATTCCATAGTGTCCTCCTTGCGGCGGTCTTTTTTCCTATTATGAGGGCTGGCGCACTGGAAGTCAATGAAAATCTGCACAGGATACCGGCAAAAACTCACGCCTGTCCCCTGCTGAGGGGATCGGAACGGATAGTATCCAAACCGCGGTCTGCGCAGTAAGATGGAAGGGATGGGAAGATCGGAGAGGGCGGTGCAGGACAGACCGTCCCCCACCAGGTTATCGGCATTGTTGACATCAGAATGAGGAAAGTGGTATAATCCAGACAAGTCTACATAAAGGCCCCTGCGCTGCGGTATGTCCGCCCCAGAGGACCTTGATGCTGTTCTCCCAAAAAACGGCGGAAGGAGAGCTTGCAATGAAACAGAGATCGAATCGGAGGAAAGATCGGAGTGGGAGGGCCCTGCTGCTCTCTATCGTTCTGATCTTTTGTGTATTAGGGGCGATCGTCTATACGGTAGCACGGAAGGCGTCTCAGGAGATGTCCTCGTCAGCGATCCAAAATCTCAGCGAGAGCCTGGACCTGCTCCAATGCACCATAGAGGCGATCTTGAACAATGAAGCGGAGTTCCAAGGAGTGATCGCTCAGGAGCTGGCTCGGACGGAGGATCCCGAGGGGTATATCCTCACCCACGCGGGGAACCAGATGATGACCAAGCTGTCTCTGGTCCTCACCGGCAGGACGGAGGGCGTCTCCAACACCGGGGAGCCCTTTACCGCAGAGGGACTGGACTTCTCCGCAGGAGGGACCGTGAAGGGGATGCCTGTCTCACGGTCCTACCTGAACCATATGGGGACATGGGCCTATACCATCAAGTGCCCCGTAGAGCGGGAGGGCCAGGAGATCGGGACGCTCTATGTGGAGTATATCTATGATGCCATCGACCGCTCCCTCCCCCAAGAGGGCTTTTATAATAAACAGGCGACATTATACATCATGGATGCAGAGAGCGAACGTTTCGTTCTGAAGCCCAAGGGGATGGGACAGCGGAGCGCGGGCCACTTGGACCTGAACGATTTTTACCGGGCCAACGACATCCGCGATCTGGAGATCCGGGCAGAGGTGGAACAGTGTCTGGAAGAGGGGCGGAACGCCCTGTTCTACCACGATATCCGGAGCACGAACGCCCTCAATTATATGTGGTCCGTGAACAGGGGGACGATCTTCCTGGTGGGCTATGTGCCGGTGGACGCCATCCAGCAGGAGGGGCGGACCGTCAATCAGAACATCATCATCGTCGTCACCGCCATGCTGATCGCCTTTTCTCTGTGCGTGCTGCTGTACTACCTCAGCTGGCGGCAGCAGGAGCTCCTCCGCCGGGAGCAGGAGCAGGAGCGCAGGCTCCACGACCAGCAGCTGACACATGCGCTGCAGGCCGCCCAGATCGCCAGCAGCTCCAAGACCACCTTTTTGTCCAACATGTCCCATGACATCCGCACGCCCATGAACGCGGTGTTGGGCTTCACCACCCTCCTCGCCCGGGACGCAGAGGACCCGGCGAAGGTACGGGAGTACACTAAGAAGATCATGGCCTCCGGACAGCACCTCCTCAGCCTGATCAATGATATCCTGGACGTCTCCAAGATCGAGAGCGGGAAGGTGGTCCTGAACTTTGAAAAGTTCGCCCTGAACGATGTGATCGCCTCTGTAGACGCGATCATCCAGCCCATGGCCAAGGCGAAGGGCCAGGAGTTCCGCGTGGAGGTGACCGGGGTCCGCCACGAGTATCTGGTGGGAGATGAGACACGGATCGATCAGATCTTGATCAACCTCTTATCCAACGCGGTGAAATATACGCCGGAGGGGGGCAAGATCTGGCTGCGGATCGTCGGACTGAAGCAGCGCTCCAGTCAATATGAACACATCCGGATCGAAATCGAGGATACCGGCTACGGCATGACTCAGGAATTTCTCCAGACGATCTTCGACGCTTTCACCAGAGCGGAGAACAGCACGACCAATAAGGTCCAGGGGACCGGGCTGGGCATGGCGATCACCAAGAACATCGTGGAGCTGATGGGCGGGACCATCGACGTATCCAGCGAGGTGGACCAGGGCTCCCTCTTCCAGGTGGATCTGGAGCTGCGGATCCAGGAAGACCAGATCGACCGGGCGTTCTGGGAGCAGAGAGGGATCTCCCGAATCCTGGCCGTGGACAAAGATCCGGAGGTCCTGGAGGACATGAGGGCCCTCATAGAGGAGACCGGACCTCACCTGGACACCGCCTCTGCTGTGGCGGAGGCCGTTGCCCTGATCCAAGGCGGCGCGGAGCATCAGCTCGTCCTGCTGGACTGGGAGACGGCAGTCTCAGACAGCCCGCAGTCCGCCGGCGCCCTGCGGGCGGCCCTTCCCAGCACCGTACCTGTGCTGCTTTTGGCGGAGCATGACGCAAAGGGGACCGAGGCGGCGCTCCAGGCCGGCTGTTCAGGGCTCCTGACAAAGCCCTTTTTCGTCTCCGCCTGCCGGGAGAAGATCCAAGAGCTCTGGGCCGATACGAAGGAGAGCAGCAGGACGCCGGAGAAGAACGATACCTTGGCCAGGCTGCATCTCCTGGCCGCGGAGGACAATGAGATCAACGCTGAGATCCTGGCAGCGCTGCTGGCGATCGAGGGGGCCGACTGTGAGATCGTGGAGAACGGTCTCCTGGCGGTGGAGCGCTTCCAGCAGGCAGGCCCGGGGACCTTCGACGCAGTCCTGCTGGACGTCCAGATGCCTGTGATGAACGGCCATGATGCCGCCCGCGCCATCCGCTCGTTACCACGGGAGGAGGCAGGCCGTATCCCCATCATCGCCATGACGGCGAACGCTTTTGCTGAAGATGAGAAAGCGGCACTGGACGCAGGGATGGACGCCCATGTATCCAAGCCGCTGGATGTGGAGCTTTTGAAGAAGGTGATCAGACGATGTATGGAACGAAGGATAGGGACATGAAGCGCAGGCGCTCAGGATGGCTGGCCGCCTCCTTGACAGGGGCCATGCTCCTGGCCCTGGTCTCCTGCGGGAGCGGCGGGGAGAACAAGAACCTGTTCTCCTCGCAGGAGGACAGCAGCCGGGTGGTCGATCTGTTCAGCCCCATGGAGAAGGCCGATCCCAAGGCAGAGAACGTGGCCCGGACCGCGGCAGACCTGACGGTGGCCATGGCGGAGGAGGCTCTGGGGGTCACCGTGGTGTACCGGACCTACACGGCGGCGGACCATCAGGACAAGACCTATGACGAGGTCTGCCTGGACCGCGCCCGGAACGACATGGACGACCTGTACCTGCTCAACCCGGACACCATCATGACGCTGGGCGCAGAGGGGAAACTGATGGACCTCTCCGGCCTGGACAGCGCCAAGGATCTGCGGGAGGTGGTCCGCACCGCGAACACGGTGGACGGCAAGTTGGTGGCGATCCCCCAAGAGGTGGTGGCCTATGGCCTGTTCCTCAATCAAACTATGTTCGACCGATATGAACTGGCTCTTCCCGAGACGCCGGAGGAGTTCCTGGAGTGCTGCCGGGTATTCCAGGAGAACGGGATCGATACCCCCATCGGCGCGAACCGCTGGTGGCTGGAGACCTTCGTGTTCGCCCAAGCCTATGCAGAACTGTACAACAGCGGGGACACCGAGGCGAAGATCGCCGCGCTCAACAGCGGCGAGGCCCGGTACAGCGACTATATGCGTCCTGGATTCGAATTCCTCCAGACCCTGATCGACCGGGGCTATATCGATGCGGAGAAGGCTCTGGTGAGCGAAGCGATCGAAGGGGAACGAGAGGATTTCCTTGCTCAGAGGACCCCGATCGTCATGGCTTACTGGGGGGCGGCCAACACCGAGACCGCCTATGGGAAGACAGATCTCGAGCTGCAGGTGATCGGCTTCCCCAGCATTCTGGGCCAGATGCCGGTGATCTCTATGAGCGGCTGGGCTGTTGGCGCTGAGTCAGCGCACAGAGAAGACGCCATGAAGGTGATCGATATCATCGCCTCTGATGAGGCGCTCAGGATATATGCAGAGACCAACCGGGTGATCTCGCCCTCTCAAAATGTGAAGGTGGATTGTGTCCCTGCCCTGCAGCCTCTCAAGGATCGGATCGAGGATGGGGTCTATGTTTTGGGCTCCAATGCGGGGATGAAGGTGGAGCAGTGGGGGAACACCTGCCTGATCGTGCGGGACCTGCTGGGCGGCGCCACGGTGGACGAATGTATGGCCGCCTTCGACGCCCTCCAGGACGAATCGCTGGGCCTGGCGTGAGCGCCGCAGGGGCAGAGGACCAGCCTCTCTGGATCTCCAGCGGATAACTGGACAAAACGGCCCCGTGTCCCTTTGGGGACACGGGGCCGCTGTCCGTTCCATATGGACCGATCCATTTGAAGGTCCCAGCTATAGGATATGCACCGACTCCGGGTCGAAGACCAGGGCGCACTTCTCCCCCACTTGATAGATCCGCTTATTCTTGGGATCGTAGTCGGTGAGCTTCACCAGGGTCCCGCCCACCTGCACATGGTAGTTCTGATAGGACCCCATGAAGCAGGACAGGACCACCTCACAGGGCAGCCCGCCCTCGTCCCGCAGGATAGCGGACTCAGGCCGCAGCACCACTGTGTACTCCGTCCCCGGGGCCATCCCCGCCTTGGCCGGGACCCGGGCGGCGCTCCCCTCCACTTCGAGGACCGCGTGGTCGCCGTCCATCCGGACCAGGGCGCCCTTGAGGAAGTTGGCCTCGCCGATGAAGTCGGCCACGAACTCGCTGTTGGGATGGTAGTAGATCTCCTGGGGGGTGCCCATCTGGGCCACCACGCCCCTGTTCATGATGATGATATCGTCGGACAGGGCCATGGCCTCGCTCTGGTCGTGGGTGACATAGACCGCAGTGATCCCCACCTCCTGCTGGATGCGGCGGATCTCGGTGCGCATGGAGGCCCGGAGCTTGGCGTCCAGGTTGGAGAGAGGCTCGTCGAAGAGCAGCACGCTGGGTTCGATGACTAGGGCCCGGGCCAGGGCCACCCGCTGCTGCTGGCCGCCGGAGAGCTGGTTGGTCATGCGGCTCTCCATACCGGTGAGCTCCACCAGGTCTAAGATACGCATGACCCGCCTCTGGATCTCATCCTTGGAGACCTTGCGCAGCTTCAGGCCGTAGGCCACGTTGTCGAACACGTTGTAGTGGGGCAGCAGGGCGTAGCTCTGGAAGACCATGGCGGTGTCCCGCTTGTTGGGGGTGAGGGCGTTGATGGCCTGGTCCCCCAGGTAGATCTCCCCCTCGTCGGGGCTCTCGAATCCGGCGATCATCCGCAGGGTGGTGGTCTTGCCGCAGCCCGAGGGGCCCAGCAGAGTGACGAAGGAGCCCGGCTCGATGGTCAGGGAGATGTCCTTCACCGCATAGAAATCCTTCCCTGTCTTGGGGTCCTGATAGATCTTGGAGATATGGTCCAGCATTTTTGATCTTGTCCCGGTTCAGGGCAGGAGCTCCCCGCCCTCGGGACTTCCTTCATTGTAAAACTTTAGAGCGAAAAAGTCAATATATCCAAAATGATTTTTTGTCGTTTGCAGAAAACTGGCCGTTTCGCTAGATCCCTGCGGGACGAGTCGGGCTTTTGTCAGGATCTGGAGGGGGACAGAGCATCTCTCCCAGGTCAAAAAACGCTCTCCCGGTCCGGCCTGGGGCCAGCTCGGAAGAGCGCTTTCGACGACGTCCCACAGACCGGGCTCCATCCTCTGAAGGGGAGCTCACTCCCCCTGGACGGAGAAACGGAACCGGGTGGTCTGATCATACTCCTCGCCGGCCCGAAGGATACAGGAGGGGAACGCAGGCTGATTCGGGGAATCCGGGAAGTGCTGGGTCTCCAGGCAGAAAGCGTGGCGGAAGCCGTAGACCGCTCCACCCTTGCCCTTCCGCCCGTCCTCGAGGAAGTTGGCGGAGTAGAACTGGACACCGGGGCTGTCGGTCTCCACCTCCATCACGATCCCGGTGGCCCTGCTGCGGGCCACAGCGGCGGGGCGCATCACGCCGGGCTGGCCGTCCACCACGAAATTATGGTCATAGCCCCGCCCCCACACCAGCTGTTGGAAGTCCTCTCCGATCCGGGCGCCGATGGGGACAGGGGCCCGCAGATCCATGGGGGTGCCCTCTACCGGATCGATCCGGCCCAAGGGGATGCTGGTCTCATCTGTGGGGGTGTAGGAGGTGCAGAAGAGCTGGAGCTCCTGGTCCAGCACCGTCCCGCTGTCGTGGCCCGCCAGGTTGAAATAGCTGTGGTTGGTCAGGTTGACAGGGGTATCCCGATCACTGACCGCCTCATAGTGGATCGTCAGCGCCTCCCCCTCCAGAGCATAGGTCACCTTCGCCTGGACGCGGCCGGGGTAGCCCTCCTCCCCGTCGGGGCTGTCCAGGGAGAGGACTGCCCGCTCCGCCGTCAGCGCTTCCACTGTCCACACCCGGTGGGACCAGCCCACAGCGCCGCCGTGGAGGTGGTTGGGGCCGTCGTTGCAGGCCAGGACATGTTCCCGGCCATCGAGGACGAACCGGCCTTGGGCGATCCGGTTGGCGAACCGGCCCACCAGCGCCCCCAGATAGCCCCCCTCCGTCTCGTACTGGGCCAGGGAATCGTAGCCCAGCACCACATCCACCGGGCCCTCCCTGCCGGGGACGGTGAGGGCCCGGACCGTCCCGCCGAAGGTGAGGATCCGGCAGGACAGCACGCCGTTGTCCAGGACCAGCTCCCGCACCTCCTCTCCGTTTTTCGTCATCCCGAAGGGCGTTCCGAATGCCTTGCTCATGATATGGCCTCCTTCTCAAGTTCCTGAAAGACAGTATACCAGACTTTCCTGCAAAAGGCAATTTTCATTTTCCGCTTTACATCTTGGGGCGCAGCCCGTATAATGGCAGACGTATGGGACGGGCGCGGAGCGCATAGTCTCATATATCGCAGAGAGGAAGGAGGACCATGGGCAAGACCCATCAGGAGCGCCAGCGCCCGCTCTTCCGCGGGACGACGAGGTGAGGGGAGGATCGAAGATTCGGCGGATGCCCCTCCGTGCCGGCTCCGGGCGCGCACACAGCCTACAAAACCTGCGGGCGACCGCAGAACAGAGGGGCTGTGACCGGGGAACGAGGTCAAATGGCTGCGAGTTTGTCCTCCTCATCCATCCCATACCGATCAGGGCTCCCGCCGGCAGGCGGGGGCCGGTCAGGCATGGGCAAGAACAAGGAGGAAGATCGAATATGTGTGGGATCGTAGGTTATATCGGAACAGAACAGGCTGCCCCTATCCTGCTGGAAGGGCTGTCCCGGCTGGAGTATCGGGGGTACGACTCCGCCGGGGTCGCGGTGTTCGACGCTGAGGCGGGCACTTTGGCCGTCCACAAGGCCAAGGGACGGCTCCAGGTGCTTTCGGAGCAGCTCCACGGCGGGGCGGACCTGGACAGCACAGTGGGGGTGGGCCACACCCGCTGGGCCACCCACGGCGCCCCCAGCGATATCAATTCCCATCCCCAGGTGAGCCGCAGCGGGCGGATCGCCGTGGTCCACAACGGGATCATCGAGAACTATGCCGAGCTGAAGGCCTTCCTGGAGGAACAGGGGGTGCCCTTCACCTCTGAGACGGACACCGAGGTGGTGGCCCAGCTCATCGAATACTTTTACGAGGGGGACCTTCTGGAGGCGGTGGGCCGGGTCCTGCGGCGGATCGAAGGGGCCTACGCCCTGGGGATCCTCTGCGCGGACTGCCCCGATCGGATCGTGGCCGTCCGGAAGGACAGCCCTCTGATCCTGGGCTATGGCGAGGGATCCGCCCTCATCGCCAGCGACGTCACCGCCATCCTGCGCCACACCCGCCAGGTGGGCTATATGGGGGACGGGGAGCTGGCCGTCCTCACCCGGGAGGGCATCCAGTGCTACGACCACCTGATGCGCCCCATCCCCAAGGAGATCGTCACCATCGACTGGGAGATCGACGCCGCCGAGAAGGGGGGCTATGAACACTTCATGTTCAAAGAGATCATGGAGCAGCCCGAAGCCCTGCGCCGGTGCCTCTCTCCCCGGATCCGGGACGGAGAGATCCTCTTCCAGGACTTCTCCCTCAGCCAGGACTATCTCCAAAAGATGCGCCGGATCTTCATCGTGGCCTGCGGCTCCAGCTATCACGTGGGCATGGTGGGCAAATACCACCTGGAGCGGCTCACCCGCAAGCCGGTGGAGGTGGTCCTGGGCTCTGAGTTTCGGTATATGGACCCCATCGCAGATGAGGACACCCTGGTCATCGTGATCAGCCAATCCGGCGAGACCCTGGACACCATGGCCGCCCTTCGGGAGGCCCGGCGGCTGGGGGCCCACATCCTGTCCATCGTCAACGTGGTGGGCTCCTCCATCTCCCGGGAATCCGACCAGGTCCTCTATACCTGGGCGGGGCCCGAGATCGCTGTGGCCACCACCAAGGCATATACCACCCAGCTGGCCCTCCTGTCCCTGCTGGCCCTGTGGATGGCCCAGCAGCTGGGCACCGTCTCCGAGGAGGACTGCCGGGCCATGCTGTCCGCCTTCCAGGAGCTGCCCGACAAGATGGAGGAGGTCCTCTCCCACCGGGACAGCATCCAATACTTCGCCTCCCAATACTTCAACCACGACTCCATCTTCTTCATTGGCCGGAACCTGGACTATGCACTGGGACTGGAGGGCTCGCTGAAGCTGAAGGAGATCTCCTACATCCACTCAGAGGCATACGCCTCTGGGGAACTGAAACACGGCACCATCAGCCTGATCGAGGAGGGCACCCTGGTGGTGGCCCTGGGGACCTACGGCAGGCTGTTCGCCAAGGCCACCAGCAATGTGGTGGAGGTGAAGGCCCGGGGGGCCGACGTGCTGGCTCTGACCACCGAGAGCCGCCGGGAGGAGATGTCCCGCACCGCCGACGCGGTGATGACCATCCCCGACATCCACGACCTGCTCCTCCCCTCTCTGGGGGTGGTCCCCCTCCAGCTCTTCGCCTACTACGTGGCCCTCATGCGGGGCTGCGACATCGACAAGCCCCGGAATCTGGCCAAGAGCGTCACCGTGGAATAGACTGCAGGAGACAGCGGACCTTCGTCCGCTGTCTCCTGACCTTGTATCACACCACAGGCAGCTCCCCGTCCCAGAGGATCCTGCGGTAGCGTTCCGGGTCGGTGTCCCCCTCGGTGGAGAAGAGGAGCACCTGGCTGGAACGGTCCAGACACAAAACCTCCCGCAGCTCCTGGTATGCGCCGTCCTCCATGATGGCGGCCAGAGCGCCCATGCCCACCGCCCCGGATTCTCCGGAGCACACCGCCGGGTCCCCCTTCAGGGGGGCGGCCAGCATCCTCATCCCCCTGGCGCTCACCCAGTCCGGGCAGGAGAGGAACGCCGAGGCACAGCGGCGCAGGATGTCCCAGGAGATGGGGTTGGGCTCACCGCAGGCCAGCCCGGCCATGATGGTCTCCAGGTCCCCGTCCACTGCCCGGGGGAGGCCGTCTCCAGCTAGGGCGCTGCGGTAGTGGCAGTCAGCCGCCCGGGCCTCCAGGACCACCACCTTGGGGGGATCGGCGGGATATCTGTTGGCGAAATAGGCGGCCACTGCTCCGGCCAGACTGCCCACCCCGGCCTGGATGAAGATATGGGTGGGCCGGCCGATCTCCTGCTGGCGCAGCTGCTCCGCCGCTTCGGCGGCCATGGTGCCGTACCCCTGCATGATCCACGTAGGGATCTCCTCATAGCCCTCCCAGGCGGTGTCCTGGATCACCACACCGTGTTCTGTCTCAGCCGCCTCCGCCGCGGCCATGCGGACGCAGGCGTCGTAGTTCACCTCTTCGATGGTGACCTGGGCCCCCTCCCGGGCGATGTTGTCGAAGCGGCTCTCCACCGTCCCCTTGGGCATGTGGACCACCGCCTTTTGGCCCAGCTTTTGGGCCGCCCAGGCCACCCCCCGGCCATGGTTGCCGTCGGTCGCAGTGAAGAAGACGGCCTGCCCGAGCTCCTTCCGGAGCTCCGGGCTGGTGAGACGGCCATAGTCCAGCTCAGACACGTCCCGTCCCAGCTCTCCAGCGATATACCGGGCCATGGCGAAGGAGCCGCCCAGCACCTTGAAGGCGTTGAGCCCGAACCGGTGGGACTCGTCCTTGACACACAGGGATCCCAGCCCCAGCCGGGCGGCCATGCCGTCCAGCCGGGCCAGAGGAGTGACGGAATACTGGGGGAAGGAGCGGTGGAAGCCCTGAGCCTTTGCCACATCCTCCAGGGACATGACGGCCAGACGCTCCCCTCCGCCGGCGGGCATCTCGTTCAGGGCCCACCAGATCTGACGGCCCTCCATCCTGCGTGCCCTCACTTGACGGCCACGGCCTCGATCTCGAACAGGGCGCCCTTGGGCAGAGCGGCCACCTGGACGCAGGAACGGGCGGGGGCCTCGCCGGGGAAGTACTTGGCGTAGATCGTATTGATGGCGGCGAAGTCGCCCATATCCGCCAGGAACACGGTGGTCTTCACCACATCCTCACAGCCCATCCCGGCGGCGGCCAGGACGGCCTTCAGGTTGTCCAGCGCCTGAGTCGCCTGGGCCTCCACCCCCTGGGGCAGCTCCCCGGTGGCAGGGATCAGGCCCAGCTGGCCGGAGGTGTACAGGGTGTCCCCCGCCAGCTTGGCGTGGCAGTAGGGGCCCACTGCGGCGGGGGCCTTCTCGGCGGTGATGGTCTTGTTCATAAACAGATCCTCCTAATATTTTTTCCTGGAGCGGCAGCTGGATCCAGGATCCATGTGCCGGAATCGGTCCAGATGATACTATTATAGGGCGCCACAGGAAAAAATCAAGGCATTTGGCGGATCTATTTTCCAGCCCCCGCCAGCTCCCGCCTCATCATCAGGTCCCAAAAGGTGACCACCCCGATCCAGCCCAGGCCGGTGGCCAGAGCCACAGCGGGCAGGCCCATCCTGGGGGCCAGGAGGAAGGACAGCGCCACCCGCAGGGAGATATGTCCCGTGGCCCCGATCACCGGGAGGTCTGCCCGGCCCCGGCCCCGGAAGCAGCCCGCCTGGCCGCTCCCCAGGAAGTTGAACACATAGAAGCAGGCCACCAGCCGCAGATAGCCCACCGCCGGTCCCTGCCCAGACGCGCTCCCGGCGGGGAGGACCAGCCGCAGGCAGGGCTCCGCCCCCGCTATCATGATCAGGGACATGACCACACCGAAGGCCAGCAGCAGCCTCTGTCCCCGCCAGAAGCCCTCCCGCACCCGGCCCTCCTCCCCCGCTCCCGTGTTCTGCCCCACGAAGACAGCCACCGCCGCCGCGCCGCTGTCTCCAAAGGAGTTGGCGAAGCCCTCCACCCGGGTGGCGGCGGTGAAGGCGACGATCGCCTCGTCCCCCAGAGAGTTCACCGCCCCCTGGACCAACAGCTTACCGATGTACAGATTGCACATGTGGAGGGCGGTGACCGAACTGAACTTGGCAGTGCGTTCCAGCAGGGGGAGGTCCAGCACCATATCTGTCCGGCGGAACATCAGCTCCGGAAAGCACAGACGCAGATAGCCCATACACAGACCTGCGGCTATGGCCTGGGCCAGAACGGTGGCCAGCGCCGCTCCGGCCACCTCCAGCCGGGGCACCAGGAGCAGGTCCAGGCCCAGGTTGGCCCCCATGGATAGAGCCAGGAAGTACAGCGCGGCCTGGGTATTGCCCACCGCCCGCAGCACACAGGAAGACAGATGGTAGGCGAAGGCGGCAGGGAAGCCCAGGAAGATGATCCGCAGATAGGAGGCCGCGTAGGCGGCCACGCCGGCCGGGGTCCGGAGCAGGACCAGCAGAGGCTCCAGTGCCAGCAGGCCCAGCAGGGTCAGGACCAGCGACGCCCCCGCCCCAAAGAGGCCGGACAGACAGAACTCCCGGCGGAAGGTCTCCCTCTCCCCCGCCCCGTAGAACTGGGACAGGAGGGCCCCCGCCCCATCACAGCCGCCGCTGATCAGGAAGAGGAACAGGTTCATTACAGAGCCCGCCACCCCCACCGCACCAAAGGCGATATCCCCTACGAAGCGGCCCACGATCACCGCGTCCACCGTGTTGTACAGCTGCTGGAGGATGTTCCCCATCAGCAGGGGAGCTGACAGGGCGATCAGCTGACGGCTGATATCCCCTTGGGTGAGCCGGGCATGGGTCATATCGATCTCTCCTCTCCACGATGGTCTATCCGGGGCACGCCGCACCCGGCTGGGTGCGCGATGCGCGCCTCTGTCACAGATCCGCCACCAGTATATCCCCTCAGATCCTTCTTGTAAAATGCCGATCTCCGTGCTATGATATGATCTGTTCGTTATATCTCGTCTCCGTCCCAGGGCGGAGGCCATCCAGTCCAGTCGGGGAGGGAGCGGCCATGACCCAGCAGGGCATCGAGGTCTTTTTGGCAGTGGCGCGGTTGGAGAGCATCTCTGGGGCGGCCCAGGCGCTGTACATCACTCAGCCTGCAGTGAGCCGCCACCTGCGGGCCCTGGAGTCTGACCTGGGCTGTGCGCTGGTCGTCCGAGGTCGGGGCCAGCGGCGGGTGGAGCTCACCGACCGGGGCCGGGACTTCGTCCAGGTGGCGGAGAAGTGGCGGGTCCTGTGGCAGGAGGCCCGGGAGGTAGCCAGTCGGGACCGGGCCCAGGCCCTGCGGGTGGCTTCGGTGGGCAGTCTGTCCACCTATCTGCTCCCCCCGGTGTTCCGGGACTTCCTGGCCCCCGGCCGGGCCCTCACCTTCCACCACTACCACTCCCGTGAGGCATATGACTATGTGGCCCAGGGGCTGGCGGACATCGCCCTCATCTCTGACCATATGTACCACCCCCAGGTGGAGACCATCCCCGCCTTCCGCTCCCCCATGGTGCTGATCGCCGGGCCGGAGCTGGACTGGCCGGAGACCGTCCACCCCTCCGCCCTGGATCCGTCCAAGGAGCTGCGCCTGCCCTGGAACCCGGAATATGACCTGTGGCACTCCTTCTGGTTCAGCGCAGCGGCGGTCCCCCGGGCGGTGCTGGACCAGATGCCCCTGCTGGAGGAGTTCTTCTCCTGGCGGGACGTCTGGCCTGACAGCTGGGCCGTGGCCCCCTCGGTGGTAGCTGTCCCCCTGGCCCGAAAGCTGGGCCTCGCCCTTCGCGCCCTGGACAGCGGCCCCAGCGACGAGATCATCTACTACCTCCTGGGCCCCCGGCGAAAGGGAGCTCTCACCCAGATCTTCCTGGACTGTCTGGAGCGAGAACTGCAGACACGCCCCGAGGTAGAATCCCTACTTGCGAAAAGCGGGAAGATGTAGTATGATCGACAGGGAAAAAATGATCGCCCTACCGGGCGAAAGGAGAGATCTATCATGTGGTTCGACGAAGCAGTCATCTATCAGATCTACCCCCTGGGGCTGTGCGGCGCGCCGGCGGAGAACGCCGGCCAGACAGAGCCCCGGATCCTGCGCCTGCTGGACTGGGTGGACCATATCAAACAGACCGGGGCGGATACCGTCCTGCTCAACCCGGTGTTCGACAGCGACCGCCACGGCTATGACACCCGGGACTACTTCCACACCGACCCCCGGCTGGGGTCCGACGACGACCTGGCCAAGGTGTGCCGGGCCTTCCGCGACGCCGGCCTGCGGGTGATGCTGGACGGGGTCTTCAACCATGTGGGCCGGGGCTTCTGGGCCTTCCAGGACGTGCAGGAGAAGAGGTGGGACAGCCCATACAAGGACTGGTTCCACATCAGCTTCGACGGCAATACCGAGTATAACGACGGCTTCTGGTACGAGGGCTGGGAGGGCCACAACGAGCTGGTCAAGCTGAATCTGTCCAACCCGGCGGTGGTGGAGCACCAGTTCGAGGCCATCCGCTCCTGGGTCGACCGGTTCGGCATCGACGGCCTGCGGCTGGACGTGGCCTACTGCCTGCCCCCGGAGCACCTGAAGCAGCTGCGGGCCTTCACCAACTCCCTCAAGCCCGACTTCGTGCTGATGGGCGAGACCCTCCATGGGGACTACAACCGCTGGATGGCCGACGATATGTGCCACTCGGTGACCAACTATGAGTGCTACAAGGGGCTGTGGTCCGCCTTCAACTCCATGAACATGTTCGAGATCGGCCACTCCCTGGCCCGGCAGTTCGGCCCG
Source organism: bacterium 1xD42-67 (assembly GCA_003612335.1). Lineage (GTDB taxonomy): Bacteria > Bacillota > Clostridia > Oscillospirales > Oscillospiraceae > Lawsonibacter. The sequence goes on from RAYO01000004.1 coordinate 247,431, forward strand.
GAGCAGTGGACTTTGTACAAGGGCAGGCACCTGCTGTCCTTCCTGGACAACCACGACGTGGACCGCATCGCCTCCAAGCTCACCGACCCCGGCCACCTGCCTGTGGCCTACGCTATGGCCTTCGGGATGCCCGGGGTGCCCTCGGTCTACTACGGCAGCGAGTGGGGCATGAAGGGTGCCAAGGGCCGGGGCAGCGACGCCGAGCTCCGTCCCGCCCTGGAGAGACCGGAGCGGAACGACCTCACCACCTGGATCGCCAAGCTGGCCGAGGCCAAGAAGGGCAGCAAGGCCCTGTGCTACGGTGCCTACCGCAACGTGGTGCTCACCAACAAGCAGATCATCTTCGAGCGCAGGTGCGACGAGGAGCGGGTGCTGGTGGCCATCAACGCCGACTCCTCCCCCTACACCGCCCACTTCGACGCCGGCTGCGGCCTGGCGGTGGACCTGATCTCTGGAGGACAGCACGACTTCGGCGGCGGCAGCGAGCTGCCCCCCTACAGCGCGTTTTTCTGGAAATGTGAGCGATGATCTGGATGGACTGGTCGCCGTGTGCAGGGCAAGGGGCCTTGCCGCCACCTCCAACGGTCAGATCCAGCCGGTGGACCGGAGCTGCGGTCAGTCGGTCGTGACAAGTCAGGACCACCCGTATAACGGGTGGCCTGCACTCGCCCTATAAGGGCGTGATATCGGCCGCGCTTCAAGGCGCGGTGAAACGGTCTGCCGTCCGCATATTCTTACAAACAGCCCCACTCAGTGGGGCTGTTTGTTATGAAAACAAGTTCCGGAACAGAGCATAGCAAACGGCCCGTCATACAGCGGGCAAATTGAAAGGAACTGTATGTCAGGCGGAAACAATGGGGATATCGGGTCTCCAGCCAAGCGCTTTCAGCCTTTTTAAGTAGCCTCGGATCTTTATCTGCTCTTATTGGCTGGCTCACCCGTAAACGGGTCATAGTATCCCTTTATCGTCAGTTGGTCTGCCAATTTATCCTCTGCCAGCTGATC